>NZ_BCUF01000059.1 GCF_001591145.1 Vibrio harveyi NBRC 15634 = ATCC 14126 = KCTC 12724 | reverse complement strand
AATCAATGACAACGCTCTGAATTCTGCATCTTGAAGTCACTTGGGTACAGGGTAACGTGATGAGTAGATTATTGACATTTGCTATGGTGGGTGGTGTCGGCTTCATCGTCGATACCCTCATTTTTATGGTTTTATTTCAATGGGCTGGGGTCGAATTAATGATGGCTCGAGGGCTGGCATTTTGCGTTGCTGCGACCACAACATGGTTGGGCAATCGATGTTTGACGTTTTCGCAATCAACAAAGGATAGAGCATTTAACCAATGGCAAAAGTTTATGCTTAGCGCAAGCATCAGCGCATTACCAAACTTTGCCGTTTTCAAAGTCACCACACTCTTATTGGGTACACAAGGGACAACAGTTTACATTGCTTTAGTGATGGGAATTTTGGCGGGTATGGTGAGCAATTACTTGCTGAGTATGCACTGGGTGTTCCAACAATCGAGCAAATAATGGCTTGGTTATCCAGATAATAATTGCAGTGAAAACAAAAAGATGAGGAAAATTAAATGTGATCTAAATCACGAAATGATTAATCGACTCGTAAGCATACCTCTACTTTAATATTTGATTACTTTCATATAAAAGCCATCTTTTTTGTAAGGTTTAAGTTCCGTAAATACAAAGAGTTATACTATCAACTTAATCACTTTATTTATTGTGCAGCTCATTACCTTTAAATATAAAATCCCCTCGCCAGTTAATTCTGTTAATAAAATTGATCTTTCTGTTCTTTTTCTATTCATATCTTGGCGACTCCTGTTCACTTCTGTTGTTTAAAATCCACGATATTTCAAAAACTAACGCCAACTTATTTTTAGTTACAGAGGTTTCTATGTTTAACAGTATACGAACGCGAATTGCGGTCAGCGCTGGTGGAGCGATGGCTTTCACTTTGCTTATTGCCATGGGAATGACCACAAACGCATTTACCGATGTAAACAAACAAGTGAACGAGAAGGTCAAAACGCAGTTAACAGATGCGACCAACACCGACTTGCAAAATACCGCAATTCAGCAAGGTTTGAATGTAGCCAACCAACTCGATCCTGTGTTGGCAAACCTTAAACAAGTACGTTCGATTATTGAGCTAAGTGCAGAGACAGATGCGAGCGCAGATCTTATTGTTAAACAGTTTACTGCCGCATTAGAAGCACAAAACAAAGCCGTATTTGCTGGTTATATGGTTTGGCAAGACAAAACATGGTCACAGCAAACGACTTTTAGTCCTGAAATCGGCTTTAACAGCCAAGGCTACCTCGCACCTTTCTTCTCTCCAAACGATAAGAATAGCTTTGACGCTGTCGCAATGGAGAGCTTTAGTAATACGGAGTTAAACAACAACGGTGAGCGTAAAGACGATTGGCACTTAATGCCTTACGAAACAGGCAAAACTTTCGTAATGGAGCCGTACTTTTATCCAGTTCGTGGTAAACAAGAGTTGATCACTACCATCAGTCAGCCAATTAAGCAGGATGGTAAAATCATAGGCTCACTCGGTTTTGATCTCTCGCTACACGAGCTGCAAAGTCAGAGTGAGTTGTTTGCACGAGACCTGTTTGAAGGACAAGGAAAAATCCTTATCACATCATGGAAAGGCATTACATTGGCAAACAGTCGTGATGCAGAAATGGTAGGCAAGAAGGTGTCTTCTGAGCTTGCAGCACAGTGGGCAAACATTCAGTCGATCGCGAAAGAAAAAGGCGCTGGTCTCGTTACTTTTGGTGGTGACGAATATGCGATTACGTCAATTGAAACGAGTGATGCTCCGTGGGTAGTCATGGTGTCAGTTCCCAGCAACTATCTTACAAAAAGCGTCGACACCTACCAACAATGGAGTGATGAGCAGAATACAAAAGCGCTTGAAAAAGGTGTGTGGGCGGGGATCATCGCTGCTCTTTTAGGTATTGCTGCTATGGCGTTTATTGCCAGCTCTTTAGGTAAAGTGCTCAATAACTTAGTCGAGCGCTTTAAAGATGCGGCACAAGGCGAAGGCGATCTGACCTACCGCATTGAAGTGAAAGGCAAAGATGAAACGGCGCAGCTTGCCCACTGGTTCAATACTTTCTTATCCCGTATGCAAGAAATGTTGTTGACGGTAATGAGCACGGCAGATCAGGTAGATAAGAACGCCACAGAAGGTCAAACGCGAGCAGCGGCATCTCGTGATCAACTCAACGCGCAGGTGAATGAAGTGAATTCACTGGCAACTGCAATCAATGAGATGAGTGCAACCGCGCAAGAAGTTGCAAACTCTGCGGTTCAAGCGGCTGCTGCAGCAAGCCAAGTGCAAAGCAACAGCCTAAATGGCATGACACGCATGGACAATGCGGCGAGTGCGGTCGATAACTTAGCGATGCAAGTCAACGATGCACAGCAGCAAACGCAAAACTTGGTCGATTCTAGTACCGCGATTCAGGGTATTTTGAGTGAGATTGGTGGCATTGCTGAACAAACCAACCTGTTGGCACTGAATGCAGCGATTGAGGCGGCACGTGCAGGTGAAGCGGGTCGAGGTTTTGCAGTAGTAGCGGATGAAGTTCGAAATCTAGCAAATCGTACTCAAGGTTCAACAGAAGAAATCCGCGCTATGTTGGCTCGCTTAGAACAAGAGACACAATCTATTGTCGTGTTGATGGAGCAAAGTCAGAAACAAGCCATTGATACCAAGGGCGAGACTCAAGCAGCGCATTTGGCTCTGTCTGAAATCAACCAAGCGATTGAAGTCATCAATGACATGAACAATCAGATTGCTTCTGCAGCAGAAGAGCAAAGTTCCGTGTCAGAAGAGATCAACCGCAATGTTGTGATCATCAACGATACGGCGGTAGAGGTGATGGACACCATGACATCATCGGTTGAAATCAGTAACGAGTTGACGGTCAAAGCTGGCGATCTTCACGGAGAACTCAGTAAATTCAAGCTTTCCTAGTTTGTTTTTACTACCCTATAGTTTTATCGAACCGAGCGCATCGAGCGCTCGGTTTTTTTATGTCCTAAATAACCTGTCCAATTTTTTCTTCTGTATCTGCGTCTTTTTAAATTCAGATTCGTCTTATAGGTATGGAATGGAAAGAAGTCGATTGTACGCCCACATATCTCAAGGTGACTTAGATATACAAATTGGGTATGTGAGATGAAATTTTATTCATCTTGTGTCGTGGTTTGAGCGTTTTGATTGAAGTTGATTTTATAAATCAACTTGCATGTCGAATGAGAATTTACCGTATGTGTTTTTTACTGAATTTTAGAACTTGTTCTAGATCATTAAAGTATTCAAAAATGCAATCTTTGATTTTAAATATTTAAACTTTGACAAGGTTTAAGAAATTAAACCGAATTCATATGTTTTTGGTGATCTTGTTCAACTATTGTGCGTGATTTTGATCATTTATTCGATTTTTGCTGGTGTTTTGAGCGTGAGTTTGCGGTTTACAGAAGTTTACTCTGTATTGCTGAACCTACCCGAAAGGAGTAGTTTTTAGTCATTGAGTTCAAAAATGTAAACCGAAATGATGAGCGTAAAGCAAGTTAGATTCACCGACGAAGACAGAGCATGTTTAAGCAACTATTTTCGCTTGGCAGATACAATCGCCGACTTGATCGGACCGTATTGCGAAGTCGTTATTCATTCATTTGAAAGCTTAGAAAATTCAGTCGTGAAGATTGTGAATGGTCATCATACTGGGCGTGAAATTGGCTCGCCAATCACTGATTTGGGCTTACGTATGTGGAGCACCTTCGAGAAAACGGGCGAGGTCTCTCCGAAGAGTTATTTCACCAATGCCGCCGATGGTTCGCTACTGAAATCGACCACGTGCATTTTGGCTGGTCCAGAGCAAAAGCCGATTGGCATGCTATGTATCAACATGAATTTATCTTTCCCATTCCCTGAGATCGTCAAGACGCTGATGCCACAGTGTCACGTATCACAAACCTTGGTCAGTGAGACCTTCAGTAACAACGCCAATGATGTCATCAAGCAAGCGTTAAGTGCTGCCACGCAAGAGGTTGACCAAGATGAGACGGTTTCAGCTAAAGGTCGTAACAAAGCCATTATTCGTTGTTTGTTTGATAACGGTGTATTTGAGCTAAAAGAAACGACGACACAAGTATCAGAGCAACTTGGGATTAGCCGTCAGGCGGTTTACAAGTTTATCCGAGAATTTAAATCAGAATAAAATTAATCACTTAGGAGTTGTATCGTGAAAAAAATTATTGCCACTGAACAAGCACCAGCAGCTATCGGTCCTTACTCTCAAGGCACAGCTTACGGCGACATGGTTTACACATCAGGTCAGTTGCCACTGGTTCCAGAAACCATGCAATTTGTTGAAGGCGGCATCAAAGAACAAGCTCGTCAGTCACTAGAAAACTTAAAAGCAGTTCTAGAAGCAAGCGGTGCGGGTCTAGACACAGTATTGAAGACGTCATGCTTCCTATCAGACATGGAAAACTTCGCCGCCTTTAACGAAGTGTACACAGAAGTATTTGGTACAGAAAACGCACCCGCTCGCTCTTGCGTTGAAGCAGCAAGACTACCAAAAGACGCATTGGTTGAAGTTGAAGCCATTGCATACAAAAAGTAACCGATTTTCGGACATAAATGGGTATCAATAGGAGATTCTCATGAGCGTTTCATTTATTGGATTGAGCATCTTGTTCTTTGGGTTCTACGCATTACTTGCGAACTTCAAAAAACAAAAGAAAAGCTTTAACTTCCGCGTACTGAGTGCGCTTGCTGCTGGTCTGTTATTCGGCGGTGCAATTCAGCTCGTATTCGGCGTAGGCAACGTTGCAACGGCAGGTTTTGCTGAACTGATTTCTGTGTTCGGTAAAGGCTACATCAAGCTTCTACAAATGATCGTAATCCCACTAGTATTTGTGGCGATGATCTCTTCGATCATGAACGTAGAAGGCGGCGGTGCACTATCGCGTATCGCACCCAAAATCATCGGTATTCTACTTTTCACTTGTGCTATTTCTGCTGCAGTGGGCATCGCAAGTATTTACCTGTTCGGTATCGATGCAAACGCACTAGTGAGCACCATCGGCACTAACAGCGCTATCGAAGCGCGTGGCGACTCTCTGATTGCAACGCAAGATGCGATGGCGAGCAGCGGCCTGTCAGGTATGGCTCTGTCTATCATCCCAACGAACATCTTTGACATGCTAACGGGCTCTCAACGTACTTCGACGCTATCGACCGTCCTGTTCGGTATGTTCCTTGGCTACTGTATCCTGCAAGTGAAAAACCGTAAGCCAGAGAAAGTGCAAAACTTTGTTGATTTCATCAACTCAGCAAAAGAAGTAGTGCTTTCAATGGTACGTGAAATTCTGAAGCTGACGCCTTACGGTGTATTTGCTCTGATGACTACGTTCATGATGACAAACGATTTGTTCGCACTAGCAGAAATGGGTCGATTCCTACTAGCAAGCTACGTGGCAATCGGTGTAATGTTCGCTATCCACTTCGTGATGGTGTCTTTGTTCGGTCTGTCTCCTGCTAAGTTCATGAAGAAAATCTGGCCAGTGCTCGTATTTGGCTTCGGTTCTCGCTCAAGCATGGCGGCAATCCCACTAAACGTTGAAACTCAAACTCAACGTCTAGGTGTGGACGAAGAAACAGCAAACATGTCAGCAACATTCGGTACCAGTATCGGTCAGAACGGTTGTGCGGGTATCTACCCAGCAATGCTAGCTATCATGGCGGCTCAAGTAATGGGCATGCCAGTTGACCTAGGCTTCATCCTACAACTGATTGCTGTAATCGCGATTGCTTCATTCGGTATCGCAGGTGTTGGTGGCGGTGCAACGTTCGCAGCAGTAGCGGTACTAACCATCATGGGTCTAGACATTACGGTTGTGGCGATTCTGGTTTCTATCGAAGCGCTTATCGATATGGCTCGTACCGCGCTTAACATCTCTGGCTCAATGTTGTCAGGCGTGCTAACCGCGAAGAAGAATGGCTCACTAAACACTGAGCAATACAACGCAGATGTGGCTGCAACAGTGTCAAAAGAAGCAGCAGTGTAATTTCTAAACTTAATAAAGAGCACCCAACGCGGGTGCTCTCCGTTTTTCCTGAGTTCAGGTTATTTAGGTAATAAATATGAAAGTTGTTGTCGTAGGCGGTAGCGCTGCAGGTATGAGTTTCGCAGCGAAATACAAACGTAATCAGCCATCAGATGAAGTGATTGTGCTGGATAAGCGCGATTACATCTCGTTTGGTGCGTGTGGTTTACCTTATTTTGCTGGTGGCATGTTTGATGACACTGAGCGCATGATTTCTCGTACGCCAGAACAAGCGATTAAATCTGGTTTAGACGTGCGCATTGAAACTGAAATGGTGGCACTAGACCGCACAGAAAAGCAGATTAAAGTTCGTCACCAAGGCGAAGAAAGCACCATCGATTACGATATGTTAGTGATTGCCACGGGCGCGCGTCCAATCGTGCCATCGTTTGGCGAGTTCAACCCAGAGCACGTATACACGCTAACCAGCATGGAAGATGGTTTGGCAGTAAAAGAAGCGCTTAAGGACAGCAACAAACAACGCATTTGTGTGATTGGCGGTGGTTTTATCGGTCTTGAAGTGTTCGATGCTGCACACCTACTAGGTAAGCACGTCACCATCATTGAGCGTGAACAACACGTGATGAGTCGTCAGTTCAGCCCAGAAATGATTGAAGTGGTAGAAGGCGCGATTCGTGAATCTGGCGCTGAGCTTAAAACTGGTTGCAGCGTATCAGCCATTCGCGACGCAGAGCAGGGCGGTTACATCGTAGAAACCGACAACGGCAATGTTGAAGCAGACGTTGTGATCATGTCACTTGGCTTCAAACCAAACACAGAAGCGTTCGAGCTACCGAAAGCAGCGAACGGCGCACTACTCGTAGATGAGTTTGGCGCAACAGAAGATGCACACATTTACGCTGTCGGCGACTGCGCTGTGGTTCACCACATGGCGCTAGGTAAATCAGTGTATGTTCCACTGGCAACCACTGCTAACAAACAAGCGCGCATGATGGCTGACAAACTAGCTGGCAAAGACACTTACATGAGTGGTTTCTTGGGCTCGTCTTGCTTGAAAGTGCTGGATTACGAACTGGCATGCACAGGTGCATCGGAACTTCTAGCTAAAGAACATGGTTTGGAAGTGAAGGTTTCAACCATTTCGGATAAGAACCAAACCGACTACTACCCAGGTCAAGAAGACATTAAAGTGAAGCTGGTTTACCACCCAGAAACCAATGTATTGCTTGGCGGTGAAATCGTGGGCAAGAAGGGCGCTGTAGGGCGAATCAATGCACTCGCTGTTGCTATCACTGCGAAGATGACCACACAGCAACTAGGCTATATGGACTTCTGCTACGCACCACCATTCGCACGTACTTGGGATGCACTAAACGTTGCAGGCAACGTAGCGAAATAAGTTAGCTATCCAAGTAAATTTAGCCAAAACAAAAGGGCTCCAGAGTAATCTCTGGAGCCCTTTTTAATGCTGAACTATGAAGTGGGAGTGGCTCGCTGTTCACCTTCCGCTTTTAAGCGTTCGATTTCAGATTCCGTTTGCCACTTACCGTTGTATAGGTATTCACGCTCAGGAAGTGGGGCATTTGACGCCCTTAAATCAAATACCTCATCGGTTTGATATTCTTTATAACAAACTGGCGTACCAAACAGTCTAGCCTCTGGCTTAGCTTCAAATAGCTTTTTGTGGTCTGCGACTTCTGTACAGTCAAGCTTATATTCTGTGGCTAGCTGATTGACCATAGACTCTAAGTCAGACACGGTTTTGAAAAATACGTAATAGTGGAATCGGTTGTGTAAGCGTGAAATCTTAGTATGTTCCATATTAATATATTCGCATGTGTCATGCTTAAAAAAGAACTTAATCACTTTTCTTTTCTTATTGTAATCAGCAAAGAGCCAGTCTTCTCGCTCTCCAACTCTCACTTCTGTTGGCTCATCAGGCTTGCGTTTAAGCATACCAAATGAAACCAATACAAAGCCACCAGCTCCGACAAGAACCACCGGTCCAGCAACTCCAACCATCAAGACACAAACTATTGCTCCAATCCAGCCCATGACTTGAGCCGCGGAGTTTACCCAATTCGGTAAATTACGTCGTTTTTTTATAACTAACCCGCGATCGGAGAAGGTGTAATCATACCGATTGTCCAAACCAAATGTCAGATAAGACACTCCAGACATGATTATCGTCAGCCCCGATAAAATGTAAGTTAAGATCATTTCACTACTATCATGTAGGAAATAGGTAAGGAAAAATAATGGACTGACAGCAGCTATAGCAATTGATAGGTATAAGTATCGAAAAGGCTCTTCAATATCGTGCTTATGCCAGACTGTCAGATTCATCCCATTAAGAATTTTTTGCTCCTGCTCTTCTTGGTATGCTGAAAATTCTTCTGGGGTAATATAGAAAGGTAAATAAGCCAAAGGTTACTCCTGTAAGCTAAGTTCACTATTAGTTGGAGATAATGAACTTCTGATCGTTGCTTGTTTGGTATTGTCTGAAATTGCCGTATAAGTTGCACGCTGTTTTGCATTATTTTGGAACCAGTACTTACGGTTAAATTCGCTCTTCTCATCAAGAATGTATTCTATCTCAAATGCTAAATATTTAGCCGAGTCTTTCATTGGTAAAGTCAATTTATAGACGCTTTGAGAATCTGAGGAATCTGAGGAATCTGAGGAATCTGAGGAATCTGTTGAACTATCCAGCGTTTCTAGATCTACTCCAGTGTGCCAAGCTCCCGACTCCAGTCCTCCCTCTGTTACAGAAGTATTTGTCCGAAGTTTTATTCCATCTCTTGCTGTATTGGTGGGAACTTGGATATGTAGCTCAATACCAAACAATTCTTGTTTTGCTGCTGGATACTGTGTTGTTGAATTCGGAACGGTACGCATCAATGGTATTTGGCAGATCAAAGGTTTATCCATTATGGTTTTTAACTCAAAAAGAGCCTCTTGCACTAAAGAAGAATTATGCTTTTCTCTCTCTACCAAGCTTGAGGATTGACTCCACAGGGCTTTATCTGGGTGATAGCCCCAAGGAAGTTTATCTAACCATTTTTGATAATCATCTTGTTTAAGTTTACTCATTATATGATTACTAAGAAGGTAAACTGCAGTAAGGCCCATAATGACAAACATGATCGGACCTCCAAACAGGATATTTGCTGACCAAATCCCAGTTAATCCACCGATAGCTTGAAACCCACCTACAAGTGTCAATCCAACTAAAGATGCAAAGTTGAAATATTCGACAACTCTTGCGCTCCCATGTAAGCCGTCTATGTTCTTCCATGAGCGATAGGCCTCTATACCCGAAGCAAGAGCTCCAATAACTCCGGTCACAGCTAGCCATTTATTGAATACCTTTAAGTCATCAAGGATCAAGTTATCAAAACCACGAGCATTATTATTTACTAACTCTTTTAATGCTTTATATGAATGTGACCTTAACCGAGGATCACCCTTCACACTATCCCATAATTTACCCGTACGAATCCCCGTCCAAGCATTGGCTGCATAAAATAGCTTTTGCTGAATATCCAAGAATTCATCCGAGGACATTAACCCTGTGTCTTGAATACTGCTCATGGCATCACCAAGCGCGATGCAGTTAAATACTAATGCCATAAAGCCTAGACCACCGGCATTCTCGAACAGTTTATTCAAATCATCGAGCTTATTCATAGCGATCCGAGTTCTAAGCTCGACGGTTTTTTGAGGCAGATCATCGGGTAATACAATACGCTGTGGGTACTCCAATGTAGCCACAGCGAGTGCCTTCTTAATAGTCTTTTTATTTTTTAAAGCTGTTGTGTATTTAGAGTCAGCTTTGCGGTTATTTTTCTGGAAGTCAGCAATGACCGCATCGTTTTTCTTGAGCTCACTTGGGTAATCATTTACGCGTGTTTTCCATTTTTTAAAATCGCGAGCGTAGCTTTCATTTAAAGTAACTGGCATATTGTGTGCCATATGCTCTGCTATAACAGCAAACAGATAATAGCTATGGCGGTTCAGAGGTTTAGCGAAAACAGGCATCAGTAAAATCGATGCTTGTGAAGTCATGCTAACGCCAAACTCTAAAACTCCTTTTGCAAGTGCACCTATTGCAGATTTAAAGATAATGTCCAGCTCTTGGAAACCTTTGCCGATATCCTTGAGAAAGTCCGTTTCCGCAGTGTTTGGGTTGGAAACAAAATCCATGATCTTAGAGTACATGCTCACACGGTTGCTCGTAGCAGAGATCTGGTCCGTCAACTGATTATCAGCATCAGAATTTTCTGAGGCGATCGACTGTTCATTCTGCGCCTCAGTAATATTCTTCTCTATTACTTTAAATAAGCTTCGGCTAAACCCAGAGGCATAGAGAGCAAGTAAACTGGTTGGTTTCTCCCATTGGCTTTCAGCCCATTGGCGGTCTTCTTCTTGCATCACCAGAGTAAATGACTCAACCGCTTGCTTATGGAGTTGATACAAGCTGTACTGCGTGTCTTCACTGTATAGGTCGAAGGTTCTTTCGAGGTGATGGGGTGTTAAGGACTCCATGACTGCTATAAAGTCTCGTTTTACCGAGACAACTTCGGCAAGCATGGTTTCTTTTTGCTCTGACAGCTCCTGCATCTCGCTCAGCATTTGCTTCCAGTTGAGCTGCTTGCGCCAACGCTCAGTCGCTATCCATTGCTCGTATTTACCAAATCGGTTTGCGGAAATTCGATATTTGTCCTGTATCGTTTTGGCAATGTCACTTTGAGTATGTTGGTGTGATTCAATCGCTCCAGCGGAAAATTTGGCAGGATAGCCAGATTGAACTGAGCTTTTGTTTTGCCCTGCCAAATCAAGTTGGTGAGAGGAATCATAATACTCAGCCATGTCGGTATAAAACGACAGCTCTTCGCCATTACGCTTAACGCTAGCTGGCATGTCTATCTCGTCACTTGCACCAAACATACATAGTTGCATGGCGGTCTGCATCAAGTTCCACTGGTTTGAAAACTGGTCAGTGAAAAGGCGGTATGGGCTTGCGGCACCAACAAAATGCAGCGACATATCTTGAATGTCTGCGGCGTAATCTTTTATCGCGACGAAGTAACCCGATTCTTCTTCTGGAATCGCAGAGGTTAAATCACTCTCGGCTGCGACAGGTTTAAAGATAGAACCATCTTCATCTGCTTTGGTAGCGATGCCAGAATCCGCAAAGCGACCATCATCGACGGCAGAAGATTCAATATCAGCCACTTGAGTTAACTTATCGATTGGTGCAATGTTGTGCTGATTCTCGTTTGCAGACAGAACAACAGTTTGCATGCGATCGATATGATTACTCGGATTGTTAAGGACGCGCATGAACATGTTCCATGTCCAGCGGTGTTCAGAGTAACAAATCGATACCACGCTCCCGTCGTCGTAAGTAAGGAAAGGTTTTACGCCTTCTGGGGTACCACGCTGTTCGGATTCTGGGCTTTCCGACTCTCCCAGCTTGTAGAGCGTGAATTGCGTTCCTTTGATTTCGTATTCGTCTAGGCTTTTGTTGATTGCATCATAGACATACAACCAACCATCGCGAAGCTGACGCAAGGTGTAGCCAACGGTATTGAGTTTGGCTGGGCCTTGGCCTTTCCATTCGTCAGGCAAACCAAAAAGTTGTGTTTCTTCTGTTTCTAGCTGATCGATGGCGTAGCGAACAGGGATGAAGTGTGCCGGTAAAGCCTCTGTTGGTTCTTTCTCGGTTTTTAAATTGAGAGGTTCTGGTTCAGACGGCGGTGGCGGATCGATTTTTTTGGTTTCTCCCTCCCAAAACATACTGCGCTCAGGAGGCGAGCCAGCCATGTCATCGGATGCGGTGGTTGGAACGGTATTCAGAGATTTCAACGTGCCATCGCTTTCAAATGCCTGAACAGCTTCTTCGTGGGTATAGCTGTTGTCGTGCCAAAACATCGAAGTTTTTGGAGGAAGTGGATTACTCATCGTCAGCCTATGTTTAAGAGTTTTACTCCATTAGGCAAATATCGCACCAAAATAAAACAACTATAAATCAGCATGTTAGGTGTTCTGCAACTCTGCTTTAACCAAAAAGTTGTTTGTTTTTCCAAGAAGTTGGTTGGCGTATACCATTTTTTGTATCGAAAGAGACCAAGTGTGGTTTGAAAGAGCTTGTTCTAAAGAGCAATGATTATCCAGACAAAAAAAAAGGCTCCAGAGTTGCCTCTGGAGCCTTTTTTAGCATTCAAGTTCTATTGAATTAACGACGTTTTGGTTTGCGTTGACCTGCTGGTTTGCCTTGACCTTGAGGGCGACCTTGACCTTGCGAGCCAGTACCGTTTGAGCGATTTTGGTTGTTGCTACCAGGGCGTGAGCCAGAATTTGGACGTTGACCGTTAGCGCCGCCATTACCGCGGTTTTGGTTTCCACGACCTTGTCCATTTGAGCCGCCTTGTGCTTTGCCTGAACCGTTGCGGTGACCAGATGGCTTGCCATCACGTGAGCCACCTTCAGAGCGCTTGTTCAAGTGACCACCGAAGCCTGGTTGGTTCTTGGTGTGTTTGGTTGCAAAACGATTTGCGCCGTGGCGACCAGACTTACGACGTTGTGCTGGTGTCTGTGCATCAATGTCTTCTGCAGGGACTAGACAGGTTGGCTTGTCACCAATCAAGTGCTTTTTACCCATGCTGATCAGTGCTTCACGGATCATCGGCCAGTTAGCTGGATCGTGGTAGCGAAGTAGGGCTTTATGTAGGCGACGTTGACGTTCACCTTTCGCCACTGGCACATCTTCACGTTGCTTGTATTTCACGCGTTTCAGAGGGTTTGTCTCTGAGTAGTACATTGACGTTGCGTTACACATTGGTGATGGGTAGAAGTTCTGTACTTGGTCACATTCGAAGTTGTTCTTCTTCAGCCATAGTGCCAAGTTCAGCATGTCTTCATCTTCAGTACCTGGGTGCGCCGAGATGAAGTAAGGGATCAGGTATTGTTTTTTACCCGCTTCCGCGCTGTACTTCTCAAACATCTCTTTAAAGCGGTCGTAAGTACCCATGCCCGGCTTCATCATCAGATCCAGTGGACCTTTCTCTGTGTGCTCTGGTGCAATTTTCAGGTAACCACCGACGTGATGAGTCACAAGCTCTTTGACGTATTCTGGTGATTCAATCGCAAGGTCGTAACGTACGCCAGATGCGATCATGACTTTCTTCACACCTTCTACTTTACGCGCGGCGCGGTAAAGATCGATGGTGTGTTTATGGTCTGTGTTTAGCTTGTTACAGATGCCCGGGAACACGCAAGAAGGACGACGACAGTTTGCTTCTGCTTTCGGATCGCTACAACCAAGACGGTACATGTTTGCTGTTGGGCCACCCAAGTCAGAGATTGTGCCCGTAAAGCCTGGAACTTTGTCGCGGATCTCTTCCAACTCATTAATGATGGACTCTTGCGAACGGTTTTGGATGATACGACCTTCGTGTTCGGTAATTGAACAGAAAGAACAGCCACCAAAACAGCCACGCATGATGTTAACCGAAGTTTTGATCATGTCGTAAGCCGGGATCTTTGCTTTGCCATACATAGGGTGAGGAACACGCGCGTACGATAGGCCGAATACGTAATCCATTTCTTCTGTCGTCAAAGGAATTGGCGCTTGGTTTACCCAAAGCTCACGGTCGCCATGACGTTGCAATAGAGCACGACCCGAATATGGGTTGGTCTCTAAGTGCAGAACACGGCTGGCATGGGCATAAAGAATGCGGTCGTTGTGCAATTTTTCGAAGGCTGGTAGGCGCACCGCTGTGTTCGCTGCATCATGACGTGATGGACGAATCGTGATTGGCTGTGCAACAGGCTCTTCTTTTTTGGTATCGCACTGAGTTTCCACTTCGTATGGGTTCTTTGGTACGAACGCTTCTTTACGAGGTTTCTCAATACGAGAAGAATCGATAACGGTGTAACCTTCTGGTTCAGCTGGTAGGTTAACTGCCGTACCGCGAATATTGGTCATGGTAGAAATATCTTCGCCATCAGCAAGACGGTGAGCCACTTCCACTAGGGCACGTTCTGCGTTACCAAAAAGAAGGATGTCAGCTTTTGCATCGAACAGAACAGAGCGGCGCACTTTATCTGACCAATAATCGTAGTGAGCTACGCGACGTAAGCTAGCTTCGATACCACCAAGAACGATAGGTGTGCCTTTATAGGCTTCACGACAACGTTGCGAGTACACCAACGTTGCACGATCTGGGCGTTTTCCGCCTTCGTTGTTTGGCGTGTAAGCATCATCATGACGAAGTTTTTTGTCCGCTGTGTAACGGTTGATCATGGAGTCCATGTTACCCGCGGTGATTCCGAAGAACAGATTTGGCTTCCCAAGCTGCATGAAAGCGTCTTTGTTGTTCCATTCTGGTTGAGCAATGATACCGACGCGGAAGCCTTGTGCCTCCAACAGACGACCGATGATTGCCATACCAAAGCTCGGGTGGTCCACATACGCGTCACCCGTGACAATGATAATGTCACAACTATCCCATCCTAGGGCATCCATTTCTTTGCGACTGGTCGGCAAGAAAGGTGCCGTACCAAAACACTCAGTCCAGTATTTTTTGTACTCATGAATAGGAGTAATGTCGTTGGTCATATTTTGCTCTCTGTTCCAAGGAGCGCGAATTATAGCGATTTGATGATCAGGTATCTATACCCAACTCTCTTAATCAAGCTTAGTTCAGCCACTTTTATTTCTAGATGAAAATGACTCGCAATTAGAGGTGGGTTTTCTTGTGTTATCTCCTTCTAGCCCTTGTGGTTATTGCCTTTGTCTAAGATTAAAAATTATCGTTACGCAATAGTGTGCTTATGTAAAACTCTTCCTATAATTTAACTAGTGCATACAAATGCATACGTCATTTTGACTCCAAATAATGACTGAATGCGTAGACATTCCAGATTGTGTTTTGACCACTTTGCAATCATAAAAAAACAGCAAAACGCGGCGACACGATGGGAAATCATTAGACAGAGTGAAAGGCTAAAAATAGGGGGCTAGGTAATGAGTGAAGTATTGTCTATTGCACAAGGAGAAGTGCACCCAGCGTCCGGTCAGCATCAAATCATCGAGTGGTCCTATGATATCTACACTCGAGAGTTTGAATGTGACCAACGAGGGATGATGTCCATATTCGGCTTAAAAGAGCCATTAAAAGGGTTGGATGATTTGTTTGACCACATGCTGCTGGGTCAACAGGGGGCTGCGAGGGAGAAAGTTTCTCAAGTAGAGCTTAATGGCGGGCATGGCAGTTTGTCTTGCTGTTTAATGCCCAACGAATCCATGCTGGTTCACGTTGATTTGAGTTTTGAACGTCTTAATGATCATGTGGTTCAAGGTATGGTTATCCCCCAACTCAGTATTACAGGTTGTGAAGAGCTGGCAAAAATTCTCGAAACGATTTTTGATTTGCCAAACGTTGGCATCTTAGTCGCCGATCAGGAAACAAGGATTCTTGGTTGTAATCGAGCCTTTGAGCAGCAAATGGGGTATGAAAATCGTGATATTGTTGGTTTGAAAACCTACATTTTCAGCTCGGACCATCACAGCAAAGCTTTTTATGACGATATCTGGGAACAGATTGATCAAGAAGGTTTCTGGAATGGGAACCTATTGAGCCGCACTGCCAACGGTAGCAATCAAGCGCATCATTTATGTATTTATCGTTTGAACTTCACTTCGGGTCGAACGCTCTTTCTTGGTTTTTCGACGGACATTTCTGCATCGTTATTGTGGATGAAGAAAGCCGGAGAACAACCCCAACAGTGGTCTGCTTTCCTGCCTCCACGTGAAGAGTTCGAATCTCGACTTGCCAAGCTAGTACAAGAAACTGGTAACAAAGAGCTTAATATCGTTATGACTCTGCGTCCTAATTTCTCACCAAAAACCATACTCGAACAACAACTCGGTCTTGCTGATTTTGTGATGCGCAGCCGACACGCGAGTATTGCCGGTCAATTGTCAAAAGATGTGTTTGTGGTGTGTTTGCAAACTCCGCACTGTCAGTGGTTAAGCCCTCTACGTCTGATCCAAATTGCACTAAGAGGCTTCTTTGTTGAACTAAGAAATGAATTAGGAACCAGTATGCATGATGTGATTGTAGAGGGACAAATGGGGGTGTCAGTCCTAGGCTACGATACTAATAACCCAAGACAGGCACTAGTACACGCTGCTCAAGCGATGGTTTCCTCATCTTCTGGGGATAAGAGCTACTTCAATTTTTACAACAGTGAACTGCACGATGAGTTGGTTAAGCGTCATCATTTAGAAGCGTTTTTAAGAACGCAAATTGAGAGTCAGTTGGTTGATGTGTATTACCAACCGATCATTGAAACTCGTAGCGGAAAGGTGGTGAAGTTCGAAGCTTTGGCGCGCTTTTACCACCATAACAAAACCTATGACACGCAAGAAATGATTTCTGTAGTCGAAGACTTGGAGTTGGTCGCCGCTTTGGATGATGTGGTATGCCGAACGGCGCTGAAGCAATTGCCTCATATTCAAAAAGTGTATGGTGAGGATATTGGTTTAACTATTAATCGTTCATTAAATACCAAATTGGATTCGTTGCAAGTATTGCAAAGCTCGTTTGATTTGATTGCTGAAAGTGGAGTAGATCCAAGTCAAATCACTATTGAGCTCACTGAAACGGCTTACTTTGAACAAGACCAAGAACACACCACTGCCCTTGAAGAGCTACGAGGGCAGGGTATTAAGATCGCCATTGATGACTTTGGTACGGGGTACTCTTCGTTTTCTTATCTGGAAAAGGGGCAGTTTGATCTGCTTAAAATCGATCGTAAGTTTGTCAAAGATATCGAAGAGGGGAGCACTAAATACAACATCGTGAAGATGATTACGGAACTGGCACACAAACTTGGTGTTAAAGTCGTTGCCGAAGGCGTTGAATCGGAACAGGAATTACAAGTGCTTGCGAATGTGGGTGTGGATTACATGCAAGGCTTTTTGTTTTCTCAGGCGGTGCCATTGGTGTTACTAGATAAGCCGCAATGCCATCAGAAACGCTTTAAGGACGTCAAGGTTAAGCCAACTCACGACGCTCCTTTGTTGTCATTGAGTCATCGTGACGTTCGTCGCTTAGACCCGGGTGAGCCATTGTCGTTAGCGGTTGAATTTATGAACTTGAGCCCGGATGCGCCGCTCGTAGTCGTGAATGAAAAACGCTGTGTCGGACTGATCACCAAAGAGCAGGTGAACTTGCATTTGACGCCTGCAATGGGGACTGATTTGGAGTCAGAAAGAGAAAACCGCATTTGGAAACGTCCGGTAAACCAAATTATGAACACGGAATTTGAGCAAATAGATGCGAGTATTTCAGTTTCACAAGTTCGCGAGTTGGTCAAAACAGGCAAAAAATTTCCTTGGATTTTATGTGACTCGCAAAATGAATACCGCGGTTTATTGACCCAAGAAGATGTATTGATGTATCTAGCCACGCTCTAGTCGTGGCTTGGCCGTAATAAAGCACAGTAGCATGTTGGGTTTAGGTGGTTTGGCGATAGGCGATTTGCTATTATCGCCACCCCAAAATGACTTTTGAGTTTGTATTCAACATGATTCAACAACTGCTGTTAACTTTTCCTCCAATGCTGTTTGGCGCTCAAGCGCTGTTGACGTTGCTTTTGATCAAAGGTGATATTTGTCCTGGTCAACGTGGTCGTCTGCATAAGATGCTGCCATCCATAGGTATTCTTTGGTTGGCAGTAGCGTCGCTTCGTATTGAAGCATTCATGATCGTATTCGCGATTTTCTACTTCTACTCTCAAGTTCAAACTAAGAAGACACGTGAGAAAGGTCCGCTATGGGCGTTGCATCTAGCGAATGGCTTAGCGTTTGCGTATGTGAGTATCCAAGTATTCGAGCAAGCGCATTGGGCGGCTTCTGCGTCAATGGCTGTCATGATTTTCTTTTTGGGGGCAGTATTTGCTCAGTTGCTTCTCGTTATCGCGCGCAGTCGTTTGCAAGCTTTCCACCGCATTTTACCTGTGGCTGGTGTGGTATCGGGTATGTTGCTAGTCGTGCTGACCTTGTTTTCTGCATATCAACTTGATGAAGCAACACTGAACTCAGTCACACAGCATATCTTGGCGTCGCTAGCCATGTTGATCATAGCGATTGTGGTTTGGTGTTGGCACATCTTTACGCACAAAGCACCGAATAAGGCTCAGCTTGCTGCAGCGCTGCTGCTTGCTTTGGCATCCATGACAAGTCTCCAAGGCCTGTTTCTACTTGGCGCGTAAGCTGCTGGGTTATCCTTTCCCCATACAATTTCACAAATGAGCTCGGGATTTAGACCGAGCTCACTTTCAAATCATTCGATTAAGTCTACGCTTTAGTTATAGCCTCTATTTGTTTAGAGCGCGCCTAGACGCATGTGCTCAACAAAACCCTGAGGCTAAATACCTTGTCTTAGAGGAGTGTCGCTATGGACTTAAGCAATGTGAGTAACTGGGACAGCATTATTTTGCTGGGTATCGTCAATGAAAAGCTGCGCTTAGAATGCGACAGTTTCGAAGAGCTGGTTTCTATGTACGAGATGGATGTTGAATCGGTAGTGGGCAAGCTTGATATGCTCGGCTATCAATATGACCCACTTACCAATCAGTTCAAATCTTACGAACGCTAATCTTGTCTCTATATCTGAATCATTAAGCCATCTTGATGCCATCAAGGTGGCTTTTGCATTGTTGGCGTGCCGTGGCAAAGAATGCTTGTAGATAGCGCTTCTCCTTTTCTGAATTTCGTGTTGCGGCAAACAAACGACGCCATAACCCATTACCAAAAGGCTTACTGGTGATGAGCCCTTGGCGCGAAAACTCTGAAATCGCCCAATTAGGCAGCGCGGCAACACCTAACCCTGCTGACACCATTTGCACTAACATCAAAGTATTATCTGCTTGCTTCCACTTCGCAGGTTCAACCCCCGCTGGCTGCAAAAAGTGTTTCACGACATCTAATCTCTGTTTCTGAACCGGGTAGGAGAGCATGGTTTGATCGGCAAGATCTTCTGGTTCAATGATGTCTTTATTAGCAAGCGGATGGCTGGTGGACGTGATCAAACGCATTTCGAAATCAAACAGCGGCTCATAGTGTACTTCTGAGCGTGGTTGAATGTCGGATGTGATCACCAAGTCAAGCTCTCCGGCAAGCAACGCAGGGAGAGGTTCAAAACCAAAACCGGAAGAGAAGTCGAGCGTGACACTTGGCCAGGTAACTTGGTATTCCTTCAACGCAGGCATCAGCCATTGAAAGCAAGAATGGCACTCGATAGCCATATGTAAACGTCCATTGACATCTTCTTTCAAGCTCGCGAGTTCATTCTCTGCTCGGGCGAGTTTGGGTAAAACGTCATCGGCAAGACGAAGTAATATTTCACCTTCGGATGTGAACTTCACTGGGCGTGTTTTACGCAAAAACAACTGACCACCGATGCGAGATTCAAGATCTTTGATTTGGTGAGAAAGAGCGGATTGCGTCAGGTGCAGTGCTGTCGCTGTGGCCGTGAGTGACCCTGTGTCTCGTAACGAGGTCAGAGTGCGTAAGTGTTTCAACTCTATCATGAATCCCATTCATCCTTGTGTTTCTACCATGAGCTTTATTAACTTACCGATAAAAATTGGATATGTAAACGTCTAGACGTCTATTTGTTTTGGGAGATTACGAGTGAGCGCTCTCATTATGAATTTTCCTAATAAACAAGTTGAATAATTGGATGTTGTTCAATTTGCCCCTCAGAGAGATAGTTTTAGCCATCCAGACATCTTGGTGAAATTTAATCTCGATGTACTGACTCAAACATCAGACACTGAAAGGAATACGGACATGACAACGACAACGCATATTCTTGGATACCCACGCATTGGCGAAAAGCGCGAGCTGAAGTTTGCACAGGAGAAATACTGGCGAGGAGAAATTGAACAAACTGAGCTTAAACAAGTAGGGGCGACACTTCGTGAAAAGAACTGGGCTACTCAAGCTGAAGCGGGATTGAGCTTCGCGACGGCTGGCGATTTTGCTTGGTATGATCATGTATTGACCACCACTCTGCTGCTAGGGCACACACCAAAGCGCCACGCTAATGGCTTTCCGGATTTAGACACACTATTCAAAGTCGGGCGTGGGCAATCTCAAGCGGGTTGCGGTTGTTCTGGGGCGGCTGCGTCTGATATGACCAAGTGGTTTAATACCAACTATCACTACATTGTGCCGGAGTTCAGTAAAGACGATAGTTTTGAAGTCAGTTGGCCTCAATTGTTCGAAGAGGTGAACGATGCCATAAAACTGGGTCATAACGTGAAACCCGTTTTGTTGGGACCATTAAGCTACCTGTATTTAGGAAAAGAAATCGAAGAAGATTTTGATCGCCTCACCTTATTGCCAAGATTACTAACCGCTTATCAAGCGATTCTGTCCAAATTAGCAAATCAAGGCGTCGAATGGGTCCAAATCGATGAGCCGATTCTTTCTCTGGAGCTTGAAGAGAAGTGGGGCGACGCATTCAAATTAGCATATCAAGTCATTCGTAGCGATGTCAAAGTTCTACTTACTACCTATTTTGATTCGGTGAGTGACACGTTAGATAAGATTGTCGAATTGCCAGTTGATGGCCTTCATATCGATTTATCCGCGTCGCCTGAGCAGCTTGATGAGGTGGTGGAAAAACTGCCACAAGGCTGGGTACTTTCTGCGGGTGTGGTGAATGGTCGTAATGTATGGCGCTCTGACTTGAGTGCGCAGCGTGAACGTTTGCAACCCGTTAAGGATAAACTTGGTGACAATCTATGGGTAGCCAGCTCTTGCTCACTGTTACACAGCCCTGTGGATTTGGATCTTGAGCCAGCGCTCAGTGACGAAGTTAAAAGTTGGTTTGCGTTTGCCAAACAAAAAGTCACGGAAGTTGCGTTACTTGGTCGTGCGCTCGATGGTGACCACAACGCGATATTGGTGTGTGATACATATAGCCAACCAATTAAAGATCGCAAAACGGCTGCTCATGTCAACAAGCCACATGTACAAGCCCGCTTGAATAGCATCTCAGCATCCTTAACTGAGCGCAGCGCACCCTATGCAGAGCGAGCTGCGCATCAAGCGGAAGTGTTAGGGTTACCTCTACTACCGACGACGACGATTGGTTCCTTCCCTCAAACCAGTGAGATTCGTGTTCAGCGCAGTGCGTTTCGTAGTGGTCAACTTTCGACGGATGACTATCACCAAGCGCTAAAAGGGCACATTGCAGATGCGGTTAGACGTCAAGAAGCCCTCGATCTTGATGTATTAGTGCACGGTGAAGCAGAGCGTAACGATATGGTGGAGTACTTTGCAGAAAACTTAGCAGGGTTCCAGACGACGAAGTTTGGCTGGGTTCAAAGCTACGGTTCTCGCTGCGTTAAGCCTGCTATTGTTGTCGCAGATATTGAACGTGAAAAACCAATCACGGTTGAATGGTCAACTTATGCTCAGTCTTTAACGAATAAGCAAATGAAAGGGATGCTGACAGGACCAGTGACAATTCTATGTTGGACTTTCCCTCGTGAAGATATCACCCGTAAAGCAATTGCTGACCAACTTGCTTTGGCACTGCGCGATGAAGTGTCTGATTTACAACAGGCTGGCATCAATATCATTCAAATTGATGAACCTGCTATCCGTGAAGGTTTGCCACTGAAAAAACGTGACCATAAAGCGTATCTGCAATGGGCTGTCGATGCATTCAAGATCGCGGCGGCAAGCGCTAAACCAGAAACGCAAATTCATACGCACATGTGTTATAGCGAGTTTAATGA
This sequence comes from Vibrio harveyi NBRC 15634 = ATCC 14126 = KCTC 12724, assembly GCF_001591145.1. GTDB lineage: Bacteria > Pseudomonadota > Gammaproteobacteria > Enterobacterales > Vibrionaceae > Vibrio > Vibrio harveyi. The sequence continues at coordinate 2,429 of NZ_BCUF01000059.1, read as the reverse complement.
AATCATTGATTCTGTTGCCGCGTTAGATGCAGATGTGATTACCATTGAAACTTCGCGCTCGAACATGGAATTGCTCAAAGCGTTCGAAGACTTCAATTACCCTAACGAAATCGGTCCGGGCGTTTACGATATTCACTCGCCGAACATTCCATCGGAAGAATGGATCGAAGAGCTAATCAAGAAAGCGGCAGAGAAGATTCCGGCACAGCGTCTGTGGGTAAATCCTGATTGTGGATTAAAGACGCGTAACTGGTCAGAAACAGAAGCTGCGTTAGCGAATCTAGTCTCCGCGGCGAAAAAGCTACGAGCGGAGCTGGTTTAGTCGTGAAGATTGAGTAGAAACGAAAAAGCGAGGGGATAGCCCCTCGCTTTTGCTTGTTTGTGATTGGATTAAGCTAACCATTCCAACCTTTACTGTGGCTTTTGACTCGCCGTACAGGTTTGTTCTGAAACCAACTCGTCTGCCATCAACTGACCACGAGAATTTCTAATTTTAATGCGGTACATCAAGCCCATATCGATCTGTTCACGCACTGTTGGTGTGTTGCAGTAAGTATAGATACTGGTGTTCAGTACTTGATTTAGTGGTTTTGCACCGAGTGCATCGTCGTTATAGATCATCATCATCTCAACCACATTTTTGTTGGATGATACGCGTAGGATCTTGAGTGGACCGTATTCGAGCGGTAAACCCGCAGAGAGAACGCCGGCACGATTAGATGCCATCAATTCAAGTTGACGCTGCTTATCATCATTCGATGAACAACCCGCCAAGGCACCTAATGCGAGGAAGAGACACAGTAATTTTTTCATAACTTAAAACACTTTTTTGAACGGTTTTACGATCACGTTTTCGTAAACACCCGCCGCAATATAAGGATCCGCATCAGCCCAAGCTTGCGCATCTTCCAAAGATGCGAACTCGGCGATTACGGTCGAGCCAGTAAAGCCCGCTTCACCTGGATTGTCAGAATCGATAGCTGGCATTGGACCGGCGGTCAACAAGCGACCTTCGTCATGAAGCTGTTGCAAGCGCTCAAGATGTTGAGGGCGAACACTCAGACGCTTTTCCAATGAATTCTCGACGTCCTGAGAAAAGATGACGTACCACATAGCATAGTTCCTTAATCGGTGGGGTAAAGCCTTAATTTAACGCCTTTTTTGTGCCTCTCACAAGTCAACATAAGAAATTGTGAGCTTCTTCCTAGCATTTGGTCCCTTTCGGGTGCTTTGTTACTTCAGAATTGGGCGAGGCTTACCATCACTGTCGATAGCGACATAGTTAAAGGTGGCATCACAAACCATGAAGCGGTCTTCAACACCATCGACTTTGACTGGTTTTACCCAAACCTCTAGATCAACGCTCATCGAAGTGCGACCAATTTTACTGCATACGCCGTAGCAACATACAACGTCCCCAACGCTAACAGGCTTTTTAAAGGTAATGCTGGAAACTGACACAGTAACAACTCGACCTGAAGATATTTCTTTGGCCAAGATTGCGCCAGCTAAGTCCAACTGAGACATGATCCAACCGCCGAAGATATCGCCGTTGGCATTGGTGTCGGCCGGCATTGCCAAAGTACGAAGCAGTAATTGCCCTTTAGGTGAATGACCTTCTTCACTCATGATGACATCCTAATATTTCTAATATGCAAAAAATGGAGCAAACAACAAAACAGCGACCCTTGGGTCGCTGCGAATAATCAATGTGCGCGGATTATAGCAAAACTGAGTTTTTAATCATCAACCGATACATCGGATGAGTTTTCTTTCTGCTCTTTGTCGTCTTTTGGTAGATGTTTGTAGATATAAAAGCCTGTTGCAATCATATAAACCACTGTCGCAATCAATAAGCCAAACACCTTAAAGTTAACCCATACATCAAGCGGTAAGGTATACGCGATGTAGAGATTGAATACGGCGAAGAAGGAGAAAAAGCCAACCCAAGCCCAGTTTATTTTGTTCCAGACGGCGTCAGGTAGCGTTAATTCTTTGCCTAACATGCCTTTTATAGCGGATTTCCCCATGGCGTGACTTACCGTTAAGCCAACGGCAAACATGACGTAAACGATGGTTACTTTCCATTTAATAAAGTTGTCGTCATGCAGGAAGATGGTCATACCACCGAAGACCGCCACCATAATGAAAGTGACCAGTTGCATCTTTTCCACTTTTTTGTACAAGGCAAATGTCACAACCAACTGGATTGCCGTTGCGACAATCAATGCGCCTGTCGCCACATAAATGTCGTACATCTTGTATAGGGCAAAAAAGATAATCAGAGGGATAAAATCAAGGATTTGCTTCATATGGCAAATACTACCTAGTTGTTGAGTTGAGGACAGTCTAGCGAAATCTGAGGCAAAGTGAACATCTATATACCCAAGTGACTTCAAGATGCAGGATTCAGAGCGTTGTCATTGATT
>NZ_BCUF01000058.1 GCF_001591145.1 Vibrio harveyi NBRC 15634 = ATCC 14126 = KCTC 12724 | reverse complement strand
TCAAGAATCGGCAACAAACCAATTATTTCATAATCATATAGTTGTGCTCTTAACTATATAGTTAGTCCCATTGAATTATGTACATGATTTCACATAAAATGCCCGCCGGCTTATAAAATAAAAAAGATAGGATTCGCAATGTGTAATCACGGAGTGTATTTACAACGTCAGCAACGCAGTTGGTTTCAAAAATTGATTGGAATTAAAGAAGTATATGTCTGCTCTAAATGCGGTCACGAAATCAAGCTTCGATAAACTGTAGATACCAAAAAGCGGCTCCATGAGCCGCTTTTTTAATACTAAATGGTGGAGTTGGAGTTACTTTACTCTTCCACTTGCTCTTCTTCATCTTTACGTGTGTAGAAACGCGCGAAGAACAAACCCACCTCAAACAGCAAACACATAGGGATTGCCAGTAGAGTTTGCGAGATCATATCCGGCGGCGTGAGTAGCATACCGACAATAAACGCACACACGATAATGTATGGACGCTTCTCTTTCAGATCTTGTGGTGTGGTTGCGCCAGTCCAACATAGCAAGATAATCGCAACAGGTACTTCAAACGCGATACCAAACGCCATAAACAGCGCCAGCACAAAGTCGAGGTAACTCGAGATGTCGGTTGCGAACTCTACCCCACCAAGAGAGATAGCGGTAAAGAAGCCAAACACCAGTGGGAATACCACGAAGTAAGCAAAGGCAACACCGCAGTAGAACAACAGTGAGCTAGAGAACAGCAATGGCATGATCAATCGACGTTCATGCTTGTACAAACCTGGCGCTACAAAGGCCCATACTTGGTACAAGATAAACGGCACCGCAATAAACACCGAAGCAATCAAGGTTAGCTTCAAAGGTGTGAAAAACGGTGAAGCCACATCGGTTGCGATCATCGTTGCACCTTCAGGTAGGCGTTCTACCAAAGGCGCTGAAACAAACTCGTAGATGTGGTTAGAGAAGTAAATTAGTCCAACAAACACCACCAGTACTGCAGCAATGGCTTTAAGCAGTCGGTTGCGAAGTTCTAATAAATGACTAATTAAAGGTTGTGTCTGCTCGACGGTAGACATGGCAAACCTCTTTTTTAAAACCTGATCAAAAAGGAGCTACCAATCACTAGTAGCTCCTCCTAATGAGACTATTCGGCTTTCTTATCTGCCGCTGTAACCTTAATCTCTTCCGCTTTCTCAACGGTTTCAGTCGCAGGTGCCTCTTGTTTGGGCTCCGCTTCTGATTTGGTTGGTTCCGCGTAAGGGCGGTTTACAGATTGCGCCGCTTTCTTCAGTTCTTCGACCGAAGACTTCAGCTCAGGAGACAGATCATCCATCCCCATTTGCTCAGCTTTGCGCAAGTTTTCTTGCAGTTCTTGAACTTTCAGCTCGTGTGACAACTCGTCTTTGACGCTATTTGCCATACTCTTCGCTGCTCCGACAAAACGAGAGACACTGCGGATGGCATGTGGCAAACGCTCTGGACCAAGAACAACCAGACCAACAACAGATATTAATACCAGTTCCCAAAAACCGATATCAAACACGTTTTACGCCTGCTCTTTGTCTTTTTTCGATTCAGGAGCTGCTTCTTTCTTTTGCTGCTCTTCTAGACTTTTTGGCTCGAAGTCTGCGTCTTTGTCGTCTTTTTTCGCAGTCTCATCTTCGCTCATTGCTTTTTTGAAGCCCTTAACGGCACCACCCAGATCGCCACCGATACCGCGTAGTTTCTTAGTTCCGAATAGCAATACAACAATTACAGCAATGATTAGAAGTTGCCAAACACTGATACCACCCATTCTTTTTACCTCGGGTCTTTAAACAAAATTATTTCAAGAGTTTAACGTCTATCGACGATAAGCTCGCCAACTAAGCAACCAAAATGTGACCCCTGCGATACCGCTAGCGATCGATAGCTGCTCATAAGCGTTATCCACCAATATTGCCGAGCATACGACTAAAGTGGCTCCAACGCCAAATAAAAACTTTCCTGTCGCCTGCTGACGCTTGCTGTGACGGTAACCTTGATAAAGCTGATCCATGCGTTGATTCATGGCTTTACCTTGTTTAAGGCTATCGTAAAGCAGCTCCGGCAGTTCCGGTAACTTCTCTGCCCAAAACGGCGCACGGTCTTTAATGGCATTCACTAAAGCTTGCGGACCGACTTGGTTCATCATCCATTCTTCAAGGAAAGGTTTCGCGGTCTCCCACAAATCTAGTTGCGGGTACAACTGGCGACCCAGTCCTTCGACGTACAACAGCGTTTTTTGTAGCAATACAAGCTGCGGCTGCACTTCCATATTGAATCGACGCGCAGTGTTGAACAGGTTCAACAGTACGTGACCGAAAGAGATTTCACACAGTGGTTTAGCAAAGATTGGCTCACACACAATGCGAATCGCAAATTCAAATTCATCGACATTGGTATCGGCAGGTACCCACCCCGAATCAACGTGCAACTCCGCTACGCGGCGGTAGTCACGATTGAAGAAAGCGAGGAAGTTTTCCGCCAGATAGCGTTTGTCTTCACTATTAAGTGTACCAACGATCCCACAATCCAGCCCAATCCACATCGGATTCTCTGGATGCTCCGGTTTAACGAACACGTTGCCCGGGTGCATGTCGGCATGGAAAAAGCTGTCTCGGAACACCTGAGTGAAGAACACACTCACACCGCGTTCCGCGAGCAATTTCATATTGGTGCCATTCGCTTCCAAGCCTTCAATATCAGAGACTTGGATGCCATATATTCGCTCAGAAACCATGACAGTTTCATTACTAAAGTCAGGAAAAACTTCTGGTACGTAAAGCTCTTCACTGCCTTCGAAGTTGCGACGCAGTTGAATCGCGTTCGCCGCTTCACGACGCAAATCGAGTTCATCAAGTAAGGTTTTTTCGTACTCGCGAACCACTTCAACTGGTTTCAAACGACGTGCTTCAGGCATCGCTCCGGCGACTATACGCGCCATTCGGTGCATCAGTTTTAGATCTGAATCAATGACCGGACGAATATCTGGACGGATGACCTTTAATACCACTTCTTGGTTAGTGTCTTTTAATCGAGCAGTATGCACCTGAGCAATCGACGCAGACGCTAACGGTTTGATATCAAATTCAGTAAACCAGTTTTCTAATGGACCGCCCAGAGCGAGTTCCATTTGTTCTTTCGCTAACTGCCCATCAAATGGCGCAACTTGGTCTTGCAAAAGCGCAAGAGGATCAGCGATATGCGGAGGGAAAAGGTCGCGACGAGTCGACATCATCTGACCGAACTTAATCCAAACCGGACCAAGTTCTTGTAGAGCGAGACGAAGGCGTTCACCCAGCGGTTTTTCTGGGTGCTTGTTCTTCATCCAGAATAGGCTTTTGCGCATCAAAAGCGGCGCTTTGGTCAGTTGATGATCGGGCAACAACTCATCCAAGCCGTATTCCAGCTGAACTTTAATGATGTGGTATAAGCGCTTTATTTCTGCTGGCGTCATGAGTTCTCCAGCGCAGGCTTATCCGAATCGAATTTGTTTAGTAGTGCGTTTAGGCGCGCTTCAACGCGAGAAGCTTGGCTACGAACGTCATCCACTTGGTCACAGAAGTGGGCAATTTCTAGCGGTGCTGGCGCCAGTTTCCACTCTTCTGTTACCACTTGAGCAAGATGGCGCTGGTGTTTTTCTGCTTGAGAAGCAAAGAAACCGCCGACGTTTTTGGTGCCTTGCACAAAAGTATGTGCCACGACATCACCTGTCACGCGAGACAGCCACTCTTCGATATCGGGTTTGCAATCCACCATCAATTGAGAGAATTTCTGTGCCAATTGGATGTCACCTTCAAGTTCAAGTTTATCTTGCTTGATAAGGCGAGTAATGTTGGCTTGATCGCGCAGCTCAGGCAATACACTCAGATTCAGCGACAGATAACAATCTGGCTGACCTTCGTAATTACCCAAGACATCGATTTGCTGACTGAAGATGAACGTCAGCGTCTTATTGATTTCTTTCAGATGAATTTGAATCACCTGACCTTTAAGACGTGACAAACGACGACCCAATTCAGGATCGTCTTTAATCAGCGTATTTAGCGTCGTTTCAATAACGGCAGTGATAAGAGGTTCAAATGGCATACCGCTTATCCTTAGAATTTGTAGCCGCGGTGCAGCGCCACAATACCACCCGTTAGGTTGTAGTATTTGGTGTTTTCAAAGCCCGCTTCTTTCATCATGCCTTCCAGCGTGTCTTGGTCTGGGTGCATGCGGATAGATTCTGCTAGGTAGCGGTAGCTGTCTGCGTCGTTCGCTACTAGTTCACCCATTTTTGGCAATAGGTGGAATGAGTACGCGTCGTACACTTTTGATAGCGGGTCTAGGATTGGTTTTGAGAACTCAAGCACCAACAGACGACCACCTGGCTTCAATACGCGGAACATAGAGCGCAGTGCTTTGTCTTTATCGGTGACGTTACGTAGACAGAAGCTAATCGTGATCACGTCAAAGTAATCATCTGGGAACGGCAGTTCTTCTGCGTTCGCTTGAACGTAATGCACGTTACCCACAATGCCGTTGTCGCGTAGTTTGTCACGACCCACATTCAGCATTGAGTTGTTGATGTCCGCTAGGATCACGTGACCTTGGTCGCCAACAATGCGCGAAAACTTCGCCGTTAAATCGCCAGTACCACCACCTAGGTCAAGAACACGTTGTCCCGGACGAGCGCCACTGCAATCAATAGTAAAACGCTTCCAAAGGCGATGAACGCCACCTGACATCAAGTCATTCATGATGTCGTATTTTGCTGCCACTGAGTGGAAAACTTCGGCAACTTTGGTCACTTTTTCGTCTTTTGCCACTGTGGTAAAACCAAAGTGGGTAGTGTCGTTATCTAACGCTGTATTTGATTGCACACTTGTGTCCGTCATTCTGATTCCTCTTGGGCAGCACTTTCTCACTACGGGGCGGTTGATAACAAATAGGGTCGCCCACTGTACTGCGGGCGATTAGTTTACTTTATCCTCAGCCGGATGTCTTTCTACTAAAGAAGCATTTTCCGAAAATGACTCTGTCTGCGCCAACTGGGCGAGATCTGGCGAGATTGGACGTTTTACTTCCACTCCTAGTTGCTTAAAGCTTTCAGCCTGACGAATCACGTTGCCACGCCCTGTCGCTAGTTTATTCATTGCCCCTTGGTACGTTTGGTTGGCTTTGTCTAATGCGCCGCCCAGCCCTTCCATGTCATCAATGAACAAGCGTAGTTTGTCGTACAACTTCGCCGCTCGTTCTGCGATCAATTGGGCGTTTTCGTTTTGGCGTTCGTTACGCCACAAATTATCTATCGTACGTAGCGCCACCAGCAAAGTGGTAGGGCTGACCAAAATAATGTTTTGTTCCATCGCATCTTTAACCAAGCTTGGATCGGCTTGAATCGCGACTTGGAATGCTGGCTCTACCGGAATAAACATCAATACGTAGTCTAAGCTCTGGATGCCTTTTAGCTGATGGTAATCTTTAAGGCTCAAGCCTTTGATGTGCGCGCGCAGCGCGGCTAGGTGATCGCTCAGCGCCTGCTCTCGTTGAATGTCGTTCTCTGCGTTGAAGTAGCGCTCGTACGCCACCAGCGCCATTTTCGAATCGACCACCACTTGCTTGTTTTGCGGTAAGTGAACAATCACATCCGGTTGATAGCGTTTGCCCGCTTCGTTTTGCAAGCTCACCTGAGTTTGGTACTCGTGCCCTTCACGCAAACCAGATTCTGCCAATACACGAGCCAGAACCACTTCACCCCAGTTGCCCTGTTGCTTGTTGTCACCTTTCAGCGCTTGAGTCAGATTGACCGCTTCTCGGGTCATGTGCTCGTTCAAGCGTTGCAGGTTCTTCAACTCATGCACCAAGGTGTGACGCTCTTTGGCTTCTTGACTAAAGCTATCGTTGACTTGTTTTTTGAACCCTTCCAGCTGCTCTTTTAGTGGAGACAGCAAACCTTCCAAACTCTGACGGTTTTGCATGTCGACTTTGGCGGTTTTCTCTTCAAACAACTGATTCGCTAGGTGTTCAAATTGCTGCTTCAAACGCACTTCTGCTTGCTCAAGAATTTGCAGCTTTTCTGCATTAGCTTGGTTAGTTTGCTCGTGGCGCGCTTGCTGCTCACCAAGTTGGGTTTCAAGGCGCGATTTGTGTTCACGCATCTGCCCTAGCTCATCAAAATACTGCTGACGCTCTTGCTTCACTGCTTCGAAGTAACGCAGCTTTTCCATCGCCGCCATCAATTTACCGTGAGTTTGGCGCACTTCGAATGCCGCTTTATCGCGCTCGTCATCGAGCTCATCCAATTCTTGCTGTGCTTCGGCAAGGCTTTGCTTAACTTGTTCAAGTTGTTGTTGATGAAGCTGTTTTTCAGAGGAGAGCTGCTGTTCGAGCAATTGAGTTTGTGTGGCAAAGCGTTGTTTAACCCACCAACCCACTGCAACACCGCTGATGGTCGCGGTAAAAAGAGAAGACAGAATGAGAGATTGATGCTCAAGAATCCATTGCATAATAGCGAGTTAGCCTGTGTTTTTTATCTTTAATAATGGTATTTACATACTGGATAAATGTCCAGTTTGTTGGATGAAAAATCCTCGCATACACTAGGCGCTCCGTACAACATACTCACACCTGCTCAAACCAACAACGATGAGCGGTACATCATCACACAGAGGCATCATGAACGAGCGTCGCGCCCTAGGATTTGGGCTATCAGCGGTATTACTTTGGTCAACAGTAGCGACCGCATTTAAATTGACTTTGGCGGAATTCTCACCGATTCAGATGCTGACCATGGCGAGTATTGTCTCGGCTATCGCGCTCATCGTGGTATGTGGCGTGCAAGGCAAGTTGAATCAGCTCAGTTCAACGTTTCTTGCCAATCCTTGGTACTACTTACTGCTCGGATTGATTAACCCACTGGCGTACTACCTCATCTTGTTTAAAGCATACGACTTATTGCCAGCCTCCCAAGCGCAGGCGATCAACTACAGTTGGGCGATCACGCTCACCTTGATGGCGGCGGTTTTCTTGGGTCAAAAGATCCGCAATAAAGACTGGATTGCTTGTGGCTTTAGTTACTTGGGTGTCATCGTAATTGCCACCAAAGGCAACGTGTTAGGAATGGAATTCGAAAGTCCGCTTGGTGTAGGATTAGCGCTGCTTTCAACACTACTTTGGGCAAGTTACTGGATTCTCAACACCAAAAACAAAGCCGACCCTGTTGTGGGCGTCCTACTGGGCTTTCTGGTTGCGATTCCGTTTGCGATTGGTTTAAGCATTTATGAAGGCGCAGACTGGAGCCAAATCACCGCGAAAGGTTGGGCTGCAGTGACTTATGTTGGTCTGTTTGAAATGGGCGTGACCTTCGTGTTGTGGCTATCGGCACTCAAACTCACCGAGAACACCGCACGCATCAGCAACCTGATTTTTGCTTCACCATTCATCTCGCTCATGCTACTTGCGACCATCATTGGTGAAGAGATTCACCCATCCACTTTGATTGGCTTAGTGCTGATCATCGGTGGCTTGGTGATTCAACAAGTGAAGTTCGGCAAAAAGCAAAAACAGACGAACACCGCTCAATGATGACGTCCGAAACCATTGCAAAAATGAGACGCGATTTATAAAAAAGAGAGCTAGCTAACAGTTTACTCGATTAATGAAGTGTTCCTTGCTTGGATTTGTTCGGGCTTTGGATACGATATAGCCAAAGCCCGATATGAACGTCTAATTAGATGTTAACAACACAAATCCAAGGGCGCTCAGGATGCTTTATTAACTATGTTTCGCTTCGCTATCTCCCCTGCATTGATGACAGACTGGAAACAGGCTCTGCAACAATGCTGTGATGCCACACAGGCGCACGGTCAGCTTTATACTTTCAGCTACACTCGCCAATGGCACTTGAGTGAGGTGGCGACGTCGCCGCAACATCATCGTGAAGTCGTCGCGATTCTCGATCCAGCCACTGAGCACTTTATCTATCCTCAGCTTGTTGTTGAACAAACACCCTTTCAAAACCAAACCTTGAGTTACTGCCCGGTATGGCTGCCGAGCGGTGAGCTGTTTGCTGCGCTCGCATTGGTTCATCCAACCGAGCAAGATACTGTCATTTCTGGATGGTTAAGCGCATTGGCAGGACGCGTCGGCTTTGATGTTGCACAGACTTACCATAAAGAGCAGCAGCGTCACGATGTTCAATTGCCAGAGTTACTGCCATCTCTACAAGAATTCATTGATTGCTTAGAAGATCACACGTGGATAAAGAGCACTGATGGTCGCTACGCGATGACCAACCGCAGCGTTGAAGACTCTTGGAAAATGACCGGCAGTGAAATCGTCGGCAAGAATGACTTCGAGTTGTTCAGCAGCCGTCGAGCGAAAAAGTTCATTGATACCGACCAGTTGGTGATCGCTACAGGCAGCCAAAACACGGTTGAAGAGTGCACTCTGATTGATGACAACAACAACCCAACCTGGTTGGAAACCATCAAGTCGCCAATCCGCAATCAAACCGGAGAGCTGATTGGTATTTTGGGTATGACACGCAACGTCACTCGTCGAAAAATGGTAGAAACTCAGTTGTCATTGGCATCGAAAATCTTCGATAACTCCCACGAAGGGATGGTGATCACCGACCGTAAAGCCAACATTCTTGATGTAAACAGCGCCTTCACCCACATCACTGGTTATACAGCAGAAGAAGTGATCGGTAAGAACCCAAATATCTTGCGTTCTGGGCATCACGACCGCGAGTTTTATCAACAGTTGTGGCGTCAACTAGAGAGCAAAGGTCAATGGAAAGGCGAGTTCATCAACCGCAAAAAAGATGGCAGCATTTACCCGCAGCTTGCCACCATCAGTGCGGTGATGGACGATAAGAACCATCTGATCAACTACATCTGTGTATTCGAAGACATCTCGGTGCGTAAAGCGCACGAAGAAAAACTGCAACGCATGGCGTTTTACGATCCATTGACCAACCTTCCTAACCGTACCCATTTGATCAGCTTGCTAGAACAGCACATTGAGAACGGTCAGAAGCATCAACACGCGTTTGCGACTCTGTTCCTCGATATCGACCACTTCAAGCACATCAACGACAGCATGGGGCACTTCTGTGGCGACCAACTGCTAACTAAGCTCGCTGAACGTCTGCAAGATGTGCTGCACTTGCGTGCTCATGTGGCACGTATCGGTGGCGATGAGTTTGTCATTATATTGCCGAACATCGAATCGGATTCGCAGCTGATCGACACTATTGAGGACATACTCTGCCTGTTTAACCGTCCTTTTGAAGTCAGCAAGAACGAATCTTTACGCATCTCCACCAGCGTGGGCGTGGCTCGTTATCCTCAAGACGGACAAGACAGCGAAACCTTGCTCAAGAATGCCGATACTGCCATGTACTTGGCGAAGAAAAACGGTCGTAACGGCTACGCGTTCTACTCGCCAGATTTGACCGATAAATCCGTGTCTCACGTGCGTATGCAGTCTGCTTTGCATGAAGCGATTGAGAAAAACCAACTTCATTTAGCGTACCAACCGCAATACAACTTAAGTGCCAACGAACTGGTTGGCGTAGAAGCCCTGCTGCGTTGGCAACATCCCGATCTTGGGATGATTTCTCCGGCAGATTTTATCCCGATTGCAGAGAAAACGGGCTTGATTCAAAGCATTGGTAAATGGGTCTTGGAGCAAGCTTGTTTGCAAGGTCGCGCATGGTTAGATAACGGCATTGAATTTGGCAAGCTCGCGGTAAACGTATCGGCTCTTCAGCTGCAACAATCGGACTTCATCAGTAAACTTGGGGTGATTCTAAAAGAGACTGAATTCCCGGCGCAACGTCTAGAGCTAGAAATCACCGAAAGCTTCTTGCTGATTGACCCACAACAAGCCATCGCCTCACTCAACTTGCTGCGCGAGCTCGGCATTGAGATTTCCCTTGATGACTTTGGTACCGGTTACTCGTCACTGTCTTACCTCAAAGGTCTACCAATCAATAAGTTGAAGATCGACCGCTCTTTCGTAAGCGATGTTCCAAGCAATACCGACAGCAATGCGATCGTGAATGCCATCATCGCAATGGGACAAACCCTGTCATTGAAAGTGGTCGCCGAAGGCATCGAAACCGACGAGCAAGCCCAATACTTATTCGAGCGCGGCTGCATCTACGGACAAGGCTTCCGCTTTAGCGCCCCAGTTCGCGCAGAGAAGTTGTTTCGTTAGAGATCGTTCGCAAAAGTAATCTGCCCAGATAAAACATCAGCATGTTTTATCTGGGCTTTCTCGAAACTTCTTCTGATTAATTCGACATCCAAGCCCAAACTGCACAGGCTTGTTGAATTGCGAAGGGGAAGAAGCAAAAAATGAAGAACTCAATATTACTCTTGCTCAGTATCATGGGCTTTACCATTGTGCACGCCCAACCAACATCGCCCTCATTGCTCCCAACCTATGCTAACTATTTGGCAAACGCATCAGAGGAAAATATCTCAGAGACTTATTGGCAGTATTTCTCGAAGGAGGCACTCACAGGTATCGAGGTAAGCTCTCCAACAACAAAAGAGCAGTTACTGTTCAAACAGTTGATGAGGTCAACAAGCAGTGTCTATGAGGTGCATTTCAACGACTATGGCTGCCTTAGCGTGAATGGCAAAAACTCGAACGATGAGCCCATCACGTTCAATATTGAATATGAGATAGAAAATAGCCGGGCGTTGATATCACACATCGATGTGCAGCTGCATAACTCAGAGAAAGAGTTTCCGACCAAAGCAACATGCCCACGAGACTATATGGTGTTTTGAAGTGAAGGATAAGCTGAGCTTAGATAATGCTCAGCCTACAGAAAATTTTGTTTTGTGCAAAGCCAATAAAGTCTGCCCGCAAGAAAAAAAAAAGACAATAAAGTTTGCCCTTAATTCCCCCCGATTATTTACTCCTGATGCCAAATAAAAGGACTTCGATGTCTTCTTTTAGCGCCAGATTGCTCTAGGATATAATCGCAATAGTTAACACTACCTACAAGATAGTAATGATTATTATTGAGCTTAATAGTCTGACGAGATTCATGATAAATCATTAAGCTCTTATCACAGTACTCATAACCAAACTTATAAAGGTTAAACTTTGAACAATCATGTCGATTAGACTTAAGTACTATCACAGGTAGAGAATGGTGCGGGCGAAACTGAATGATTATTGTTGTTTCTACAGTATATTCGTTTATGAATCGTGATAACGTCTCTGGATAATGCATGTGCATCAACTTAAAAGCGTATTCCCAAACGTCTTTACCCCAAGAAAAAGGTAAAAACCTTCCTGACTTTGTATATAAAAACTCTAATCCAAATTCTCCATCATCCTCACATATACTGTACCTAAACGGCCTTGAATAGATTCTTATCCAGTCACGAAATTCTTCTTTCAAGCAAGGCATCAAAGTACCTTTGATGCCAAACCTCTCACCAATAGAAGATACCTCATTTTTCTCAAATTAAATTTTATTATCTACTTGCTTTACATAAGATACGGCCCTACCCGTTAGCAACAGCCTTAATGATTCAATAGCAGTTTTATATGGTAATTCTGGTAGCACTGAGAGGTAAGTCTTATGAATGACGCATTTGGATGAAGTTAACCATGATGATTGCAGATAACCGAATCCATTTTTTGAAATAGAATCATGTATGCAACTATAACAAAAAGCAATCGGTATTCTACCTTTGCGTTGCCCAACAGAAGAGCATTCATCCCCAAAGACACTTTCTAGTCCATAAAGTAATTGGTCAGGAAAGTCGAATAAATCTAAGGGTTCATTTAACCCACTTTTCTCTACAAGCTCCAGAAGCTCTTTATCTGAGACCGAGTCAAGCAGGTTAATATGACGCTTAGGCCATAATGGTCTGAGAAGCCAGTGTCCATTATGGCCTATTAGATATGATTGAATATCGTACAAACCATAGACTTCAGTGATCCTAAAAAGTAAACTACGAAGTGATTCATCCTTCGCTTTATACATGAATAATTTCACATTCCTCTGCTATCATGGTTAGCTAAATGAAACTATCTCTATGAGGCACTTCGGCAGGTAATGTTCTTCCGTAGTGAATAGTTAATTTGTTAGTCTAAGCGTAAAATTTCTTTTACTTCAGGAAGATCCCTGTGAGCTCGAAGATACACAACTGCAGCACGAGATAACTTTTCCGTATCTCTCACCATACGCTTTAAAGTCCTTTTAGCATCCAATGCACCATCATTATCCCTAATTTTCTTTACATGCTTATCTATTTCAATACGAATTTTATTTCTAGCACGGACAATACGGGTTTCGTGAAGATGAAATATATCAATTGAGTTTCCGACTTTACGTACCTGATTTTCATCGGCTCCAGGCTTTGGTTCTGGAAGACCATCATTATCGAACCAGAGTAATTTTTCATCATCTGGATTAAATGGATCTAGAAAATCAGGCAGTTCGGCTCTAAGACACTCAACATCTTGAGGTGTAAAAGCCCTGCTTTCTGGATTCTCTAATGGAAAGCGGCAAGCTTTACCTCCTTGTGTCTCCTCGAAGTTTCTTCGGCTATTGCAAAAAGTACAAGCACAACGATAGTTTTCCCAGTCAAATGCAAGCCACCAATAACCATCATGCTCGCATTCCTCTTCAACTTTGTTCTTTGGTCTAAAATGATCAACAGGCATATCAGACCGAATATCATCTGCCTCACAATACCAGCACTTTTTCTTAAGATTATCGGGGAGCAAATCATAGAACTCACGCCATACATTGGAAGATGCGACCCGTCTTAGTACTTGCTTGCGTGCTTGAGCGTCAGGAGCTGCAATTAAATCAGCTCTCGCTTGAGCTGCTTTCTCTCGCCAAGCCTGGGATAAGCACTCTTCAATATCATCCTTACAAACCCAGCGCATTAAATGTCCCTCTCCGATTTTTGGCTATATCTTTCTCGAAGAAAGTCCAAGTAATCTGGATCATCACTTGCGAGATTAAACCCTAAGGCATCCAGCTCGACATTTAAACGCTTTAGATATTCTTCCTCTGTCTCAGGATCTCTTCCCTCTTCACGCATGATTTTTTCTTCTGATAGTTTATCTTTTGCGGCTAGTGCATTGCGTGTCTTTAGCTTTTTATTAGTATCGTCATCCAGTGTAGTTTTCAAACCAAACATATCGCTACGCAAAATCAAATTTATCCCCATCCCTCTAGGATTTTCTTCAGGTTCTTTTGCGTGAACCAGATACTCATCATCCCGCCACATCACCTGGACCTGCTCTTTTTGCAGCTCAGCAATTGCCAGTGGGTGATGTGTCACCATTAGTAAATGGCTGGTTTCATGGTTAGGTACAAAATCTCTTAAGAACTTGAGGTACTTCACTGCCCAAGAAGGGTTAAGGTGGGTATCTGGCTCATCCAATAAAAACAATGAATCTTTTCCGCCAGTGAACTTTAATAAACCCAATACTGTCAATAACTGTTGCTCACCTTCGCTAAGTTCTTGGAAAGTTATGGGCTGTTCAGAGTATGTTACTTTTACCCTCACATGCACTTCAGAGATAATTTCGGAAAGAACCGTACTTTCTAGCATCTTGAAGAAAACACTAGCAGGATTATTACCTAAGTCTTTTGTTAAGTCATACAAACACTCTACTGATGGTAGAAAAACATGAATAAAGTCATTTTTCCGATTTTTACCCGTAAGACTTATATCCTCATTACGCGTAACTTTTACCGGTGCTAGTGCATGTGGGAAAAGTAGTTCAATGAAATCTCTTACAACTCCATCAGCCCCCCAAAAAGCATCATCTTTATCTTTCTCCCAAGAAGGTCGACGCAAAACAAAATGAATTGAGTCAAGACTTTCAATCCCCAACTGTTCTTTTAAAAATTTCCGTTCTTTTTTAAAGTCAGGGCTGAGAAAAAAAGCCATTAGCACAAACTGGCTATGTAAGGGTTTTGCGTAAAACAGTGGCCTTATATCCGCCTTTAAATCTATCTTGTTATATAACAGTTCTCGATAGTAATCATCCCTATGCTTTCGGAAGTATTTTTCCAAGCGATCAGACGGGCCAGAATAGTAGGCAAACAAGAAATTTGGCAAATATTCAGCTCGTTTCGTCTTCTTATCTCGGCGCACTTTTGAGAAAGGAACAAGTTGGAATTTATTCTCTTTGCTGTTTAAATTCTTAACGTAAACCTGATATTGTTTAGAGAGTGTTCCCCGTTCAGGATTAGCATCAACTTTTATTTCATACCAATTAGCCCACTTTTCTTCACCGATTTGATACTTCAACTCGTAAGAAAATGGTGGAGCTTCGCCCAAATCAAGATTACGAAAAATTGCGACCAAGGCTTCCAATACATTAGATTTTCCAGACCCATTAAGGCCAACGACAACGGTCATCAGATTATCTTCATCGAAATTAACCTGCACGTTTTCTAAGTTCTTGAATCGTGATCGAATATGTAATTTATCAACTTTCATGTGGCTTCCTTAGCCAAACTTATTTTTTCTCTGCCAAAGCAAACCAATCTTGACCATCATCGTCGCGGCTTTGTTTGATTATGTCTTCTCTTGCCAACGAATCGCGGATATCTAAAAAGAACTGCTCGAGTTGCTCAGTGCTACAATCACTGGGATAACCTGCAACAGTTAGCAATTGTTGGCCACTTAAAGGCTTGCTCTTAGCTTTAAGCGCATCTTTAACCTTAATAATTTTTTTGGTCATGGCTTTACCTGTTTTATTTTTCACCACTTTCCGTTTTGCTTTTGGCTGTCTTTTTAAAACTTCAAGCTCATCTTTGATATTTTTTAATAATACCTCTGCGGAATTATCTCCACTAATTAACTCAAGGTTTCCTTCACGCCAACTTGTGGTAAGTTCCCCATTAAATGCTTTACTTAAAATGGATTGAGTAAGATTGTTGACTCGATCCAAAGCCACATTTAGTTGCTGCTCTATATTGTCAGCAAAAGCAAAGAGGTTTTCCACGCGACGGACGATTTCAATTTGCTCTTCTAAAGGAGGAATAGGAACCTGAATAGCTCGAACATCACCAATATTAATTCCCTTTATAGCGACTCCCCTTATAGCTCTTGACATGCGATTTTGAGTAGAATCAGCTAACAGAGACCAATATACATATCTGGATGACACAAGCGGGGACACAGCTAGCCTAGCTGAATCTTGTGTGATGTTAGCGCCATCCAAACAAGCTGGCACTTCAATTAGTCGACCAACACTTCCTCGAATGGATAGTAATAAATCCCCAGTAGAAAGTCTCGCTCTCTTATACGCCTCATCAATAGCTCTACTTGTTCTCTTTATACTTGAAACATTGAGTTTATTATCTGGAAAATCAGCAACTCTAATATAAGGAACGCCATCATCTTGTTCTGGCCCTGGTTTAAGAATCCCGTATGTTATCGGACGTCCCGGTATACATACGTCTCTCATCTCAGCAATCCCCCAACTATCAGGTAAATCACTGTCAGTTAAATCATGCGCCTCTTCTGTAGGTTTGGATGCATTGCCTCTAGCATGTCCACCATTATCCGCATGAGCTTGCATTAGTGAGGCAGCAAGAAGCTTTCCATCACCAGAAATAATTTTGAGCTCTCTATATTTCTCTGTCAGTTTCCCACTCACTGCAGTAGAAAGAACAGATTGACGAAAGCGCTTTAGAATACCGGGAATGCTATCAAGTCGAGCTTTGGTGTTTTCCACCATAGCCAACATAGTGTCAAGTTTTTCAGCGACAACTTTTTGCTCTTCCATGGGAGGAAGAACAAAGGGCAATGTCTTTGCCTTTGATATTGAAATTTCCTTAAAGGTAGTTCCTGTACCCAAGTTTTCAGCTAAATCACGAATACTTTTTAAATAGTAATATGCATAACAAGAATCAACACCATAAGGAAAAACAAAACTCTTAAAGCCTTGGTTTGTAGATATTTCGTTCTGTGCAATAGCCACGTACCCTATTGGAGCTCTACTACTAAAAAGCACTGTCCCAGCAGGCATCAACTTAGCTGAACTTGATTCATATCCAATTTGACTTAAATCTCTGCTACCGTGACAAATATACTTCTCGGAATAACCACTTAAATCAGCAGGGGTTAGCCAAGCTATACCTGTACCTGGTTCTGCAAAATTTTCAGAATTTCCAGCCTTAGGAGTACCGCCCGCAACAACCTCAGCAATATCACCGATCGTCGTTTTCACCCACTGTTCCGGATACTGCCTACAAGACATCATTCAGCCCCCTCAAGAGCCTTCAATAGTGCATCTAATTGTTCCAATGCAGCTTCCAGTTCTTTTTTCGCTTTGCGTGCTAGTACATCAGGCTCTGGCAAGCTATCAACATCAACGCTGTTTTTATCTTTCAACCAAGAAATGTCCAGTGAGTTACCTTTAGTATCACGAATCCAGTCACGGCTAAAACAACGCCAACGGGAGTTATTGATACAATCGCCATTCCCCTCTTGGTTTTCATCGTTATCTGCTTCATTATCATCAAGATCTACAATACCAAATGACCATTCACCCTCTTGTCTTGGGCTGGTTCCATCTGGCTTATCACCGAAGACTTTTTCAAAAGGCTTTAAGTAATCTTCAGTGAACGGTGTGCGTTTTCCAAAAGTTGGAATATTAGTACGTAGATCATAAACCCAAATATTCTCGGTTATTGCGCCTTTTTGGAAAAACAAGACATTCGTCTGTACGCCCTGTGCGTAGAAAATTCCCTTAGGCAAGCGAAGGATTGTATGCAGATTGCACTTATCCATTAGGTCACGACGAATATCAGTACCCTTACCCGTTTCAAATAAGACATTATCGGGTAATACCACAGCGGCTCGACCTCCAGGCTTTAAATTCAAATATATATGTTGAAGGAATGCTAACTGCTTATTTGTTGTCTCGTAGGGTAAATCATCGCGAGAGATGCTGGCATCTCCTCCCTTACTGCTCCCAAAAGGAGGATTAGCCAATATGATGTTAGAAGAAGGAATCTCTTTACCAACCTCACCTAAAGCATTACCTAATCGCACAACCCCCTCTTCTTCACCTTCCATGCCATGCAACAAACAGTTCATCAAAGCGAGGCGACGAGTATTGGGAACTAACTCCACACCAAAATATGCTTTATTTTTTTGTACATATTGTTGGTGAGGGCTGAGATCTTCCAAATTATTAGTTATAGATTTAACATACTCATGTGCAGTAACCAAAAACCCTGCTGTACCAGCTGCAGGATCCTGAATCACTTCGCCAGGTTGAGGCTTAATGCAACGAACCATACTGTTAATTAACGCTCGAGGAGTGAAGTATTGCCCTGCACCGCTCTTAGTTTCATTAGCATTTTTATCCAACAAACCTTCATATAAGTTACCCAATCCGTCACTTTTATCACTGAACCAACCTTTAATCTCGTCAAAACGCTTAATAATTTGCTCTAGGTGACGAGGCTCTCTTAACCGAGTTTGGGCGTCGGCATAGATAGCCATGATTAATGGATCGTTATGGACTTGAACCTCAATGAACTTATCTTTTCCCTTCGGGTCGGCTTCAATGCGCTTTCCTGTTGCAAGGGTACTTAAAATGGTCTTATAACATTCAAGTAACACCATACCCTTTTTGTCGTTTAAGTCTGTCCAACGACAACCTTCCGGCAAAGGATGTTCTTTTAGTGATCCAGACTCTGTACTTTCATTCACCATCTTAATAAAGAGCAGCAATACTAATTCAGTAACATAGTCACTGTAGTTAATGCCATCATCTCTTAAAACGTCGCAGAGGTTCCAAAGTTTTTGTACGATATCGTTGTTAGTCACTTTAAGTCCTGAAAAATTTTCTTCGCACAATGTGCATTGACGTACTGGTATAAGCATTTTTTATTACTATTCAATACGCTCCAACAGTTCGCTAAGCTCACAATTAAAAAGAACACAGAGTTTATCTAGTGCTTCTAAATCAACTTTCTGTGCTGTTTCTTTGTACATCAAGGTAATAGTATTGCGGCTTAAACCTGTCTCGCGGATCACATCACTTATTCGCATTTTATGCTCGCCCATCAAACGGGCTAGGTGGCAGCGGATCATGCCAGTTCTCCGTAACATCTATTAGCTAAAGCGAGCCCGACATAAGCTCGCTGAACCGTATTCAATTGCTATCTGATTGTAGTGATTGCACCCTACCAGATTGAAGCATTTTGGCAAATTATTTCAGTTAAAGTGAAATTTTTCCGCTTATTTTAAAACCAATACCAAACAAAAACTGTGAGTGGCCTCTTCAATGAGCTTATACTTAAGAACAGATATTGTTTTTTTTGCTTTCGAATTGATTTGTATGACACATCTACAAAAATCAATGCCACCGTTATCTAACCACCAAAATGAAACAAAAGCGCAACAACCTACTAGCAACTGAATGGTATATTCAGAACCAATTACGAACTAGATGGTTCGCGAACATAAGCTTCCACCTTTAGACCTTTGATATCGCCATACAAAAGACTTTTCTGTCCCTTCAACCTAATGAATCCCTAACAAAACTTTAAGTGAAAAAATCAAGATTTATTCCATAGCCAACGCTCTACAATAAAACTTAATGTAGGCAATGCATTGGGGCTCCATAGTAAATTGCCAGAACTCCACTTAATGCATATTGAGTAGGCCATATCTACACAATACATTCATTGTTTTGGGCAATTTATGCTTCTTTGATGTTAGCCAACCATGAGAACCCAACATCCGATCCAACTCACTTCGACTGATAGATGAATCCACACTAGATAGTATTTCGGACACCTGGTAAGACAGCTTCCTGTCCCTTTCTTCCCAATTAACCTTATCAACATGACACACCTTTTGTGGTGGTGGAAGTGTCGCCTCAAGCCACTCAGGGCAATGGTGATAAAGCCAATAAAATGCTGCTTCACATTGATTTCTTATCTGTTGCCGGCATGCATTGGGGTTACTGTTAATAAATCTCAATATCTGGCACATATACCTGCGGCACAGAGAGTCTGCTTTACATCGTTTACGCTAGGCTACTAATCCATTTGTCGTGGATATGATGAGCTCAACACTACCTGAAGATATTCCAAACTTACGGGCAATAGCGCAACGATGGAACCCTTTGTAAGCCATCTTGATTACCTCGAGCATTAAAGCACTCGTTATCTTCTTTGGTTTAAGGTTCACAGGAATATCATTTCTCAATGCAACGGCTTTAACGCAACAGCGGCTTTTGCCTATATCTCTACTTACTTGCGCCATTGACAAACCTTCTCGCAGTAGGTCGCAACAACGCCCCTCCAAACCACTCACTTGGGGAGTAGCTAGAACTCTCATCAAAGTATTGTCTATCTGTAACCGAGACAAATAAAAATCTAGTAATAAATGTTTGAATGGATGCTGATTGAATGTCCCAGCCAACAAGGACGAAAAGTAGCCAAAATCATCTAAAGATCTTGGGAATAAGTGGCTACTCAATGGCAATATTTTCTTAGCAAGCTCATACTGATCCCGAGCAAGAACTTGTCGCCGAACTCTTCCAGATTTAGTAAGCAATCCTTTATCTCTCAATCTAGAGCGATATCCACCAGAAACGTTTAACGCAATGTCATTGCACCTGATTGACTGAATCTTTCGCTCTACATATTTCGCGAACTCTATTGCAAGACTGTTGCTCTCTCTTTGCTGAACGGTGTAAAACGGTAGAAAATTGTCTGCAATATGAACTCGATTCGGAAGTTCGCTATGAACTAACCAGACACCATGTTTAGAACATGCTTCTGCACCGGGTATTTGGTGCGCACAATGCCAATATGCGACACCATGATGTTGGATATCCACGAAAGCACATGAAGGGCAATACTTAGCTCCCAGGACATTACCTTCTCTAAAAGTTGATAGCTGGCAAGCTCGTAAAAGCTGATTAGAGTTTGCCGAGTAATTTTCAATAATAGACTTGTACTTAGGTAGATAATAGGAAAACAAAGGCAATAACGTTTGATATAGCCATAATTCTCTGGGAGTTTCGTGAGTTGATTTACTGATTAAAAATAAATTTGATGTTAGATATGGATGAACAGCAGCACGTTCATCCCCCACTAGTCGTTTTAGATACTGA
Source organism: Vibrio harveyi NBRC 15634 = ATCC 14126 = KCTC 12724 (assembly GCF_001591145.1). Lineage (GTDB taxonomy): Bacteria > Pseudomonadota > Gammaproteobacteria > Enterobacterales > Vibrionaceae > Vibrio > Vibrio harveyi. The sequence continues at coordinate 5,298 of NZ_BCUF01000058.1, read as the reverse complement.
TTTTTCGTTAAGCCTGTCATAGCAAAGTGACGACACATACGGCTAAACAGGGATTCATCAGGTAGCGCTTTCGGTAGCTGCATGATAATCCCTCTTTAATGTAATCCCCAATTTAATAAATATAGGACAACTCTGTTATTAGGTCGTCGAGCACTAAGTGTTGCATCCTTCAAGAGTCTCTAGTTTTCTGCCTCGTCCCATGTCAAATCCAATACAGTAAGCCTGTAAGAACCGTAGTCCAGACAGCTCTTACGGGCAAACTTTATTGCTTACGGGCAAAATTTATTGTTTCTACACATGTTTACACCCACTGCCCAGCAACAAAGCCGCTCGACCAGCACCATTGGAAGTTATAGCCGCCTAACCAGCCGGTTACGTCCATCACTTCGCCAATGAAGTACAAGCCTTTGATGTTCTTACATTCCATGGTTTTTGAAGACAGGTGATCGGTATCTACGCCGCCTAAGGTCACTTCTGCAGTGCGGTAACCTTCCGTGCCGTTTGGTGCTACTGCCCAGTTTTCTAGTCGCTCTACGATGGTTGCCATCTCTTTCTGGTTGAACTGCTTAAGAGGTTTGTCTGCTAATTCTTTACGTTCAATCAGCACTTCAACCAAACGCTTTGGTAGCACTTTTGCTAGCGTGTTCTTTAGAGATTGGTTCGGATGCTTTTCGCGGCTGCGTTCTAGTAACTCGGCGATATCGTCGTTTGGTACGAGGTTGATCGTCACCTTCTGACCCGCTTTCCAGAATGACGAGATTTGCAGTACCGATGGACCAGATAAGCCGCGGTGAGTAAACAGCAACGCTTCTTTGAACATGGTGCCGTCTTGCGCGGTGATTTCTGCTGGGATCGCAATGCCCGATAGTTCAGCGAAATCTTCTTTGTCTTCTTTGTGCAGCGTAAACGGCACTAGACCTGCTGTAGTGGTAATCACCGGGATCTCGAACTGCTCAGCAATCTTATAGCCGAATGGCGTCGCGCCCAGTTTAGGCATCGACAGACCACCCGTTGCTACCACCAAAGATTCACATTCGATGTTTTCAGTACCAGCATGCAGACGGAAGCCCGCATCGGTTTTCTCAATCGAATGTACATCACATTGGTAGCGTTGTTGGATGTTTGGCATGTCGCATTCTGCTAGTAGCATCTTAACAATGTCTTTTGCAGTAAACGCATCAACACAGAACAACTGTCCGTGATCGCGCTCTTCAAACTCGATGCCATGCTTGCTGACCATCGAGATAAAGTCCCAGTTGGTGTACTGAGACAACGCCGACTTCACGAAGTGTGGGTTTTGGCATAAGTAGTTGCTCGCTGAGACGTCGTAGTTAGTGAAGTTACAACGACCACCACCTGAGATAAGGATTTTACGTCCTGGTTTTTTCGCATGATCCAGCACGAGCACACTGCGTCCGCGTTTGCCTGCTTCTGCTGCACACATCAAACCCGCCGCACCTGCGCCGATTACAACAACATCAAATTTCTTACTCATGGGTAACGCTCAATTACTTATTTAAACTGGTTTATACCCAGTAACCTCGAGGTGTTTGGGTATATAAGTCCAAAAATAAAAAAGGATGTGCGTAATGCACATCCTTGCTTTCTGCGGGCGCTATTCTAACGACAAAAGTCGAGCGGGAAAAGCGCTTAAATTCCAAGCACTGCTTGCTGGCTTAAAGAATGAAGGCAGCCAGTAGGGTCACACCAAGTAAAGCGGTCGATAAAATGAATAACCCGCGCACCCTTTCGCATTTGCCAGTAAAGATCTCATCGTGATGATGGTGATACTCTTTACTCTTAATGTAATGGTACAGCCGCACCTGTTTGGTGACGTTACCATGGGTGGTGAAAAATCCATTGCCATCCACTTGCTGATAAAGCAAAGGATGCGCTTCACGCATGATGTAAATTAAAGAACGAAGAGCGGTGAGATAACGGACCATGTTTACTCCCGTTACTACCATTAGCGCAAATAAGATTGTGTCTCCACTGATCATCTTTTCCTCCCTACATCTTCAACGATGCTCAAGAGATAAAGACGACCAATGCTTCGTCCTTAACCCGCTACTTACCGCGTCGGGAACGCGTTATGCAGCCGGAGCATCCATGATTGAAGATGAACCTTCTTTCGCCATTTGTGCTAGATCTTTATCGATGAAGAACAATGCCTTACCGTCTTCACCAACTAATTCGATCTTATCTAAAATCCCTTTAAACAACTTCTCTTCTTCGTGCTGTTCAGCCACGTACCACTGTAGGAAGTTAAACGTTGAGTAGTCTTGGCTTGTAAATGCAACATGCGCCAATTTATTGATCTTTTCCGTGATCATTTGCTCATGTTCGTAGGTTTCACGGAAAACATCGCCAAGGCTAGCAAAGTCATGCTTGGGTGCTTCAATCGCACCTAGGATTGGCATTGAGCCAGTTTCACTTACATAAGTGAAAAGACGTTGCATGTGCTCCATTTCTTCTACGGCGTGAGCGCGTAAAAATTCAGCCGCACCTTCAAAACCTTTGTCTTCACACCAAGCACTCATTTGTAAGTATAGATTGGATGAGAAAAATTCTAGGTTAATTTGCTCATTCAATTGTTCAACCATAGTTTGAGACAGCATGTTAACTCCTATTTATGTGCATGCAATATACCCAAGTAACCTCAAGATGGGTGGGTTCAGCGAGAATAGCTTGGTTTGCAGACGAGGCGACGGTTTGAAGATCTAGTGGTTCTAAATCAATAATCGTCAACAATGTTTGCAAGCCAAGATAACTCGCCCTTTGGGAGCTTGTCACTGAACCGATCTCTTCGTCAAACATTTTGGTAAGAGCGAACTATTACGCTGCAATGTTTTCCTTGCGCTCGAATCAGTGACAAAGCTCTGAATCCCACGTCTTGAAGTCACTTGGGTATAACGCCACTATAACATGATTACTGTGGCAACACTTTGTACCTACGATATTGATATGAGATCACTTCAGCAAAATTATCTGAGACTTAGTGCTAATCTGACACTATGACCTTATCAAGGAGATAGCAATATGAGTTACAAACACGTACTTGTGGCAGTCGACCTCTCAGACGACAGTAAAGTGTTGATTAAGAAAGCCGTGTCACTGGCTAAACCTCTGGATGCGAAAGTCTCTTTCATTCATATCGATGTGAATTACGCCGAGCTTTACACCGGGCTTATCGACATCAACATGGCGGAGGCGCAACACCAAGCGATGGAAGCGTCTCGTACACAGTTAGCGAATTTTGAAGAATACGCAGAGTACCCAATCACACATACGTTGGTTGGTAGTGGTGATTTGAGTAACGAGCTGTGCGATACCATCCAGGACTACAATATTGATTTGGTGGTTTGTGGTCATCACCAAGATTTCTGGAGCAAGATTCTTTCGTCGACGCGTCAGCTTATTAACTGCTCACCCGTCGATATGCTGGTCGTACCGCTAAAAGACTGATTTGCGTTGGCGTGACCTCAAAACTTGGTTAGACTGCGGGCACATTTGTTGTTGATAAAGATTCTCATCCATGGCTTATCTATCCGCAGTTACCCTACTTTGGGCATTCTCATTTAGCCTGATCGGCGTTTACCTTGCCGGTCAGGTTGACTCTTGGTTCTCTGTTTTCATGCGCGTTGCGCTGGCGAGCCTAGTCTTCATTCCTTTCTTAAAATTCCGTGGCGTAAGCAAATCTCTGATCGCGAAATTGATGATCGTGGGCGGCTTTCAACTCGGCTTAATGTATTGCTTCTACTACCAGTCTTTCCTACTCCTTTCTGTACCAGAAGTACTGCTGTTCACCGTATTTACCCCTATTTACGTCACCTTGATTTATGACTTCTTGAAAGGTCGATTCTCGCCTTGGTATTTGGTTACGGCGGCGATTGCAGTGCTGGGCGCGGCGTGGATTAAGTTTGCAGGCATCAATGAAAACTTCTTGGTGGGCTTTTTGGTCGTACAAGGAGCGAACCTGTGTTTTGCCATCGGTCAGGTCGGCTATAAATACATTATGGAAACCGAATCGGTTGAACTGCCGCAGCACACGGTATTTGGCTACTTCTACTTAGGCGCATTGTGCGTGGCGACCGTCGCTTTTGCTCTGATGGGGAACTTGGACAAGATGCCAACCACAGCAACACAATGGGGCATTCTGACTTACCTTGGTTTGATTGCATCAGGCTTTGGTTACTTTGCGTGGAACAAAGGCGCAACCATGGTCAACGCGGGTGCACTTGCGGTAATGAACAACGCACTCGTCCCTGCTGGCTTGATTGTGAATATCGTGATTTGGAACCGCGATGTTGATGTGACGCGACTTGCCATTGGCGGCGCAATCATCATGCTATCGCTGTGGATCAATGAGACTTGGGTGAAAAAGCGCGTAGAGATGAGTTACGCCAACAAGTAACACAGCTAATCCTACAAACATTTCGACAATAAAAAACGCTCTCCAACTGGAGAGCGTTTTTTTGATTCGATTAATGCACTTTGGCTTGCGAGCTTGTGCTCATCAACGTGTTTGGTGGCGTTGGCACCAACACCTCTAGTTTGGCATTTCGCGCCTCAAGCTTGCGCTGGCGTTTGAGCAGTTTTTGCTGCTTTTTGGCTAACTTAAGCAACTTCTTCTGCTGCTTGTAATGTTTCTTAACCGCTTTCTTCGCCTTCTTCAGCGCTTTCTTATCTGACAAATCAAACATAGCTGGCGCCTCTAGCTTAGTGGTTGGAGTTACCGCTGCGACTTTCGCTGCCAGTTTTTTCTCTTTCACTCGTTCCACAACACGTTTGACGATCGCGGCTTTCTCAGCGCTTTGCTCAGGCGCCATGATGATTGGTGTGTCTTGAGTTAGAGATGAAGTCGGCAGTGCTTCCGCCAATAGACCACAAGCCTGTTGCTCAGACAGCGGTTTGTCTTGGCACTTTTGAGGTGGAATCGCGGCAGGCTTACACAAGGTGTTTTTCGATGCAGAAGAACGAGCACAAGAGCGACAGACAAACTTAGGTGCCACCACGAGACGGTGAATATCACCCAAACTCTCAGCAATCTGTTTGCGGCTCATCTTACATAAACGTTTCGCCATGCTACTACTCCAGCTTCCCAATTCTCGACTGTTTTACTCTACGGCATCACACAAGTGAAATAATAATAATTCTTAGTTAGATATACAGTCAGTATGCCGAATTAGCAAGAGAAAAGTATCAATAAGCAGAGCAAACACCAGATACAAACACAGCGCCAAATTAGGCGCTGTGAGAAGAAGTTTTGTGTCGTCAGGTGTTTAGGGTCTGTTGACC
>NZ_BCUF01000057.1 GCF_001591145.1 Vibrio harveyi NBRC 15634 = ATCC 14126 = KCTC 12724 | reverse complement strand
TGTTAAAGTTGGCGTTATTGGCAATGCGTTTGAGGCATTGTTTTCGCCCACATTACCCACTAAGTCTTTATATTGACTGACAACAAGACCAACGCTTGCTTCCGGTACATTCGGAACCTCAACTGTGCCTGTCCACACCTTCTTATTTGCGGTCACCGCTAGTGATGTAACGTTATTACTTCCTAGTGATGCAGTCGCTTCTTGCAACTCTTTGTCGAACTCAAGCTGGATGTTGACAGATTTGCCGATTTCCTGATGTATCGGGTCAAACGTCACCTTAGTCAGTGTTGGCAACACACCTTCAACCCCTAGAAGCAAACTATCCCCAATTCCGGGGATAGTATTGACGCTCTCATAGCTACCATCATCGACCCGTATGGTTATATCTTTATCCGCCCTTTCTGGAGTTAAGTAGTTGACAGTCCATGTTTTGTCATCAGTTTTGTTCCAAGATAGAAGCTTCAGCTCTCCAACATCACTTCCATCACTTGCTTCGAGTTTTACATCAGAGAACTCATAGTTTTTGACGTCTTCCGTAAACTTAAACGTAAGCTGAACTTCAACACCACCAGCTAATGGAGCACTCCCAGAGCTTGATATTGTGAGTTCAGGGACACTTGCAGCTTCCACTGTCGGCGTTGTCGTTTCTTCAGCCTTATGGTTGACGAGGTCCGACGCCACTACTTTTATCGTGTAGTCTCCTTTTGATAATAAGTAGTGCATTACATACGGGTCGCTATCGTTGGCAGGCTGTGTGATTGATTGTGGACCAACAATTACCCCTGCCCCATTATCAGCCGTTGATGTGACTGAACTTAAGTTTTTATCTGAAACATAAGCGGTTACATCCAAATTGTATTTATCACCTGTCGGAGTCATAGAAACTTGATCAGCGCGAACACCCGTGATAACCGGTATCTCATGGTCAACAACAGAGTCGAGACCTTTGGCATCATAAGATTTATCGAAAAGCTCAAAGTCTGTAATCGAACGTCCTATGGAATCTATGACAGTGACTTTGTACGTGTACTCAGCCTGGTCATCGGCATCAAACACCATAGTGCCTGACGCCGTTGATGACGTTATATTTCCCTTGAAATTAAGCGTATCCCCAACCTTCGGAATCATATCTACAGAGTAGCTAGAAGCCTTGACGTGCTCACTATCTTTAGAGGTAATCGTAAATGATTGATTCTCATCTACAAACGCTAGCTTGTTTCCTTGCAAGCCAGCAATGCCATCAAAAGCAAGTGTTACTGTTGGCGCTTTTAAATAAACAGTTTTTGTTGCGGACTCAAAGTTTTCGACAGCATCAGTCGCGATAACCTCAACTCTGATTTCATCACGACCTGCGATCTGATCTTTAGGCAACTCGAAATAGGTCACATTCTCCGTTTTTTCTTCTTCAAAGTTGAGCACACGCACTGTGTATTTAACCGTAGCGAGTCCACTGACTTCATCTCTCATCTCATCAAAAGTGAACCTAACCTTATCGTTTGGTTGCTCTGAAACCGTGATCACATCCCCAATAATTGGTGCTGTATTATCGAATCGAATGTCTTTAACTGCTGCACTTCCACGGTTATCCCAAACATCTGTGGCAGTCACATTTACAGTCAGTGCTTTGTTTTCTAGAGAGCTTTCTAATTGGTCACTATGGAAAATAGAACAACGATATTCTCCATCAACACCACAAGGCTTGAACTTTTCAAAGTTATCATCCGTTTTGAGATTGTAGGACTCGTCACCGAAGGTCACTTCTACGTTTTCTAGTTCTGAATTTTTACTCAGTTTCACTCTAAACTCTACATCAAGAGTTTTACCATTTAGAACGTTGCCTTCACTTGGGCTGATAATTTCAACGATTGGATCTTCAGTCGGTAACAAAAATTCAAACTCATGATCTAGGGCTAAATTACCTGCATTGTCTTTAATGTTTGTTACTTTGTAATCATGTGTAACTGCGGTCTTTTGGATAATGTCGGAGTACTTTTCCTTGTAGCGACACACAACCTGACCATCCGCATTTAATACACAACTTTCTGCGCTAAAAGGAATCGCTCCCGCTTTCCGAATTATTTTAGGGTAGTTGTCTTCATTGGTGATGTTCACTCCTGATAATTCATCTTTAAACATAAGCTCGAACGCTAGAAACTTCGTGTCATCACCAGGGTTGTGGGTTACTTCACCACCAGAGAATTGATAAGTATCAGTAGCTGGTTGAGTGACTACTGGGGAATCTGAGTCCATCATTTTAAAGTCAAATTTCTGAACCGCTACCGCGCCATTCGTCCCCTTAGTTTGAACAATCAATATTGCCGGTGACAATGAGGTACTTTCAGAGTCAACGGTACAACTAGGTTCTTGTCCTGGAGATATATTCTTCTTGCCAGAAGTTGGCTTTTCGTTCTCATCAGGGGCTTCATTACCATCGTACTCTTGACGAACCCAGCACTGAATTTGCTGCGCTTTAACTTCACTTAGCGTTGTGAATGTGACATCCAGCACACCATTAGAGACATAGTTTTGAAAGTCTTGAGTTGGTTTTAATACATCAAGAGCAACACCATTACGCTGAACACTAAGCGTGTGGTTTATCTTGCTGACTAATGGATTATCGTCGCTGTTATGCTGGACATTGTTGTAAACACTAATACTGAGTTCATAGTTACCATCAGCTTTTAACTCAGACTCTTTCAAGGTAGCAGTCCACGTACCCTCTTCACCCACAACTTCATCGAACTGAAAGTCCGTAGCTTTGCTCTCACCGGAGTATTTATAAGTAGAAACAATGTTCTTTACACCACTCACATCCGTTACTTTTAACGTCAGCTTGATGTCACCTTCGTCATATACGACGCGATCTATTGTTTCACCGTTCGCAATGTTAGTGATTTTTAAATCCAGTTGAGGAACCTTGTTACTTACATTAAACCGGAAATCTTTTTGGGAAGAGTTACCACGAACATCAAGACCTTTGATCCTAATAGTATGATCACCATCACTCAAACCACCTAAAGGAACCTTTAGAGTTTCGGCATTAACTATGTCCGTACCTTGCGTACCAAAAGGCGGCTCTGCATCCTCAAATATCCAGAACTCTAGATTTTCTCTATCAACACCTTCAACAGAAACATTGCCGCTTGCGCCCAAGTCAACGGCTCTCAGCTCAAACACATAATCGTTGACGTAATAGCTACTTTCATCGTGACCAACCAAGTTAAAATCTGGACCTTGATTGTCAAAAATGACGCTATTTGTGTTGGATTGACTCTCAAAGCCATGAATATCTTTCGCTTTGACGTAAAGGCTGACACTGTTCCCTTCACCCGGCATATCAATTTTGTCAGTATCACTCTCGACAAGTGGCATGGAAAACTTTTGGCTTGGTTCTGCGGGTTTGAATGTTTTCAGCGCATCTGCTTGTCCAACTTGGAATAACGAGACCTCCGTGATTTTCGAATCATCTGTCACTCCATCAAAAAGCACGTTGAAATTACGACCAACGACTGCATTTTCCTTTGTCAAAGCGTCTTCAACCCAAGGGGTAGAAAGTAAAATAGTTGGTCCTTCATTATCAACTTTGAAGGTAAACGTACCTTTTCTACTTTCATTTTTCGGATACGCTTTATCTGTCGCCGTCACGTAGAATTCATTGGTAGCATCATAACTAAAGGCATTTGCAACCAACTGAACTTTAATATCTGGCTGCTCGCCAATAAGGTACGGTTCATCACAACTACTTGCTACAGGGTCACACGCCTCTAATGTCTGGGTCTGACCCGAACCTTTGCTCAACTCAATCTTTACGTTACTTCCCTGACTGAGTTCGCCCCAATCAATGATCGGTGTCCAAACACTGTTGCCACCCAATCGTTCAGCAATATTCGCATCATTAACAACTGGAGCTTCAGAATCGATGTAGATGCGGAACCTTGGCGCACCGCTATCAGCATCAGATACGACATTGCCCAAGTTATCTTCTGCGCTCGCGACTGCGAACCAGTTACCATCCCCTGGGTTGATGGTGACTCCTTGACCCGAACAGTCTTTCTGGCTGCATAGTCGTACTACAAATCGTTTTGTTTCATTCTTATAAAACTGCTCATACGAAACTGGATATTTTTCGCCTGAACTTTTGTAAAGTAGAAGACTACGCTTATCGAGCTTATCACCAACGACATCATCTAAGATAAAAGTCAGATCGTGAATGTTATTCTTAACGCTTAGATAAACACCATCTTTGATTTCTTCATCATTGATGTCTTTGGGAGGCTCATAACTCGCCTTCGGATAATCGTTATCTACATAAAGGCGTTCTACATGTGGGTTGGACTCAGAATAACCATTGCCTTTGGTATCAAACGCACTTATCTCCAGTGCAAATTCAATAATATCCTTTAAGTCTGATGACTCTGAGTTAAGCGTAAAGAAGTACTCTTTTTTGAACTTCCCACTCTCGCCTGACTCTTCTATGTTTAGATCCAGTGGAATAGCCGTATTTGGATTGCTTCCCGCGTACCACATACTTTTGAATTTAGGTGCATTATCGCCCTTTTCGACAATACCTGATGGGTCTTCCAAAACGACTTGGGAAACCACTTCCCCCGCGACATAACGTTTGTTACCAACCATCGTTTGGCGACCAGTTACTATCTTCAACGTTTTCTCCGGTGGATATACATCAATACTTCCACCTTCACTATCAAAAATACTGTCACTGCCAAGTTTTGGGTTTGCCTGTGAAATATCATCAGCATATAGCTGAGCAATATTATCAGGAATCTGATACTTACCCGTCATGATGTTGTAATACGACTGAGCAAGGTCTTTCCTGTAAGTGTCAGAACTGAACTCATAATCATCTAGTTTGATTTTGTTACCACCAGCTCCAAGACCATTTGCTTTACCATCGTAGCTAAGATCATCATAGATAGCAGAGGCAAAATCAGAAGAGTTGTTTCTCGGCAGGTTTTGCGCCAAACCATCGATGGCCTCAACAAGGAATCGATGTAAGTAGTCATTGGTCAAAACATTAGGTATTGGTTTCTCTAACATCTCGTTCGTGGCATAAGCCGTCACGGTCGGGTCAAAGCCAAAGAATGAGCTGTTGTTACTGTTGGCACCCGATAAAGCGTATTTCACATCAGTAAGAATTTGCGATGCACGTTCTGACGTTTTATCTCCTGCTTCTACTTGGTTCCAACGATAATCAAACAAACCCGTTTGGTAGGTTGCAAGCTCAGTGATGTAATAAGTGTTTGAGCCATCAAGCTCAAAATATGCACCTATATTGGCGTTATTTAAGTTTACACTCGCCTTTTTACCCTCATCATCTTTCCATTGGTAGTAATGAGGATCCGTCCCTTCTACACCGATTAAACGTACGCGCATGAATTCGTAATTCACCACATCAGTTGTGGTTTCACACACCGCGACGTCAAGCGCGGTTGTCTGATCGCTTTCAGGTTGCTGGATGGTGGTACAACTAGCTAAAGATGTGAATTCGCCATTGGGATTCAACCCTTCTAATTGCACTCGCGCACCAATAAAAGGCGTCACGACGGTCATTGTCGGCAAGTCAAAACTGCTTCTGAAGTAAACGACTTGCGCAGCACTCACGTTTTCAGATTCATCGATGGTTTGGATTTCCAGCTTTTGGCTCGCGTTTTCAGAAACGTTCTTAAAGCCTTCACCAAGGATTTCTCTTACGAAAGGAACATAATAGATAACTTCGCTGACTCGACCGTTGCTGTCCATGATCGTTTCGTGAGGAATATTTGCGGTAACGTCTTCTGTTGAAGCTACTGTTTGTGTTCTCTCTTGGAAGGCATATTGACCATCATTGTTTGGGCTTACATAGTACTTGACCACTAGCTTCAGTTTGTCAGCACTCGTTCCCAAGACAGTGTCTGAACTCACATCGGAAACTCGAACCTTTACATAAGGAATTTTCTTTTCTTTTAATAAGTTAACGTTAAAGTTTGCGAAGTCGACACCATCAAGAGATTTCAAACCTGAGCTTGCGTAGACGTAGTCGATCTTCAAGTAGTCACGACTCGACTGCACGTTATCAGAAGTATAAGTATCTTGTGTGTAAACCCCCTCGTATGTCGATCGCTCCCCATCAAGGTTTACATTGACGTAGTTCATCGACGCCCCTTCAGGGTAAGCAACGATCTGAGCTGGAGCTTGGTCATCGCGACTGACGGTAAATGTTAGCTTACCGACATTATCTTTTGTGTCCTTCGCCGTAATATCAAACGTGGTCGTAGATAAGAATTCTTCTGTCGAATATGGTTTACTTGTGAATTCACAAGCACTGCCTGACTCAGTGATAACTGGAGTACAACTGAGCTCTTCTGGTAAACCGTTTTTGAAGGAGACGTTAACCGATTTAATGTCTTGAGATGCCTCTTTAACAGTCCCTTTTAACACGTATTCGGGAAGCTGCTTGTTGATCGCGCTCGCTGAACTCACCGTAATAACAGGCGCGTCATTATCCCAATAAAAATTAACGTAGTGACCTTTGTTACTGCCAGGAACAAGTTCATTACCTAAAACGTCTGCAGTGTAAAAGACCAAACGAGCATCCGATACATTAGAAAGACCAGTATCCGAATCACGCTCTACAGCATCAATCGCATTGGTATCAATGCTTACTTTGATGTTTGTTTCACGAACACCAACTTCAAAGCCGCTAGCATCTACCGAACAGAACTCACTACCAGAAGTTTGCTGGTCACTACATTTAAATTCTCCTGACCAAATGCCGTTTAGCTTGTATTCAACATAAGCAGAAATAGATTGAACGCCAATATCGTCGTTGATTCTGAGATCGACGTTATCTGTGCCAGCTAAAACGTCACTATCTGTGCGAGTAACAGTTGGCGGAATTGTGTCAATTTCCGTCTCGTCGCGAGGCGGAATAACGCCATCAGTCTGACCATGAGTCCCCAAATCATTGACTTGTTGGCTAAACGCCACGTAATCATCAGCATCGGTTCCAGAAACATTGAGCTTGGGATCGTTCACCACAATTAAAATTTGCTGCGAAAGATCTTGCGTATAAACGTCACTGGTGACTTTCTGCTGACCGAACGTAAGTGGAGTAACAGCACCTGTAGACTCACTAATTTCTAAGCCATCTAAAAGACCATCTGCAATAACATCGCGGAATTGAATGTCTGCAAGATGCATTGAGGTATATATATTGTCTTTAGACTGACCGTATTTCTCAATCAAATCATAAGAGTAAGAAGAATAAGCCGTTAGCAACGCACCGTACTGATGTCCGGGTGTAGCAAAGCTACTCTGACCGCCTTTAGTTATGTCAATCGGTGTGGTTTCATTGACATTGAACCCATACATACCATTGATACTACTCAATGCTTTAGAAATAGCATCCGCCCCAGATGCCCCTTCTGCAATTTTGTACTTTGCCAAACCAGAAACAATATTAGTTAAAGGCGTCAGCATTAATGTCTGGTTGCTGCCTTCACTAAAGTTGACGACACCTTCTAGGCGCAAAGTCTTACCTGCACTTGACGACACGATCTCTTTCGTAAGCGGATCGGTATAGCTTCCTTGTTGCGCAACTACATACAAAGGCATCGATGAAGATTCGAATTCAAGCTTGTAATCACCGAAGGCGTTAGAAGTCGTGTTGGCAAGCAACCTGCCAACTTTTCCGTTCTTGTATTCAAACACCTCGATCTTCGCACCATTGACGGGAGCGTCAAAAACGTTTCCTGAGATACTTCCTGTCTTCCTAGCTGGCGGCGTGCTGTCACCCCCACCCCCACCGCCACATGCACTCAATAATAGTGAAGCAGCCATGAGACCTAACGTTGGTTTTAGCGTATTTTTAGTGATCATAGTAATTTGGCAGAGTATATTTTGCCGCGATTATATTATTGTCTAGAATTTTCTCAACGTGACAAAATAACCATAAAATCAAACATAAACGCTAAGGAAATAGGCAGTTTTCAATCTCTTTAGCAGCGCCACTTCACATCTATCGTTATTTAATTAGTAAAAACACAGGAATTGCCCTTAACGGCGTGTAAGATTTTATTTTAAATATTATACTCCCCTCAATTTTTCGCCTATAAGCATAATTTCGATTTAATGACAAGTTTAATATTAAGACAGCAGACTCAGCATATTGCTTTACCCCTTGTTCTTATTGCATTCGTTATCATTGCTGGCGTATCTTTGACTCATTACTTTCTCACCCCAGAACTTCAGACCACCCCCACAAAATCAACTGCAAAAACAGAAAGTTACAATAAGATAAATAGTAATAGTATCGAGCAGACTTATGAAGCACACTTTCAACGCACCAAGATCACCACAGGCATTATTGATTACTCCTTTGTTGCCTCTTTAATTAATTCCGGATTATCCCCGCATGAGATCAAATCTTTGTTCAGGTTAATCGAAGATGAGTTCAACATTATTGGTTCAGCACAGAAAGGCGACCGATTTTCAGTAAAAATCAAAACCAATAGTTATAATGAAAGATACATTAGTTCTTTTTACTACTCAGGTAGTAAAAGAGACTTTTTCATTATTAATGATGGTAAAGACAATGCTTACGATGAATATGGAAATAAGCTAATTCAAAAGCCTTATTATTCATTTCCACTAGCGAAAGCTTACAAAATTAGCTCCGGCTTTAATTTAAAGAGAAGACATCCAGTAACCGGTTTGATTGTTCCTCATTTAGGGACAGATTATGCAGTCCCAATTGGAACGCCGATAAAAAGTATTGCAGACGGTGTCGTCATCAAATCACGCTACAATCGTTTTGCAGGCAACTATATAAACATCCGTCACACAAATGGCTCTATATCCCGCTACTTGCACTTATCACGCAGCAACGTTCGCGTAGGTGACCACGTAACGAAAGGACAAACTATTGGTCGCTCAGGTAACACAGGCAGAACAACCGGACCTCACCTGCACATAGAGTTGATCGTTGGTGGCGTTCCTGTTGATTACGCACAATACATCAGAAAAGCGCGCCCTCCTCTGGTGAACATGCAAATGATGTTAGCAGCAAGGACTGAACGCGCAGAGCTGATCAGAGAATTAAACAAACATGCCTCATAACTCACCTTGTTGGTCTGACGCTCGAATCACTCAGATGTCATTTTCTTTATCGTGATAAGGCACATCATTACCGAGGCATTGATATTCGCTTCGAAACTAACCAAAGCAAAGCCAAAGCAACGCTCAAGCCCTTAAATATCGCGATGTCAGCTTGCTCTAACATTTCCGCCCATCCAATAAAGTGTTAAGATCCTCACATGACTCGCTGTAGTGGTATTGAGTGGGGAAACATACTCCGCTCCCCTTAACATCCTCATTAGTGATGTAGGTAAATTGATTAACCCACCAGCATAACCATGAAACAATAAGGCGATTTTTCAGATGGTTAACAACTCTATCCAGTGGTTTCCTGGCCACATGCACAAAGCGCGTAAAGAAATCGAAGAAGCAATCCCGCAAGTGGATGTGATCATCGAAGTACTGGATGCTCGTATTCCTTTCAGTAGTGAAAACCCGATGATCTCCCAAATTCGCGGTGATAAACCAGTAGTAAAGGTACTGAATAAACGTGACCTTGCCGATCCGGAGTTAACTCAAGTGTGGATTGATCACCTTGAGAAAGAGCAAAACGTAAAAGCAATGGCAATCACTACGTCAGAGACGAGTGAAGTACATAAGATTATGGAGCTTTGCCGCAAGCTAGCGCCTCACCGTGAAGAAATTGGTAAGAACATTCGTACCATGATCATGGGTATTCCAAACGTTGGTAAATCGACCATTATCAATACTCTTGCCGGTCGCACGATTGCCGTAACAGGCAACCAACCAGCGGTTACTCGTCGTCAGCAGCGTATTAACCTACAAAATGGCATCGTACTTTCAGATACCCCAGGAATTTTGTGGCCAAAAGTTGAAAACCCGCACAGTGGTTTCCGACTCGCAGCAACAGGTGCGGTGAAAGATACCGCAATGGAATACGATGAAGTGGCATTTTACACGGTCGAATACCTAGCTGCTCATTACCCAGAGAAGCTTAAAGAGCGTTATCAAATCGAAGAGCTTCCAGAGTCTGATATCGAAATCATGGAAGAAATTGGTCGTCGTCGTGGAGCACTTCGTGCGGGTGGTCGTGTTGACCTACACAAGGTATCTGAAATCCTTCTACACGAACTTCGTCAGGGCACCTTAGGGCAAATCACCCTTGAGTTGCCAGAGATGATTACTCAAGAGCTGATCGAAGTAGAAATCGAAACCGCTCGTAAAGAAGAAGAGAAAGCAAA
This sequence comes from Vibrio harveyi NBRC 15634 = ATCC 14126 = KCTC 12724, assembly GCF_001591145.1. GTDB lineage: Bacteria > Pseudomonadota > Gammaproteobacteria > Enterobacterales > Vibrionaceae > Vibrio > Vibrio harveyi. The sequence goes on along the minus strand of NZ_BCUF01000057.1, from coordinate 15,321 downwards.
ACGCAAAGAAGAACGTCGTAAGCGTTACCTACGAAACAAACGATAGTTCCTATTCAATCACTGTTTTAAAGCGCGTTTTATACGCGCTTTTTTTCGCCTATTTTCCAGGTTTATAACAATCTGAAAAAAGCTTGATACTCCACTTGATGGTTGTACTTGCTCTCAAATCCATGACAACACTCTGAAATCCTCATCTTGAAGACATCATCTCGAAGTCACGTGGGTATATCTTTTTTATCAGCTTGAAAATCCACAGACTCGTTAACCACATTAATTGGAACGAACCACTCTAAAACGCCACAAAATGGCGTTGTGATTTGACATCTATTCGTTAATTTTTGTAGAAAAAACCAAACAAATTCATAGTGATTTACTATGTATTTTAACGGTTATTTTCTAAGCTCCATCATAGTTAGACTCCCGAAAGGTAAGGAATTCCAAACCGCACCCAACCCTTAAATACCGAGTTTGCAAGCGTACGCAAACTTATGCAACATTGGCAATGACACATCTCTCATATCAGTTAAAACTATATAACTGTCAGCGCTGGCGTTTTTCGTATTACTAAGAGAAATTATTATGAGTGATAAACTGAAAACGAAACCTCTTCCTTCTTTTGTTGAGGAACGCCTAGACTTTTATATTCAAGACTTGATCGAACAAAACGAGAACCAGAAGCACTTGGTTTTGGGTAAGCGACCACAATCCGGAGCGGTGGTCATGCAAAGCAACGACTACTTATCGTTATCCCACAACCAACTGATTCAAAAGGCACATCGTGATGCAATTACCGAGCATGACGACAACGTAGTAATGTCTGCAATCTTCCTGCAAGATGATACTTCCAAGCCTGCATTTGAAACCCAACTCGCCGATTACGTGGGAATGGGAAGCTGCTTGCTCTCACAATCAGGATGGGCGGCAAACATCGGGTTGTTGCAAACGATTTGCCCACCAAATACGCCCGTCTATATCGACTTTTTTGCGCATATGTCGTTATGGGAAGGCATTCGAGCAGCGGGAGCACACGCGCATGCATTTATGCACAACAATATGAACCACTTGCGTAAACAGATCCAACGTCATGGCTCCGGTGTGATTGTTGTCGATTCGGTCTATAGCACGATTGGTACCATCGCCCCACTTCACGACATCTACGAAATGGCACGTGAATTTGATTGTGCATTGGTCGTCGATGAATCCCACTCACTTGGAACTCACGGTCCAAATGGCGCTGGTCTTGTGAAAGCATTAGGGTTAACCGATCAAGTTGATTTCATTACGGTAAGTTTGGCTAAGACATTCGCATACCGTGCGGGGGCGATTCTTGGTCCTGAGAAGCTGGCTAAGACTCTCCCATTTGTCGCGTATCCAGCGATTTTTAGCTCGACGGTATTGCCGCAAGAAGTGATTCGCTTAGAAAAAACGCTTGAGGTGATTAAGGGAGCTGACGATAAACGAACCTTACTGTTCAACCGAGCTAAAGAGCTAAGAACAGGATTAAAACAAATTGGCTTTAATATCCGTAGTGAATCTCAAATTGTCGCTTTGGAGTGCGGTAGCGAGAGAAATACGGAACGTGTACGTGACTTTCTTGAAGAACGTAATGTGTTTGGTGCAGTATTCTGTCGCCCAGCAACAGGTAAGAACAAAAACATCATCCGATTTTCAATCAATGCAGATATGACTTCTCGCGATGTGGACCACGTACTTACCGCTTGTCAGGAAGCATTTAACCATCCAGAACTAGAATTCGCATAACGAATCGATAACGGCACAATTGAATGGAAGCTTGTCGCTGCCGAAAAACAAAGAGCTCAGCACAATGCTGAGCTCTATCGTCATTCCGTTCTTCAATAATGATGCTAGGCAATGAGTACGTTAGGCGATGGAATTAAATCCAGTTCGCTATCTTATCGAACAGTCTGTTTTTATCTGCCGGTTTGACAATAAAATCTGACATGCCAGACGAGCCAATTTTATCGAGAGTCACTGGTGAACTGTCTCCCGTATGCGCAATGATAGGCACGGAAGCATAAGGTTTGTTTGACGCTCGAATTCGACGAGATGTCTCTACCCCATCCATCACTGGCATTTCGATGTCCATTAAGATGAGATCAATGTCATTTGTATCTAATGCGCTTATAGCTTGCTGACCGTCTTCGGTTTGGATCACTTCAAACCCTTGCTTCTCAAGTAACATTGCCGTGAACTTACGCAAGGATTCGTTATCATCAACGACCATAATCGTTCGTTTGTTCGTTGCATCTAGCGGCTTCGTTGATACCTGAGGAACCACATAGTTGGCGTCGTATAGCAAACGATCAATGGTTGCTTTTGTGTTGAGTAACCACGCTTGTGTTTCCACCCAAATCGGCGCAAAAGATGCCTTTCTGGCTCTCTGAATTGGGTGGTGCTCAAACAGATAAACAATACGAGCTTCAGTGAATGAAAATAGTGACTCCATTTTGTCCATATGACTGCCTCGGGCGTCTAGGCTTTCGATATCGACAAAGATCAAATCGTATTCAAATTCATATTCTTTCTTCTTGAGCAGAGCATCAACGTCTAACACCGTAAGGCTAAAGCCCATAAACCGAGCAATGTCCGTCATTTTAGACACTAGAATGTTTTGCTCACTCACAAAGAGTGTGGTTTTTAGCTTGGTTAACTCACTTTTGATCTCTTTGACTTCATTTGAGTTAATCGCCGGGAAGGTCATCGTAAATTGCGACCACTCGCCCACTTCTGACTGACATCGAATGTCCCCCCCAAATGAACGCATCACCTTTTTACAGAAAGGCAAACCTAAGCCGTAACTACCCGATTTGCCTGTAGTGTAGAAGTCTTGAAAAATGCTTTGCAACACATCAGACGCGATGCCTGAACCATTATCCGTAACCACAATTTGATTGCTGAAATCGTCACTGTACATGGTGACGTGAATATGAAAATCTTCCGAACTTCGGTGATGAAATGCATTCTTAAACAAGTTGTACATGACGTACTTCAACAGCGTATCACTGCCCAAGAAATCAAATTCACTACGCACATCCAACGAAATGGCAAAACGGTCAGTCGCTCGTTTGTAGCTGAAACTTTCAATTGCACTTTCAACGACAGATTGAGCCGAGTGTTTCTGGAACGTCGAACGCGACACTCGGTTTTCATCAATTGAAGTTAGCAGTAAATCAATGGTCTCGTTACCTGAGTGAATGATTTTCATTGCATCGTCACTGACTTCACGCAATAAGGTCACATCTTCGTCACTCAGCTCGTATTGCGCTTTTCTTCCCTCTTTCGGGTTGGGCAACACTGATTGAATCACATCAATTGAAGTCAACAAGCCGCTGAGTGGGTTTCGCATTTCATGGGCGATGCCCGCACCAAAAGACTTAGCCAAGGAAACTTTTGCTTCGTGCTCCACTTGGTTTCGGAAGTAGAACAAGTTACCAAATAGATAAATGAACAAGAAGATTGGTACATGCGTCCAATCCATGGTGAGCTCAATATGAAAGCCTTGAGCTACCCAAGCGAAAAACGTCGCCAAGCCAATACCAGCAAAGGTCTGGGCAAACATAACCCAAGTAATATGAACCAACAAAATATGAAGGAATATCGCCGACATAAACGACATTACCCAAACATTTGACCAGTTGTTCATCAACAACATATAGAAGAAGAAACAAGGTAAACAAAGGGTAATTGCGACTTGATAAAAAGCCGGCAGATACTTTCGCCACTCGAATGGTAGGCGGTTACGATAAATGATACCAAAGAACAAGAAAGAGCAGAGAATTCTCAGTGGCAAGTTTTCGTACGGTTGTGGGAACATGAATTCCCATACCACGTAATAAATTGGGAAGCCCACAAAGCCCATCCACCCTACTAAGGTAAGGTTTGGCTCTGCGTACTGATAAACTTTGCGAATCGCGTCCATATTATTACTTAATTAACTCAGCCCTAACGTTTAACTGTCTATTACATTGTTTTCTTATAATTATATATTAGTTATCGCACATAAACAGCGAGGTGTTGTTCAAAAGTTTATGACGGTCTGCTTTAAATTCAATCCGTTACATTCATAAGGGTGATAATTAGTCAAATAACATCGAAAAGTATTTGAAAAACCGGATTATACGCAACAATTTTTACATAAACATATTGCAATTAAGATATTGCCGGAATTTGAACACGTACCTAATCAAATTAACCCAAGGATACCTATGCAAGCTAACTCAATTAAGAATGTCGTATTTGATATCGGCAACGTCATGGTGAGATGGTCACCTTTAGAAATCGTCAAATTGACATTGGGCAACCACGTTGATGCTGAGGCAAAAGCTAAAGCATTATTCGCAAACGATATATGGTTAGATTTAAACAAAGGCTTAATCACAGAAGCTGAGGCGAAAGAGCGTTACCAATCAGAGAAACAGCTGTCTCACAACGAATGTGAGCGATTCTTTTACTATGTTAAGCAAACACAACTTCTGATCTTTGGCAGCGTAGAACTCCTCACACGCATCAAAAGTGCTGGTTATTCCGTGTATGCATTAACCGATAATGTTGTTGAGATTGTTGAACACTTAAAAACAACCTATGAGTTTTGGCCTTTATTTGATGGAACGACGGTTTCCGCCGAGCTTGGTTTGCTAAAACCTCAGCCTGAGATCTATCAGAGCTTGCTTGATACTCATCAACTTATCGCCGCTGAGACGGTTTTTCTTGATGATATGCCTTATAACGTAGAAGGCGCTCGAAAACTTGGAATCTCTGCGATTCAATTTGAGAATGCTGAACAATGTGAACAAGAACTCAAAGCACTAGGACTCACCTTCTAAGTGGTATCCCTATGCAGACAAAAAAGAGCAGCGACGTGCTGCTCTTTGTATGCTTGAAGGAAACTCAATCTAAGTTACGAGTAAATGACATTCTCTTCAATTCCACTCACTAGTGATTGCGCGTTAGACCAACGAAACACTTTTTCAAGTACTTCATTTCCGCCCGGAGTTTTCCAGTTTCGCTCCTGACACTCTTGCCCGCCAATATGTTGATAAAACTCAACCGCAGGTTCATTCTGAGAGACGACTTCAAGATACAAACCACTGTCCTTAAAGTATTGCTGGTGCCATTCCGCTACCGCAAGAAGTAGCTGTTTGCCTATACCTCTTCCGCGATAACTGTCATCTACGTGCAATGCTTCAATAAAGCTGCCACGTTCAAAATCATGATTACCAAACACACAAACAAAACCAAGAAGAAGACCACCCTCTTCGGCTAAAACAATGTGTTGGTTGAATGGTGGATTGGTTAAGCGCGTTTGCCATATCAACAGTTTGTCGTCGATGGCTTCGCTATCCAAATAGCCATCACTCAACACACCACGGTAATGGCGCTTCCAACTGTCTGCGTGTAACTGCGCGATGCGTTCATAATCCTTATATTCCGCTAATCGTAATTCCATTACGTATTCCTATGTTCTTGTATTGCTTCTCTAACGAGCTTTGGCATTTTCCACCTCATTAACTGCATATTATTGGCAGATTTTACAAATCTATAGCCACAGCTCATTGATTAATACTACTCATTATTCGTTTAAAAGCAAAATATCCCACCAACGAAACCCAATTATTGCGAGTTTTCGCTTAACGATAGAAATGTCACAACTCGAAACAAAGTCATCGAACTTTAGTTTGACTTACACGTGTACGCTGATATTCTGGCGTACAGTTGTTAGCTCAAAGTTAGGGACACATTGTGAAGCATAATAAACCATCACTTATCTGGTTGAATATATTGATATTTTCCGCCAGTTTTATTCTCACCTTTATTGTACTGCCTTGGTATGCATACCACTTCGGTTTAGGCTGGGAGCATCTGATCTGGGGCATTATTGCCTTTAGTTTCACCAACCTCTCTATTACAGCGGGCTATCACCGCCTTTGGAGTCACAAAACCTACGAAGCTCACCCAGTTTTACGATTCATCTTTGCCATCGGTGGTGCTTTCTCTCTTCAAAACAGTGCAATGCATTGGTCATCCGATCATCGTGTTCACCACAAACATGTCGACGACAACGACAAAGACCCATACTCAGCAAAACGTGGGTTCTGGTATTCACATATCGGTTGGATGCTTCGTGATTACAACAAATCAAAAGAGAACGAGTACACTAATTGTCGAGATTTGAAGCGAGATAAAATCGTCGTGTGGCAGCACAAATATTATGTCCCTTTGGCTATCGCAACGAACATTGGTTTCCCACTGGCTCTTGGGCTTCTATACGGTGATATCTGGGGAATGTTCCTAATTGTCGGTGCTGCTCGTCTGTTCTTGAGCCATCACACCACTTTCTTTATCAACTCATTGGCGCACGTTTGGGGTAAACAAACCTTCACCGATAAAAACACAGCTCGTGACAATGGCATTTTGGCATTCTTTACTTTTGGTGAGGGCTACCACAACTTCCATCACATCTTTGAGAACGATTACCGTAATGGCGTTTACTGGTGGCACTACGATCCAACCAAATGGCTGATCAAATCTTGTTCTTGGCTGGGGTTAACAACGAAGCTTCGTACGACGTCAACGTTTCGCATAGAAAAAGCACGCGCGACGCAGTTATTGAAGAAAGCCAAAGAAAAACTAGAGAGTAAGCCAAACAGCCAGTCGATTCGTGATCAGCTTCAGAAGGAGTTCGACGCATTAGTACATCACATGCAGGAGTACTACGAAGCGCGCAAAGAAGTGTTTGGTGAGAAAACTGCAACAGTAGTGAAAAAGTATGAGCGATCCGTTTCCAAATTAAAATACCAACAAATTAAGGAAGAATTTGAACGTCAACAACGCAGTTGGAATCTCTTAGTGCGTCGCTACGCGTAACGTGTAACTCGCGCTTCAATATAAAGACGTCAAAACAAAAGCTCCGTTAATTCGGAGCTTTTTTGTTCAACCAAGTCCCTTTAACGTGATCTAGCTCGAACTATCGCTTTTCTCACTTTTTAATCATTTAGTACGATTTTTATTCGATTGAATGTTCATATTTTCGTTTCTTTAAAATCCAGAAAACTAGTACATAACACCTAAAAAACGTAATTTAAACAATATAATCCAATGCAATTATTTATTAATCTATTATTTGTTTTAGATCATGCTAGCTCTAATTTAGTCTCGTGCCACAGGAAAGAATTCTGTAAATTCCCAGACATAAACTGAAACAGTTTCTTTCTTTTTTTCATAATATCTGGAGACAACCCTATGTTAGAGCTCTTAATTGGCTTGGTAGTGACCATTGCTGTGGGTTATTTCATTGTCAAAGGCTACAAAGCTGCTGGCGTGTTATTAACCGCAGGTATTAGTTTGCTTCTTATGACTGGCATTCTTGCTTGGCCATGACGTTCTGCCATCAAAAGTAACCTCAACGGGTAATATGGTGACGGACGCACTAGAGTACGTAAAATACATGCTTCAATACCGTGGCGGCGGTCTTGGTATGCAAATCATGCTACTTTGTGGTTTTGCGTCTTACATGACACATATCGGCGCAAACAATGTTGTTGTAAAACAGTTCTCTAAACCGCTTTCTGTTATCAAGTCTCCATACGTCCTTTTGGTAGCGGCTTACATCGTGGCATGTTTGATGTCTCTTGCAGTGAGTTCAGCAACAGGTCTGGGCGTGCTATTAATGGCTACCCTATTCCCTATGATGACGGCAATGGGTATTTCTCGTCCAGCGGCAGTAGCAGTGTGTGCTTCACCAGCGGCAATCATTCTGTCGCCAACATCAGGTGACGTGGTTATCGCAGCAGAAAAATCTGGTCTCGCGCTTGACGTATTTGCGGTTCAAACCGTACTTCCTGTTTCTATCTGTGCAATCATCGTAATGGCGGCAGCCGCTTTCTTCTGGAACAAATACCTAGATAAGAAAGACAACACACCAATGGAAAGAATCGACGTATCTGAGATCAAAGCAGATGCTCCAGCATTCTACGCTGCGCTACCTTTCCTACCTATCATCGGTGTTTTCCTATTCAACGGTCGCACAATCCCTGGCCTAAGCCTAGATATCTACACGATCGTGGTTGGCTCGATTTTCTTAGGTGCGGTTATTCATTACGTTGTTAATAAATTCGACGGTAAGAAATCTCTTGAAGATCTAGACTCGTGCTACACAGGCATGGCGGATGCGTTTAAGGGTGTAGTAATGCTTTTGGTTGCTGCTGGTGTGTTTGCTCAAGGTCTTATGTCTATCGGTGCGATCGACAACCTTCTTCACCTAGCGGATAACGCAGGCGCAGGCGGTATCGCACTAATGCTTATCCTAACAGGTCTAACCGTGGCGGCAGCAATTGCAACGGGTTCTGGTAACGCACCATTCTACGCGTTCGTTGAACTTGCTCCTTCACTGGCTGCGAAAATGGGTTTGAACCCTGCGTTCCTAATCATCCCAATGCTACAAGCTTCTAACCTAGGTCGTACTATCTCGCCAGTATCTGGCGTAATCGTTGCTACTTCAGGTATGGCAAACATCAGCCCATTTGAGGTAGTAAAACGCACATCAGTGCCAGTTCTAGCAGGTCTGATTACTGTGATCATCGGTACTATGGTTCTTGTACCAATGTCAGCGTAAGCGCTAATCACAATCATCTAGTTCGTAAAAGCTCGGCAGTTTTGTCGGGCTTTTTTATTTCTATTCCACAGACCTTGTCACCACCTTTCCCCTCTTTGACACCTCGTACTGAATACGCAATACGTCCCATAATTACAAAACATTGCACATTATAAGTAAGTCTAATTTGCTTAATATCTCAACTACTTATATAAAGTCCAAATACATTCACAAAATGGAACTTACTATGACTTCACTTATTGTTTTCATCGTCATCATTTTGCTTATCGCGGTGTTTGCGGTCAGCATTTACAACAAACTAGTGACGCTGCGTAATCGCTTTAAAAACAGCTTTGCTCAGATTGAGGTTCAGTTAAAACGTCGTTACGACCTGATCCCAAATCTTGTCAGCACAGCGAAAGGTTACATGGAACACGAAAAAGAAACCTTCGAGCGAGTCATCCAAGCGCGTAACCAGGCAATTTCGGGTTTGAAAGCAGCAAGTGACGCGCCAGACAGCGATGCGGCAATTAGCCAACTGGCACAAGCAGAAGGCATGCTACAAAATGCACTAGGTAAGTTAAACGTCGTCGTTGAAGCTTACCCAGAACTGAAAGCCAACGAAACCATGACTCAGTTGCAAGAAGAACTTACCAGCACGGAGAATAAAGTCGCTTTTGCTCGCCAAGCTTTCAATGATGCTGTTACCAGCTACAACACTTACAAACAGACTTTCCCACCAGTCTTGTTTGCCAATATGTTTGGCTTCCAAGATGGTAAGTTGCTGGAGTTTGCAGACAGCGAAGCAATCCAAGAAGCGCCAAAGGTTGAGTTCTAATGGATTTTTTCGACCATCAAGATACCGCACGTCAGCGTACCGGGCTTTTGGTGTTTCTGTTCTCCTTAGCAGTATTAATCATCACAAGTTTGGTCAGCGTACTATCCATTACTATTTATTACGTAGTAACCGGCGAGCCATTTGATCAACGCACCGCTATTACTTACACCTTGCTGTGCTTTGCAGGTGTGGCACTGGTCGTCGCAATCAGCTCTATGTTCCGCCTATCTGAACTTTCTTCCAATGGCGGTAGTGGCGTCGCTGAAAGTATTGGAGGTAAGCTTATTTCCTCAAATACAACGGACACAAAACACCGCCAATTACTTAATGTGGTTGAGGAGATGGCGATTGCTTCTGGCATTCCTGTCCCCCCTGTTTATGTGATGCCAGAAGAGCGAGGCATTAACGCTTTTGCTGCAGGTATGAGCATTGATGATGCCGTTATAGGTGTCACGCAAGGTGCGCTCGACAGCTTTTCTCGTGATGAACTGCAAGGCGTCATTGCTCACGAGTTCAGCCACGTATTGAATGGCGACATGCGCATGAACACGCGCTTGATTGGCGTCTTGTTCGGCATTACTTGTATTGCGCACTTGGGTCACTTGGTTCTCGACAATACACACTACACTAGTCGTTCATCAAGAAGCTCTTCCGATTCCGATAAAGGCTTCGCTGTCATCATGCTGATCGCGGTTGTGTGTTTGGTGCTCGGTTGGGTTGGTACTTTATTTGGCTCAATGATCAAAGCAGCTATCTCACGACAACGTGAGTTCTTGGCGGACGCGAGTGCAGTTCAGTTTACTCGTAATGACCAAGGTATTTCAGGTGCGTTGAAAAAGATTGGCGGTCACGCATCTGGCTCTAGCTTGGATGCACAAGCGAGCAGCCAAATGAGCCACATGATGTTTGGACAAAGCAGTTTGTCTGGCTTCACCGGCTTCTTCGCTACTCACCCGCCTCTCGAAGAACGAATCCGTCGCATTGAACCCAACTGGGACGGCAGTTTTTCGCGCAGAAATCATAGCCAAGCTTCGACGTTTGCTCATGAACAAGTCAGCGGATTTGCTTCGGATGCCGATTTCGGCTCTCAAGACCATGAACCACAAAGTGTCACTCCAACTTCCTCAGAACTAAGTGACACAGGAAAACAACTGATCAGCCAATTGCCCCAAGACTTGGTAGACATTGCGCGTGAACCCTACAGTTCGCGCTTTATTGCATTGCTCCTGATCTTTGATGACAGCGATGTGCAACGTGAGATGATCAAAGGTCATATTCCAATGGTCTCGCACGCAAAGCTGTTACCATGGCTGGATTACGATTTGCCCCTGCACTTAAGGCTTCCTCTGCTAGAGCTCGCCATCCCAGCACTTAAATCAATGAGTGAAGGTCAGAAAAACAGACTTTGCCAAGTGTTGCGAGAGTTGTCTCAAACGGACAATCACTACTCACTGGGTGAATGGTGCGTCATTAACTTGCTGGAAAAGCAGCTTCTTGCGCCTTTTGGCTCTACTCGCCAAAACAAGACATTCAAGCAACTCCAAGAAAGCGTGCACTGGTTGCTACGTGAATTGGCGTGGGTCACGCATTCAGAACGAGAAGGCGCACAACGCGCATTCAACGCTTCGCTCACCTCGCTAGGATTTGCAGAAACGACATTGGAAGCGCCAAACAACAACTGGCGTTTAAGTCGCGCTGCATTGGAGCTGTTGTTGCAACTTAAACCCCTTCAACGGCGACAGTTCGTTAAGGCGTGTCGTTTAGCAATTGAGTCTGATGGTAAGATCACCGTCGCGGAAGGCGAATTGTACCGCGTGATAGCGTGTTTCTTGGAAGTTCCAGAACCGCCGCTTACCGTGACGCTTTAACTGCAAAAAGTAAAACGCCAGCGATGATCGCTGGCGTTTTTGTATTCGGCTATAAGTGACGCTGATTAAGCAGCTTTAAAGCGCTCTGGAATCTTAGTGATGCTTTGACGATAGCTGAACCACAAGTAGGTTACCGCTAATGAGAAGAACAAGTAAGACAAAGCAAACACGATTGGAGATGTAATCAGCTCGGCTGACATACCCCACATTACGCCAATTACCGTAATCGTCAGTTTAGATAACATGCCACAGATCAGTAAGAACAAAGCAAGCTGTGGGAAACGCGAACTACGGAATGCGAAGAAGTAGCAACTACCTACTGCAAGCGATGCAATAGAAAGACCTAGCATGAATGAATGGATGTGATCTGCTGATGCGACACCTGCAGAAACAGAAGCCATAAGTAATAGGAACAATTTCATAAGTCACCTCACTACGAGTAGAGAAAAGCATCCTTTCATTAATGAAAACTCATTTTGCGCCCTATTTTGCTTATCTATTTAGCAATTACAAGCACATTTTTTGCTCAATTTATGTTCACCCTCTCCTTTTAAATCAAGTTATTACAAGCAGTTAACATTCTCTAATTTATAAACCCTTTAGATCCTGCACTTACAGAAAACAGTCTCTATTTCGCCCACTTTTGTTACAGAACATTAACACTAAAATATTTTGAAACTTTTTGCTTAAACTGTGAGCCAAATACCCATGCTCTAGCTATAAACCTTGTTTCACTTAGGATCTCACTACCAAACCAACGATTCTTTACGTTAGATCAACATTTCCTTCATATATAAAACGCTCTCATTACAACCATTTTTAATGCTTCGAATTATTTTTAGTAATAGGGGTAAAAAGAGATTCCAATCACACATTTATTGGTTATAATCCGCGCTCATTACGTTATGCGTTGAAAAATGCAAACTTATTTTGAGTAAACCCTATCTTTAAACCGACTCCTCTTTGCTATCTGCCAAGAGGTATTACTGAGAACAAAAATGAGCAAGATTGATAAAGCTATGCGCATCCTGCTAGCAGGATTCTGTATCAACCTTTGTCTTGGCATCCTGTATGCTTGGAGTGTATTCAACAAAGCACTAGTGACTGAGTCAGGCTGGAGCGCAGCAGAAGCATCTGCACCTTACGCGACTGCAACTATTACTTTCTCTATCTGTCTTCTTGTTGCAGGTATTCTTCAAGACCGTATGGGTCCACGTTTGATCCTTATCCTAGGTACTGTTCTAACAGGTCTAGGCATGATCGCGTCTGGTTTTGTTAACTCACCACTAATGCTGAACATCACTTTCGGTGTGGTCACTGGTGCAGGTATCGGTTTTGGTTACGCGTGTCTTTCTCCTTCAGCAATGAAGTGGTTCCACGCATCTAAGAAAGGTATGGTTAACGGCATCATCGCAGCAGGTTTCGGTCTAGCAGCTATCTACCTAGCTCCTGTGACTTCTGCGCTGATTGACAGCATGGGCATCCAAACGAGCTTCCTAGTTCTTGGTGTTGGTATCCTTGCTATCGCAGTTCCTCTAGCTGCAACAATCAACAACCCACCATCGGATTACACGCCAGCAGAGCCTAAAGTAAAAGAAGGTCAAGCGCCTAAGGTTGTGAAGAAGTCTGACGACCTAACTTGGAAAGCAATGCTTAAAACGCCACAGTTCTACTCTCTATGGATCATGTACGCGTTCGCAGCTTCTGTTGGTCTTATGATCATCGGTAACATCACGACTATTGCAAGCGTTCAAGCTAACCTGCCAAACGCGGTTTACCTAGCGTCTATCCTTGCGGTATTTAACTCAGGCGGTCGTGTAGCAGCAGGTATGCTTGCAGACAAGATCGGTGGCGTTCGTACTCTTCTTCTAGCGTTCGTTCTACAGGGCATCAACATGGTTCTGTTCGCAACGTTCAAAACTGAGTTTACGCTGATCATCGGTACAGCAATCGCAGCAGTAGGCTACGGTACGCTTCTAGCAGTATTCCCTACTCTAACGGCTGAATTCTACGGTCTGAAGAACTACGGTACTAACTACGGCGTGCTATACACAGCATGGGGTATCGGTGGTGCAATCGGTGCTGCTGTTGTTGGTTTCTCAATGACTAACGGTGACGGTTACACGCTTGCTTACACTATCTCAGCGGCAATGATGGCGGTATGTATCGTACTGGCGTTCATCACTAAGCCACTGACTGAAGCGAAAGTAGCACAACTGAAAAACGCTTAATTGCCAGTCCAGTTCTATTTATCTAGTAGATCTGCAGAAATTGATTCGAAAAAGGCTTAACCTATGGGTTAAGCCTTTTTTATTGTTAGTTGGTTATGGAAAACACCGTCGAACTCGCGCCAGATTACTATCTCGATAACTTCTTTAAGCTCACACAGCACGCTACCAAGTGGTACAGCGATTTACTTAGCCAAGATGAACATCAATGGCTATCCGCGTTTGAGAGCTTAAGCAAGCCTGCGCAGTGCCTTCTTGTACGCCTATACAGCCGTAAAGGGTGTTGGTTTCGCAGCGACAAACTCAACTACCAAGAAATTGAGAACATCCAGTCGGCTTTGGATGAATTGGCAACTCATGATTTTGTCTCGCTCTCCCCTGACCTAACAACGCAAGAATTAGCAGCGAATCTACTGACCAAGCCAGAGATCGTCATGCTCTATCCTGAGCATCCTAAATCCCTCAAGAAAGAAGCATTAGTAGCATGCCTGAGTGAAGAGCGTTTTGAGCTATTTGAGGCTCTGGATTTCACGGTGATTAAGCTTAACTCCGCACACATGATTGATGTTTTGCTGACGCTGTTTTTTGCTAATACCCATCAAGACCTCAGCCAGTTCGTGCTCGACGATTTAGGCTTACACCAATTCGAACAATACCAGTTAAGTAAAGCGCGTCGATTTTTCGAGAGCAGAGAGCAAATCGACCGTCTTATTGAGCTCAGCCAGCTCTCCAACCTTTATTGGCAATGCGACAGAAAACAAAAAGCGAATCTCGATGTTCTTATCGAAGCGATGCCAGAACGGGTTGAACATCGCTACGTCGACCGTAAACGTGAACACATGATTAACGACATTGCCCGTGATTACGAGCGCATAAACGAACTTGAGATTGCAATTGCGTTGTTTGAAACAACGAAACTCCCCCCAAGCCGAGAACGTCGTGCTCGCATCTACGACAAGCTGGAACAAAACGATTTATTTTGTGACATTGTCACGGAGATACTCACCCACCCTATTGATGTCTCCGAGTTTGAAGTGGCACAAAAGCTTGAACAACGCGTTAAACGTAAACAAGGCTTGAAAGTCCCGAGAGCCACCAAGCCCAAATGCAGCGAATACCACATCGAATTGGATCTATCCCAGCAACGTGTGGAGTTGGCAACCAAAGCACATTTCGAAAGTTTAGGTTGGACCGTTTTCTATTCTGAGAATACCCTACTCAACGGCTTGTTAGGCTTAACTTTGTGGGATGCTATTTTTGCACCAATAGAGGGGGCATTTATTAACGCTTATCAACATCGACCATTGGATTTGTATCACGCCGATTTTGCCGACAAAAGGAAGCAACTTATTGACAATGCACTTGAGCAAGTTCAACAAGGGAAGACGCAGGCGTTGTTTGATACATACCGAGATAAAGTTGGGATCAGTAATCCCTTCGTCAGTTGGGCATACGTGAACGAAGAGCTGATATCCCTAGCTCTTGAACACATCCCTAATGACCTGTTGGTCGAACTGTTTAACGTGCAGTTAAGTGATCTGAAACTCTATCGAAACGGCATGCCGGATTTGATTGCATTTAAAGAAGGGAAATTTGAATGGATAGAGGTGAAAGGCCCAAGCGATAAACTCCAAGATAACCAATGGCGTTGGATCAAGGAGTTCAATCGCCTCAATGTACCGTTCTCAGTCTGTTATGTATACCCAAGTGACTTCAAGATGCAGGATTCAGAGCGTTGTCATTGATTCGAGGTCAAGGAAAACGACGCCGCGTAAT
>NZ_BCUF01000056.1 GCF_001591145.1 Vibrio harveyi NBRC 15634 = ATCC 14126 = KCTC 12724 | reverse complement strand
AATCAATGACAACGCTCTGAATCCTGCATCTTGAAGTCACTTGGGTATGAAGTCGATTATCTCAATTCAATATTCAATCGTTTGCACCTTTGTGCTGGCGAAACTTTAGGTTCAATACAATTCGTGTGATCGCTGCTCTAGCACACGGGCATGTTGGCGTATCAGCTAAACTCTTGTCTTAGCCAAGACCTCAGTAAATGAAAGGCTTCCTGTTTGAGTTTGTGTGGTGGGCAAACAAAGTAAAACTGCTGGTATGGGTTGACCACAGGCTCGCCCAATTCCACCAATTGCCCGTATTTGATGTCATCTTTGACAAATAGACGATGGGTTACCAATAACCCCAAACGTCTTGTCGTTGCTTGCACCGCTTGAATGGACATATTGAAGGTCATTGGCTTTTTATTGGTAGGTCGCAGTAATCCTGTCTCTTCTTCCCAAACTTGCCAGTCATGCTTTCGGCGATCGTTAGTGACTTCAATGATGGGGTAAGTTGATAGCAGTTGCTGAATGTCTCGGTTATCAGGCTGCTCTAATAATTCGGGACTGCACACCAACACTAACTCATCCTCACTCAGCTTTTCACAATAGTAATCTTGCCACTCTTGAGGACTGCCATGCACGACCGCAGCGTCAATCCCCTCTTGCTCTAAGCTAAACAATCCCACCAAATTAGACAGACGAACATCCAACTGAGGGGCGTAATCTTGCAAGCTCGACATGCGAGGGATCCACCAATGCAAAGCAAGTGAGTTAACCATATTGAGCGTAATACGCTTGGAGTTTTGATCGTGAATCAAGGCTTCAGTGGCATCGACGATTTGCTCCAACGCAGGCGCCACTTTGCGATAATACTTTTTACCATCATTGTTGAGTCTGACTTGGCGACCAATGCGATCAAACAAAGGTTTATTGACCTGACCTTCTAACGATTTGATGGCTTGGCTCACCGCAGAGTGGCTCACAGAGAGTAGGTGGGCGGCTTCTGTCATGCTGCCTGTCTCCGCTACAGCGACAAATGCGTAGATGGATTTTAGTGGGACTAATTTGCGCATACTGCTTCGGCTCTCTCTATGAACTGTATTTTATTTAACTTGTAAGTTTTACTTACATTAGCGTTTAAAAATACTCGCTATTTATCACTAACGCCTTTTCCTAAAATACTCCGTGAATTAAGGAGTATCCAATGAAAGAAGAAAATAAACCCGTCATCTTTATGTTGATGTCGACATTAAGCTTATCTGTTACAGGGCTGTTAGCAAAGCAGCTCAGTGATGATTTATCCGTGACCATGTTCAGTTTTTTACGCTTCTTTACTCCAGCTCTCATTTTATTGGTCATGCTGCGCTTTAAGAATCTGACTTTACCTACTGCAGGTACTATTAAACCAATTGTTCTGCGTGCTCTTTTCATCGCAATGTGTCAGTTGTGTTTCATTGCTTCTTTGCAAACGCTCACCTTGGTTGAAGGGGTTGTACTGTTCGCAACTGGACCGCTGTTTATGCCCATCGTCGAGAAGCTGTTTATGTGTGGTCAGATTCGAATGTCGACTATCGTAGCGCTCGTTATGGCGTTTTCAGGTGTGATTTTATTGGCGGGTGCGGATGGCGAGTTTACATGGCGTATCGATTTGCTCTTGGGGTTAGCTGGTGGGCTGTTTAACTCGGGTTCTCAATTGACGCTCTACAAAGCAAGTAAGAGTGGTCTATCACCACTAGAAATCAATTTTTGGACCTTCGGCACAGCGGCACTGCTTATCTTGCCACTCGTGTTCGTGAATGATGCGAGTATGTTGGTTAATTCCCTATCGATAAGCACTTTTGAAACGCCCAATACTGCACTCGTATTTTTGATGTCGTTACTCATTATTAATACGCAAGTATTCCGTTCCAAAGCGTACCAGCTTGCAAGCAGTGGTTCGCAGCTTGCACCGCTGATATTCACCAATCTGTTGTTTACCGCAGTATGGCAATGGACCTTCTTTGACGACCAAATGAGTCATAGCCAAGTTGCAGGAGTGAGTTTGATTGTGTTAGCGACGGTATTGAATACCTGTTGGGTTAGGTTCTCGGCACGCCGCGTACATGTACTGCGAGCTAAAACACCTTAAGGGGAGGTTTAGCCTAGCAAGCTGTGACAAATGAAGTGTAAACGTCAGTGCCTGTTTGATTTTTAATCAGAATGAGCTAGCGTCAAGAAAGATGCAGGGAGAGAAAACATGCTGACTTTAAACTATCACGTCGAGATTGCCGCGACACCTCAGCGCGTATGGAGCGTGCTGACCGATGTCGAACTATACAAACGATGGGCACAAGCCTTTTCGCCTCAGTCTCAATTTGATGGCGCATGGGAAGAAGGTTGTGACATGACCTTTTTTGACCCAGACATGGGCGGAACGAGAGCGATAATTGACACGGTACAGCCGCTACAAAAACTGGAGTTTCATCATGTTGCCATTTTTAACCCAGATAATCGGCAGCAATTGGATGGAGACTTAGCGTCAAAGTGGATCGGATCGCGAGAGATCTATCAGATCGATACGTTGGAGGACCGCTTATTGCTGAGTATAACTATTCACACTCACAGTGATTTTGTGTCGATGTTCAACCACGGCTGGGAGAAGGCTCTGCCTTTGATCAAAACTATCAGCGAAGAATAGGGTGAGGTTGCAAGCTAAGATTGGGCTGACGACAGGTGACTTGTGGGTATACAATAGCCGCCAATTTGCGCACCAAGAGAGTTGATGATGGAATTTAAGGTTGATACCCACACGCATACGTACGCCAGTGGTCACGCATACAGTACGTTGATTGAAAACGCGAAATCGGCAAAAGAGAACGGGCTTGATATGTTCTGTACGACCGATCACGCTGAATCAATGCCGGGTGCGCCTCATTACTGGTTTTTCTCTAACCAGAAAATTCTGCCTCGTTTTCTTGAGGGGGTTGCGATCATTCGTGGCGTTGAATCTAACATCATGAACACTCAAGGTGACATCGACATTCCCGACAGCGTTGATCGAAATTTGGATTGGGTGATTGCCAGTTTTCATGAGCCAGTATTCCGCCCTGCAGATAGTGCCACGCACACGGAAGCGTTGTTGAATATCATCAAAAATGGTCGTGTTGATGCGTTGGGTCACTTAGGTAACCCGAACTTTGACTTTGATTTTGAAGCTGTGCTGAAGTGCGCTAAAGAGCACAATGTAGCGATTGAAATTAACAACACCACTCTGAAGGGCAATAGCCGCGTCGGTAGTGTAGACCGCTGCCATGAGATTGCACAAATCGGCAAAGAATTGGGTGTATTTTTCACTACCGGCAGCGATGCACACTTCTGCCATGATGTGGGTAATCTGAGTTTAGTCGGCGAGTTAATGGACAGAGTGGGTATCGACAGCAGCAAAGTTATTACTCACTCAGCACAACAATTCTTAGCCTTCTTAGAGTTGCGCGGTCGTAAGCCAATCGCAGAGTATGACGAGATTCGCAACGCATAAACTTGATTACACTTTTGGTTATGCAAGTGTTAAGGGATTGCTTTACACTGCTCGCATTAAAAAGCCGACTCAGAATTCGGCATTCAATGGAGAAGTGAAGATGTTACGTCCTTTAATACTGGGGTGTGTGATTGCGTTAGGCTCAACTTATGCAATGGCAGAAGCCGTCGATTTAAAACAAAACATGAAGCAGATGAAGATGGAATTCAAACAGGCGGCGGAAGCGTCTGATGTTGAAACCATGAAATCTGCGATTGATAGCTTGCAAGCGATCGTCGAACAATCTAAGCGTGGTAATTACCCACCAGAGAAGTTTGATATCTACCTAGAAGGCTTTAACAAGTTGACGGTAACGCTAGATAAGATTGAAGCTGATCTCGATGCGGGCAAGCTACAAGAAGCGAAAGATCAATTACGTGAAATCGATAGTCTACGCGAAGAGTACCACGATAAGCGTAACCCAAGTATTTGGAGCAAGCTGTTTAGCTAACCGTTTATCCAACTTGAAAAGATGACCATCAGCCTGCCACTTCGGCGGGCTTTTTTGTGCCTGTCAATCACAGTATTCAAGAAAACCTGTGAGGTAGCAGCCACTTATGAATCCTCTTTTTGAGCTAGCACTCAGAATTGGTTACGCTATGTGAAATTTGTTAAGTCACCGTTATGCGTAGATTAATTCCTTTTTATCGCTCCATGTTATTTGCTAGTGCTCTAAGTTGGGCACTAGTGACACTGATGCCTGTTATCAATGCTCATGGTAACAGCATGGGGGTGTGGGCGACGCTATGTACACTGAACGGTTTTGAGTTGGTGCAGATAGAAGAGGGCGACAACTCCGTCAGCCACAAAGGTAAGCCTTGTCCGTTCAGCCACTTCTCGACTTTTCATCACGATACACTTCCAACGACACCTATACTCTCAAGATTGAGCTTGGTCGTTTCTGACAGCTACACTTATTTGGCTCTAAGTGTGCGATTTGAAACGCCAGTTCCTCGTGCTCCCCCAATTTCCTTTTTCTCATAACAAAAACAATTACAAGTAAATAAAGCCAACAACACTGCCATTCGAGCAGTGGTACTCCCGAATCTAAGTCAAATGACGTCACATACCGATGAGTATGTTCAGGATGCGTTTGACTGAATTTGGGTGTTCACAATGAAAAAAGGAAAATACACATGTTGAGAAACTCGGCAAAGCCTCAACTCAAGGAAGCTTCACGCGAAAAGTCCATCTATTTTATGACGTGGCGATGGCACTTCTACGCAGGTTTATTCGTTATTCCATTTATGTTGATGCTCTCCCTTACGGGGTTAGTGATGCTGTTTGATGATGAAATCGAACTGGCTCGATATGAGGCAACGTTGCACGTTATACCGCAAGAGCAAACCGTTCCTGTCTCTAGACAGTTAGACGCGGTAAAGCAGGCGTATCCCGATTTTAATATCACCCAATTTGTGCCTGCAAAAACATCTGATATCGCCAACCGATTCTCGATTCAAAATCAAGAAGGCAGCTCATTGATTGTTGCTGTGAACCCATACTCCGGAGAAGTACAAGGGACGATTAACCGTGGTGATAGCATCTATGAACTGATGAATAACGTCCATGGCACTTTGCTTATTGGTGATTTGGGTGATCGGTTAATAGAAATCGCCGCCAGTTTAGGCATTTTACTGTTGGTGTCTGGTTTGTACCTGTGGTTACCAAGAGACAACGCAAGCCGTGCTGGCTTTTTGAAAATTCGTTTTGGCAGTGGAACTCGTATTTTGATGCGAGATCTGCATGCGAATTTAGGCGGTGTGCTATCAATTGTTCTGTTGTTCTTTTTGATTTCAGGTCTGTCTTGGGCTGGGATATGGGGCGCGAAAATGGTGCAAGCTTGGAATACCTTCCCAACCTATTACACATGGGGTGAGAAACCAGAGTCGACACTGACACACAAAGACCTGAATCATGGTGCATCAGAAGAGATGCCATGGAACTTAGAGCTTGCTGCTGTGCCACAGTCGAAAGATAAACCAGCCCATGATCACGCCAACATGAAGGAAGAATCGGCTTATGCAGGCAGTCATGATGTACTATCTATTGATGATATCGTCCACAAGGCAGAAATGATGGGTTTTACTGGCTATAAGCTATTTTTTCCACTCTCTGAGACAGGTGTTTACACCGTGGCTGCTAACTCAATGGGCGGTGATATTTCCGATCCAAGACAAGATCGCACCAGTCACTTTGACCAATATTCCGGTCGCTTGCTGGTGGACGTTACATGGCAAGATTACAGTTTGTTTGCCAAGTTCATGGCGGCAGGCGTGTCGTTGCACCAAGGTGATGTGAGTGTATTGAACAAAGTGCTCAACGTGGTGTTCTGTCTGGCGTTCATTTTAATCTCAATCACAGGGGTTGTGATGTGGTGGATTCGTCGACCAAGTCGCAGTGCTGCATTAGGGGCGCCACCTAAATTTCAACAAGACGGCATTTGGAAGCTTGGTTTAGTAACGTTGGTAGTATTGTGTTTGGCGTTTCCGATGGGCGGTTTGGCAATTGTTACCGTTCTCGCACTGGATTGGCTGTTGTTCAACCGCGTCGAGAAGCTGAAAACGGCGTTGAACTAGCAAGAGACGAGTGAAATAGTAAAAGAGCCAGCGAATTACTGGCTCTTTTTATTTCTGATAAATCTCCAGCGGCAAGCCATCTGGATCTTGGAAGAAGGTAAATGCTTTGCCTGTGAACTCGTCAATGCGAATCGGCTCAACTTCAACGTCATTCGATTCGAGGTAGGCTTTTACTTGATCAACATCATCAACCAAAAACGCGAGATGTCTCAACCCTTGTGCTTCGGGAAAGCTTGGTCTATTCGGTGCGCCCGGAAAGCTAAACAGCTCAACTTGGCTTCCATCAGGTAGAGCAAGGTCGAGCTTGTAAGAGTCTCTAGCTTCACGATAATTTTCAGCAATGACCTTTAGCCCCAAGACTTGGGTGTAAAAGTGTTTTGATGTTGGGTAATCACTGCAAATGATGGCGACGTGGTGAATGGCATTAAACATGGTTAGTCTCTTCAAACATGGTTAGCCTCTCCGGAGACTAAGTGCTCCTTAACGAAGTCGATAAACACGCGCAGGCGAGCAGGCATGTATTTGGTTTGTGCATACTGCATCGCGATAGCGCCGTGGTAGTTACTTTTGATCATCCAATCAGACAGAACCTCTACCACTTCTCCTCGTTCTAACGCGTCTTTAATCACGAAGTCGTGGAAGATTCCAATTCCCAAGCCAGACTTAACCCCGTTCAAGCGCATTTGAGAGTGGTTAACGGCGTAGCGTCCACTCACGGCAATAGAGTGGAAAGCTTCTTCTTTAAAGAAAGACCAGATGTTGTCTTTGTCGTTTTCAGCAAGATAAATACAATCGTGCTGCTCAAGTTCAGTCGGATGCTCTGGCATACCGTGTTTGGCAAGGTAATCTGGAGAGGCACACAAAACAAGATTGGTCTTGCTGATCTCTTTGAGTACCAGATTCTCATCGGGTTTGTCGGTGAGCTTAAATGCTACGTCGATACCTTGGCGAAAAAGATCAATCTCACCATCAGCAGCACGTAGCTTGAGCTGAATGTTTGGGTAGCGATCTAGGAATGGCAACACAAATGGTTGAAGCACCGAGTTAAGAAATGCTTCGGGTGCAGCCACTGTGAGTGCACCCGTGGGCTCGGCATGATCTTCCGCCGATAATTCAACCGCTTGCTGCGCCGCATTCACCATGGCGATGCTTTGGTCGTAAACCTTTTGCCCGGCTTGAGTGATGATCAACTTGCGAGTCGTTCGCTCGAACAGTTTCACTGAGAGGGCTTGTTCTAACCGTGTGATCAACTTACTTAAAGCCGATGGCGTCACGCCAAGCTGTTTGGCTGCAGCGGTAAAACTACCCTCGTTTACCACTAAGATAAACGAAGCAAGATCAGGAAGTAGGGCAATGAGTTTTGGGTTAACCATATTTGTTCAGTTCTGCGCAGCGGAATAACGGTATTGTCTGGTACGGTTTTGTTCGGTTCAAGTGTCACCGTCTCGCTTTAGCGATATTTTGCTAAGAAGGTATTCAGGGCAGGCAAGCCAGATTCACCAATATAGTAGTGCTGCCAACAGTGATAAATAGCCGTTTCGTGGTCCGCAATCAACCCGATAGCTTCTCGCTCAGCGATTGAATACTGCTGTGAAGCTTTCACATCTTCATGCCACTCTCGATACTTGACCTCATAAGGTTCTACCCACTTCAGAAGAGTTGCCACCAACTCCAGCCATGGCAACTCTATCCACTTGGTTGCGTCTGCCAAGCCTTTATCAAGCATCTCTTGGTGTCGGCTTTCGATATCCATGCCATTTGCTAGTAATACAGGCTTGAGCTTTTCTGCGGTGAGCTCTTCTACTTCAATCAAGGTTTGCCACAGCGTTTGTTGTTCACCATGGGCGTAATGGTTCAAGTAGTGATTGAAAAAAGCGATGCCGTAGATTTCGCCATAGTAAGCAGCCAGTACGTTATGAATCATGCTGAGAATCGTGATTTAAACAGGGAATACCACATTGTAGGAGGGGAGTACACGAAGTGTAAATAGCTGATTAAGAGTAAAAATCGCTGCTGAAAAAATCGAACAGAACTTGTGAGAATTTTATGAGAATTCGATGAAGTTGCTGATAGATTTGTTCGTCATTCTTAGAGGCAAGAACGCAAAACGTTCGAAACGTAATGCTTAACCTACTCAAGTTACAAACAAAGAAGTAGAGCCGTAAACATGGGCTTGAGTAGTTCAACCCTCATTAAAGGATGGAATCACAATGAAAAAACGTACCCAACTCGGACTCGTCATGACTTCAGTCGCTATGGCACTAGGCTCTGCATCAGTGAATGCAGCGGAACTGGAAATCACCGTGACTAACGCGACAAAAGGCATTTACTTTACGCCACTGATTGTCGCAGCACATGGCTCTGATCTTAAGATGTTCAGAACCGGTGAAGCCGCTACCCCAGAGTTAGAAGCAATGGCGGAAGGTGGTGACATCTCGGGTCTTGCTAGTGTCATTGGTAATGCTGGTGGTGTTGTGGTTGAGAACCCGGCTGGTGGTATTTTGAATCCGGGTGTCGCGACTACCTTTACCATGAACAGTGGTGATCATGGATACTTGTCTCTTAGTGCGATGCTTCTGCCAACCAATGATGGTTTCGTGGGGCTAGATAGCTGGAAAATCCCAACGGAAGCTGGCACATACCGAGCAACGCTAAGAAGTTATGATGCAGGCACAGAAGCCAATGATGAACTTAAAGGTAGCATGCCAAATCCACCTTTCATTACCTTTGGTACAGGCGGCACCGGTGTTGAAGCGGCAGTGACTAATGACAAAGTTCACGTGCATCCGGGTAACCTTGGTGATAGCGATCCAACTGGCGGCATCAGTGACCTAGACAGCAGCAGCCATCGTTGGCTGAACCCAGTTGCAACCATCACAATTGTTGTGAAGTAAGGGGGATGTATGAAATACAGAATCTTACTCGTAGCAGCTTCAGTCGGCTTACTCGCCGGTTGTCCAAGCGATGATGATAATGATGTGGTGAAGTCATACCGTTACACGATTAACGTTGCAAACTTGACCGCGAATCAACCAATGTCGCCACTTGCGATTTTGGCTCACAACGACAAATACAAACTGTTTGAAATTGGCAAAAGCTCTTCTGTTGAGCTTGAGCATCTTGCAGAAGGGGGCAGCAATGCCGAGCTGTTAGCGCTAAAGGATTCCAATGACTATGTCTACCAAACGTTGTCAGGTAATGGTTTAGTGCTTCCAGGTTCAAGTGATTCCGTAACCTTTACAGTTGACCCACACAAAGCGGGCTACGTTTCAGTCGCTTCCATGTTTGTGAACACCAATGATGCGTTTGTTGGGGAAACGGGTCTATCGCTTAAATCATTGGCGGTGGGAGAAAGCTACGAAATGAGCATGAACGTTTGGGATTCCGGCACGGAATTGAACGATGAACTTGCAGCCACCATTCCGGGACCTGCAGGCGGTGGTGAAGGCTTTAATGCTGCTCGTAACGACACAAATGACGTAGTGGCGTTTCACGCGGGAGTGGTAAGTAAAGATGATGGTTTAGCCAATTCTGCGCTTTCTGCGAACCATCGCTTCCTGAATCCTGGTGCGAAACTCACTATCACCCGAGTCGAGTAATACAGGCTCCGATGGCGTCTCCTTTCCAAAGCGCTTGTAGCCGAGCGCTTTAACCCTCATGGCGTCATCGGAACCTTTTTTGAAAGAAATTCCGATTTGTTCCGGTCATGTGCAAAGTGAGGATTCTCAGACGCAGGGAAAGGACCATGGAACAGCAGGCAATCAATTTAGTCGCGAACATTTTGCTGGTAGAAGACGATGATGATTTGGCAGAACTGGTTCAAATGCATCTCAAGTTTCAAGGACACCAAGTGTTGCGGGTAACGAATGTCGCCGAAGCTAAAGCGCAATACCAACAACAACCTTTTGATTTACTCATTCTTGACCGAGGTTTGCCAGACGGTGACGGCTTAGATATCTGCCATTATTTACGTCAGCAACAAGATTGGAGCCCTGTGCTCATGCTGACCGCCAGAGATGGTGAGATGGATAAAGTGGATGGTTTGGAGGCGGGTGTGGATGACTACATTACCAAGCCGTTTAGCGTATTAGAATTTCAAGCTCGAGTACGCAATGTATTGCGACGGGTAAGTCAAACCGTTGAAGTACAAGTTGAAAGAAGTGAACTTGAAGATAGCATGGATTTTGGTCCATTAAGAATTATTCCAGAATTGCATCAGGTATCCCTAAATGACAAGGATGTCACTCTTACCGCGACAGAGTTTACCTTGCTGCAATTCCTCGCGACACGCCCGGGTAGAGTCTACAGTAAAGATGAATTACTCGACCATGTGTGGAATACCAGCCATTCCGGTTATCATCATACGGTGTGTAGCACCATCAATCGCCTACGTAGCAAGTTGTCTTTGTCTGACTCTGATCATCATTTTATCCAGACGGTATGGGGCGTGGGGTACAAGTTTCAACCACGACAGTAGCTTAACTACCTAAGTAATAACTGATTAAGGAGGCGCTAGGATGAGCTTCAAATCTCGCTTAGTGGTGTTCACGAGCCTATGGTTTTGTTTAGCAGCAGCCGTTATTGCATTAACGTACAATTGGCAAAAAGAGACCATTGAATTACGCACTAAACAGAGTCTACACAAAGAGCTGGCAAGCCACATGCGTGATGATAATCCGTTGATGATAGGTACGGATTACAACCCGAAAGCGCTTAAATCCATCTTTCATACCCTTATGTTGATTGGTCCGGATTTCGAAATCTACTTTCTTGATAGCCAAGGCAACATCACTACCCATGCAGCACCAGAAGGTGCAGAGATTATGGGTAAGGTAGATCTTAACCCAATTAAACGATTCTTGAATGACGAGCCATTCCCCATCTTAGGCGAAGATCCTCGTAATCGTGGCGAGCACAAAGTGTTTTCCGTAGCAGCGATTGAGGAACTCGGCTCAACCGTGGGTTATCTCTATGTAGTCATTGGCAGTACCAGACATGATGCGATTGCCAACGCCCAAGTAGACACACCTTATATCGCGCTCGCTGGGTTAGTTTTAGTGTCTATTTTAGGCTTTGCATTAGGTGCTTATGTGTTAGTGAAACGCAGTTTATTGAACCCGATTGAGCGTGTGACCAATCAGCTTCAACAACAAGCAGAACATGATTTCCGCCTGCAACCCGATTTTACGCGCCAAGTTCCGGAATTAGTACCGATAGCAAATTCCTATCAGATGATGGCGAAGCATATCCAGCAACAGTTTTTGCAGTTGGAGTATCAATCGTCTCATCGTCGTCAAAGCTTATTGCAGCTTAGTCATGATTTAAAAACACCGTTATCGAGCGTTCTTGGCTATTTGGAAACGTGGCGTTTGCAGCATCCGGAATCCGACCCTTTGATTGACGTCGCTTTCAGAAACTGTGAGAAGCTGTCTACGCAATTGCACTCTTTGTTGGACGTAGCTCGAAAAGAAGCTCCCATGCCGAATTACGAGTATCGACCAGTGGATCTTGGAGCCTTGATGGCAGAGTGCGCCGAGACGATGCAAAGCCAGTTTGCTCGAAAAGAAGTGCTGCTGAAAATAGACGTCGATAACGAAATTCAAACCGTGGGTGATAAAGGTCTTTTAGAGCGGTTGGTGCTTAACTTGCTTGAAAATGCGCTGCGCCACAGTCCAATGCGTTCTGAAGTACATTGTCATGCTCATTTGAGTGACGATAAATCAAGAATTCATTTTGCCTTTATTAACCATATTGAAGAAGAAGCACAGGGAGGCTCGCTAGGTATTGGGACCAAGATTGTACAGTCGATACTCATGTTGCATCACAGTTATCTAGAGACCAGCAGCACACCATCTCAATATCAACAAAAGTTCACATTACGAGCCGTTTAATCTATCTATACCCAAGCCATTCTCGCTGAATGAAGTGTCTCGAGATTACTTGGGTATAGCTACCGCCACCTTCCTCTTGCTTGCTTTCCCTTTCTGTTCATCGAACAAATCTACTGTTTAAATAGAATTTTTCGCTTAACAATTCGTCATGATTGTTATTTCAACAAACGAATGATAGCGCTGATGAATTAAATTTATTCTGTTACATATTTAACGTGCTAGAACTTAATATTAACCTTGCTATCTAATTTGTTTCGTAAATATTACAACTCACGCTTTTTTATGATTTTTACATTATAAAATTAATTTCTATTTATATTAGAGTTAGGTGTTTTAGTGAATATTGTAATATGCGATTAGTTGTTTATTTTTATCGTAAAGAACTGTTGCTTATATCATCAAATGAAATGAAAAAATGGAACTAAAGTCACTTAATTGCCGCCGAAAAATCTAAACAGGGAATCTATTTGGTAATAATGTTTAAGTAACAGTTAGTTACGGATTCATAATTAATAATATGGCTAAACTTCCGACAAGGATCGAAAAGATGAGCGACAAGGAATCTATTAAGACTAATCGCAGCCGCCGCAATTTTTTAAAAGGTGCAACTGGTGCAGTTGTGGCTGGCGTCAGTGCTTCGGCGTTTTCTGGTGCTGTTCAAGCAAAGGAACAGAATATCGATTGGAGCAGACTAGGTAAAAGAAATGAAAGACGCCTCTGGCGTAAAGTTCGAAAGCAGTTCGTTTTGGATAAGCGAACGACTTATATGAACATCGGTACTACGGGCTCAATGCCAAGACATGTTCTTGAAGGGTATGAGGATAACAACAAACTGGTTGCGAAATACCCGTGGGACATGAAGAATAAATTTGGTTCATGGCCTTATGTGTCTGAAATGGTGACGCAAGTTGCACCGGGCTTTGGTGCAAATGCGGATGAAATCATCTTGAGTCGTAACACTACTGATGGTCTATGCTCTATCATCAACGGTCTTCACTTCGAGCCGGGCGATGTGATCTTAACCACTCATCACGAACACGTTGCGGCGACGTCCCCTATGAACGTTGCCAAGCATCGATTTGGTGTGGATGTCGTAGAGATTCAACTTCCTGTCTTCACTGGTACAGAAGATGTGACAGAAGAAGACTATATTCAAGCGTTCAGCGATGCGATTCAAGCACATCAAAATGTTCGGTTAATCGTGTTCTCTCATATCACCTACAAAACTGGTACAACACTTCCAGCGAAAGCCATTTGTTCTTTGGCTAAGCAACATCGAATCCCGACCTTAGTTGACGGTGCGCACACTGTGGGTATGTTCGATCTTGATTTCCATGACATGGACTGTGATTTCTATGCAGGTTCTGGTCATAAGTGGCAGTGTGGTCCGGGCGCTACGGGTATCTTATATGTACGTGACAACGGTAAACGCTTAAATGAGTACTGGAGCGATCGTGAAAACCCATTGTGGTTGATTAACTCTTCTTTATCTCATGCAGATTACCTAGGTAAGCAGTTACAAATGCAGTACATTGGTAATGACAACTACCCAGCAAAACAAGCACTTGCTGACAGCTGTAAGATGTGGGATGAAATTGGTCGCGACCGAATTCAAGAACGCATCTTGGAGTTAAGTGAGTTATGTAAGGTGCTGCTTAACGAAGCGTTACCTGAAGCGCAAATGTACTCGCCAAACGTTGAGGGCTTAACTAGCGGTCTGACTACGTTTAACCCGTTTTTTGATGTAACAGATGAAGAACGACTAACGCAGTTCCGTGATCGTCTTCGTGAAGATTATGGTTACATCATCCGTACAACAAGCTTCAAGTTGTACAAGGATGATTCGTACGAAACACATGCGTTGCGCATTTCGACTCATTTATTCCATGATGAGAGAGATGTTGAAGGTCTGGTTGAAGCCATTGCGGATCTTTATTACTCGTTCTAATGTTGTTTATCGTCAAAGCGCCCATGTTTGGGCGCTTTGTTAAAGAGAGGGATATTCACCATGTCAGTGAAATTAATCAAACGAACCATGACGGCAATGGCTGTTGGTATGACGTCACTACTCTCTGCTTCAGTGTTTGCTGGTGATTTACAAGACATCAAAGACAGCGGCGTTTTGCGTCATATCGGTGTGCCATACGCGAACTTTGTTTCTTACATCGACCAAGGTGAAGTGCAGACTTTGACAGGGCTGGATGTGGATATTATTAAAGGGTTTGCTCAGTCTCTTGGCGTCCGATATGAATACGTACCAGCGCAATGGAACAATGTGGTAGGCAAACTGACAGGTCAACAAGTTGAGTATAAAGACGCCCAGCTTCAGGTTGGCAAAACGATGCCCATTGAAGGCGATCTGATTGCTAACGGAGTCACTATTCTTGATTGGCGAACTCATGTCGTCGATTTTTCTGATGATTACTTCCCATCTGCGGTTTGGTTAGTCGCACGTACAGATTCCACCCTTACTCCAATCAAACCGACAGGTTCCATTGAGAACGATATCTCGATGGTGAAATCGCTTATCAAAGGTCGTGAAGTTCTCGCGATGGAGCACTCGTGTCTAGACCCGAACCTTTACAATCTTTATGACACGGGAGCAAAAGTTATTTTGCCTGATGGGCAGCGTCGATTGAATGAGATGGTGCCAGCGATAATGAAGAATGATGCAGAAAGTACACTGCTTGATGTAGCAGATACACTGATTGCATTGGAAAAGTGGCCAGGAGAAATCAAAGTAATTGGTCCTGTGTCCGAAAATCAAAAAATGGCGGTTGCCTTCCGTAAGGACTCCCCTGAATTAAAAGCCGCATTTAATCAATATTTGAAGTCAATTAAAAAAGATGGGACGTACCAGAAGTTGGTCGAGAAATACTACCCGTCAATTTACTATTTTTATAATGACTACTTCTTAGAAGATAGTAAGAACGATATATGAGAAAGTCTGTAAAAAAGATATCAAGCCAGAAGATCATCACCGTCAGTGCTATTTTGGTGTCGCTCTATTTAGCGATGATTATTACTGTGACGAGTTTAGGTCAAAACAAATTAAAAGATTCTCAGCATCGTGAACTTGACCTAAAGGTAAAAAGCTACGCGGGTACTCTCGATAATTTATTCACGATAGCCAGCGAAGATGTCGACCACTTATCAACTGATAAAACGGTGCAGACCTTCTTTGCGAATCTTGCTTCAGGCATGTCGATGGAATATGGGCTAGGCGCTAGTTTGATCAACTTGAAGCGTAAGCTGCAAGAGAAAGCCGACGCGAAAACTGTCAACAACCAGATCATCTACACTAAGCTGACGTTAGTTGGTCTTGATGGTTCAACCATCGTCACTACGGGCGTTAAAACAGATCATCGTATTGATACGTCTCGATTGCTTAATGACCACGCTCATCCTGAGGAAGTCAGAGCGATACAAAATGATGGTAAGGTCCTCATTCAAGTCGTTAAGCAAGTGATGTTTTCTGGCAAGCCTGTTGGCTTTTTGATTGCTGACATCAACAAAGAAGTGGTGATTTCCCAACTGACGAATCAAGAACATGAAGGCAGCTATAGCCGGATGGTGTTAAAGATCAACGATGTGGAAATGGAAGTTTGGGATTCTATTAGTCGTAAGCTGGAACAAGAAAACATCACGGATCCAGAAGCCCTTGCCAAAGAGCTAAAGCAAAAAATCTATTTTGAAGTACCCATTGAACATCATCACTTTAAGTTGATGGCGTGGTTTGAATCACTCAGTGAGCGAGATATTTATACTTCACGCATGTTCATTAATGGTTTAAGTGTACTTGCCATCATGATTGTGGTTGGGTTGCTTTATGCATTCACGCTAAACAACACTCGCGTAGAGCTGAAAATAAAATTGGAAGAGGAGAAGAAGCGTAAAGACTTTCTTTCTCAACAGAACCAGCGCCTGACCAGTGAAATAGAGCGCCGTAAATCGTCAGAGATGGAGTTAGCTTATCAAGCGAAACATGACTCCTTGACCGGATTACCAAACCGAGTTTATGGCTCCGAGCGTCTCGACTTAGAGCTTTCGCGTGCAGAACGCATCGGTTCGAATGTGTTGGTGATGTTCATTGACCTTGATCACTTCAAGCAGATTAATGATTCCATGGGACATTTCGTTGGTGATGAAGTCTTAAAACTCGCAGCGGAAAGATTGCACAACGCAGTTCGAAAAACAGACTTATTGGCTCGGATTGGCGGTGATGAGTTTTTGTTAGTGATTCCAGACTTGCACAATGCGGACAGCGCAAAACGATTTGCGACAACGGTTCTATCTGTGTTTAACGAGCCGTTTGTCTGGCAAAACCACGAGTTTTTCCTCTCGGCGAGTGTCGGAATGTCAGTCTTCCCAGAAGATGGTGATAACGCCGAGCAGTTGTTGGCGTGCGCGGATATGGCTATGTATCGAGTTAAGCAGGATGGACGTAACGCTTTCTGTTTTTACGATCACAACATGAACCAAGATTTGCAGCGCTTCTTAGAGTTGGAAACTCGCTTGCGTAACGCCATTTCGCAAGACTTATTAGAGCTTTACTACCAACCTATTATTGATTTAGAAAGCGGAGCGATTGTCGGCGCTGAAGCTCTAATGCGTTGGAATGACGACAAGTTTGGGTTTGTGAACCCAGAAGAGTTTATTTCGATTGCAGAAAAGAACGGCTTGATTCATCAACTTGGTGATTTCGCTATTCGTCAAGCATGTCACCAAGCGGCGAAGTGGCAGAAAGATTCACCCTTGTTTGTATCAGTAAACTTTTCTAGTGTGCAGTTTAGATACTGTGATCGCCTCTTTGAGCAAATCAAGCTTCACCTTGAGGAGTCGGGGCTGCCGCCAGAATTGTTTGATGTTGAAGTTACTGAAAGTCTTTTATTCAACCACAGCAATGAACTGATGGGCATGTTAGATAACTTACGTGCGATGGGGGCGAAGCTAACGATTGATGACTTTGGTACCGGTTACTCAGCATTGAGTTACTTACAGAAATTCCCATTTGACCGACTTAAAATTGATCGTAGTTTCTTACAGAACATGTTTGAGAATGAATCGGATCGTGAGCTTGTGAACGTTATTATTGCAATGGCGAAAGCGCTTAACCTTAAGATCGTCGCAGAAGGCATTGAAGAGCAGCGTCACGTTGATTACTTGAAAAACCTAAACTGTGAGTTCGGACAAGGTTTCCACTATAGCCAACCATTGCCAGCGAAGGAGTTTGAAGCGCTTTTAACAACGCCAACTTGGCTATAACTCCTTTCAATACAACCTCATAGAAAAGCATTAGTTGGATTCGTGCCTAGAATTCATTAATGCTTTTCCACCTTAAGGGATAATCGTTTTTCCTTCCTTGAATTACACTACACTTAATTGAGAAGTAATTGCCTGTGACCCCCGTCACATAAAGGCTCAACCTAATTCTAATCGAGTGAAAACTCGACAAAATAAACAGGAAGGAATTGCGAATGTCTTCTGCATTTTACCAACAGATTGAACAGCAAATTGAAGAAGTGAAGGCGGAAGGTCTTTACAAAGCAGAGCGTATCATTACGTCTCAACAGCAAGCGGCTGTTAAAATCTCTACTGGTGAAGAAGTACTAAACTTCTGTGCAAACAACTACCTTGGTCTTGCTAACCACCCAGCGCTTATCGAAGCGGGCAAAGCAGGCATGGACGAGCACGGTTTTGGTATGGCTTCAGTACGTTTCATCTGTGGTACTCAAGACATCCACAAAGAGCTTGAGCAGAAGCTTTCTAAGTTCCTAGGTAAAGAAGACACGATTCTTTACACATCATGTTTCGATGCAAACGCGGGTCTATTTGAAACTATCCTAGGTAAAGAAGATGCGATCATCTCTGACGCTCTAAACCACGCGTCAATCATTGACGGTGTTCGTCTATGTAAAGCGATGCGTTTCCGCTACTCAAACAACAACATGGAAGAACTAGAGCAACAATTGATCGCTGCAAAAGAAGCGGGTGCTCGCCACATTCTTATCGTAACTGACGGTGTGTTCTCAATGGACGGCGTAGTGGCTAACCTTCCAGCTATCTGTGACCTAGCAGATAAGTACGGCGCATTAACTATGGTTGATGATTCTCACGCTGTTGGCTTTATGGGTAAAACAGGTGCAGGTACGCACGAACACCATAACGTAGTGGACCGTATCGACATCATCACCGGTACGCTAGGTAAAGCAATGGGCGGCGCTTCAGGCGGTTACACATCTGGTAAAGCTGAAGTGATTGACTGGTTACGTCAGCGCTCTCGCCCATACCTATTCTCTAACTCTGTTGCACCAGCAATCGTAAACGCTTCTATCCGCGTTCTGGATCTACTAGAAGAGAGCGGTGACCTACGTGAGCGTCTATGGGAAAACGCAGCACACTTCCGTGCTCGTATGGAAGACGCAGGCTTCACTATGGGTGGTGCTGATCACGCGATCATTCCAATTATGTTAGGTGACGCAAAAGTAGCAGCAGAATTTGCTGAGCGCGCACTAGAGAAAGGCATCTATGTAATTGGCTTCTCATTCCCTGTAGTAGCAAAAGGTCAAGCGCGTATCCGTACTCAAATGTCTGCAGCACACTCTCGTGAGCAGCTAGACCGAGCAATCGATGCGTTTATCCAAGTTGGTAAAGATATGGGCATCATCTAAGTCTGAGAGACTAAAAGGTTACAAAGGCTTTCCCAACTCTTTTGAGTCGGCTCATGGGTAAAGCCTTTACCTCTTCTTTAATGACGGTAGATGAAAGAATTTTTTGCCACGCATAGAGCGGGGCAATATTGGGTGAATATTATGAAAATCAAAGCACTATCAAAGCTAAAGCCTGAAGAAGGCATCTGGATGACTGAGGTTGAAAAACCGGAAGTTGGCCACAACGACATTCTGATCAAAATTAAGAAAACCGCTATCTGTGGCACTGACGTACACATTTACAACTGGGACGAATGGTCGCAAAAGACAATTCCAGTTCCTATGGTTGTAGGTCACGAGTACGTGGGTGAAGTGGTTGCGATTGGTCAGGAAGTTCGTGGCTTTGAAATCGGCGACCGCGTTTCTGGTGAAGGTCATATCACCTGTGGTCATTGTCGTAACTGTCGCGGTGGTCGTACTCACCTGTGTCGCAACACGATCGGTGTTGGTGTAAACCGTGAAGGCGCATTCGCAGAATATTTAGTGATCCCAGCGTTTAACGCGTTCAAAATCCCAGAAGGCATCTCTGACGATCTAGCATCAATCTTTGACCCGTTTGGTAACGCTGTACACACTGCGCTTTCTTTTGACCTCGTTGGTGAAGACGTGCTGATCACAGGTGCTGGTCCAATCGGCATCATGGCAGCTGCGGTAGCGAAACACGTTGGTGCTCGCCATGTTGTTATCACAGACGTAAACGAATACCGCCTAGAGCTTGCTCGTAAGATGGGCGTAACTCGCGCAGTAAACGTGGCTGAAGAGAAATTAGAAGACGTAATGTCTGAGCTAGGCATGACAGAAGGCTTCGACGTAGGTCTAGAAATGTCTGGTAACCCATCAGCATTTAACTCCATGCTAACGACGATGAACCACGGTGGTCGCATTGCACTTCTAGGTATTCCACCGTCAGACATGGGTATCGATTGGAACCAAGTTATCTTCAAAGGTTTGGTGATCAAAGGTATTTACGGTCGTGAAATGTTCGAAACATGGTACAAGATGGCTTCATTAATCCAATCTGGTTTGGATCTATCACCAATCATCACGCACCACTACAAGATTGATGATTTCCAAGAAGGCTTCGACGTAATGCGTAGCGGTATGTCAGGCAAGGTTATTCTTGATTGGGAATAGAGTCGCGAGAAAGCAACCTAAAATCTTCTTGATATAAAATTAATACAAACGCCTCAAGTTAACCTTGGGGCGTTTTTGTTATAAACCCGTTACTCATTGAAGCGTAAGCGAGAACACTATGATTAGGCAATTCTTCGTTTACCTCATGTATAGGTTATAACGTGATGATAGGCATGGCGTTATATTTATCTTTTTATGTCGGTCAACATATTTAAATTAAGCGTTTCTTTAAGAAGGTACAGTTGCCTTTTGGGTATCTAAGTATAATCGTTACATATATGGAAGTACGTGAAAGCCTTGATTTAAGGGAACTTTCAATAACTCATTCAATCTGTTTAGGGACGTCTATGGCAGTATTTAGCAAAGTGTTTGTTGTAACTCCAAATGTCAACGAGTTCGCACTGTTACAAGAGTCTTCATTGGCACTTTCTATTCAGGAGACTGAAAGAAAACCGATTCAATTGTACGGCGAGCCTGTCAAAGCTAGTTGGAAGTGTGTCGATGTCGAATGGTTAGAAGTTGAAAACGAAAAGGCATTACCAAAGCCGGATATTGCTGCTTGGAGAGCGATATCATTAGCCATGCCTATCTCGATCGCGGATCAACTGGGGGTACTATGTGAAGATGTTGAGTTTCTCCCATTGTGCTTGAATAAGCAGTCTTGGCGAGCTGTTAACATCTTGACTCAATTAGATGCTATCGACCATTCTGCAACTAAGTTCAATCTTCGCGATGGAAAGCAGAGCCGGGTTAGACCCTTTAAGAAACTTGTTTTGAAGAAGAAAGCTGTTAATGGCGCTGGTTTGTTTCGAGTTCAAGGGGCAGGGTTGCGAATGTTCTGTACAGATAAGAAAGGTGGTTTGTACGAGCGAGTTCACGAGTTGGGTTTGACGGGGCTGAGCTTTAAAGAGACACAGTTATCTCCCTAAAACACCGTTTGCAATACGTCTGGAGCTCGTCATTCATGTATCTATCGATGCCCGCAGACGTTTTGGGGGTAAAACTACTATTCAGTAAGTTACAAACTATCGTGAAATCAGACGGAAAAATATTGAGTAGATTTGCGGTTTTTTCAATGAAGGGGTATCAACGTTCATTCTAAATCTAAGTCAAATTTATGTTTAAGAAGCATATACAGGTATTGCTGAGAATAGCAAAAATGGGTGATTGAAAATGTTAATAGTTACGCTAGTTGTATTCTTCTCTCTGGCTACGATCCATTTTTCTCATGTCTTTTTCTCAATTTGCTTGAGTTCTTTTAATCAGTTTACAAATTATTCTATGTGGTTAAGACCTCTTTCCCTCTGTGTCATGGCTGCCTGCGCACAGTACTATATTCTGTCGCTAATTTTGGGCACCAACCTACCAGCCGTTTCTGGTTTTGTACTAGTGGTAACCAATGCTCTATTTTTTATTGGTTTTTTCTCTGCTTTAAAAGCTAAAAGGGAAACGGAAGAATAGTCAGTTGCCATAAATTGTGTCACTTAGCTTTAATCTTTGTTCAGACCTCGTTCCCCATAATTGTGTTGATGATATCTTCCTTTTTATTGAGCAAAAGGTTCGACAACGCATTCCTGGCAAGTATTTAGATGCAAAAGGCAGGGAACATTCGATGAATGATTTGACACGTCAGGGTGCGCTTGGTTTGCATGGTGAGCGGTATTATGTGAATAAGGAGCTTACCGTGGTTTCAAATAAGGCTAACACTGAGAATAGTTGCAGTTATCTCAGTACGATAATGTCATGAATCGCAAAGGATCAATCTACTACTTATCACCAAAGCTTCCCGTGATAGTTTCGTCTCTCTAAAGTTTGTTTTGGGAAAACAGAGGAAAGCCTCTTTAAGGTCTTTAGCATGCAGAAGCGGAATAGATACCACTGGCTCAGGGTGGTTATTGGTGGCGTGTTTGGCGCTATCGTCGTTGTTGTCCTCTTCCACTTATTTGGTTCTCTATTTGGACCGCTATACCAATCAGAAGATGAGTCTGCTCGTAATTTTGTTATTTTCCTCGCCTGTCTTTTTCTTGGAATTGTTAGCGGCGCGTTGTTTGCTTACAAATATACAGCGATATGTAATTGAATCGTGAGCGAAAAAATTGGTATTCACTATTGTCACTCGTTTTTTATAAAGAGGTTTCGACATTAAGCTAGGATGGTACATGAGTGTAACTGGTTAGGCATCTTAGCTTCTTGGTTGAGTTCGTTAAATTTTAAATATTGAGGGTGGTTTATACAAGTGAGCGATCTTTTTATATATATTCACATAAGTTGATTTTGAAAATAATGCAAGCTTGTGCATCTTAAATGGAGCAAGTTCATATGCTTGCACAGATGTGAAATTTCAAACATTAGGATTTAAAATGTCATTACAAATTGCTCTAAATATTATCGACGAATATCAAGATCTGACGGGTCAGGAAGGCTCACACATTGATAACCTATGTTTAGCGTTAAAGTGTAGATTTATGCGCTGCACGCAACTAACAGAACAAGATAAGATAATTCTGAAAGAAAAAGCGTTATGCTTGCTAGCGTATGAAATTCATTTTTGTAAAAAAACATTCAATTTCAGAGCATTAGAACTGATGATTAAATTAGAAGAGCTAGTTCTAAGGAAGTAACTAACGTACAGAAATTTTTCAAAACCAAACAGCTTTGCTACGACTATTTTGTGATATTGTTCTCACTTTCCTAACTTGGCTTTATTTCTTTACTGCTAAATAACCTCCTCACCAACCCAAAAAACTGAGAGAGAGCATGTTGAAAAGAACTTGGTGATAATTATTGCAACTTTTTGTTTTATAATGTTATTTAATCATATGAAACGGCAAGTAATGAGGTCGTATCTTTCCTGCGTAGCTCCATCTGATTTAGCAAATAAGGTCCTTTGTGTGGTTATGGCTTTTTGAGTGTGAATGTTTATGAATTTTATCGGTTTCATTTTTGTTGAAATTGAAATAAATCAATTTGTTAGGATTTTTGTTCTGATTTATAATCTTTGATACAAGTTTATTGGTTGATTTGCGTTTTTGAGGGGTATCATTTTATCTCTCTTCCAAGGAGGGCGTTTTTACATTCTGTCTTATATGGAAGAGCGTTGCTTTGAGAGTCATCGTATTGAAAAAGGAAGGATGAAAGTTCCGGCAAGATGAACGTAATGCTAGCCGACGAACTGAATCTATGTAATAACTATATGTATAGAAATGTTAGAATTCTGGATAATATCTTTGTAAAAGAAAAATCAATAAAATTTGAATGCCAATATCAACCAATTTTTAACTCGCGGAACAATTCGATTCAGTTTTATGAAGTTGTAACTAGCTATCCATCTGGCTTTAATCCTTATAGAGAATGTCTTAATGAAATTTTTATTAAAACAAAGTGTATAAAAAAAATCTTACGGTCTAAGGTGTTGGGAGTCTCAGCTTGTATTTCATTTAAAGTTGAATCGCATTTATTATTGGATGGTTTTTTTGTACAAGAATTGATGTCGTTTAGCGAGTTTAATATTGCTATAGAGATTCACGATTTACAAAAAAATATAGATCTTAATTTGATTTTTTATAATATTTTAAGGTTGCAAGAAAGTGGGGTTATGGTTTGGTTGTCAGGTTATCATGAGAATAGTGAGCAAGCAAATCTTTCCTTCGGAAAAATAAATTGGGATATAATAAAGATTGGGAAGTGTTTTTTATCACACAATGACTTTGATGCTGTAGAAGCATTATATCATGTATTGAAACCATTCACTCGATATGGCTTGATATTCGAAGGCGTTGAAACATCTAACCAGGCTAGCATGATAAGAGAATTAGGTGAGTTTGTGCAGGGTAAATTTTACTTATGATTATTAAATTCCTTTTATTCACTTATTATCCATTCACTTTATTGTAGTTTTAAAAATGTAACATAGTTCCATTTTTTTCAAAGTAAGGTTATATTATGTCATTTATTATTGTAGAAAATATACCTTGTAAGATTTGTTCTTGTCAGGTTTATAGAATTATTCGTCGTAAATTTATACAAAGATTAATGACCAAAAAGAAAAAATACATGTGCACTAATTGTGGAGAGGTTTATTTTCTATAAATCTTTATTATTGCTTTCACTTAGCGATGCTTTGTTGCTGAGGAAGTGATAGCCGAGTGAAGGCAAAACAAACAAGGCATGTGTGGTAGACCTCATCGATTCAGTGACTTAACCATTACTGCTACACTGATGGAGAAACGCATTTTCTATATGCCACAGAGAGCATTTGTCAGGATTGCATTGCTAGGTATGCATGAAACTCAATATGTTCTTTAAGAACTGTTCAATATAGGGCTACCATGTATTTTCATCGAATTAAGTAACAAAGCTTGAGTGTGCTTTCACAACACTCGAATGGAAGAAAACAAGGAGAAAACATGAAAAAGTCACTAACAGCACTTGGTCTTGCTTTGGTATTTGCGAGCTCCGCGAATGCAGCGAATTGGGGCTACGAGGGGGAGCATGGACCTGCTCATTGGGGGGAGTTTGCTTCCGAATGTGCTAAAGGACAAAACCAAAGCCCAATTAATATTCAATCGTCTACTGAGGCCAAACTAGATAAGCTTCAATTTGATTATCAAGGTAAAGCGATTTCACTGCTAAACAACGGTCATACCTTACAGACGAGTTTAGAAGGGAAAAATACACTGACGATTGATGGCAAAGAGTTCGTATTAAAACAATTTCACTTCCACACGCCATCAGAAAACCATGTAGATGGAAAGGAATACCCTCTAGAAGCGCACTTTGTGCATGCTGATAAGGCGGGTCACCTAGCCGTTGTAGCAGTGTTCTTCAAACTGGGTAATGAGAACCCAGATCTAGCTAAGTTACTGCAAAACATCCCTAATAAAGATCACGATGTTGCTATTAAAGTCCCGTTTGATGCGGACGCGCTTATCCCAAGTGATAAAGATTACTACCGTTTTAATGGTTCTCTAACGACTCCGCCTTGCTCTGAAGGAGTTCGTTGGTTGGTAATCAAAGACACGAAAACGATCTCACCTGAGCAGGTGAAAGAGTTTGCTAAAGCAATGGGACACAACAACCGTCCAATTCAGCCGCTTAATGCGCGTATGATCCTTGCTCAGCAGTAATCTGCGTTCACACAGAGAAAGATCCCACTAAAGCTAATGAATGGCAATCAACCTGTTTTTGCCATTCATTTTCTAACCCAAGCGTCGCATCATCCCTAACGTAACCGTTTTGGCATCTGTTGCTAGAATGTTCTTATCATAAATAGTCGTGAAGAATGCCCTCTAAATACTGCATAGGCAATGAGAACAGGATTTTATTTTTCATCGTCTTTAATGGCTTAATTTGTTAACGTAATGTAACTTAAAACCTCAATTAAGCTTGAGGTTGGCATTTGTAAGAGCAAGAGGCAAAGCATGGAAATCAGTGTTGGTGAGGTAGCAAAGCGTTCTGGAGTAAAGGTTTCAGCACTGCACTTTTATGAGCAGAAAGGACTCATATCAAGCTGGCGAAACCAAGGCAATCAAAGGCGGTATCACCGCAGTGTACTTCGTCGTATTGCGGTAATTAAAGCAGCTCAACAAGTCGGACTATCCCTAGAAGAAATCAAACAGGCATTAGAAGAGTTGCCCAAGCATCAAGCGCCAAACAAGCAACAGTGGGAAACCATGGCAAGTCATTGGCATGCACAATTGGATCTAAAAATTCAAAAGCTAAAAGCATTACAAAATGACTTAGGCGGGTGCATTGGATGTGGCTGTTTGTCGCTTGAAACGTGTGCGTTAAGAAACCCAGAAGACGTATTAGGGAAAGATCATTCGGGGTCGAACTTAACGTTGGATGATTAGGGGCAACTAGCCCCTAGTGACGAGAATGTGGTTCTATTCTTTATCAAAACTATCGACGACGATAGCGCCCATTGAAGCTGGCATGGTTATGACTATTACGCGTTTAAGAGCGATAATTGGGTCGGTAAACATTGGCAATTTGTTGATGCAAAATAGAACCAGAGCAACAACTACAGCGGCAATAAAATAAGCAATCACGACACGAAAAATAAATACCGTAATACGAGTCTTGATGTTGCTTTGAAATACACTTTGATAGGCGAAAAAACCTAAAAAGAGTACTGAAAGGCTAAACAACATCAGTAAGTTAATAAAAGGCAGGCTTTCTCCTAGTCGCCATGCCTCTTCCGAAAATGAAATTGGCACGGCTAAAGCAAAAGCACCAACGAGAACTTGGCTGGCGTCTTCGAGATTGAAGTGGCTACTCATGCTTAGACTCTATAGTGTTACTTGTGAGAAGTTGCTCGAAGCGTTCATGCCCATGAAGCAGTTCCAGATCTTGCTCTTCAGCTAACAAGTCGCGAATTGATGGACTGGCATCTATTGCACGCTCCAAATCTTCAATCGCTTGTTCTTCAATGCCGAGTCGAGAGTACGCACATGCACGTTGATAAAGCGCCGGTCCGTTAGTGTCATCGACTTCCAAAACGCGATTACATAAGCTCAGTGCCCAATGGTATTCTTTGATCTCCATTGCGGCATCTGCTTTGTAAGTGAGTGCTTCCAAATCGCCCGGGCGAATAAGCAGAATCTCATCGTAGATATCGATACGTTGCTCTGGAGTTTGTGAGCTTTGTGCACGAAGCCATAAGTTATGGATTTCGTTGATTTTCTCGATTTCTTTGTTGTTCTCGCTGATGATGCGAGTTTTGCGTTTTAAGTCGCGTTCTAATGCTAGGAACTTTTTCTCGTATTCCTGAGCGATTTTTTCTAGTCGCTTGTCTGCCATTTCTTTGGTGTTGTGTTTAAATTCACGCAGTGACTGCCAACCGACAAAGGCAATTAGCGATGCAACACCTGCGATGATATAGAAGAAGTAGGTGACGGTGACGTTAGCGTAGTTCAATGATTTATCGGCTACGGTAAGTTCGCGGTCGGTGATCTCGACGACCATCCGTCGTTCTAAATCCTGTTGTTCCTGACGTAGAGACTTTAATTCGTCGAGGATATAACGTTCCATCAAAGGGCGATCTAAAAGGTCGGATTCTGAATACTTTTCTTCTGATGCTAGAGATGGAAAAGAGAGTAGAGCAGCGAAGAATATGCCGATGATTAAGCGCATAAAACGTCCTTTTGCGTCGAGAGTGGATGGATCTCTGAAACCATAGCAAATAGCGACTATGTTTAGCAAAGAACTCATGAAAAACACTTGTTTTATAATGTGTTCTGACGTGTCATTAGCTTTTCGTCTTGTGGCGGGCTATCTCACTTTGTAGGGCGTTTGCTCTTTTTACTCCGGTATTGTGTAAGTGGTCTATGCGAATTGATCTGGGCTGAACAAGCCTTGGATCAGTGTTTGCCACTCTTCTTTCAATACGCCATATTTGACCGAGTCGTAGTATTCGCCTTGGTAATAACGCACTTTACGAATTCGTGCTTCTTGCTGCATGCCGAGTTTCTCCGCACAGCGCATCATCCTCGGGTTACCTGACCATGTGGTTAATCCGACTCGCTCTATTTCTTGTGTGTCAAAGATATGGCTTATCCAAGGCACCAATGCGCTAAAACCTAACCCTTTGTTCCAGTAGTTAGAATCGTAAATGACGATCCCAGCTTCTAACCAACGCGTGCTCTCGCATTCCCAATACCAACTGACAGAGCCAACAGGTTTACCCTCGAAATCAATCAATAACATGTCTTCACCTTTTATTAGGCGTTGTAAGGTGTTGTTACGAAAGCCTTCCAGTGTCGGAGTTTGATATGGAAAGTAAGGACCATTAAATTTAGCCCATCGTTCATCTTCAGTAATTAACTGATATAGATTCTTTGCTTCTTCAGGGGTCGCGCGTCGCAGTGTCACGCCTTGGAAATGGTACATAGCTTACCTTTTAATTAACGTTTAATGGCGGTGACGCTGAACGTGTGCCAATGCTTTGTGTGTCCAACAGCTGTTGTGCCATCTTCATCTCGTTCGTGAAAATAAAGTATTTCATAACCTTCAAACAAAGCTTCCACTTGCTCTTTGGTGAAAGCACAGATGTTGGGGTGAGTATCTGCCTCAACCCAAGAATCGTTGATTCCTAACAAGTCGCCACAAAATACGCCGTTAGGTACTAGGGTCTGTTGACCCTTT
>NZ_BCUF01000055.1 GCF_001591145.1 Vibrio harveyi NBRC 15634 = ATCC 14126 = KCTC 12724 | reverse complement strand
TTTTATTAACGGCGCATACCCTGATTTCTTTAGGAAAAAATTTAGATATTTTTTAAAAAATTTCATTTGGAGGGGTAATCGTGACGAAGCAGATAAAAAAGCAAAAAAACTTCAAATTATCGCTAAAGCTTCTTTTCTCGCTGTCGATACAGGCTGATTTTGTCTTGAAATTACGAAGTAGAATGCCTTAGCCAAGTAAGGTTAAAGCAAGGTTTGGGGCTTGTTTTGCTTGTGCAAGAATAGAGGTGCTTACCTGCTGCAGAATTTGTTGCTTAACCATTTGCGTGGTTTCTTTGGCGTAGTCAGTATCTTGAATGCGGCTGTTCGATGCTGCTAGGTTTTCGTGGATGTTATCCAGATTATTGATCGCATGGTTAAAGCGATTTTGATACGCGCCTAGCTCAGCACGATGGCTATCAACGTACTTCATCGCAGTATCAAGGACAGCCACAGCTTGTTGAGCGCCACCGACAGACGTAATGTCAATGTTATCAACCGCATCGTACCCTTTCAGCTGTAAACCCAGCTCACTAGCTAAATCACCTGAGAACGATAAAGTTCCCGAGGTTTCTTCACCAGCCATAAACAACTGCAACTGACCCTTTTCATTCACTGACGCCGTAACTTTGTCCGTCTGACCATTGATATAAGTCGCAAGCTCCTCGATATCATCACCAGCTTTAGCATTAATTTGGATGGTTTCCGTTTCACCAAAACGATTATTAAATGACATGCTAAGTTCATTTGCACTATCTTTTACTTGCCAATCAGAACTTGCGCGTCCGTTTGCAATATAACTAAAACCGCCCATCTCAATGCCATCACTGCGCATCGACTTTAATTCTACTTGTACCGCCTCACCTGACGCTGCACCAATTTGAAATGCTGATTTACCAAAGCTGCCATTCAACAGTTTTCGCCCACCAAAAGAGGTAGTTTCTGCAATGCGGTTTAGCTCATCGTTAAGTGCAGAAACTTCTTCCTGCAGTGCTGTACGTTCTGCTTTGCTGTTTGAACCGTTAGCAGATTGGAGCGACAAATCACGCATGCGCTGCATGATATTGGTCACTTCATTCATCGCGCCTTCCGCAGTTTGCATGATGGAAATGCCATCGTTCGCGTTACGCACGGCAACATCCAAACCACGCATTTGCGATTGCAGACGGTTGGAGATTTGCAGACCCGCAGCGTCATCCTTTGCGCTGTTAATACGCTTCCCTGAAGACAAACGCTCCATGGATTGGTTCAGCATGTCAGTTGCACTGGTCAAATGACGCTGTGCGACAAGTGCTGCCACATTGGTATTAACGGTGATCGCCACAAATATTGGTCCTGAAATTAAGGCTTTGGATACTTATCGACCAAATTGCAGAAAAGTTTAGTGGTTTTTGAGAAAAGAGATGGAGAAACAAAAAGGCGGAGCGTTGTGCTGATAGGTCAGCGTAAACAATAAGCTTACGCTGACTGTGTAGGATTAGAGTGCTTCTGCCGGCTTGGCAGATTTACGCGTAAGGTCTTTTGGCGTCTCTTGCGTCGTAATATGGTCGTATTTCTCGGTCAGATGGTCCTGAATTTTTTGGTGGTAAGCACCGTTGAGTTTGTAGAAGCGGAAGTACACA
The DNA here is from genome assembly GCF_001591145.1 of Vibrio harveyi NBRC 15634 = ATCC 14126 = KCTC 12724. Lineage (GTDB taxonomy): Bacteria > Pseudomonadota > Gammaproteobacteria > Enterobacterales > Vibrionaceae > Vibrio > Vibrio harveyi. The sequence goes on along the minus strand of NZ_BCUF01000055.1, from coordinate 28,387 downwards.
ACCAAAGCGATAGCGAAGAAGAACGCTGGCAGCCCAACCATGATGCATTGCATGCCAAAGACGGTTTCAGGGCTTTGTTCCATGTTCGGTACATAATCCACTGCGGTCAGTGCGATACCAATGAAGAAAGCCGCAAAAGCTGAACCGGCTTTAACCACCAGCGTTTGTACTGAGTAAGCAATACTCTCGCAGCGTGAACCTAGTTTGTACTCACCATAGTCCACTGTATCCGCCACCATAATGACATTCAGCACCCAAAATAGCGCCGTACCGATTTGCAATAACACGCCCGCTGTAGAAATCAGCAGAATGCTTTGTTTGTCGTACATGCCTACGTAGATAAGGACTGCACTGCCTAAGATTGGGAAGCTAGACGCACATGCCCATAACACTCGACGTGAAAACATTTGCGCCAATTTAGGGAACAGCACCAGTGTAATTAGGTTCGCGATACCAGCGTAAGCCATGTAGTAAGGGAAAAGTTCCTCATTTCCGACCACATACGTGAAGTAGTAAACCGCAAATGCTGTGATGATGTTGGTAGCGAGGTTGTATGACAGTGCCATACAAAGCACGCTCGTTAACTGGTCATTTTTGTAGATAAGCGAGAGGAGCTTCTTCAGTGAGACTTTTTCTTCAGGTTTCGTCACGTCAAGGTTGCTGGTTGAGTAACGCTCTTTCACGTTACGTAGCGTGATATACGTTGAGACAAGGAAACAACCGACAAGCAAAATGGCAAACACTTGGAAGCCAAATCCTTTGTCGTCGCCACCGACATAGTTGACGAACGGCATTGCGATTGCGGCGGTAACAATCCATGCAAGGCTAGCGAAGAATCGAGGGTATGGCACAAGCTCTTCACGCTCACGTTTGTCCAGAGTGAGTGTTGGAACCAGTGACCAGAAAGGAATATCCATTAAGGTGTAGGTCATGCCCCATAAAATGTAAGTCACTGCTGCATAAGCAATAAGCCATGGTCCTTCGATGTGATGCGCACTAAACAGCATGAGCAACACCACTGAGTTGGTGATGGTGCCAATTAAAATCCAAGGTTTAAATTTACCCCAACGTGTGCGGGTATTGTTCACGATCCAACCCATAATTGGGTCATTCACTGCATCCCAAATACGCGCAATTAAGAAGATGGTTCCCACCACGGCAGCCGAAATACCAACAACATCGGTGTAGTAGAACATCAAGTACATGTAAACGATGGTGATAGCGAAGTCTTTACCAAATGCGCCAAAGCCGTAGCTTAGCTTGGTATTCATAGAGATACTCATTTGTTACTCCTTACGCCCCCTCATCGAGAAGGCGCAGTATATTCACGTTATTGTCGTTTTTATTGATATTGGTTTTGTGATTCAGGATTTACTGATGCACCCACGCTGGCAACCAACCTTCGTGTGCTTCAATCAAGTCATCAACAAGGGCATAAATCTCTTCGAGTCCAAGCACTGCCGCGGTATGAGGATCAAGCATGGCAGCATGATAGATACGATCTCGGTTTTCAGTGAGGATGGCTTCCGTCAGCAGAGTCTGAACATTGATGTTGGTCTGCATTAATGCCGCTAAGTGATTTGGTAATCGACCAGCTTTGATAGGTTGAATGCCGTTTGCGTCCACCAGACAAGCCACTTCCACACAACAACCTTGTGGCAAGTTGTCAATTAGCGCTTCATTCTTCACGTTGCCGTAGATAACACTTGGCGTACCTGTCCAAATCGAGTTCATGATGGTGCTCGCGTATTCATGCGACTCTTTGACGGTGATTTGATCCGCGTTTTTGAAGTCTTCGAGGTCTTTTTTCCAATCAGCAATTTGTTCTACACAACGTTTAGGATATTCATCAAGTGGCACTTTATAACGTTCAATCAGATCTGGGCGATTTGGTTTGATGAAATATGGGGTGTATTCAGAAAAATGTTCTGATGATTCCGTCACAAAGTAGCCCAACTTCTTAAACATCTCGTATCGGACTAGGTTGGTGCAGCGACCGTTGTGATGCAAACCCGGCTTCGGCGCTTTGCCTGATTCAAATGCCTCAAGCAAATCAGGATAAATGTCGACATATTCCCCCTGCTCGTTTTTCTTTTCGAGTGTCAGGTAGTACGCCATGTGGTTGATGCCTGCACAGGTGTAACGAAGATCTGAATATTCGATATCAAGGTCGCGAGCCAGCTCCTCCGCCGTCCCTTGCACGGAATGGCACAAGCCCACTTGTTTGATGTGAGGGTATTTCTCATACATCGCCCATGTGTTCATCGCCATTGGGTTAACGTAGTTGAGCATGGTGGCATTTGGACACACTTCAGTCATGTCTTCACACACGCTCCAAAGGTGAGGAATAGTGCGCAGTGAGCGCATGATGCCGCCTGGACCTAATGTGTCGGCGATGGTTTGTTCCAAACCGTGACGCTTACAAACCTCAAAGTCCGTTACAGTGCATGGCTCATACCCACCGATTTGGAATGCGATAACGACAAAGTCTGCGCCTTGCAATGCTTCTTTTTGGTTTAAGTGACAAGTGATCGTACCCGTCGCACCGGATGATTCCATCAACTTGCTTACTACTAGGTGTGATTCCTCCAAGCGGATTTCATCAATATCCATCAAGGCAATTTGCGCCCCTTTGAAGGTCGGCTTATGAAACACATCGCCAAGAATGTTCTTCACAAAAATCGTAGAACCCGCACCGATGAATGTGATTTTAGGGCTTTTCATAGTTGAATCCTTTTTGCTTTCATACTTTTGTTTCGATGCATTTAAGTTACACCTGCCGCAAGACCGAATTCGTCTCAGATAAACCAATCACTCTCCCGTTTCCTAATATTTAAAATCAACCAATAAAAAATCTTAGGAAATGGGATATTTTTGTATAAATCACGGATAAAGAAGGTGGGAAGATACACTGAGGCTAGTTATTACGGCGATTTAAGTCACATAACCAAAATCTTATAAAACAGAGTAATCGATGTTTTTGAAGCTGTTCTGAGTTTTGTTTCAACAGATTTAGTACAAATAACTTATACAGTTTCCTAAGAGGTGGGCGATGGCGAAGGCAGAGTCCAAGGCAGAGTTAGATACATTGAAAGTGGTGATTCAAGATAAGTATTCTTCCGAAACGGTTTCTGTAAGCCCACTTTCGCTGTACTCATCCTATGAAAAAATCGATATCGAGCTTAGACCGCCCCACTCTATGCCAGGTTATCACTGGCACGGACAAGTAGAGGTCAACATTCCTTTTGGTGATGATGTCGAGTACATCATTAATGGCAGCCCAGTCGTACTGAAAGCAGGCTCGATAGGATTGTTTTGGGCATCAGTTCCTCATCGGCTCACCAATCCGGGCAAAAGTCATAATATGGGGATCATCAATATTCCGATTCACCACTTTATGTCTTGGACGCTAAATCGAGACTTCGTCAATCAGATCACCCATGGTTGTGTGCTGCAATCAAACGCCAGTTCATTAGTCAGTGAGTTTGAGTTAGCACGCTGGGCAGAAGAAATAAACCACTCTTCGGAAAGTCGCCAGCAATTAACGATTGATGAAATTGGCTTGATGTTAAAAAGAATGTGTTTAGATGGCTGGCAACAACTGAGTATCAATCGACAAGAAAAATCGACCAAGAAAGGCGTCTCCAAACACTCGCAGTTTTACGTCAGTCAAATGCTGGAATACATTGCCACCCATCATAACCAGCCGGTCACGATAAAAGACATAGCAGAGCACATTGGGCTGCACACTAACTACGCGATGAACGTGTTCCAACGAACCATGCAGATGACCATCAAGCAATATATCACGGCAATGCGGATTAACCACGCCAGAGCACTGTTGAGTGATACTGACCGGACAATTTTAGATATTGCTTTAACGGTAGGTTTTAATTCTAGCAGCCGATTTTATGAGACTTTTCAGAATTATATTGGTGTAACGCCAACGCAATATCGCAAGAAGTCACGCGAAGATCATCGCTGGAGCAGTCACAGTACTAGCCCACTTTACGAACTAGAGAAAGGCGCTATTGATGGCAAAAGACCACTGACGGTCCGTTAGTCTTATCAGGCAAGAATGAGGGGGAAACAAAAAAAGGCAGATCACTCTGCCTTTTTAATCATTGGAGGGTTGGCGAAGAATTACTTAATCGCCAATTCCGCTAGCATTTCTTGTGAAGGAGCGAAGAAATATGCACCTGTTACTGCTTTGGTGAAACGAAGCAGTTGGTCAGTCTTACCATCGGTAACACCGTACATGCTCTCTAGCATCACTTTGATGTTGTGGATAGTGTTGCAATAAGAGATGAACAGAAGACCATGTGCGCCAGTTACTGTGCCGTACGGCAAGCTGTGACGAACGATCTTAAGACCTTTGCCTTCTTCTTTGATGTCTACACGACCTACGTGAGAAGCCGCTGGCACGTCTTCTAGCTCAATAGAATCTGGCTTAGTACGACCAATGACTTTCTCTTGTGCAGATACGTTCAAACGGTTCCATGCAGGCAAGTTGTGCTCAAAGCGTTGAACCATCACGTAGCTACCACCAGCGAAAGCGCCGTCTTTGATCAATGCAACGTCAGCACGCGCATCACCTTTCGGGTTTTCTGTGCCATCAACGAAATCCGTCATGTCACGAGCATCTAGGTAACGGTAACCGTAAGTTTCATCCACTACCGTCACATCTTCTGCAGTTTCAACTAAGAATTTACGCAGTACATAGAAGTGCAAATCGTGACGAGTTGAGTGACAGTGAATCAAGACATCCACGTCTGTTGCTGGCGCAAATACGTCACCTTCCCCCAACTCAGGGAAGTCGATCAACTCTTCTGGCATTTGCATGTTTAGGTGCTGCCAAAAAGATTTCGTGAATGCGATAGAAATCGTTAAATCAGCACCTGGTTGGTTCGCATTGAGCTCATTTACTAGCTCAGGTAGCGCTTTTAGTTTTGCCAGTACGTTTTCACGGTTTTGGTTCACTTTTAACTGAGTGTAAAGTGCAAATGGTCCTGCTTCAGGCACAATCGCCGTTTGAGCTTGTGACATTGAGATATCCTCTATACATTGCCCCATGCGGGAATTATTGTTTTTAATTTTTTGATGGCTGTTCTTCTTTGTGCTCAACTTGTGGCACGTTAAAGCAGTCTTTTACCCATCTTCCATTTAGAAGATAGATCATAAACCAAGTTAACAAGGTAATTGTGAGCGCATTCGCCCAATTGAATACACCATGTTCGAGGTAGACATGATACATGGTCTGAGCCAGTTGAATACCGCACAAGATCAAAGTCATGGCACGACCATGCTGGGTAATTTGATTCACCCACCCTCGCTCTGGATGCCGCAAGCCCATTAACCACATCAATAATAGACTTGGGATACCCATCGATAGTCCGAGGTATAACGTATTAGAATCGGGGTACACAATCGATAGTATCTTGCTACCGCTGTCTCTACTCACTCCTGCCATGGCAAACACCACCCAAGAGCGCGCTAGGAACATCCATCCTAGCCATAACATAATCGGCGCTTTTAAAAATCCATGAGCGTCATATTGATCAAATGAGTAACGCACAATCTCGTCTTCTTAGTTTCATAAAAACGCCACTTTAACCGATCGTTTCAGAGTTGCAACCTAGCAAAGCTGAGAACTAAAGTTCATTTCATCATCGTACGCAGGTAAACTAGGTTTAGATTTACAGCGACGTCGATAAGAAACATGAAAAAGAAAAACACAGCAGCACCCGTTCCTTCCCAAGAAACGCAAACTGAAGCGATGAAGATTGCAAAGTCCACTCAAAAACCCGGTCAAACGAAAGAGCAAACCAAACTGATTGCTCAGGGCATTGAGAAAGGCATCGCGCAGTATAAAAAACAGCAGAAAGAACGCAATCGACAAGCAGACAAAGCGAAGAAGAAACAACAGAGAGAAAAACAGCGTCAACGTGATGACGTCGTTGAACAAGAATCAGCAAATATTGAAGCACCAACGAGCAAACCAGCTGTATTACCTTGGGCACTATTGGTTCTGAGCTGGATTGGTTTCGCGGCTTACATCATGATGGGGAAATAATATGCAGCGTTATGTGATGATAGGAGGCATCGCATTGGCTTTGATGGGTTGTTCGTCACCATCAACGCTACCAACGGCATCAAGTGATGACGTTCAGATTCGCTTTGATAGCCAGTTCAATCCGGATCAATGCGAGTATTTAGGTGAAGTCACTGGCAGCGAAGGTCACTGGTACAGTTACTTGTTCTACACCAATGACGCCATGATGCATGGAGCCATGGTCGACCTAAAAAACAATGCAGTATTGCTCAATGCCGATACGGTTTACATGATCGCCCCACAAGACTTTGCTACTTCCTTCAGTGTGCTTGGTACTGCCTACCGCTGCCAATAAGCGTTTCCCAGACGTAAAAAAAGCCAGCAATTGCTGGCTTATGCACGAAATCCAAGACTGCTAGCGATATCTCCCTCTCGCTCAAGAACCCATTGACTGTCAAAAGGTCCCCAATCCGAAAGTTGGTAATAGCCGTCGTTATGACGTCGACCATCTTGAACGAAGATGAGTTCGATGCCGATCCCCGGTAATGCCTTGAGTACATCTTGAATAGTACGACGAGGCCACCCCGTTCTTTCGATCAATTTTGGTACATTTGGCCTTTCTAGGTTTTCCACCAACAAGGCCAAATATAGCCGCCTTGCAAAAACAGGACTCAATTCCATTGACACCTCCTAAAATTGTGCTGATTCATTATTTCTTTTTTGCTCAGCAAGATGTTGCGTTTGATCAATAACTCGACTTTTCCGTGCTATTTAGCCAAGTTTTTTATCATTCTTATCGCTGTTTGGTGGAGGAATGAACGACTGAGCACGGTCTAATAGAGCACTGACCTGTGAAATATTCGCCGCATGATTTTGTCACAGTGGTTGCTTCTTGATAGGATGCTTGAACAGCCAAAAACAATGCAAAATCGGGCGTTCCATAGCGCAAACCGATAAGTAAAGCACAAAGAGAAAAGGAAATAATATGACGATCACCATGTTCGGCATCCCAAACTGCGACACGATTAAAAAAGCCAAGAAATGGCTAGAAGCGGAAAACGTTGCTTTTGATTTTCACGACTACCGCAAACAAGGTATCGATGCGGCAATGGTGACTGAATTTTGTAACGCGCTGGGTTGGGAACAAGTACTGAATAAACGTGGCACGACTTTCCGACAGCTGACTCAAGAACAAAAAGATTCTCTTAACGAAGAAAACGCAATCGCGCTGCTAGTAGAAAACCCAGCGATGATTAAGCGCCCAATCTTGAAAGTTGAAGACCAACTTCATATTGGTTTCAAAGCAGACCAATACGCGACCATTTTTAACTCTTAATTAAAGGAACAATCAAGGATGACAGACAGTCCAGTACTGGCACTCGCTAAAGACCTGATCAGCCGCCAGTCCGTAACGCCTGAAGATGCAGGCTGTCAGGAAGTAATGATCGAGCGATTAAAAGCGCTTGGTTTTGAAATCGAAGTGATGGTGTTTGAAGACACAACAAACTTCTGGGCTCGCCGAGGTACAGAAGCACCACTGTTTGCTTTCGCCGGACACACAGATGTCGTGCCAGCAGGCAAATTGGAGCAATGGGACACACTTCCTTTTGAACCAACCATTATCGATGGTTACCTTCACGGGCGTGGCGCAGCAGACATGAAAGGCTCTCTAGCTTGTATGGTGGTCGCGGTTGAACGCTTTATTGCAGAAAACCCAGACCATAAAGGTTCGATTGGCTTTTTGATCACTTCAGACGAGGAAGGTCCTTTCATTAATGGCACCGTTCGCGTCGTTGAAACGCTCATGGCTCGTGGCGAGAACATCGACATGTGCATCGTTGGTGAGCCTTCAAGCACTGAAGTTGTGGGAGATGTAGTTAAGAATGGTCGTCGTGGCTCAATCACGGGTGATTTAACGGTAAAAGGAACACAAGGTCACGTGGCGTACCCTCACCTTGCTAATAATCCGGTTCATCAATCACTATTAGCCATTCATGAACTTGCTACGACAGAATGGGACCAAGGCAACGATTACTTCCCACCGACAAGCTTCCAAATCCCGAATGTCTCTGCTGGTACTGGTGCATCGAATGTGATTCCTGGCGAATTTAACGTGCAGTTCAACCTGCGCTTTAGCACAGAACTCAGCAACGAAATCATTGTTGACCGCGTGACCCAAACACTCGACAAACACGATTTAAACTACGATCTGAAATGGACATTCAATGGTGACCCGTTCCTCACCGATACTGGAGCATTGCTTGACGCAGTCGTTGCTGCCGTCGATGAAGTCAACAGCACGAAGCCTGCGTTGCTCACCACTGGCGGAACGTCTGATGGTCGATTTATCGCACGCATGGGCGGTCAGGTGGTTGAGCTTGGTCCGGTGAACGCGACTATCCACAAAGTGAACGAATGTGTAAAAGTCGATGACCTTGAGAAATTAACGGACATGTACCAAAACACGTTGAAACACTTACTCGCACAATAGTGTCATAACGAAACATGCAACAATTAACGAGAGTGCCATGACGCCAGAGCAACTTACCGGAATGACCGATTCCCACCTGCAATCCACATTAGTGGGTCAAAAAGCCTTTTTGCTTCACCCTGAAGTGGCTGACGACTTACTAAACATGATTGAAGCCGCCACACAATCAGGCTTTAAGATGGAGATCGCCAGTGGGTTCCGTGACTTTAACCGTCAGAAAGCAATCTGGAACGGTAAGTTTGCAGGTGAACTGAAGATCCTCGATTCCGATTCGCAACCGCTCGACAAAACTCTACTCAATGACGAAGAAAAGCTCACTGCGATTCTTCGTTGGTCCGCCTTACCCGGAGGCAGTCGCCATCATTGGGGGTGTGATTTTGATGTTTATGCGCGTAACTTATTACCCGCCGATACACAATTACAATTGGAACCATGGGAGTATCTCGAAGGTCATCAGCGTGCTTTCTATCAATGGTTAGTCGATAACCTCGATAGCTTTGGGTTCTTTTTCCCTTATCAACAAGACTTAGGCGGTGTCGCCATCGAACCTTGGCACATCAGCCACAAATCTGTAGGGCAACAATGCCTGTCATTGTTAACACCAGAGTTGCTGAAAACTCAGTTAATTCAGCAAAATCAGATCGACAGCATTGCAGGGATGGATGTCATATTGAATAATTTGGATAAGGTTATCACCCAATTTATTCACAACATCACGCCGCCGGAGGCTCTATGATCGAAATTCTCACCAACCCCTGGGTCATTATCATCATAGTGCTCAGTATCGTGGTTGGTAACATTGCTGCGCTTAAGTACACCGCAAAGATGAAGTTTGGTCAGATGGATAAAAGTCGAAAAAACGATTTAGATAAGCTGAACGAACTAGACAAAGAACGCTATGGAGAGGAAAGCGAGAAGAAAGACGAAAATCGCTAATCTCTCGCACTTGATGCATTCTTCAACATTTGACATCAAGTAAGCAATCAAAAAGGGACCGTTGCGGTCCCTTTTTTACTATTCAAATCTACTTATTTGTAGCGAAGTTAGTCTTTCACAACCGCAGCCAGTACTGGCGCAAGTGATTTCAAGAACTCTTCTTCTACTGGCTTACCAGACGAATCAGTAATGTTGATAGAAGTACGGTTACCTAGATCACCAAGCAAGAAGGTGTAAGTACCAGAGTTTAGATCGATTGGCTTAACACCAATGTCATTCCAGAACGCATCATCCGGTGACGCGTATTTCGCAGTCACTGTACCTTGCGACTGACTGCGCTCTTCAATCTTGAAGCCCATCTTCGGCATGATATCAGGCAGACGGTTCCACACGACATTGTATTGTGCACGAGCAATGATAACTGGCAGACCACTGCGGTCTTTACCCATGGTAATTGGGATGTGTTTCACTAGCTCTTGCGCTTTACGTTGCGCTTCTTCACGTACGTGTTGGTCGTAGCGTGCCGTTACCAAGTTGGTCATGAACACGTTGTAACGCTCACGGTTAGTACGTGTCACTTCTTTGACTTGGTTGCCTTCACGCCAGTCAATCAAGCTTACCTTGAAACCATGACGACCATTCATCTCACCGCGAGTAATCTCGTAGCGGCTGCCGATTTCCATCTCTTCATCAGGAGAGTTCCAAGTCACCCAACCTGTTTCGATGCGGTTATCCGTTTGGCTTTCAACTGGGATCTTGTTCTCTGCAACCATCTCTTGAACGGTCTTCCAAACTTTATCCAGTTCATCCTTACGAAGCAGCCATAGTGTTACTTCACCGTCGCTACTGCGATCTAGGCGAGCACCAGGGATCAATTCCAATACTTGCTGAGGCGGACGAATATCAACATCTTTACCAATACCACCAGCGTAGTTTCCTTCAGGAATACGGTAGTTCGGGTAAAACTGAGGTTGAGCACCTGCCGGTACACTCCACTCTTCAAGAGCAGGCGTGTTCAAATACTCGAAGTCGTCCTTTGCTTGACGACGCTGATTGGCACCACCTGAACAGGCAGTCAATACGAATACAGCTAGTGAGCTTAACACTAACTGGCTTGAAAGCTTCATTTATACTCCTAAAACACTGAGGGCTTTACCACCCTCAGCATGAACTTCAATCCTAGTAAATACCGGCGTCTGTTAGCGCTTGTTCCACAACTGGCTGCGATTTTTCAGAAAGTGGGGTTAAAGGAAGACGCAGCTCACCCTCTTCAATCAAACCAAGCTTATGTGCTGCCCATTTCACTGGGATCGGGCTTGATTCAACGAATAAGTTTTTATGCAGAGTCATCAGACGATCGTTGATCGCTTCTGCTTCTTCAAATTTACCTTCACCTGCCAAATGGAACATGTCTGCCATGTCTTTAGCCGCGATATTGTTCGTTACTGAGATAACGCCGTGACCGCCTAGTTTAACAAATTCTAGACCCGTCGCATCATCACCACTTAGTAAGATAAAATCTTCGCCACAAAGTTCACGGTGAAGTGCAATTCGGCTTAAATCACCCGTCGCATCCTTCAACGCCACGATATTATCAAGCTTTGACAGGCGTGCCACTGTCTCAGGCGACATATCTACCGCAGTACGACCCGGTACATTGTACAAAATTAGAGGTACATCACTCGCTTCTGCGATTGCTTTGTAGTGTTGGAACAAACCTTCTTGAGTTGGTTTGTTGTAGTAAGGCGTTACACTCAGGAAGCCAGCAATACCAGAATCAGCCAATAATTTGCTAAATGTAACTGCTTCGTGGGTTGCATTTGCTCCCGTACCAGCAATCACTGGGATACGACCGTTTGCGAATTCAACGGTTTTATTTACGACCTTTACATGCTCTTCAATGGTTAGAGTCGCTGACTCACCAGTGGTGCCAACTGCAACAATACCGTCTGTACCAGCTTCAACATGGTACTCAACAAGCTTTTGTAGACTATCAAAGTCTACTTCACCATCTGCTTTTAATGGTGTAATCAGCGCTACGATACTTCCTGAAAACATGTTTATCTCCCTCATTTAACTCTTTCTGCATGGTACTGTAATGCGATTGAAAAACACAAGAGCGTAAACTCGCTTACAAAGTACAAATGAATGAATAATTATCAGTTGTTAGAGGTCTAGCAACTAAAATGTGAATTTTGTTCTCAATCCTAGCCATTCTGATAATCGTGTTCGTTGCAGCAAGGATTTCTCACCGCTTTCAATTAGGCGCGGAATATACTCTCTCGCCGAGAAGCTCAAGTCAGCGTTGAGTGAATTAATAGTGCACGCAATCAGCAAACTGTTCACTAAATCAACAAAGCGTTTTAACAAGTTTAAAAAAAGAACTGACTCGACATTTCTACTCCATATCTGTGCTAACATCTCTCTATTGAAGAAAGGACAAGAAGCTCATTTATGAAGCAACATCTGGTACTTACAGCGGTTGGAACGGATCGTCCGGGCATATGTAACCAAGTGGTTAAGCTCGTCACACAAGCTGGCTGTAACATTGTCGATAGCCGTATCGCTATCTTTGGTAACGAATTTACCCTTATCATGCTGCTTACTGGTAACGCCAGTAATGTCACTCGTGTCGAAACGCAATTGCCACTTCTTGGGCAAGAACACGACCTCATCACCATCATGAAACGCACATCAGCCCATGAGTTGCTCGATAACAGTTACACCATGGAAGTGTTTATTGAATCAGAAGACCGCATCGGTTTAACCGAGAAGTTTACGCAATTCTTTGCCGATAAACAGATTGGCCTACAATCACTTAGTGCGCAAACAATCAGTAAATCAAAGATCCAGCTGGATGCCGACCAATTCCACATTGCAATCACCGCTTCAGTAAGTGCAGATTGTAACTTGATGCAATTACAAGAAGATTTCGATGAACTTTGTAACACGCTCAACGTACAAGGTTCTCTGAATTTCATTAAAAACAATCTATAAGTAAAGGAAATAATGATGAATACGCTGACAGCAGGCACGCCAGCGCCAGCCTTCTCTTTGCTCGACCAAGATGGCAACACCGTTTCTCTCGGTGACTTCAAAGGTAAGAAAGTACTGTTTTACTTCTACCCAAAAGCGATGACACCAGGTTGTACGACTCAAGCAAAAGGTCTGCGTGATGTAAAAGCAGAACTAGACGCACACAACGTTGTGGTATTGGGTGTGAGTATCGATCCAGTAAAACGCCTAGGTAAGTTCATTGAGCGCGACGAGCTAAACTTCACGCTACTTTCTGACGAAGACCATGCCATTGCTGACCAGTTTGGTGTTTGGGGCGAGAAGAAGTTTATGGGTAAAGTCTACGATGGTCTTCACCGCATCAGCTTCTTGATCAATGAGGAAGGTGTTATCGAACACGTGTTCAACAAGTTCAAAACCAAAGACCACCATGAAGTGGTTGTGAACTACTTGAAAGAAAACGCGTAAACCTAGCTTTCAATCAAACATCAAAAAGCCCAGCGATCGCTGGGCTTTTTATTGGATTCAATTTCTATTCTTGTATTGGTTCGCTTTCTTCCGTACTTGGTAGCGCGTTCCATACTGCTTTTACAAGCGTCGCCAATGGGATAGCGAAGAAGACCCCCCAGAAGCCCCATAAACCACCAAATACCAACACAGCAACAATGATCGCTACTGGGTGAAGGTTAACCGCTTCAGAGAACAGTACCGGAACCAACACATTACCGTCTAGCGCCTGAATAATGCCGTAGGCAACAAGTAACCAATAAAACTGAGGCGTTAAGCCCCATTGGAACAAGCCGACAATCGCGACCGGAACCGTCACCGCAGCCGCACCGATGTACGGGATAAGCACTGACAAACCCACCGCTACAGCAAGCAATGCAGAGTAGCGCAGGTCAAGAATCGCGAAAGTCACGTAACTCACGCCACCCACGATCAAGATTTCCAGCACCTTACCACGAATATAGTTCGAGATTTGTTCGTTCATCTCGTGCCATACTTTGTTCGCCAGCTTACGGTTCTTCGGTAAGATGCCACTTGCCATGCTGAGCATCTCATCTTTGTCTTTTAGTAAGAAGAACACCAATAATGGAACAAGAATCAAGTAAACCGCTAGCGTTGCTAAACTCACTAGAGAAGCCAGTGAGCCTTTTACGACGCTCTCACCTAAGCCAATCGCTTGGTTCTTCGCGTTAGTCACCACGGTTTCAACAATTTCTAGGTTCGCCAGCTCAGGGTAACGTTGTGGCAAGGTTGCAATGAACTTTTGTAGTCCAGCATACATGTTCGGAATATCGTTGATTAAATTCCCCACCTGAGTCCAAATCGTTGGCACTAAACCAAATACCGCGATCAACATTAAGCCAATAAAAATCAGTATGACAGTAATGACAGAAAACGTACGTGGGATACCCAAACGGCACATCTGCGTTACTGGCCATTCAAGTAAATATGCAAGAACAATGGCCACCAGCAATGGCGCAATCAAATGCCCGAAAAAGTAAATTGTAATAAAGCCGAACAGCAGTATCGCCACGAGGCTCACTGCATGTGGGTCTGAAAAGCGTCGCTTATACCAACGACTTACCATTTCAAGCATCGTACGAAGATTCCTTATTGAATACGGTCAAAGTGAAGTGTTCAGGAGAAGCTTGGCAATCCACTGTGTAGCCTTGGTTACGCAAATACTTCACGATATCGTGCTTAGAGCTTTTATCCACCACTTGAATAACAAGCTGATGATCTTGTTGTGTTTCTTCCTGAAACACCTCAGCAGCGTGACGCTTGGCAAGTAACAGTGCCATAGGGCAGCGTTCCTTACGCAAATCAAATAATATGGATTCCATTGTATTGCTCTGCACTTGTGATAGGGTTGTATTGTAACGGCTTTTTGAGCTGGTGCTAGCATTTCTCACATGATTTAAGAGTAGACGCGCAGGACTTTTAGATTGACAATTTACGAAACCAATTCGTTTATCTTCGGTCTTATTGCTAGCATATTCATCCCACAAGGATGACCATAAAGTCTGTGCTGATGTTGAATGGATTTCGCCCCTCAAGCACACACTCGGTATTTTGGAGAATCTTTAAACCGTATGTTAAAACGCACTCGCTCGCTAGTTTGTTTATGCCTTGCTGCTGCATTGAGTACACCAACGCCAGTTTATGCCAATAGTCCCGACCTCCCAGATATTGGTACGGCAGCCGGAGGCACTCTAACGATAGATCAAGAGTTGATTTATGGTGACGCCTATATGCGTATGCTTAGAGCCAGCAAACCTATCGTCAATGACCCTGTTATTAACGAGTACATCGACTCACTGGGTCACCGTTTGGTCGCGAATGCCAATGACGTAAAAACCCCATTCCACTTTTTCATGATCCGAGATCGCAACATCAACGCCTTCGCTTTTTTTGGCGGCTACGTTGCCCTACACTCAGGTCTCTTTCTCCATGCCCGCACTGAAAGTGAGTTAGCCTCCGTTGTTGCTCACGAAATCGCGCACGTTACTCAGCGCCACCTTGCACGAAGCATGGAAGAACAAGCTCGTCGTTCACCAGCAACCATGGCAGCACTTGCTGGCGCTCTTCTGCTTGCGATAGCCTCTCCTGAGGCTGGTATGGCAGCGGTGACGGCAGCAACCGCTGGCAATATGCAAAGCCAAATCAACTACACTCGCTCCAACGAGAAAGAAGCAGACCGCTTTGGTATCGCGACACTGGCAAAAGCGGGCTTTGATGCACAAGCGATGCCACGCTTTTTTGGTCGCCTAGCGGATGAATATCGATACGCAAGCAAACCGCCACCAATGTTGCTCACTCACCCGTTGCCTGAAGATCGTATTACAGACAGTCGTGCTCGTGCTCGTGCTTACCCACCAATGCGGGTGATGCCTTCTATTGATTACCATTTAACCCGAGCTCGCATTGTCGCACGTTATGCCGGAATTGATGGTCAAGCTGCAATGAGTTGGTTTGACCGAACTCAAAAGAAAGCCTCACCTGATATTGTGCCATCATTTGATTATGGTCGAGCCTTGGTACACCTCGACAACAAGCGTTTGAGTGAAGCGGAACCTTTATTGAAAAAGCTCCTTCAGCAAGACCCAGGTAACCCGTTTTATCTGGATGCAATGACCGATCTTTATATTGCTCAAAAGCAACCACAAAAAGCAGTGGATATGCTGAGTAGCGCACTCAAACGCAACCCACAAAACAAAGTCCTGACCATCAACTATGCAAACGCATTACTTGAGGCGAAAAAGGACCAAGAAGCGGTGCGTATTCTGCAGCGCTACACACACGATAACCCAGAAGACACGAATGGCTGGCACCTGCTTTCACAAGGCAGTCATGCGCTGGGTAAAAGTGATGAAGAACTCGCCGCACGTGCCGAAATTTTGGCATTGCGAGCCAACTGGAACAAAGCCATCCAGTATTATAGTGAAGCAAGTAAAATTGCTAAGTTAGGTAGCTTACAACAAGCTCGATATGACGCTCGTATCGACCAACTGATGATCCAAAGAGATCGATTCATGGCATTACAATAACGAAATGGAGAAAACCATGTCAGTCGTGATTTATCACAACCCTCGCTGCTCAAAGAGCCGTCAAACACTTGAACTGCTTGAGCAAAATGGCGTAACACCGGAAGTGGTTAAATACCTTGATACACCGCTTAATGTTGAACAACTGAAAGCGCTTTATGCTCAACTTGGTTTCTCTTCCGTACGCGAAATGATGCGTACCAAAGAAGACATGTACAAAGAGCTGGCACTGGGAGAAGCCTCTGTCAGTGATGAGCAACTGTTCGAAGCGATGGCACAAAACCCGAAACTGTTTGAACGCCCAGTAGTAGTTGCAAATGGGAAAGCAAAAATCGGTCGCCCACCAGAACAAGTTTTGGAAATTCTGTAAATGGATTGCCAGATCCTCATTTTGTATTTCAGCCGTCATGGCTCGACAAAACAACTGGCAAGACAAATAGCAAGAGGAGTCGAGTCGACTCCTCATTGCGAAGCGATTTTACGTACAGTTGAAGAATTGTCACCTCACTCACATACCCCTTCTGATCCAATTGCTACTCTAGATGAGTTGAAGCAGTGCGACGGTCTCGCATTTGGCAGCCCAGTTTGGTTTGGCAACATGGCAGCGCCGCTCAAGCACTTTTGGGATCAAACCACACCTTTGTGGGTGAATGGCGACCTTATCGATAAGCCAGCTTGTGTGTTTACCTCTTCGTCTTCCATGCATGGCGGTCAAGAAACCACGCTACAAAGCATGATGACCCCATTATTGCATCACGGCATGATGGTATTAGGAATCCCTTATTCAGAGCCAGAACTGCACACCACGCAATCAGGAGGCACACCCTATGGCGCAAGCAGTGTAGGACAAGAGCCAAGTCTCACGGCAGAAGAGATTCGTCTCGCACAACAATTAGGAAAACGACTGGCAACCACAGCGAAAAAGCTCAAAGGAAGTCAGTAAGCTCAAGGATAAGTAAATCGATGTCTGACATTATTGACCAACCACCTCTTAGCACACGCACTCAAACCTATCGCTACATGGCGCTGTTTGGCAATTTGGCGTTATTGGCTTGGGTTGCGATTTGGCAACTGGCGTTGTCCCCTCACCCACATCTAAGCAGCACTACATTGGCGATTGCTTGGTGTATACCTCTATTGTTGCCACTTCCTGGTATTTTAGCGGGCAAACCCTACACACACGCTTGGGCAAACTTCGTTCTGATGCTGTATTTCTTGCATGCGTTGACGATTTTGTATGTTGACGATGGTGAGCGTTGGTTGGCCGCAGTAGAGTTGCTCCTTACCTCACTCGGCTTTGCAGGTAACATTTTGTTTGCCCGAGCACGTGGTAAAGAGTTGGGTCTGAAGTTAAAACGCTTATCTCAAGTCGAAAAAGAAGAAAAAGCGAAGTTCAATAAATAGAAGCGAAACAATTACAGGGACATGGCGCTTCAAGCTGAACTAGCTTCATCACATCTCCAGTCATAGAACCACTAAAAAAAAGAGTCGCACTAAGCGACTCTTTTTTGTTTTGAATAAACCTTAACTTAGGTTTTCAACCACATCCGTTTCCAATACTGGCGCGATTTCAGAATCTTGTTCTACTGGCTCGGCTTTCGTGCGAACTGGAGCATTCCATTTGTAGATCAGATCGTACTGCTTTGGCGCTGGTTGTAGTGCAACAGCAGGTGTGATTGATGCCGGCTCAGTTGCCACATTTGTTTCCGTTGCCGTATCGAGCTCAACGACTTGAGCGGTTTGATCTTCTGTTGTTTCCGCTGGCAATTGCGTTGGTTGAACAACTTCCTCAGGAAGCTGGGCTGGTGCTGACGGCTCTACATTCTCAAGCGGGTCTTCGGTAATCTCAAGTGAACGGATAGAAGACGCTTCTTGTTCAAACGCTTGTTGAGATGCCAACAAGTGAATCGTTAACGTCACTTGATTGCCTTGAATTCGTTTGATTTCAGTACCCGCAACTGAGTTTAGCTTCGTCAATGAGTTCTCAAGATTAAAGAAGTCCATCGCTGATGCGACATCTAATACCTTCACATCAATCGCTTCAGATGATTTGCTTGATACCACAACAGCACTCTTCTTCGCGTAGTAGTCTGCGATACCACCCATCATGGCGGAGATTGCATTTGCACCAGACGCTGAGCCACTGCGAGGTGACTGTTGCGATTGAGCAAGTTGCGCTGGTGATTGGTCATATAGCGTCCAGCGAATTTTATCGCCTTGCACACGCACCACTAGCACAGCATCAACAGGGTAACGCTGACTCGCTTGGCTGATTGGGTCTACAAAGCCCCCCCACAAATCAGACACGTTAACACCCGTAACATCATCAAAGTCCCCCACAGGCATAGTGACTGGTAGGCCTCGAGATTCAGCCGCAGCGCGCAGTGCAGCAGCACTGGTTGAGTCTGAATGCTCCCAAGTGATCGTACGATCATAGCCCTGCTCTTCTACCATCCAAACTAAGATGTTGGCACGGTTTGGAGACCATAATGGTAATTGCGCTTGAGTCAGTAGTGAACGAATCTGACCACTATTAAACAGCATCTTTAAACTGCTTTGACCATCAAGCTGACCATAACCAAGCTGAGAAATGTAGCGAGAACTTGAACCCACTGCTTTCTTTATTACCGGGTTGCTAAGGGAAGATTGGCTACCTGTCGCACGCACAATCACATCTTGCATACCTTGTTGACGAGCGAGCTCTTCGCCGTCTTTTTGCTCACCGTCGATCGCCACTTCGGCACGATAGATATCTACCTGAGTTAATGCATAAACTGGCAGAGACAACCAACCTATCAATAAGAGAGCTAAATAGCGCATAGTTTTCATAATCCTCTGAACAAGAACCCGCATGATAAGCAACTATCAAACCGTGAGCAAGAAGAGTACTGAGTGAATTGTCTGTATTCTGACCAAGTTAAAACACGGAAGTGAAACTAAACATTCGTCGACCTTATAAATCCACACAAAAGTTTGATCTAGGCAACATTGCAATCGATTGCCAGATGATAAGATTCGCCGGATTTGTCTGCGTATCTTTGAAATAGGGAATTATTATGAAAAACGCGTTACAAGGCGCTCAGATGCTCTTTGTCGCTTTTGGTGCTCTCGTATTAGTACCACTTCTTACTGGTCTTGACCCAAACGTTGCTCTGTTTGGTGCTGGTGTCGGTACTCTTCTTTTCCAACTAATAACTAAACGTTCCGTTCCTATCTTCCTTGCCTCTTCTTTTGCGTTTATTGCTCCTATTATGTTCGGTATCCAAACTTGGGGTATCGGTGCGACTATGGGCGGCTTAATGGCGGCGGGTTTGGTTTATGTCGCGCTTGGTGCGATGATCAAAGTGCGTGGTGTCGGCTTCATCCATAAAATTTTACCACCAGTTGTGGTAGGTCCGGTGATTATGGTCATTGGTCTTGGTTTGGCACCAACAGCAGTAAACATGGCGGTAGGTAAAACCGGTGACGGTGCCATCCAACTCGTAAATGGTGATGCTGCAGTTATCATTTCAGCAGTGTCATTGCTAACGACCATCGCACTGAGTGTATTCGCGAAAGGCTTCCTAAAACTGGTGCCTATCGTCGGCGGTATCTTAGCGGGTTACTCTGTTTCGCTTTTCTATGGTGTGGTTGATTTCACTCCAGTAGCTCAAGCTGCTTGGCTAGCCATGCCAAACTTCACGGCGCCAGAGTTTAACATCAACGCTATCTTATTCATGATCCCAGTTGCGATCGCACCAGCGGTAGAGCACGTAGGAGACATGCTGGCTATCTCAAACGTAACGGGTAAAAACTACCTGAAGAAACCTGGTCTTCACCGCACCATTGCGGGTGACGGGGTGGCAACAATTGCGGCTTCTATGGTTGGTGCTCCACCAAATACAACTTACAGCGAAGTAACGGGCGCAGTGATGCTGACTAAAGCCTTTAACCCTGTGATCATGACATGGGCGGCGATCACGGCAATCGTACTTGCCTTAGTGGGTAAGCTCGGAGCCATTCTACAAACGATCCCTGTTCCGGTCATGGGTGGCATCATGATCCTATTGTTCGGTTCTATCGCAACCGTCGGTCTAAACACGCTCATCAAAAACACTGTGGACCTGCACAAATCACGTAACCTAGTGATCGTCGCAGTAACACTGGTATTTGGTATCGGTGGCATGGCTTTCGGTATTGGCGAGTTTAGCCTACAAGGTGTGAGCCTGTGTGGTATCGTGGCTATCATTCTTAACCTTGTGCTACCACACGATCTTGGTGAAAACCACGTGGTGGATAATGCACAGATGGAAGAAGACAACGCGAAGTAATTTATCGTGCGGCTTAATTGATTTGAGTCGCGCGGTTATCACTTTCATATCTAGCTTCTAGCTTCCACATAGCAGAGACAAAAAAGGCTTGGTTTTCACCAAGCCTTTATTTATTCAATTCAGTAAAAGCAATAACGCTTATTTAGTACCGAAGATCTTGTCACCAGCGTCACCTAGACCAGGAACGATGTAACCTTTGTCGTTTAGCTTCTCATCGATTGCAGCAGTGTATAGCTCAACGTCTGGGTGAGCTTTTTCTAGCGCTTCGATACCTTCAGGAGCAGCGACAAGAACAAGTACTTTGATTGCCTGACAACCTTTCTCTTTTAGAAGGTCGATAGTCGCGATCATAGAACCACCTGTTGCAAGCATTGGGTCAACAACTAGAGCAATACGCTCATCGATGTTAGAAGCAAGCTTGTTAAAGTATGGTACTGGCTCTAGTGTTTCTTCATCGCGGTAGATACCAACAACACTGATACGCGCGCTTGGCATGTGCTCTAGAACACCATCCATCATGCCTAGACCTGCACGCAAGATTGGCACTACTGTTACTTTTTTACCCTTGATTTGGTCAACTTCTACAGGACCATTCCAACCTTCAATGGTTACTTTCTCTGTTTCAAAGTCTGCAGTCGCTTCGTAAGTAAGTAGGCTACCGACTTCTGTCGCTAACTCACGAAAACGCTTCGTGCTGATGTCACCTTCTCGCATTAGACCGATTTTATGTTTTACTAGAGGGTGTTTAACTTCAACAACTTTCATTTCCATCTCCGGCTTTATTGGCAATATTTAAACAAACCTTCAGATTATACATGATTTTTGCAGGGATATCAGGATAGATCACTAAAGAAAAAAACCGACGCAAACGTTTGCTATCTGTATTTAACCACTGGTAGAATAGCGCCGTTTTCATATCCAACTTAAAAACCGAGGACTTCCCTGTGAGTGGTAACAACTCTTCTCTTAGCTATAAAGACGCTGGTGTAGATATTGATGCAGGCAACGCGCTTGTAGATCGTATTAAAGGTGCGGTTAAGCGTACTCGTCGCCCTGAAGTGATGGGTGGTATCGGCGGTTTTGGCGCATTGTGTGAACTACCAACTAAATACAAACAGCCTGTACTGGTTTCTGGTACTGACGGTGTAGGTACAAAACTTCGCCTAGCGCTGGATATGAACAAGCACGACACTATTGGCGTTGACCTAGTGGCAATGTGTGTAAACGATCTAATCGTTCAAGGTGCAGAGCCATTATTCTTCCTAGATTACTACGCGACAGGCAAACTGGATGTAGACACAGCGGCAGATGTAGTTTCTGGTATCGCTGATGGCTGTGTTCAAGCAGGCTGTGCACTTATCGGTGGTGAAACCGCTGAAATGCCAGGCATGTACGAAGGCGAAGACTACGACGTTGCAGGCTTCTGTGTTGGCGTAGTGGAAAAAGAAGATGTGATTGATGGTACTAAAGTAGCTGCTGGTGATGCACTTATCGCAGTTGGCTCTAGCGGTCCACATTCGAACGGTTACTCGCTTATCCGTAAGATTCTAGAAGTTTCTGGCGCAGATAAGAACGAAGAGCTAGCAGGTCGCACTATTGGCGAACACCTTCTAGAACCAACTAAGATTTACATCAAATCAGCACTTAAGATGATTGAGAAACACGATATCCACGCGATCTCTCACATCACTGGTGGTGGTTTCTGGGAAAACATTCCACGCGTACTGCCTGAAGGAACCAAAGCCGTTATCGATGGTAACAGCTGGGAATGGCCAATCATCTTCAAATGGTTACAAGAGAAAGGCAACGTTGAAACACACGAGATGTACCGTACGTTCAACTGTGGTGTTGGTCTAGTCGTTGCACTACCAAAAGACCAAGCGGACGCAGCAGTTTCACTTCTTAAAGAAGAAGGCGAAAACGCATGGGTGATTGGTGAAATTGCTCAAGCAGAAGCCAATGAAGAGCAAGTCGAAATCCAATAACTTGCGAATCAAGCTCAAAAAATAAAAAGAATGAGGATGTTATCCCCAAATAACTTCTAAATGCTGGTTCAGCGAGAATGAATTGGTTTGTAGGCGCGACAACGATTTGAAGATCTAGTGGTTCTAAATCAAAAATCGTTAACAAAGTATACAAGCCAATACAGCTCGCCCTTCGGGAGCATGTCACCAATACGATTTCATCGTCAAACAACTTGGAAAAAGCTTACTATTCCACTGCGTTGTTTTCTTTGAACTAGAATTGGTGACAAAGCTCTGAATCCAGCCTAATGAAGTCATTTGGGGATATAGTCCTCATTCTGCTATCTGGAACATCGAAAACCATTCTAATAGTAGGTAATTTAGCAATTACGCACGTCAAACCTACAGTATCAAGGCAGTCTCAATATCATGAAAAACATAGTGGTCCTCATTTCAGGTAACGGCAGTAACCTGCAAGCTATCTTGGAAGCTTGCGAAGACAACATGCCAAATGCACAAGTCGCAGCCGTATTCTCCAACAAAGCTGACGCTTATGGTTTAGAACGTGCAAAGCAGTTTGATGTGAACGACCATTTTGTCGATCCAAAAGCATTTGATTCACGCGAAGACTTTGATGCTGAACTGATGCAGCAAATCGATGAGTACCAACCAGACGTCATTGTGCTCGCAGGCTACATGCGTATTTTGAGCAGCGCGTTTGTTTCCCACTATCTGGGCAAGATGATCAACATCCACCCTTCTCTTCTGCCAAAGTACCCGGGGTTACACACCCACCAGCGCGCGATTGATGCAGGCGACAAAGAACACGGCACCAGTGTTCACTTTGTGACAGAAGAATTAGACGGCGGACCTGTGGTATTGCAAGCAAAAGTGCCAGTATTTGAAGACGACGATGCCGATACTCTAGCCGCTCGCGTTCAAACTCAAGAGCACAAGATCTACCCAATGGTGACTAAGTGGTTAGTAGAAGAGCGCTTAACCATGAAAGATGGCAAAGCATTTCTTGATGGTTTTGAGCTTGGTGAACACGGCTACGCTGACGAGTAATTCTGAATACCAAATTCCAAACGCAAAAAGGCAGCCATCAGGCTGCCTTTTGTTATTTTAAATCTTATAAGCTTGGCTCAATGAAGCCGTTGTCAAACTAGAAACCAAAACTAACAACCTAAAAAGTCCCTGACACCACCTTAGCAATACAACACTCGGATAGTAGATTCTGAATCTGACTCGTTCCTCGTCGTTCAGAATGACGCTGCAGGCAAAGAAAAATCAATTTCACTTCAATTATTTACGTCATTCCAGCGAGCCTTAGCGAGACTAGGAATCTATTATCAATACGCTAGGAAGTAAAAATGCTCATCTGTACCCGCCTTCGGTTTAAG
Source organism: Vibrio harveyi NBRC 15634 = ATCC 14126 = KCTC 12724 (assembly GCF_001591145.1). Taxonomy (GTDB): domain Bacteria; phylum Pseudomonadota; class Gammaproteobacteria; order Enterobacterales; family Vibrionaceae; genus Vibrio; species Vibrio harveyi. Next base: position 4,665 of record NZ_BCUF01000055.1, on the reverse strand, counting down.
GCGCATAAAAATAAAGCTCGCGATTAAGCGAGCTTTATCTAGATGTTCATTGTCAAAAACCATCACTCCAACGGTTCAGTCGGCGCTTGGTTACCTGGCTTCGGTGCAGCAAATGGAACATCTTCCAGAGCTTTGGCATTGTTCAATACCAATTCCCCAACGTGAAACAAACCGTACTCGCCCGGCTTCATGCGATGCCATGTTTCATTGCCAGTAAGCGGCTGAGTTGCAATCACAGAAACCACATCATTTGGTGTCGTCTCTTCTTGGAAGTTGATTTCTACATCTTCATCCAACAGAGCGGCCTTGCCAAATGGAGCTCGACGGGTAATCCAATACAAATGGTTGGTACAGTAAGTCATCACAAACTCACCGTCGCTGAGCAGCATATTGAACACGCCTTTCTCTTTTAGCTTGTCGCAACATTCAGCGACATAGATAAAGACCGCTTCCATATCCTGAGGAGGCTCAGGATACTTATCTTCCATCTGCTTTAATAGCCAGCAAAATGCCATTTCACTGTCAGTTTGCCCTACCGGACGGTGACGCCCTGTGTACAAATCTTGGTAATCGGTCAGCTGACCATTGTGTGCAAAAGTCCAGTAACGCCCCCAAAGCTCACGCGTAAACGGATGGGTGTTTTCCAGATTCACACCACCTCGGTTAGCTTGGCGAATATGACTCACTACTGCGCGACTTTTTATCGGGTAGTTTTGCACTAATTCAGCAATCTTTGAGTCACAACTTGGGTTTGGATCTTTGAAAGTGCGGAATCCCTTTCCTTCATAAAAAGTGATTCCCCAACCATCACGATGCGGACCAGTACGACCACCGCGCTGCATCAATCCAGTAAAACTGAAACAAATATCGGTTGGAACATTTGCGCTCATGCCGAGCAATTCACACATGGTTTAACGAACTCCTTACCTTAAAACACAACTAAGCCATCATTCAGCTTAGTTGTAAATCTTATTCCATCTCTTTTTCGATCAATTGAATAATGATGTGAATGATCTTGATGTGTACTTCTTGGATACGGTCTGCATAACCGAAATGCGGTACGCGGATCTCGATGTCTGCAAGACCGGCCATCTTACCGCCATCTTTACCCGTTAGCGCAATCGTCTTCATGCCTTTTGCTTGGGCTGCTTCAATCGCTTTTAAGATGTTACCTGAGTTACCAGAAGTCGATAGACCGAATAGAACATCACCTTTGCGACCCACTGCTTCTACGTAACGTGAGAAGACAAAATCATAGCCAAAGTCGTTACTTACGCAAGAAAGGTGGCTTGGATCTGAAATAGCGATGCCAGCATAACCTGGACGGTTTTCACGGTAGCGACCTGTTAGTTCTTCTGCAAAGTGCATTGAGTCACAGTGCGAACCACCGTTACCACACGACAGAACTTTACCGTCTTGCTTGAAAGAATCAGCAATCATTTTCGCTGCTGCTTCGATTTGCGCGATGTTGTGATCATCACTTAAAAACTTGTTCAGAACTTCAGCAGCTTCGTTTAATTCACTTCTAATCAGATCTTGGTACATAAGACGTTCTCTTTATTATTTCGGCCAAAACAGTGAGGTTGAGCCTCTCGCTTAGCAAATTGTGCTGATGAGGCAATTGCCTTGCACATTTCATTACTCTGAGTTTACCCACAAACGAGAATTAGTGTCGATAGCGAACCACAAGATTTGGATTCTTCACGGTAATAAACTTGCTAACTTGCTTATGAAATCATCACCCAACTCTCAACTTTAGAATTTTAACTCTACTTAGATCACTTTTTGCTCAATGTTGTGTTTTACATTTCTTTAATATTTTGATTACACTTATGAGAACTGGTTAGACCTCTTACCAAAATACAGACGTACAACATAATTAAAGTCTGAGAAGGAAAAAACATATGGACATCTTGCTCTCAATCGTAGCGATGACAGTTGTGTTAGGCATTACGCTTTACCACAGAATGTCACTCGTGAAATCCGTCAGCCTGCTAACAGCTGCCATGCTAGCACTGACTATCGCAGGCTCAGTTGGTTTTATTGGCTGGGTACTTTACGTTCTTGCCGTTGCAGTGTTCGCGGTTTCTAGCATTCGCCAATCCCTCATTAGCCGCAAAGCACTTGCTCTGTTTAAGAAAGTCCTACCTGCTATGTCTCAAACCGAAAAAGAAGCATTAGACGCAGGTACAGTGTGGTGGGAAGCAGAACTATTTAAGGGCAAACCTGAATGGCAAAAACTTCATGCCATCAAAGCTCCTAAATTAAGTAAAGAAGAGCAAGACTTCTTAGACGGTCCTGTAAACGAAGTGTGCGCCATGGTTAGTGACTTTCAGGTAACACACGAACTTGCAGATTTACCACCAGAAGTGTGGCAATACCTTAAGGACAATAAGTTTTTCGCCATGATCATCAAGAAGAAATACGGCGGTCTTGAGTTCTCTGCATACGCTCAATCTTTGGTATTACAAAAACTAACCGGCGTTTCTGGCGTTTTGTCATCTACCGTTGGTGTTCCAAACTCGTTAGGTCCTGGTGAACTACTGCAACACTACGGCACTGAAGAGCAGAAAAACCACTACTTACCCCGTCTTGCTGAAGGTAAAGAAATCCCATGTTTCGCATTAACTAGCCCAGAAGCAGGTTCCGATGCAGGCTCAATCCCAGATTACGGCATTGTATGTAAAGGCGAATGGGAAGGCGAAGAAGTGCTTGGTATGCGCTTAACATGGAACAAGCGCTACATCACTCTTGCTCCTGTCGCAACGGTACTTGGTCTTGCTTTTAAACTGCGTGATCCTGATGGCTTGCTAGGCGACCAAAAAGAGTTGGGCATCACCTGTGCGCTTATTCCAACGGACCTAAAAGGCGTTGAGATCGGCAATCGTCACTTCCCGCTTAATGTACCATTCCAAAACGGTCCAACCCGCGGTAAAGACATTTTCGTTCCGATGGATTTCATTATTGGTGGCGAGAAAATGGCAGGTCAAGGCTGGCGTATGCTGGTTGAATGTCTGTCAGTTGGTCGAGGTATCACACTGCCTTCTAACTCAACTGGTGGAATCAAAACTGCCGCGATGGCGACAGGTGCTTACTCGCGTATTCGTCGTCAGTTCAAACAACCTATCGGTCATATGGAAGGCGTAGAAGAACCATTAGCGCGCCTAGGTGGTAATGCTTACGTTATGGATGCGGCAAGCAACTTAACTGTAGCTGGTATTGACCTTGGTGAAAAACCTTCGGTTATCTCGGCTATCGTGAAATATCACTGTACTCACCGTGGGCAGCAAAGCATCATCGACGCGATGGACATCGTAGGTGGTAAAGGTATCTGTATGGGTCCTTCTAACTTCCTAGCGCGTGGTTACCAAGGTGCGCCAATCGCGGTAACGGTAGAAGGTGCAAACATCTTAACTCGTTCAATGATCATCTTTGGTCAAGGTGCGATTCGTTGTCACCCGTATGTTCTTGAAGAGATGAACGCGGCTTACTCTGACGCAGGCGATGCGGTTGAGAAATTCGATAAAGCGCTAGCGGGTCATGTCAGCTTCACCATGAGTAATCTCGTTCGCAGTATCTGGTTTGGTCTAAGTGATGGTCTGGGTTCCTCATCACCAACTAAAGATGCAACTAAGCGTTACTACCAGCAATTGAACCGTTACAGTGCAAACCTTGCTCTGCTATCGGATATCTCAATGGCGGTGCTAGGTGGCTCATTGAAACGTAAAGAGCGTCTGTCTGCACGTCTTGGCGACATTCTAAGTCAGCTGTACCTTGGCTCTGCAACCCTAAAACGCTTTGAGCAAGATGGTCGTCCGGTTGAAGACCTACCGCTAGTACACTGGGGCTTACAAGACAGCTTGAAGCAGACTGAAGCGGCGATTGATGAGTTCCTAGCGAACTTCCCTAATAAAGTGATCGGTCGCGCACTGCGTGTATTGATCATGCCATTTGGTCGTGTACGTAAAGCACCAAGTGATAAGCTAGACAGCAAAGTAGCTCGTATTCTACAAACGCCAAGTGCAACACGTTCACGCATTGGTCGTGGTCAGTACCTAGAACCAACTGAGCACAATGCAGCAGGTAAAATTGAGCTAGCACTGTCTGTGATTCTTCAAGCTGAGCCTGTGTTCGACAAGGTATGTAAAGCGCAAGGCAAACGCCGCCCATTCCTACGTTTGGATATGATCGCTCAAGAAGGTTTAGAGCAAGGTGTAATCACTCAAGAAGAAGCGGATCTGTTGAGAGAAGCAGAGCAGCATCGTCTAGACACCATCAACGTAGACGACTTTGAGCCAGAGCTATTAGCCGCAAAGCCGCTTTACCCTCAGATGGAGCACGTCGCTTAAGCAGGTAATCACTTAAACGAAAAATAGAAAAGCAAAACGGGAGCTAAGGCTCCCGTTTTTTATTGAATCTCTGCTTCGCACAACACGGCGCTCGCAAAGTCCTAGAACGCTGGTAGCAGATTCTTAGTCTCGCTGGAGCTCGCTAGAATGACGGTTTACTTTGAGTTACCAGGTTACTATACGCACAGTGTTCCTAGGTTTTCGTCATTCTGAACAGTGAGGAACGAACGTGATTCAGAATCTACTTTCCACGTGCTCCTTAGATGAGGACGCCCCAAAGCCCTAGAGCGCTGATAGCAGATTCTTAGTCTCGCTT
>NZ_BCUF01000054.1 GCF_001591145.1 Vibrio harveyi NBRC 15634 = ATCC 14126 = KCTC 12724 | reverse complement strand
TATCTAAGACTCAGGCAAACGACATCAAGCCGTCTTCATCACCACAACTGCAGCAATCACCACAAAGATACCAAACCAGCCAATCGGCTTAAGCTTTTGTTTGAACAGCAAAGCACCACCAATCGCGGTACCTAAGATACCGATCGCGCCCCAAGAGGCATAGGCGATCGCAAGGTCGATTTCTTTTACCGCTTGAGCAAGCAAAGTAAACGCCGCCATCACCAAGACAATCGCAGTGATGCCCCACCCTCTGTGCTTAAAACCTTTAGAGCGAGTCAGCGCCATGTTCGCCATGATGTCGACCAACGCCGCCATGACGACAAATCCAAATGAAACAGTAAAAAATTGGCTCATGATTAACACCTCGCATTCGATGAGCTTGGCAACTCATCTTTTTGTTGAGGCTGACCGTGTGATTCACCGAGCGTCACACACACAATACCGACCACCGCCAGCGCCAAACCAAGCAACTGTTGCGTACTTAAGTTGGCATCAAATAAGACAATAGAAACCAGGGTAATCAAGGCGATACCCAAACCTTCCCATGTTGCGTACGCGACACCGATAGAGATTTTCTTTGCCGCTTTTGACAAGAAGTAATAGGAAATGGCGATCAGAACGTACATCACCAGATAGCCTTCCCACGCATTACTTTCACCAATAAACGACATCGTACTGGTACCGGCAACTTCGGCAACGATGGCGAGCAATAAAAATAGACGTGCAATGAGCATAATTCATCCTCCCCAGAAATTAAAAAACTGCATAACGGAGAATGGTGAATGTCCTTTAAGAATCAGACATTCAAAGAATTGATAAGATAAAAAGAGCCGCTTCTCCTGACTATTTGTAGTCAGATTAGCCCTTCTTCAGTGAAACAGACAGGTAATTGAGATATTCATTTTTGAATATCTCAAAGGGTAGTTTGCCTATCCGATCACGTTAATGGCGTATTGAGGGTTTGCTGCACCACTTGGTGCAAATGGCGATGCAATGGGTGGTTACGGTAGGTCTGTAAATAACCTCCAGAAACAACAAATTGGCTGAACTCTCGGTTGACCATCGGCATTGGATAAGAGGCAAGCTCGTGCATCAAATGTGCAGTACTTTGGCTGGCATACATGATGGCATCTGTCTCAAGCAGCATTTGGCAAGCGACACGCAAGTTGTAGGATTTAAGTAGTACGACCGGCTCGTAACCCATGCGGCGATATTCTGACTCCACCGTACACAGCGGGTTGTAGGATGCTGGCGCAGGCAAAGAGACCAGTGGCAATTCCGACACCGTATCCCAGTCATTGCTGATTTGCGACAGCGTCGGGTGATCTTTACGCGCCAAAATCACACGCTTTTCAACAAACAATGGGCGCATGTAGATGTCTTTCGACAACTCAGTTTCTTGATCGAGAATGCAGTAGTCGTGCTCGCCCTCTAACATCTCGCCTTGGGAATAAATGTTCCAACTTGAGAAAGCAAATGAGGCTTGAGGAAAGGCTTGATGGCAACCGCGCAATAAACGCTGACCTTGCTCGTCCATCAAGTAAGGGTCGGTCACTATCGCAATCTGACCTTGGTATTCAAGTGGGTCGAATTCCGAAAACTCCTGCACTACTTTTTCTAGCGGAGACAACATGTTATCAAACTCCGCCGCTAGGCGAATCGCCATTGGGGATGGCTCTACCCCGTGTGCTTTACGCACAAACAGCGGATCATCAAACACGTCTTTAAGTTTCATCACCCCACGACTGGCACTGGGTTGCGAAATACCAAGCTGCATCGCCGCCAACTTGATGCTGCGATTTTCTACTACGGCTTTAAGTAAGCGCATTAAATTAAGGTCTAGCGCATCAAGTTGATGTGGCATGCCCGTGTCCTTATCAGAAACGAATGATGAAAAATAAACGTGAGTCAGAGCTAGTTAGACGCTCTCGCCTGCTGTAATTTGATAGCCCATGTTCACGACCGTCTCGGCTTGCTCTTCACCCTTAAGGCGTGCAATCAATAGCTCGGCACTTTTCTCACCAATCTCGAAACGCGGTGTATCCACACTGGTTAGTTTCGGGCTAATAGTTTGCCCGATGTCCAATGCGTTGTAGCCCACCACCGCAAGTTGATCTGGCACTTTGATGCCGCGTTGCTGAGCACTCAACAAAGTACCAATCGCGATGTCGTCGTTGGTACAAAATACACCATCAAGTTCTGGGTAGGTTGCCAGTGCGCGCTCCAATAAATCATGCGCCAACGAAAAGCTAGAGTGATCGCCCGTTAGCACGTGTTTTGGCTCCAATCCTGCTTCTGTCATCGCGCGATCGTAGCCTTGCATACGCAATTTAGTACGCGTATCCAAGCGAGCACCGAAGTAAACAATAGTACGCTTGCCCGACTCCAACATGCGCTTTACGACGCTGTAAGAAGCGTCTTCGTGATCCATACCAACCGCCATATCAATCGGCTGCTCTGGCAGTTCCATGGTCTCTACCACAGGAACGCCAGCGTTTTTGATCATCTGCAAAGTGCGTTGAGTGTGATGGCTTTCAGTTAGGATTAAGCCATCAACTTGATAAGAGAGCAGCGACGCGATTTTGCGTTCTTCTTCCAGCTCGTCATAACTAAAGTGCGCAAGCAGTGTTTCATAGCCATTAGCTTTAGTGACCGTTTCAATGCCCTGAACAAAAGACGCAAAAATTTGGTTGGACAGTGAAGGCAACAAAATACCAATCGCTTTACTGGAAGACTTCGACAACATCGCCGGTGCACGGTTTTCGATGTAGCCCATCTCTTCAATCACGGCGGCAATCTTCACCCGTGTTTTTTCTGCCACCGAGTCTGGATTGCGCATGTAACGCGAGACGGTCATTTTTGTTACGCCAACTTTGTCTGCGACATCCTGCAATGTCGTTCTTGCTTTCTTATTCTGCTGAGCCATAAATATCTAATTTATCAGTAATGTTACTAGTAACATTATGACGAATAGACTCCTCGTCGACAAGCTCGGCAAAACCCATCTGCTACATCATTAATAAAATCATAACCTTACCGCTCAAATAACCATCAAATTGCAATTCCAACATTGTGATTCAAAGCTGAATAAATAAATGACATTAATATTGAGTTTCTTATAAAATAGCGTACCTAAAACAATAAGATACGAAGTACAGTGCAGTTAGGCTCTAGCGAAACCCAGATTTACTATCACCTGCTTGATCTGGACGACTCTCAAAAGCAGCAATACCTCAACGAATTGCAGCAGAGTCAACCTGAGCTTTACCTCCAAATCGCTCCTCTTTTAGCTAGCGAAAACGAAGAAGAACAACTGACACAGTTGCTCGGCTTCGGCGCGAATTTGGCAACCAAACAAGAGGTCGACCTAACGGGCGAAGAAGTTAGCAAGTACCGACTCACCCACGAGTTAGGGCGTGGAGGTATGGGGGTCGTATATGCGGCACTGCGCGCTGACGAGACGTTCGAGCAAGACCTTGCGATCAAGTTCATCCAAACCAATCTCAGTAATGTATTAGGCAAACGCGCGCTGTTTGATGAAGCTCAGCTTCTGGCTCGTTTGAACCATCCTTACATTGCCAAAGTGTTTGATGGCGGCTTGCACGGTGATTCGGTTTACATCGTGATGGAACGCGTTTTTGGTCAGACCTTAGACTCGTATTTGTTGCTCACGCCAATGGAAGACGATGACAAGTTGTTGCTGTTTAAGCAGATTTGTCAGGCAATGGAACACGCCCACCAGCATCAAGTCCTGCATGCGGATCTCAAACCAGAAAACATCCTAATTGATCGCAATAAACGACCAAAACTGCTCGATTTCAACCTGACACAAAAGGTGCAATCAAACAGTGATGATTCGTCTCCGGCATTAATTGCCTTCAGTGAAAAATACGCCAGCCCAGAACAGCAAGCCGGAGCGTTTTTGACTGAGCAAAGTGATGTGTATTCACTGGGTAAGATTCTGGCGCTGATGTTTCCTGATCAGCCAATATGGTCAGATATTTATTGGGTGGTGAGACGCGCAACGCGAGCGAAAGCAAAGCAGCGCTACCTCAATGTTCGGACACTGCGCCAAGATATTGAATGTATTTTAGAACGACGCCCAATAGAGCAAAAGAAGCACTGGCCACTGTACAGTACGCTTCGTTTAGTACAACGCCGACCGCTGCCGTCGCTGTTGTCCGCAATCTTAGTGTTATCTGGTTTGCTGTTTGGTAACACTCTGATTCAAAAGAACATACAACTGCAACAAGAGAAGAAGATTGCAGAAGACATCATGTACGAAGTGACGCGCCTTGTCTTTCATGCCAAAGGGCAAAACGTCGAGCATATGTCCGTCAGTGCCATGATGGAACTGACACGCAGGCGGATTCTGTCTAACCCAGATATCCCCAAACACATAAAACAGAAAATGCTGTTGGCGATGATGACACCGGTGCCAGAGAAGCACCTCACTAAATCAATAAGTTGTCAGCCAAATTGTGCACCAAAGGACCGCACTCAACAGTAAGGCTAAACATAAGAAAGGCTTAAAAATTAAAATGTACACACGTTCCATTGCGATCTGGTTGTCTGCGTTAGCGATAGCACCAGCATGGGCGAACTCTACTTCTACGACTCCGTCGGCAGAAGCGACAGCGCCTACCATAAAACAAGGTTTCTTCATCGATTCACCGGTAACTGGTCTGTATTACAAAACCAGTTCCAACCTGTCTGGTCACACAAACAAAGGCGCATTTCAGTATCGTCCTGGCGATGTCATCAGCTTCTTCCTCGGCAATGATGATAACGGCTACTTGCTCACCACAATGTCGAGCCAAGAAGTGCTCACACCGACCATGGCGACCACAAAACCCAGTCGCAGCATCAATATGACCCGCTTGTTGCTCTCTCTCGACAGCACTCCGGAAAACCGTCAAGAAATCGTGCTAATCAACAAGGTATTATCCGATCCAACCTTCCAAGCACAGCTCAAGCGTCTCGACCTCAATTTCCTAGATGACGCCAAACACCAACTCAATTTGGATTGGGTTTCGGTGCAAGAAGCAGTTGAACATCTAAATGAAAGCCAACGCTACATCGAAAAGAACTTCGCCTCAAATGAGATCATTTTTGAGCCTCGTGACGTGCGATTTAAGAACATCATCATCAAGAAAAAGGATTGGCAGGGTCGCGCCTGTGCATTCGATATTCGCTATCAACACCACCCGCGTTACCGCCCACCAATTGGCGAGATTAACTTCACCATCACTAAAGAGAGCCTGATTCAGCATCCAAGTGTTGGCGACTACTTCCAAGGCTGTTTCCTAGCACTTAACCAGAGCGTAACCGAAGAAATTGTCGAACCGATTGAAAAGTTCTCTGAATGGGAAAGCTTGGTCGGCTGCGCCGATTCAGGCTGTACCCGTAGTGACCTCAATGGCTTCTCGTTAGAAGATTATGACGATGAAGGCGATTGGAAATATCGATCGGTTGCACTCAACTTCGATCCGAGCACCCAGCTATTAATGGAAAAAGTACAGGGGTTGGGACCAAACGAGCACGTTAAGCACCACAACCGTACTGAGATGTTGTGGTTTACCTATCCTGACTCTGTCGATAGCGAAATTGCCTACCAAGGTGTATGGCAACAAACTCAATACCTACAAGACTCAATGAAGCAGTCGTGTCTACTAATGCGTCATAACCAAGTGTTGCGTTTACCTGTCGATGCCGTTGCCTGCCCTACAGATACCAGTCTATACACCCAAGATGTCACCAACGAGTATTTGGACATGTGGTGGGTCAACAATGACCAGCCAAGTGCTGAACTCGCGCAAATGAACGTAATGGTGCGTTGGTCACCAACCCCAGCAGAAATCAACTACACCACGTGGGAATACCTACCTGCAGGCAAAAGCTGGGAGCAAGGCATTTTGTATCGTTACCAACAAGACATTAGCCGTAATCGCGATGGTTCTGATCGCGTTAAAACCTATTCCATCTCTGAGTTTGTAAAAGTAAGTGAGGATGTATAGCCATGACTTCTAAATCTACTCTGACGCAAATTATCCAACAGTGGCAAGCAGGCGATAAACAGGCGGAAAGTGAGTTGTACCAATTCGCTTACCTACAACTGCGTAAAATTGCTCAACAAGAACGCGAGCGCAACGCAGAGAAATACGGAACCGACAATAAGGTACTGTCGGACAGCGTAAACAGCACCACAGCTCTGATCCATGACGCGTATTTAAAGATGTCTAATTGCGACATGAGTGAGATTGAAACCAAGCGCGATTTCTTCTTAATGGCAGCCAAAGTAATGCGCCAAATCCTGATCGACAACGCTCGCTCACATCAAGCGCAAAAACGCCAACACATCACGCTGATGAAAGAAGAAGAAGATCGCTTCGAGCAACTCATCATCATGGATAAAGCACTCGATAACTTTAGTGTGCGCTACCCGCGCCAATCCAACGCGTTAAAGCTCAAATATCTGATGGGCATGAAAAACCAAGAGATCTGTGAACTACTCGAATGCAGCGCCAGTTTGATTGAAAAAGACCTTAAGTTCTCCCGCAGTTGGCTGCAATCAAGAATGGCACACGCGTAAAATCATGAAGAAGAAATACTGGATTGCAAGTGCATTAAGTACCTGCTTGATGGCGCTTTACTGGCTAACAGACGAACAAACCACAGCTGCGGCTGCCAACATACAACCAGCGAATAATAACGAGGAAAAGAGAAATACGCCTCACGGTGAACGCACTTCCCTTATCGAAGTAAAACAGGCACTCACCGCATCTGCATTGGAAAGAAGCAATGAACTGGCGTTTGAAAAAGCGCTTGAGTCCACGTTATCAGACCGTCCTGATCAGGTTGAAGATGCCTTGGGATCATTGGAGACCAATTACTCCCAAAACCTAACGATAACCTACATCAGTGAATCTGCACACGACGATGCAACAGAGAACGGCAAGCCGATAATAAACCTAGCGGTTGAGCAGCAATTACAAACCATTATCTATAGTTGGGAACTGACACAAAACAACCCTATCAACTACTCATTAGGGTTGGAACAGCTGTTCGAAGATCCAGAAGGAGACTTACTCACCACGCGAATTTGGCTAGAAAACGCCAACGGACTGAGCGTTCTCAACCAAGGGCAAATCATGCTGCAAGGCGCGCCAAAAGACTTCAACCAAACCACATATTTGGCAGTCTCTGCACGTGATGACCACCATGGGACAGAAGATCACGCTTGGGTCACGACACGCTTCGAGCTGCCAGCAGTCACTGCAGAGCAGAACGATACAGAACATCCGCTCATTGATGGTGTGGTATATCGCCTTGAAACCACAACGTTGCTCGGTGGACGCAAGTACCCTTACGAAGTTGTGTACTGTGAAGCATTTAAATTCATTGATGATGAAGTTTTTTATGCTGCTTCAAACAACAAAACTCGCTGCCCAGACGAGCATAAGCTGAATAAAGTCGGGGAATACCAGATCAGTGATGACTCATTGATCATCCACATCAAAGGTAGCCGTCAGATCTGGACTACGAAGAAAACCTACCCGTCACGAGTTCACAAAGACACTGAGAACTACTTTATTACCGTCTTTGATAACAATCGTTTCGAAAGCTACACCATGCAAAAAAACAAGCGCTCAATGGAAGAGCGTTTGAACGTCAATACTGGAAAAGAGCTGTATCAGTCCGCCCTATTTGATCTGCTCATTCCGACTGCCGGTGGTTATCGCCATGCGCTCGCGGGTAACTATATTTTTGACCGAAGGCATGCTCAAGGTGGTGAGTATTACAACGGTTTCGACTCAGATCTCAACATAGTCACGTCTAATAGCGACTTATTTGCTCATGAATTCTGTCAGTTTTGGGACACCTCAATCCTTGCAGGTGAAGGGATGTTTAGCGAGGTAATTTCTTACTCCAATAATACCGATTGCGCGACTGCACCTAAGCCATCCGCATACGCTTATGTCTACTTCAACAATGATTATCATGCTAATGATGAGTTTATTCAGGGGGAGGTTTATAGCTACATCCTACGCCCATTTCCTCAGTACGCGAGCAAAGTAGAAGAGCTAAAAATAAACATGATTTACCACTACCCAAAAAATACAGCAGCCTATAAATAAACCAAAACAACACAAGTCATTGTTTATAAAGACCTAAATTTGAAGTTAATTGATATTTTTATTGATAGAAATTCCAAGAAAAAATATTCCAAAAATTTTTACGGTTTTTCTTTGGTTTTCCGTGTCTTGAAGCCGCTTCCAAATCCGATTAAAAATGCGCAGCTTTTCTAATCTCACTAGTGAGATTAGAAAATAAAACAATAAAAAGCGACTTTCTCATTCGGAAACGAAACAAGGACAAATAAACAATGAATAAGGTGAGTTTACTAGCAGCGTCAGTGGCTATCGCGCTAACCGGTTGTGGTGGTTCAGATAGTGGTTCAAGCAACAACAACTCTGGTGTAGTGATTACAGGCTTTGATGGCTACTTCAAAGAAGCAGTCGTTTTTGAAGATGTAAACAACAATGGAAAGCTAGATAGCAACGACCCAATTATTGGTCTAACCAATGATGAGGGTAAGGTGACGCTAACAGACAAACAATACTCTGCTGAAAAGAACCTTGCGATTCAAACCATTATTCCGGGTGGTACTGTTCAAGCTGAACTGATTGCTCGCGATCCACAACTTTTTGCGGGCACATACACGGTTGATATGGACAACCCAACCCAAGCTATGGCTCATGAGGTTGTATTCCGTACACTTCCGGGTGAGAAAGTTATCTCTCCGTTAACTGACCTTGTTGCAATCCAAGCTGGTGCTAACCCAACACCAGAAAAAATCCAAGCAGCGAAAAACAAAGTAAATGAGACATTAGGTATCGAGGGTGATACTGCATTTACTGATGTAATCGCCGCTAACAATACCGCTTTACATAAAACGGCTCAGATTCTAACCGAGTCTAAAGCACAAGCAAAAGACAGCTACTCTGCAGAAACCGCTATTGCAATTGCCGATAAAGCAACTGACGTCGTTAATGATAAAAACAACGCAGACAAACTAGATGATCCAAACTTCAAACCAGTTATTGAAGTCAACAATGGCGTAGTTAGCGAACCCGTTATCAACAGCAAGTTATTTGCAAATGAGAGCGTTGTAAAAGCTATCAATACAGAACTGAAGCCTCTTGATAGCCACTCAATCAATTTAGAACTGCCTCTTGCTGCTGGCGATCTTGCCCTTTTTGAAGATGACGATAACAAAAACATCGACATCACAGTAAGCGTCATCACACTTGATGGTTCTGTGGTCAAAAATCTAACAACTACGGCTATCAATGGTGGCAAGTTAACGATTTCAGGTGAGCTAACTCCAGTTCGTCCTGCTTACCAAATCAAGCTAACGGCAACTGACTACAACTCACAAGAACAAGATAAGTCCTTTGGTGCTGTAACAACCGCTTTCGACCTACAAGTAAACGTTGAAAATCCAGCGCCAACAATCAACACAGAAGCCGCTGATACAATCGAAGAGTGGATTGACAGTATTGAGCTATACCAAGGTGTTGAAGTTCAGAATGAACAATTCCGTATTGACAACTTGTTCTCTGACGACGAAAAGCTTGCATTTAAAGCATACACATCTGTTGATGGCTTAGTACTTGAACTTGTAGAAACACAAGGTCAGACTGAGCTGAAAATCACAGGTAAGCCATCTCGCATTTACCCTGAAGGTCAAACAATCACGATCTCTGCATTTGACGGTATCAATACGACTTACAAAGTCTTCGAGCTAGATGACATTGAAAAACAACCTGAAGCATCGATTGAAATTGATCGCGGTGATCTTGCAGAACTTCAACAAGAAATCACAGTACAGCTAACAACACTAAAAGTTGGTGAAGCTGTTGATGCAGATTTCAATATTACTGAAGTCTTTGAAGCTCAGCACACGTCAGGTGCAATCGAATACTACGCTGGTACAGAAGAAGATGAGTACGCAACAACCGTTCCGGGTCTAAAAGTCAATGTTGATAACAACGGCACACTGACGGTTTCTGGCACACCAACTAGTGCAACGAAAAACGGTTCATTCGTGATTGCGGCAGGTGTAAACCCAGATGCTGACGATGCCGTAATTTCTGAATACGTAACGATCACACTGCCAAACGTTCAACCAGCAGATGACGTAACACCTCCTCCTGCAGGACATCCGCTAGAAGGTAAGTTCCTACATTTCGTAGAAATTGGTCACAACGGTACCAACTTCGCTAAAGGATGGTGTGATTCAATCTACCTAGATGCGAACACGAAAACGATGTACTGGAACGATCGAGATAGCGACAACCTATCAACTTGTGACACAGACATGTCAGAGTTTACAGAAGGTGTTCCATACACAATCGTTGGTGACAAAATTATCTCCCAAGAAGATGGTATGAAAATGACATTGGATGTCATCAAACAACACTCTTTTGACGACGACGAGCATTTCCTTGTGTCATTCACAGATGAAGAAGGCGATGAGAAGTCAACAGAACTGTATTCTTACCACACAAATGCTCAATATGTAGAAGAAGCGCTTAACAATGACGTTAGCGAATCTCAAGAAGATGCGAATTGGGTAGACCGTGAAACATTCATTGCGATGCCATCTGAAGAAGGTGCAAATGATATTGTGGTAACTGAACTAAAAGTTTCTGGCATCGTTCAACAATTTGATTACCAAGGCAGTCCATACACTTCAGCTTCAATCTATGGTCGTAATGCAAAAACTTGTGAAATCCTAAAAGATATCTATCTCGACTACGGTCGTATCCAAGTTCACGGTGACAGCTACAGTGCTGACAACTACTTCAGCAGCCAACCACAATATAGAGATGCTGAAGGCTCTTGTTACATCGATTTCATGCCTTTAGATCATTCAGCAGCAATTCCTGCGGGGCTTTACACTATCGAAGCCACTCCAGAGCGTACTGATGAAGCAGAACGCATTATTTTTAGTTTTGAAAAGTGATAACTAGAAGCTCATAAACACGAAGCCCCGCTCTTGCGGGGCTTTTTTAATCCATTTTTTACTTCACGCAAATCACGTTAAGCAACGAGGTGCCCGTTAGCTGATTTGGCTCTCGGTCAGCAAACAAGCCCTTTTTATCTTTACCCCAGTAAGGTAACTGCAAAGGCCACTTGTTCTTCTCCATCACGCCAGAATCGCGCAATGTTTTAAACTCTGACGCAGTTGCTAAGTGCATTCCTAGCTGTTGGCAAACTTTCATTGAGCTTGAGTAGCTAAGACGATTCCATGGTTTTCCATGTTCCATGTAGAACTGGTTGTTGTTCTCGATTAAATAAGGCACCACAAATGTCTTGCCCTTCAGTACCGTTTTCAAACGCACTTCAACGTTGTCATTCTTGATAGTTGGTTGAGCTGGCTTGGTCATTTTAGCAGGCTTAGCGGCAACTGGTTCTAGCGACTTTGGCTTTGGCGCAACTTTCGCAGGCGCATCTTTTGTCTTAAATGCGTCCGTATTAGCACGAGTAGCAGCTGGTACGACAGGTGTTACAGGTTTTGCCACTGGCTTGGTCATTGGCTTAGTCTGTTTCGCAGGGACTGTGCCACCTTTACCAACCACACGAATAAATGCTTCTTTATAGGTCGACAAGGTTTTGACTCGTTGCAAGTCCTGAGATGCTTTAGCAAATTCCGTATAAGGACCAATGAGGCAACGATAGCCTTTTTGTTCTGGCTTCATCCAAACATCGGTGGTGATTTTGCCGTAAATCGGCTTTGCTTTGGCTAAAGACATCGGTTTTGGCAATAGACCACACTGGATCCAGAAGAAATCATTGCCTCCTTGCGGCACTTTCTTTCCCCATAGCCCTTTACCGATCGGGCAAGATTGCTCAAGCACAGGCAATTCTTTATTGCTGGCCTGAGAGGCTTGGCAAAGAAATTCACTCGCCAAAACCGGAGTCGAAAATTGAGCGCACGCCACCAGCAGCCCAAGGCTCAAGCCAGATTGGACGATACGGGAAGAATGTAGTGCCTTTTTCATTTCCATAGCTTCACTCTAAACAGTAGGTGATGAAATTATCGCGACAGAGCGTCAATAAAACATGCATAAAAAGTGATAAGCAAAAAAAGAGCCGGAATTGCATCCGGCTCTCAGTTTAGAAAGAAATTTATTAAATAGGCAAATAATACGTCGATTTTATCGCGTCATTAACCCTTGTAGATTTTCGGGTTGAACACGTCACGTAGCCAGTCACCCAGTAGGTTAATCACCAGTACCAATGTCACTAGCACGATTCCAGGGAAGGCTGTAATCCACCACGCACCAGAGAAGATGTAGTTAAAACCAATACTGATTAGTGCACCCAATGATGGCTGGTCTACTGGCAAACCTAGACCAAGGAATGACAATGCCGCTTCTGACATGATTGCGTTTGCTACCTGTACCGTCGAGATAACCAAGATTGGTGATAGGCAGTTCGGAAGAATGTGACGGAACATGATTCGCGGGGCTTTAAAGCCCATCACTCGTGCCGCTTCTACGTATTCTTTCTTCTTCTCAGCCAGTACTGAAGCACGAATGGTACGTGCATATTGCGGCCACTCCGCCACACCAATAATCACGACAAGCATGACTACCGCGTATTGGCTGTAAAAATCACTGCCAAAGCTGGCTTTAAAGATAGCTGACACGATGATCGCAACCATCATGGTCGAGAACGACAGCTGAACGTCAGCAAAACGCATCAAGAAACTATCAATACGACCACCAAAGTAACCTGCTGACAAACCAATGATGATACCCAGCATAAGCTGAAGACCAACCGCGAGGAAGCCGATCGTCAAAGATAAACGAGAGCCGTAAAGAATGGTCGACAAAATATCACGACCTTGCTCATCAGTGCCCAATACGAAACGCTCATCGCCATCTTCCATCCAAGATGGAGGTAGCTCTGAGTCCATGATGTCGATAGACGTCAAATCGTATGGGTCAGTTGGAGCTAGAATCGGTGCTGCTACAGCCAAGACTAAAAACATCATGAAGACGGTAAAACTTGCCATCGCAACTTTGTCGCGCTTGAAGTAATACAAGAAGTCCGACTCTTTGAAACGCTGCCAGGCTGACGGTGCGGCAGCAGGAGCTGGTGTTACATTTGATTGGCTCATGATTAAGCTCCTTTTCCAGTTAGGTTCACAGTTGGGTTGATGATGCCGTACAGCAAGTCAACGATGGTATTAGTTACCACGAAGATCAGACCAACAAAGATAACGTAGGCAGTGATCAACGGTGTATCTACACGGTTGATTGCCTCTAGGAAAAGAAAGCCAGTGCCCGGCCATTGGAACACGGTTTCTGTCAGAATGGTGTATGCCACCATGGTACCAATTTGCACACCACCGACCGTCAATACAGGTAGCATGGTGTTTTTAAGTGCATGTTGGTAATAAATCTTTTGTAAGTTCAAGCCTTTCGCTTTGGCGAACTTAATGTACTCAGAGCTCAGTACTTCCAGCATTTCTGAACGCACCAAACGGATGAACAACGGCAGCATGATAGATGCGAGTGCAATACACGGCAGGATCAGGTGCTTAATACCATCGATGGTAAAGAAGCCAGACTCCCATCCGAGTATATTAGACGTTTCACCCCGTCCAAAGGAAGGTAGCCAACCGAGTTCTATGGAGAAGACGTACATCAACATGATTGCGGTTAAGAACACCGGAATCGAGATGCCGACACTACTCATCGCCATAACGAATTTTGTAAAAATACTCTTCGGATGTATCGCTGAATACACCCCAAGCGGTATAGAGAAAACAATGATAATGAGCGTCGCACCAAACACGAGCTCTAATGTAGCCACCAGCTTATCGAGGATGACCTCAACTGCAGGTCGCTTGAAGAAGTAAGACGTACCTAAATCACCTTGTAGCGCATTGCTCACAAAGCGAGTGTACTTTGTGATAAAGGGATCGTTCAGGCCCAGTTCGTCACGCAGCGCTTGACGCTCCGCTTCTGAAACCGACTGACCTACAAGCTCACGTAGCGGGTCACCCAGGTTATCCTGAATGGCAAACGCCACCAAACTGATCACAAACATCACTATCAGTGCCTGAAACAGGCGCTTGACCAGAAACGAAAACATTCCTTGCCCCTTAACTATCCATAGATCTCTATTCAGAGAGAAAATTCAGTCTAAAAACAACTCAGTCCGACTGAAACAAAACTGAGCCGAGTACGTAGAGTTGAGGAGGGACATCCATCCCTCCTCAACATCGACTAACCGTGATTATTCAACCACTAGGTCACCGAAGTAAGGCATTACCATTGGGTTAACGATGTCTGCAGCTTTCACGTTAGACTTCGCGCCCCAGGCTTCACTTTGCCAGTGTAGCGGTACGAATGCAGCGTCGTTGTACAACGTTGCTTCAACGCCTTTCAGCATTTCTGCACGTTTAGCTGGATCCGTTTCTACGTTTGCCGCTTCAACCACTTTGTCCATTTCTGGGTTAGAGTAATGACCACAGTTGTACTGACCACGACCTGTCTCTTCGTTACGTGTCATGGTTAGGAACTCGTTGAAGTTTGCTGAATCTTCTGTATCTGAGTGCCAACCGATCATCAACATGTCTGCCGCACACTTGTCGAACTCAGGCCAGTATTGCGCTTTAGGCATAGTCTTCAGGTCAACCTTGATGCCGATCTTAGACAGCATTGCCGCCGCCGCTTGCGCCACTTTCGCATCGTTCACATAGCGGTTGTTTGGTGCAATCATCGTTAGCGTAAAGCCATTCTCGTAACCCGCTTCTTTCATCAGCTGTTTTGCTTTCTTAAGATCGTAGCGAGGAACCAGCTTGTCATCATGACCAACGTAGCCTGCCGGGCTTTGCTGACCTGCAGCTGTTGCGAAGCCTTTCATGATTTTTTTCACGATGCCTTCGTTATTGATTGCGTGAACAATCGCTTGGCGCACGCGAACATCTTTCAGTGCTTCGTTGTTGCTTTGGTTCATTTGGAACGTGATGATACGCGTACCAGGTAGTGTTACTAGATCGATACCTTTTGCGTCTTTCACACGTTTGTGATCGTTTGGCGCTACTGGGTGGATCATATCAACACCGCCAGAAAGCAGTGCTGCAACACGAGTCGCGTCTTCTTTGATCGGAAGTAACGTCAGTTTGTCTACGTTACCTTTCGACTCTTTATCCCAGTAATCTTTGAAACGTTCGAATTCTACTTTTACACCCTGCTCACGAGCCGTCACGATAAACGGACCAGTACCAGAAACGTGTGTTGATGCAAATGAGTTACCATGCTTCACTAGCTCAGACTTGTCTTTACCATCTTCGGTTTTACCCGTGTAGAACTTGCTGTCCATTGGGAAGATGTACGTTGCTGTTTGTAGCACTAGCGGGTAAGGCCCTTTAGTCACTAGATCAACCGTGTAATCATCCACTTTCACGATTTTTTCGTACGGGTCAAAGATAGCTTTGAAGTCTGGAGAGCTTTGTAGACGTTCGAAAGTCCACACAACGTCATCCGCTGTCATGTCGTTGCCTGAGTGGAACTTAACGCCTTGACGAAGTTTGAAACGAACCGTCGTATCATTGATACGCTCCCAGCTTTCCGCTAGGCGAGGTTCAAAGTCCATGTCCTGTGTGAAACGAACTAGAGGGTCAAATACCATGTGTGACATTTGCAGCGTACCACCTGATAGCTGCTCGTGCGGGTCTAGAGATACTGGGTCAGCTGCATAGCCAACTTTGATATCTGCTGCCAATGCGTTAAAGCTTAGACCTGCTGCCATTAGCGCCACTGCTAACTTGCTTTTCATGGTTTTCATTTGCATAACTCCTTCATGCGGGAATTCGAATCCCTTGTTGTGTTTGCGTCTTTGTTATGACTAAGGTTTGTTGACCTTGATGGTCAGCCAAGCGAAAAACTTGGTTTATGCCGTTTTGATTTCTTCTCTCAAACCTGTGAATTCAGGCATCAGAGAAATCAGTTTCTTACTGTATTCATGCTGAGGAGCAGTAAACAATTGCTCTGTCGGAGCCACTTCCAGTAGCGTACCCATCTGCATCACACCTACTCGGTCACACATCTGACGAATAACCGGTAAGTCGTGACTAATAAACAGCATGGTGAGATTCAGTTCACTTTGCAGATCTTTCAGCAAGTTTAGAATTTGTGCCTGTACCGATACATCCAACGCAGATGTTGGTTCATCACAAATCAGTAATCGAGGGCGGGTCGCCAGCGCACGCGCAATTGAGATACGCTGACGCTGACCACCGGAGAATTCATGAGGGTATTTCACACCTGCCATTTTGCCCAAACCTACGTGATCAAGTAGGTCATTCACAATCTGGCGCGTTTCCGCTTCATTTTTCGTTAGCTTATGGAAACGAATTGGCTCCGCGATGATGTCAAAAATCTTCATTCGCGGGTTCATTGAGGTATATGGGTTTTGGAAAACCATCTGCATCTGACGACGCAATGGGCGGCGTGCTTTTTCCGATTTAAGCGCCGTCAGGTCAATGCCTTCAAAGCTTACTTGACCTGAGTTTGGTTCATACAAACCAGCAATCACACGTGCGATGGTCGATTTACCTGAACCAGATTCACCCACCAAACCAAACGTCTCACCTTCATGCACTTCAAAGCTAACATTGTTTGATGCTTGCACGTATTCACGGCGGCTTTCAAACAATGAATCTTTGGTTACAAAACGCAGGTTAACGTTCTTCACATCCAATAAAGGACCTGTGTACTCACGTTGGTCTTGGCTTTGACCCAACCAGTGATTCTTAATGTCTAGCTCTTGTAACTCTGTCGCTTCTTCGATGTAGCTCACCAATGGGAAACGATCGAGCTTTACATCAGAACGCGGAACGGCAGAAATCAAGCTGCGCGTATATGGGTGATCAGGGTCGCCCAATACCTTAGCTGTAGGGCCAAACTCCACCAAATCGCCACGGTACATAACCGCCACACGGTCAGTCACGTTTGAAACCACGCCCATGTCGTGCGTAACCAACATACAACCTACGTTGTTCTTGATACACAGTTCGCGGATAAGGTTTAGGATTTGGTCTTGAATAGATACATCGAGCGCTGTCGTTGGCTCATCGGCAATGATCAGGTCTGGCTCACCAGCCAAAGCGATAGCAATAACCACACGCTGACGCATACCGCCAGAAAATTGATGCGGATACTGCTTAAGACGGTTTTCAGGTTGAGGAATGCCAACCTGCTGCATTAGAGAAAGCGCACGTTGATACGCCTCTTCATCCGACACCTTCATGTTGGCGTGAATGGTCTCTTTCAATTGCTGCTCAACCGTAAATAGAGGGTTAAGTGAGGTCATTGGATCTTGGAAGATAAAGCCAATCTTAGAGCCGCGAACCTTACGCATCGCTTCCGGTGTTAAACCAGAAATTTTCTCCCCATCAAGGTACACGTCGCCACTAGCAACACGTCCCGGAGGACTAAGCAAATCAATAACGGCGTTACCAACGGTGGATTTACCCGCACCTGATTCGCCAACAACACCCACAATTTCGCCACGATCGATATGAAAAGAAAGCGATTTCACGGCCGCATGGACACCGTGACGGGATGGATATTCAATACGAAGGTTTTTCACCTCTAATAGTGACATTTCAGACCTCTACTGCCTTGTCTGTGGTATCGAATCGCGCAATAAAAGCGCCATTCATCACCTGAATGAATCCGTTCAAATTCAGAATAATACTCTGAAATCTTAATGCGGAGACAATTTGGCAAAAATTACACAAAAAAGCAACAATTAAAGTATATTCCGCCGAAAAAACATTATTTACACGCACAATGAGCGAATAGAAATGCATTAACAAGTATTTAACCATTTTCATAACACCCCATTTTTGTGCGATACGCACCAATAAAAACAGAAAAATGCTCTAAAATTACGCATAAAGTCACTATTGATAGTATCCCTATTATTCACGCGTCATTATTAACATTAACCAAACAATATTCCGTTCTTATTGGGATATTTCGACATAAAATGTTACTAACAAAATAGTCTGCATACATAAAAAGCCAAAATTCACTCTAGTAAACAGAGGCGAAAACGTGAGCAGTTCAGCAAAAAAAATGAAATCTGTCACCTACCCCAAGTTATGCGTCTGTTATGCGATTTTGTGATTAAGCTAATTTTCTATGGATTTAAAACACTCTCCGAACTGGGAGCTTTGGTGGGGGAAAAGAGAAGTTCAGCCATCAGTTTTACGCTTTCCACTGTCATTTTGAGTGAGATCAGCGATAATCAAGCTCCAACATCGAGTAGTGAATGAAGGAGCCCCTGTGCTTAAAGCGATATTTTTTGATATGGACGAAACGTTATGCGGCACATCTCAAGCCGATAAAGTGGCAGGAGAAGAATTTGCTGCTTGGATTGCTCAAAATTACCCGCAAGTCGCCGATTCAACTGCTTTTGTTCAGCGCTACTTGCAAGGCGTATACAAAAAGCTCAATAACGAATTTCCTCAACTTATTGCTCTACTGCCAGATGAAAATGCCTTCCGCTGCGGTTTAATTCAGGCCATCTTGGCAGAGCAAAGTATAGAGATTGATACAGAAAAGGCTCAACAGGCGCAGAGCTATTTTGACTCGGCTCGCATGGGGGCTTTTGACTTCTTCCCTGGCGTAAAAGAGATGCTGACCGAGCTACGTCAACACTACAAATTAGTGGTGATCACTAACGGTCCAATCTTCTCACAGCACCCAAAACTCAAAGCAACACAAATGAGCGAATGGGTTGATCACATTATCGTCGGTGGGGAAGAGCCAGAAGAGAAGCCAGCAGCCAACATTTTCCGCAAAGCACTCAACCTTGTGGATGCAAAGCCAGAAGAGGTGATTCATATTGGCGACTCTCTACCAGCAGACATTGCGGGTGCCAACAATATGGGTATTCTGAGCGTGTGGGTAAACGCAACAGGTACGGAAAATACAACCGATATCAAACCCAACTATCAAGTGCGAGAGACGGTTGAGCTGAATGAAATCCTAAAAACGCTTGCTCAGTAAAGCGCTTAATTCAAGAAACACAAAACCCCAGCCAACGTGCTGGGGTTTCTTTTATCAGCTCGAATCGCATTTAGATCATAGGTGGTCAAAAGCTTCCAGAGCTGTACATGTTTACTGATATTGAAATGGAATGCAGATTTTTTAGGGTGAGAAATACAAAAAAGCCCTAGTCTTTCGACTGAGGCTTTAAATATTGGTCGATGAAGAGCCATATTCTAACTTCAGGCGAACCCCATATGGGTTCAAATCCATTGAAATATTGCCGACTCATCTAGTCCAAGCGAGATCATAAGCTCTAAAACGACGAAAGCCTGCTAAAAAGCAGGCTTTCTAATAGTGGTCGGTGAAGAGGGATTCGAACCCCCGACCCTCTGGTCCCAAACCAGATGCGCTACCAAGCTGCGCTATTCACCGAACTGTATTTGCTGATTCTCTCAAATCAGACAGGATACTTCAACTAAGAAGTCACCTAAATTAATGGGGTGGCTAACGAGATTCGAACTCGCGACCACCGGAATCACAATCCAGGGCTCTACCAACTGAGCTATAGCCACCATCAATTTTGCCGTTTACCGCTCTATTATAGCCATAAACTAAATAGTGGTCGGTGAAGAGGGATTCGAACCCCCGACCCTCTGGTCCCAAACCAGATGCGCTACCAAGCTGCGCTATTCACCGACGAATTTTGTTTCGACTCTTGGGATATTTGAATCAAAACTGGAAACTTCACTAATTTAATGAGTTACCGAAATAATGGGGTGGCTAACGAGATTCGAACTCGCGACCACCGGAATCACAATCCAGGGCTCTACCAACTGAGCTATAGCCACCACTATTGTTCGTGCCTTTAATTTGTATTCCGGAATGGCACGCCCGAAAGGATTCGAACCTTCGACCTTTGGCTCCGGAGGCCAACGCTCTATCCAACTGAGCTACGGGCGCATGCCCCATCGGCGGAGAGGAATAATACGGATATCACACTATGCCGTCTAGTACTTTTTTTACTTTTTTTCTCGTTTGGTCTCTTTTTCGACAGTTATCTGCCTTTAAAGTGAATTTTTGATGTGATTCACGCCCTGTCATGGATAACTTGTTGTTTATTGCAACAAGTTATCGGGATATAATCACCCATTATTTACATTGATTTAACAGCTGCAACTTGGTTGTTCAATCACTCTAGACTGTTAGATAAGGTTTTTTGCTCACTATAGAAGCAATCACCTAAAACTTTATCCAACAGCTCTAAATACTCTAACTATATAAATAGGTAAGTCACTTACCTCGGAATGTGAAGTGGGTTTAATGGATATGTCTCGACGAATGATTAGCGTTTTGTTCGCTGCCTTAACTTTCTCTACGGCAGCTTTAGCTTCTGACATCAGCCAAACTGAATACGATGCGATCGCAGAACGCATCAAACCTGTCGGTGATGTTTACCTTGCAGGTGCGGAACCAGTAAAAGCAGAACCAACTGGTCCACGTGATGGCGCGGCAGTTTACGGTACCTTCTGTATTGCTTGTCACTCATCTGGCGTGAACGGTGCACCAAAAACTGGTGATGCTGGCGATTGGGCACCTCGTATTGCACAAGGCAAAGACGTACTGACCAACCACGCAATCCAAGGCTTCAACGCGATGCCAGCTAAAGGTACGTGTATGGACTGTTCTGATGACGAAATCATCGCAGCCATCGACCACATGATTGAAGGTCTATAATAAAGACATCAATGAAAAAGGCTTGCCGCGTGGCAAGCCTTTTTATTTTTGACAAATTAGAACCGTCCGTGACTACTTTTTAAACATTGCACGGATATTGGCAATATGTGCCTGACCTTTTGCCATACGCTCTTCTGCTGATACTGGCTTTTTGTTTGCTTCCCATTCAACGTCATCAAATGGCAGCTCATCGAGAAAACGGCTTTGGGTCGGCTTGATCAATTCACCAAACTGTCGGCGCTCTTTACACATGGTAAAAGTCAGCTCGCGCTGTGCACGCGTAATACCTACGTACATCAATCGACGCTCTTCTTCGACGTTGTCTTCATCAATACTAGTTTGGTGTGGCAAAATACCCTCTTCCGAACCAATCAAGTAAACAAATGGGAACTCGAGGCCTTTCGACGCATGTAGTGTCATCAATTGCACTGCATCACTGTCTTCATCTTCCTCACCACGTTCCATCATGTCGCGCAGAGTAAGACGCTGAACCACCTCTTTTAACGTCTTTTCTTCTTGGTCGTAGTTATCACCTTCTAAGTCAGCAACAATCCACGAGTAAAGATCAGAAACGTTCTTCATGCGCATTTCCGCCGCTTTCGGGCTTGCTGACGTTTCATACAGCCAGTCTTCATAATGAATATCACGTACAAGTGAACGTACCGCTTCAACGGTATCACCACGCTCGGCTTGATCGGCAATCGCAACTAACCACTGTGTAAAACGACGCAGGTTTTCCAAACCTCGACCAGTAAGATGCTGCTCCAATCCCATTTCAAAGCTGACTTCAAACAGACTTTTACCACGCATGTTGGCATAGCTGCCTAACTTCTCTAGTGTGACCGGACCGATTTCACGACGCGGTGTATTTACGATACGTAGGAACGCGTTGTCATCATCTGGGTTCACCAACACGCGCAGGTAAGCCATGATGTCTTTAATCTCGGCACGAGCAAAGAACGATGTGCCGCCAGATAGCTTGTATGGCACGCGGTTTT
This sequence comes from Vibrio harveyi NBRC 15634 = ATCC 14126 = KCTC 12724, assembly GCF_001591145.1. Lineage (GTDB taxonomy): Bacteria > Pseudomonadota > Gammaproteobacteria > Enterobacterales > Vibrionaceae > Vibrio > Vibrio harveyi. The sequence goes on along the minus strand of NZ_BCUF01000054.1, from coordinate 9,736 downwards.
GCATCAGTGATTTTTCAATCAAACGCGATTGGTGATTACCTCGATATAGAATCGCATAATCTTTATATTCGGTGCGGTTTAGGAACTTGTGCGCAATCAACTCACCCGTTACGCGCTCCGCTTCGTGCTCTTCGTTCTTCGCCAGCAACACTTTGAGTTTTTCACCGTCAGGAATTTCCGAGAACAGCGATTTCTCATACACGTGCGGGTTATTCGCAATCAAGATGTTAGCTGCGCGCAGAATGCGACTCGTCGAACGGTAGTTTTGCTCCAACTTGATCAAACGCAGGTTAGGATAGTCTTCACCAAGTAACACAAGGTTCTGCGGCTTAGCACCACGCCATGAATAAATAGACTGGTCATCGTCACCTACTACGGTCAAACGACCGCGCTCACCAACGATTAACTTCACCAAATCGTATTGGCTGGTGTTGGTGTCTTGATACTCATCCACCAATAAGTAACGAATGCGGTTTTGCCAACGCTGACGTACTTCTTGGTTATTGCGTAACAGTTGTACCGGTAAAGAAATCAAATCGTCAAAATCAAGCGCGTTGTATGCTTTCATCTGCTTTTGGTACATCTCAAAGCAGAATGCAAAGAGCTGTTGTTGCTCACCTTGAGCCAACGCTTTGGCTTGCTCCGGCGTCAGCATGTCGTTCTTCCAGTTGGAAATACAACTTAGCAACTGACGCAGCAGATCTTTGTCGCCATCTAGCTGCTTTTCTGTCAGCTCTTTAAGCAGCGCTAGCTGATCTTGATCATCAAATAAAGAAAAGCCCGCTTTCAAACCAAGGTGCTTGTACTCGCGCTTGATGATGTTTAGCCCCAAAGTATGGAACGTCGAGACCATCAAGCCTTTCGATTCAGCTTTGCCTAATGTCTGCCCTACACGCTCTTTCATCTCACGTGCAGCTTTGTTGGTAAAGGTCACCGCAGCAATATTACGCGCCTTGTAGCCACACTGCTGAACCAAATAAGCAATTTTATTGGTAATTACACGAGTTTTACCCGAGCCAGCACCCGCAAGTACCAAGCATGGGCCTGATACGTACTTAACGGCTTCGTCTTGTCTTGGGTTCAGCTTCATAAAAATTCTCTGCGGGTGGAAATAGTGGCGCCTATGATAAAGGGGTGAGTGTGTGAAAGCTACGGTCATTTTCACGTAATTTTTACACAGAGAGTTGCAACATTTTGTTGCATAAGCGACCACTCTTTACGCTATAATGAATGAACGTTCATTCATTGGGTGGTGGGGTTATGACCAATAACACTACTGGAGATAAATACGAGCAAATCATTGCAGCTGCCGAACGCTTAATCGCTGAGTCGGGCTTTCATGGTCTTTCCATGCAAAAGCTCGCAACTGAAGCAGGTGTCGCAGCGGGCACGATTTACCGATATTTCTCAGATAAAGAACATCTTTTGGAAGAGGTTCGCCTTACTGTTACCAAACGTATTGCGGACGCCGTTCAAGCGGATGTTCATGACGATATGCCTCTGAAAGAGCGTTACCGCACCATGTGGCTCAATATTTGGCACCTTGCTGGTTCAAATTTAGACACCTTAAGCAACCGTGTCCAATATGAATCACTACCTTGTACAAATCGTAAAGGAACTCGGGAACTTGAAAGGCAAATGTTTGCCCAAGTAGATCGTCTTTTCGATCAAGGTAAGGCGGAAGGGGTATTCAAACTCCTAGATAACGAGATTCTTTCAGGGTTGAGTTTCGAAGCTAGTGTTGCGCTTGCTAGAAAACATGCTTTGGGATTTTATCAGTTGGATGAAGACGCGCTGGAAGCAGCCGTTGAAGCTAGCTGGGATGCAATTATTAAACACTAACTTGGAGTTCTTAATAGAATGAAAAAGTGGACTTTCTTTATGTTGCTTATCGCGATTCTCCTATTCGGGAGCGTGATAGGTTTCAATTTATTCAAGCAACAGAAAATTGCTGAATACATGGCGAATCGTCCGGAACCAGAATTCCCAGTAACCGTAACAGAAGTAAAAGCGGTTGATTGGGTTCCTGTTATCGAGGCAATCGGCTTCATTGAACCTAACCAAGGTGTCACTGTTGCGAACGAAACCAGCGGCGTGATCGATAAGATCTCTTTCGACTCTGGTACTCAAGTTGAAGAAGGCCAACCTTTGGTTCTTCTGGACTCTGAGGTAGAAAAAGCAAATCTTAAGAGCTCACAAGCAAAACTGCCAGCAGCTCAAGCTAAGTACAAACGCTACCAAGGTCTTTTCAAAAAAGGCTCTATCTCTAAAGAAGCGTACGACGAAGCTGAAGCAAACTACTTCTCACTTAAAGCGGACATCGAAAGCTTGAAAGCGACCATTGACCGCCGTGAAATCAAAGCGCCTTTTGCTGGCGTGGTTGGTATTCGTAATGTTTATCTTGGTCAGTACCTACAAGCAGGTACCGATATCGTTCGTCTTGAAGACACCAGCGTGATGCGTCTACGTTTCACTGTTCCTCAAACGGACATCTCTCGCATCATGCTAGACCAAGAAGTGGACATCTTTGTTGATGCTTACCCTGATAAGCCTTTCAAAGGTTCTATCTCAGCGATTGAACCAGCAGTTAACGTTCAAAGTGGTCTGATCCAAGTTCAAGCCGACATTCCTAACAGCGATGGCAAACTTCGCAGCGGTATGTTCGCGCGTGCAAACATCATTCTGCCTAAGCTAGAGAACCAAGTAACGCTGCCACAAACGGCTATCACGTTTACGCTTTACGGCGACAACGTCTACATCGTGACTGAAGAAGACGGTGAAAAACGCGTTAAACAGCACGTTGTGAAAGTGGGTGAGCGTACTAAAGACATCGCACATATCCTAGAAGGCGTGAAACCAGGTGACGTCGTGGTCACATCGGGTCAAATCCGTCTAAGTAACCACGCGAAAGTGACTATCGTTGAAGATGCAGCACTGACACCACCTGCTGAAACACCAATGCTTTAATTGGAGGCATCATGCGCTTTACTGATGTTTTTATTAAACGTCCAGTTTTAGCGGTATCGATCAGCTTTTTGATTGCGTTGCTTGGTTTGCAAGCCGTATTCAAGATGCAAGTTCGTGAATACCCTGAAATGACAAACACGGTGGTTACTGTAACCACTAGTTATTACGGTGCGAGTGCCGACCTGATCCAAGGCTTTATTACCCAGCCTTTGGAGCAAGCGGTAGCGCAAGCCGATAATATCGACTATATGACTTCATCCTCGGTGCTTGGTACGTCTACCATTACCGTAAACATGAAGTTGAACACCGACCCGAATGCGGCGCTGTCTGACATTCTGGCAAAAACCAACTCCGTTCGCTCACAGCTTCCAAAAGAAGCGGAAGACCCAACAGTAACGATGTCGACTGGCTCGACTACCGCGGTACTGTACATCGGTTTCACCAGTGACGAGTTGTCTTCTAGCCAGATCACCGACTATCTTGAGCGTGTAATCAACCCGCAGCTATTTACGGTAAATGGTGTATCGAAAGTTGACCTATACGGTGGTATGAAATACGCGCTACGCGTATGGCTAGATCCAGCGAAAATGGGCGCACTTAAGCTGACAGCAACCGACGTGATGACGGTACTAAACGCCAACAACTATCAGTCGGCAACCGGTCAGGCGACAGGTGAATTCGTACTTTACAACGGTAGCGCAGATACTCAAGTATCCAACGTTGCTGAACTCGAAGCGCTGGTTGTTAAAACTGGTGAAGGTGACGTCATTCGTCTTGGCGACATTGCGAAAGTGACCTTAGAGAAGAGCCACGACGTTTACCGCGCAAGTGCGAACGGTCAAGAGGCTGTAGTTGCAGCGATCAACGCGGCACCAAGTGCTAACCCAATCAACATCGCGGCAGATGTGCTGAAACTTTTACCTCAATTAGAGCGTAACTTGCCAAGCAACATTAAAATGAACGTGATGTACGACTCAACTATCGCCATCAACGAATCTATTCACGAAGTTGTGAAAACCATTCTTGAAGCGGCAGTTATCGTACTTGTGGTAATCACTCTGTTCCTTGGTTCATTCCGTGCGGTAATCATCCCTATCGTTACTATCCCACTATCATTGATTGGTGTTGCGATGGTAATGCAGGCGATGGGCTTCTCGTGGAACTTGATGACACTTCTGGCAATGGTACTCGCCATCGGTCTGGTGGTGGATGACGCGATCGTGGTTCTTGAGAACGTCGACCGTCACATCAAAGAAGGGGAATCGCCGTTCCGTGCAGCTATCATTGGTACTCGTGAAATCGCTGTGCCAGTAATTGCAATGACACTGACACTAGGTGCGGTATACGCGCCGATCGCACTAATGGGCGGTATCACGGGCTCGCTATTTAAAGAGTTCGCATTAACCCTAGCTGGCGCGGTATTTGTGTCTGGTATCATCGCTCTGACTCTGTCGCCGATGATGTGTTCAAAAATGCTTAAGGCAAATGAAGAGCCAAGCAAGTTTGAGCAAAAAGTACATCACGTATTGGATGGCATGACTAACCGCTACGAGAAAATGCTGACCGCTGTTATGGCGCATCGCCCAGTGATCATTGCTTTCGCGATCATCGTGTTCGCAACGCTACCAATTCTGTTTAAGTTTATTCCAAGTGAATTGGCTCCTTCAGAAGATAAAGGCGTAGTGGTACTAATGGGTACAGCACCTTCGAACGCGAACTTGGACTACATCGAACACACCATGAATGACGTGAACAAGATTCTGTCTGATCAGCCAGAAGTAGAATACGCTCAGGTGTTTAACGGTGTACCAAACTCAAACCAAGCGTTCGGTCTAGCAACTCTTAAACCTTGGAGTGAGCGTGAAGCGAGCCAAGCTGATATTACCAAACGTGTAGGTGAACTAGTCGCTCACGTACCAGGTATGTCAGTTACCGCATTCCAGATGCCAGAGCTTCCTGGTGCCGGTTCAGGTCTGCCAATTCAGTTCGTTATCACCACACCAAACAGCTTCGAGAGCTTGTTTACTATCGCAAGCGATATCCTAGCTGATGTGTCTACCAGTCCAATGTTCGTCTACTCGGATCTGGATCTAAATTACGATTCAGCAACGATGAAGATCAGCATCGACAAAGACAAAGCCGGTGCCTACGGTGTGACCATGCAAGACATCGGTGTAACGCTAAGTACTATGATGGCGGACGGTTACGTAAACCGTATCGACCTAAATGGTCGTTCATACGAGGTTATCCCTCAGGTTGAACGTAAATGGCGTCTAAACCCAGAGTCGATGAAGAACTACTACGTGCGTTCGGTTGACGGTAAAGCGGTACCACTAGGAAGCTTAATCACGATTGATGTTGTTGCAGAGCCTCGCTCACTGCCTCACTTCAACCAGCTAAACTCAGCAACGGTTGGTGCAGTACCTGCTCCAGGCGTAGCAATGGGTGATGCGATCAACTGGTTCGAAGACGTAGCACAAAACAAACTGCCATCAGGCTACAACCATGACTATATGGGTGAAGCTCGTCAGTTTGTAACGGAAGGTAGCGCACTATACGCAACATTCGGTTTAGCACTGGCGATTATCTTCCTAGTACTGGCGATTCAGTTTGAATCTATCCGCGATCCAATCGTAATCATGGTATCGGTGCCGCTAGCGGTATGTGGTGCATTGATTGCTCTGGCGTGGGGTACGGCATCGATGAACATCTACTCGCAGGTTGGTTTGATTACTCTAGTTGGTCTGATCACCAAGCACGGTATCCTGATCTGTGAAGTAGCGAAAGAAGAGCAGTTACACAACAAACTGTCTCGTATCGATGCGGTAATGGAAGCGGCGAAAGTTCGTCTACGTCCAATCCTGATGACAACAGCGGCGATGATTGCAGGTCTGATCCCACTGATGTACGCAACAGGCGCAGGTGCAGCTCAGCGTTTCAGTATCGGTATCGTAATCGTTGCCGGTCTAGCAATCGGTACACTGTTTACGCTATTCGTACTGCCTGTGATTTACAGCTACCTAGCTGAGAAACATAAGCCACTGCCAGTATTTGTTGAAGACAAAGACTTAGAAAAGCTAGCTCGAGTGGATGAAGCAAAAGCTGCTCATCGCGAATTAGCTGATAATAAGTAAGCGTAAAGCACTAAGAAAAAGGTCACTTCGGTGACCTTTTTTATTGCTGCTCTCTTTTTTACCATCTAAATGGCGACTTTCCCGTATCATTTACATAGAATGTGGGCAAATCAAAAGGAGTTTTAGCCACTATGTTTGACCCAAAGAAATTAGAGCAAATCGCTAAACAAATTCACGAATCAATGCCACAGCCAGTAAAAGAACTAGGCGCGGATGTTGATCAAAAAGTTCGCCAAGTAATCCAAGGTCAGCTAAACAAGCTAGACGTAGTTAGCCGCGAAGAATTCGACGTACAAACTCAAGTTCTGCTGCGTACTCGTCAAAAGCTGACAGAAATGGAAAAGAAATTGGCAGAGCTTGAAGAAAAGCTCGCTGATAAATAAGCGAAAAGCGACAAGAAAATTATAAGGGTTGATGTGAGAACATCAGCCCTTTTTGTTTATTGGGATTCAGGATTCGCTTCTATTTTGCCTTCTTAAGGACAAAATTCACCTTTATAAAAACAAAAAAGGCTTGGTCAACGGTGACCAAGCCTTTTAATTAGATGTTGTGTTTTATGTTGTATTTATTGACCCCAGTCTGTCTGGAGTTCTTATCTGCTTTGCTTTAATGCAATTACGCAGATTGTATATTCGAAGCTAAGAGCTTTAGTCCCTTAAACGAATTGCGCTGAATTAAGGTTTCATTTCTAGGAGAAGGCGCGGAGTTTACGATAGTAAATGAGCACCTTCGACACCGAAATGGAACCTTAAGGCAAGTAATTAGCCGCCTACAGCGATGTTCTTCATATCAGTCATATACCCACGTAGCTCTTCACCAATGTACTCCACTGGGTGATTACGGATAGCATCATTTACAGCGATAAGAGTCGCGTTATCTACTTGGTTAGAAGTTTCACCTAGACCCTTACCAATTACGTCAGTATTTACTGCTGGCATAAACTTCTCACGTAGAAGCGGTGTTGCTACGTTAGCGAACAGGTAGTTACCGTATTCCGCAGTGTCTGAGATAACCACGTTCATCTCGTATAAACGCTTACGTGCGATAGTGTTCGCGATCAGCGGTAGCTCGTGTAGAGACTCGTAGTAAGCAGACTCATCGATAATGCCAGATGCTGTCATTGCTTCGAACGCTAGCTCAACACCAGCACGAACCATAGCAACCATCAGGATACCGTTGTCGAAGTACTCTTGCTCAGAGATTTCTACGTCAGTTTCTGGGTAGTTTTCGAAAGCAGTTTCACCCGTTTCTGCACGCCAGCCTAGTAGGTTTGCATCGTCGTTTGTCCAGTCAGCCATCATAGTGCTAGAGAAGTGACCTGTGATGATGTCATCCATGTGCTTGTTGTATAGCGGACGCATCAGCTCTTTTAGCTCTTCAGAAAGCTCAAATGCTTTTACTTTTGCTGGGTTTGATAGACGATCCATCATGTGAGTGATACCACCAAACTTCAGTGCTTCAGTGATGGTTTCCCAACCGTATTGAAGAAGCTTACCTGCGTAGCCTGGATCGATACCATCAGCAATCATCTTCTCGTAACATACGATAGAACCAGCCTGTAGCATGCCGCAAAGGATAGTTTGCTCACCCATTAGGTCAGATTTCACCTCAGCAACAAAAGAAGACTCTAGACAGCCGGCACGGTGACCACCTGTTGCTGCTGCCCAAGCTTTCGCGATATCCCAACCTTCACCTTTAGGGTCGTTCTCAGGATGAACAGCGATAAGAGTCGGTACACCGAAGCCACGCTTGTATTCTTCACGAACTTCCGTACCCGGACATTTAGGCGCAACCATTACTACCGTTAGGTCTTTACGGATTTGCATGCCTTCTTCAACAACGTTGAAACCGTGTGAGTAGCCTAGTGCTGCGCCTTCTTTCATCAACGGCATTACCGTCTCAACAACGTTTGTGTGTTGCTTATCTGGAGTAAGGTTTACGACTAGGTCAGCTTGTGGAATTAGCGTTTCGTAGCTACCCACTTCAAAGCCGTTGTCTTTTGCGTTTTTGAATGACTGGCGTTGCTCATCAATTGCCGCTTGGCGAAGTGCGTAAGCTACGTCTAGACCAGAATCGCGCATGTTTAGACCTTGGTTAAGGCCTTGAGCACCACAACCTACGATGACCACTTTCTTACCTTTTAGGTAATCTGCTTCTGATGCGAATTCTTCGCGGTCCATAAAGCGACAACGACCAAGTTGGTCCAATTGCTCACGCAAGTTTAGGGTATTGAAATAGTTAGCCATCTGGGTGCTCCTTAACATTCTTCCATAGAGGTCGGTACTTGTGTTACCGAATGAGTTCATACTAAAACAGACATTCTGTTGCTGAAAGTGATATATTCACAATTACTTATTGCAATTAATGCAACATGGAAGTGAAGATTTAATGAACATCAAAAGCCTGCAATTATTCATTCATCTATGTGATAGTAAGAGCTTCGCTAAGACAGCGGCGGCAATGCATATCAGCCCTTCTGCACTAAGCCGGCAGATCCAGAAATTGGAAGAAGAAACGCATCAACAGCTGTTCTTGCGTGATAACCGAAGTGTCGAATTAACGGTTCAAGGAAAGAAGCTATTACCTGTTGCACTAAAGATCTTAGGGGAATGGCAGCAATACCAAAGTTACGTCAAAGGAACGGAAGACGAGTTAAAAGGGGAGATACGTTTATTTTGCTCGGTAACGGCAAGTTATAGCCATCTCCCAGAGCTTATTTCCGAATTCCGCATTCAGCATCCATTTATCGAATTCAAACTCTCTACTGGCGACCCAGCGCAAGCCATCGATAAAATATTGGCAGATGAGGCTGATATCGCGATCTCTGCAAAACCCGATCAACTACCAGCTAAAGTCTCCTTTGAACCAATCAGTGAGATTCCCCTATCGGTGATAGCACCAGTTGGAGTCAGCAGCTTTGCAGAAGAACTACAGAAAGAAAATCCGGCTTGGTCAACAATACCTTTTATTCTCCCAGAAGCAGGCACAGCGAGAGAAAGAGCGAATGTTTGGTTTAAGCAAATGAAGATCAAACCAAATATCTACGCACAGGTGGCAGGACATGAAGCCATCGTCAGTATGGTGGCCTTAGGCTGCGGAGTCGGTATTGCACCGGATGTAGTAATCAACAACAGCCCTGTCAGAGAGAAGATAAGTAGGCTTAAGGTTCTGCCTATCAAACCATTCGAACTTGGTGTTTGCTGTATTAAAAGCCAGCTAGAAAACCCTTTAGTTAAAGCATTATGGGAAGTGGCAGAAAGTAAATATATCTCCCTGTAGGGATACCTCATTCAAATGGGAATGGAAGCCCGTTACTCACGTAATGGGCTTTTTGTTTACAAATCTAGAGCAGCACAAAAAGAGCTCAACGTCACTGTTCATATAACAAAGATAGTGCTAGAAAAACGATGAGAGTAAGTAAGCACTTACGTTTGGAGAGTTTTAAGGCTTAGAAAATAGCCAATGATAGAAGAGAAATAAGACCTTTATCCCACAGAGTTCGCTATGCTGCAGGCACTGGACTCTGAGGATATCAGCCCAATCCAAAGGGTGTTGTTCTAAATAAGTGGCAAAACTACAGAGATGCCTAGCTGGACTTGCACACTCGGCAGGAAAATTATCCTGCTCAAAAACAA
>NZ_BCUF01000053.1 GCF_001591145.1 Vibrio harveyi NBRC 15634 = ATCC 14126 = KCTC 12724 | reverse complement strand
GATCAACAGACCCTAATGAGTCGTCTTTCGTCAGCGAGTAGAATCAGATAAAACAAAGCCCTTCTCATGAAGGGCTTTGTTGCGTTTATAAGCATGGGAGCTTAGTTGTTTACCAGCGTCAGACCGCTTGGGAGTGCATCACCAAAGATACGCTTCGATTCGCTCTCAGATAGCTCTTTGACTTCTTCAACCAGTGATACCCAAGATTCAGGCACCTTGCTTTGCTTCAGCTTGGTGAGAACTTGTTCACGGTAGTCGTCTGAGATATCAAATAGGCGGTCGCCCGTCTTACGACAAATCATCACGGCTGCGAAAGCGATCATTGGCTCTTTCTGCCAGTTCTGCTCTAACAGCTTAGGCAACCATTGTTCCGCTTGTTCACGAGGAACGACGTTATGCTGGCTGCCATACAAAGGCGTACGTGATGCCAAGCGACCCATTGCCCACCAGTGCGCTTGTTCGAACTGATTCTGGTTGATTGCCTTGCTCAAGAACCACGTTGCCAATAGAACTTTGTCTTCGACTTCTAGGTGTTCAAGCGATGCCGCTAATCGAACCATGGATTCATAACCCATGTCTTGTGCCGCTTTGGCTGACTGTGGGTTTTTCATCGCGCCAGGGTGTAGGTATTTCGCGATGTCCGCCAAGATAGTCTCTTGTTGCTCTTGGCTTAAACCACCTGCGATACGACGCCAGAATACCCACCAGTCAGTCCAACCTTGATGGTTCTTGAACTGAATGTTTTGTTGGTAGAGACCCCAAACTTGCTCAATACGCCATAAGTCGGTTGGATCGCCAAAGCCCGGACGCAGTGCAAAACCTGCCAAACGAAGCCAGTTTTTCTCGTGCTGTTCAGAACGACGGCGACGTTTACGACCTTGTGCAAAGGTATCGAACAGTTGACGTAGGGTCGTGAAATCCCACTCGTCACGTTTGCCCAGTTTCTTCTCAAGATCTTTGGCTAAGGTTTTGATCTCTTTGCTTTCTGCGCTTTTCTTGTTACCGCTGTAAAGGCGAGCGATCAGCTCCTTACATTCGTTCAGTTTAGGGTGAAGCTTAACTTGCTCGCTGTCGTCGGTTTGCTTGTTACGAACTTCGAACTCCAGCTCCCAACGTTTGCTGTCATCTTCTGCGCTGACACATTCCATCTTAAGCGTGCCGACTTCGGTCAACTGACACGCCAGTTGCACTTCTACGCGCTCTTTCTGGTTGGCTTGCAGTTCGGCACCTTCACCTTCAAGGGTGGTGATATAAGGCGGCAGAGGAGCAAACAAGTCAGGATCAACGTCCACCATCACGCCGTTTTGAATGGCAGTGTTATTGGTTAAGGTGTCGTGGGTAGAAGTCAGCAGGTTAAAGCGAACAGGTTCACCTAGAGTAAGCGAGAAACGACGACCACTTAAGCGGATCTCGTGACCTTCTTCTGTACCTTTTGCAAGCAAACAGAGCGCTTTGCCCATCTTGTTCTTCTCTTGAAGGTGCAAGAAGTAAGAACGCGCTGCACCACCACCAATTTTTAACTGTGCACCACGACGTGCTTTACCAAACGCAACAGCACCTAATGCAACAGACCAATCTGGATGTGGGTTATCTAATACCGTAACCGGAGCGCCGCGCCAATCGGACAGTAGGGTAGTGACACGCTCAGTCACAAGTTCACTATTGAACACACCACCGTTGAGTAGCAAACCGACTGGAATGGCATTTTGTTTGTCGTCTTCAATGCCAAGAGCGGCACGAGCAACTTGTTGGTGTTGAGTTAAGAACTCGGCAACGTGCTTGCTCACTGCTGGGTCAGCGACGTATGGAAGACCAAACTCAACAACGGCGCTGCGGCGTTTGTCTGGCACTTCACTGAAATCAGAAAGCGGGAAGAAGCCATCTAAAGCGATTTGGTGCACTTCTTGTTTGCTCAGCCCAATACTTTTTGTTCCGCCAAGAAGTTTTGAACCGCTGCCCAGCATGGTGATTTTCACTTCTTCAGGTGCACTCGCTGAAAGTAGGTTCTCTTTCGCTTTACGCGTTTGCTGAATTAGCTTAGTCAGGCTTGCTGCAGTGAGCTTCTTACTCTGGTTGAAGCGGCTTTCCGCAAGGTGCGCTAATGCTAAGTCGAGGTTATCGCCACCCAGCATCAGGTGTTCGCCTACGCCAATACGATCAAGGGCTAGCTCATCTTGAGAAGAGAAACTGGCTTCAATCAAGCTCAAGTCGGTGGTACCACCGCCCACATCGCACACCAGTATCAGTGGCAACTCTTTGAGTTCATCAGCTGCGGTTTGCTGGTGGCGTGCGTACCAGTCGTAACATACGGCTTGTGGTTCTTCGAGCAGGACGATTTTTTTCAAACCTGCCAACTCAGCGGCTTCAAGTGTGAGCTTACGAGCGGTTTCATCGAACGACGCTGGAACGGTCACAACCACATCTTGCTCTTCTAGCTTATTGCTAGGGTGACGGTAGTTCCATGCTTGGCGAATGTGGTTGAGGTAGCTTGCGCTGGCAATGACGGGAGAGACTTTATCTACGTCTTGCGCACCAGCCCAAGGAAGAATGTCTGAGCTACGATCCACTGCTTGGTGCGATAGCCAGCTTTTAGCACTGGATACTTGACGTCCTTCCACCTTCGCGCCTAATTCACGAGCCCATTCACCCACGATCACATTACTAATGTCGCCAGAGACAGGTTCGTTTTCCCAAGGGAGTGTTAGGTCAGAAGGGGAGATTTGACCAACTGCAGGGTGATAGCGGAAAGAGGGCAGCAATGGTTTACGAACCACTTCACCCGGACCAATCAGCTGGTCGATGTCGAATAGGGATACTTCGGATTGTTCAAGGTTGTCGGTGATTTCACAATACGCCACAACAGTGTTTGTGGTGCCAAGGTCAATACCAACAAGAAAACGAGGAGATGCCATACAAACCTTCGTGTATTTAAAAACGGCACCCGATTGGATGCCGTTTGATTTCTATTTATTCTTCTTCGTTTGAGTTGCTTTTCGCGTCTTCGCGCACATCGAACTCAACATGCCATTTTTGACCGTTATCAGCGGCAATGGCTTCTAAGTAAAGCGTACCAAGCTCTGTGACGCGAGAGGCTAGGGTTACTGGAACCACTTCACCTTCACGACGACCTTCAGATACAGGCAGCGTTACTTGGATTTCTGGAAGCTCTTCAAGCTCTTCTGGTGCCCAGTAGTCTAGGTGAGTACCTGCTAGGTCATCACGACGAACGGTTGAGCCGAAGAATTGGAAGTTAACCGGTTGACCAATGATCAAACCAAACTCTTGGCTTGGTACGTCAACGCTTGAACCTTCTTCCATACCAAATGGTGCAACACAAAGTGCTTCCATTGGAGGCGCCATGCCCGGAATCGCTGGCATCGCACTTTCGATACCCACGTAGTACGCTGAAGCAATACCACCACGGATACGAACGCCCTGACCACGACGCACAGAGCCGTAGTAAGCCGCACCGCTAGCAACCGCAAGGTCTAGATCCACACCTGTTAGGCGCTTCGCCATTTCTGCATCTGCTTCAATTAGCCATTCGTTGATCGTGTCTTCTAGACGAGTTGCTAGAAGTTTCGATTTCAGAACACCACCGTTGAATAGGATTGCGGTTGGCTTGATGAAGTCAGCCGATTGCGCTGCATCCGCACCTGGCATACCAGGCATGTTAGCGAATGGGTTGAAATCTTGAGCTGCTTCTGCGCCATTTTCTGAAGTAGAAAGAGCATTGGCTTGCTTAGACAAGAACGCAGCAATGTGACGAGTAATGCCCGCATCTTGTGCGTAAGGCAGACCCATTTGCGTTAGTGCACCACGGTTACGTTGAACAGGGTGGTCAGTAATTGCAACTTGAGGGAAGAAGCCGTCAACCAGTGTTTGTTGTACTTCTTCTTGAGTCAGTTCTGTTTTCAGAGTTGCGCCAAGCAGTTTAGAGCCACGGCTTGGTACTACGATTGGCACTGACTGAAGTTCGCTGTCGTTCAATAGCGCTTCTTTCGCATCACGACATGCGTGCGTCATTGCCTGAACTTGCCATGGCTGTAACTCTTTGCCTTCTTGCGCTAGCTTCATCTTCAAGCGGTACGCAAGTGCAAGGTCCATGTTGTCACCGCCAAGTAGGATGTGTTCACCTACCGCGATGCGGTTCAGAGTTAGGTTGCCGTCGTCTTCAGTTACTTCAACCAAAGAAAGGTCGGTTGTACCACCACCGATATCGACCACAAGCACGATGTCGCCAACTTCAACTTCGTCGCGCCATTTGTCGTCGCTGTTATCAATCCAGTTGTAAAGCGCAGCTTGTGGCTCTTCTAGAAGCGTTAGGTGCACGAAACCAACGTTGCGTGCTGCTTCGGCTGTTAGATCACGAGCAGCAGGATCGAAAGAAGCAGGAACCGTAATAGTCACGTCTTGATCGGCGAGATTGTGATTTGGATTGGTGTGATTCCAAGCGTCTTTTAGGTGTTCTAGGTAAAGCTCTGTCGCGCGAAGAGGGGATACTTTTTCCACTTCTTCTGGGCTACCTGCTGGCAGGAATGCATCACGACGGTTCACACCAGCGTGGCAAAGCCAAGATTTCGCACTTGCAACAAGACGAATTGGTGTTTTTGAACCTAGGTTACGTGCAATAGCACCAACCAGAGCTTTTGGCTCGCTAGACCACGGAAGAACGCGTGATTGCGGGTTCATTTCGTGCTCGTGCGGTTGGTATAAGAAAGAGCCTAATTGGCTACGAGTCTCTACCGTGCCTGGCGCAGTAAGCTGCGGGATAGGCATTACTTCAACGCGAGCGTCTTCATCGTGTGTATCAACAAAAGACATCACACAGTGTGTTGTACCTAAGTCGATACCAACACTGAATTTAGGCGTCTGTTGAGTTTCAACAGACGCTTCTTGAGAATGGTTTTCTTGGTTCATGTGTTCCATTACAGCTCAACCTCAGCTGGAGCGATCACAGATGCATCGTAGTTCTCAGCCAGTTTAGGCAACGTCATTGATGTTGCCTTCCAACCTTTGTGAACTAGCGTGCCGTTGAATGGCGCGCTGCCTGTTACGTTGCCAGTTAGGCGGATTTCTTGTGGGTTGAAGCCTTCTTCAACCGTAATGCGAGTTTCTTCGTCTTCGTTGCGAACGTGTGCTAGCGTCACGTAGTCGTTCAGCACTTTCTGACCGCCAGTGTGGATTACGCGAGCAGCTGCGCCAACTTCTTCATCAGAGAATGACGTTAGGTCTTCTTTTAGGAAGTCAATCAGACGAGCTTCTTGCTGCATGATAGAAAGCAGCTGCATTGCAGAGTCCGTTGACGCTGTCGCAAGTTTTGATTCAACTTCTACAACACGCTCTACGACTTTCTCAACTTCCACTACTTTTTCTACTTCAACGATCTTCTCAACTGGCTTCTCAACCTCGACGATTTTCTCGACCGGTTTTTCTACCACTTTCTCAATCACTTTAGATTTACGAGATACTGCGATCAGAAGAAGCAAAACGCTCGAAGCCGCTAGACCTGCGTGAAGCATATCGAACGTTTGAGGAATTAGGTTCAAATCAATGTTCATGACATTTTTCTCTTTCTATTGATTTATTGGCGCTTAGTATTGGCTCACACATGTTTACTAAAGAGATCGGCTTTGCGACCTGCACCAAGTTTAGACATTAAAATGATGGTGGATGGTAGCATATTCAAGGCTTAAGACTGTAATAATTCGTGAATATACCGCATGATTAGCATGAAAAATCAACGATTAGATGGGGACGCAAACGTTGTTGCTTGATGTTTACCCACATGTGGCGCAGTATTTCCATCATTATCGAAGCATGACACGCAAAAAACGTGGAACAATAAATGACATATAGCACGGCTCAACAGAGCATTTTCAAACGGTACTCTGCTTCTATTGTAGCTTTTATTGCAGTCGTTATTGTCACTGCGGGCATGGTTGGTGTCGCTTATAAAATACAACAGCGTTACACCATGACCATTTTCGATACCCTGGCAGATCGCCAAGCGGAATCTCTTAAACTGGCAGTAGAAAACGATCTTGAGTTCATCGGCGCTGGTGCAAACTTTTTCCATTCCGTTGATAAGTCATACTGGACACAATTTCCTTACTACGCAAAACAAGTCGTCGAAAGTTCACAGAGCTTGGTTGGCTTGCAATGGATGCAACGTGTTGAACCAAGTGAGCTCGACGTCTATTTGGCGAAAACTCGTCAAATTTTCCCTGATTTTGACATCTTTACAGTACCGAAAGATGGTGAGAAGACGTTTGGTTACATCTTGAAAGACCAAGCTCCTGCATACATAGCGACTGATATTTATCCAAGAACTGAAACTAACTTGTCTTTGCTTGGCTTTTATTCTTCACGTTTGCGTTTCGAACTGATCCTAGATGACATTATTACCCACGATCGAGCCAATATTTCAGACAAAGTCCGATTACTTCAAGACGGATACGACAAGTCATTAGAGAAAAGTGGTCTGTTGGTTTACCACCCGGTATTTAGCTATGACAAACACAAGCTACTTGGTGTCGTTGTTGGGGTAGTGCGCAGTACTGTCTATTTTGATCAATTGATTACCAAAACCGCGACGGAATTGGATATGTCTGTAAAAGTTGAAGACAAGGGCTTTGATGCTTACGACGACCCTCTATTGTTCAAAAGCTCAAACTGGGATGAGCTGCACGGCAAAGTTATTAGTCGCACGATTCAACTGCCAAATCGCGAATGGCGTGTTGAGTTTAAGCTGTCTGAATCCGTTTCGGCGTGGGAGCGTTCTGTCCTTTATGGGACCGGTATTGCGGGTTTAGTCATTGCTATCTTGATCAGCTATATCGTCAATCTTCAATCACGTGAAAAAGAACGTCTTGCGGTGATGCTTGATAACAAAACGGTTGAGCTAAAACGCATGGCGGAGTTGGATCCATTGACCCAATTGCTTAACCGACGCGTATTTAACGATAACTTACTGCACTACATTAATAGTGGAGTTGAGTTTTCTTTAGTGGGTTTCGATATTGACCGCTTTAAAGTGATTAACGATAAGTACGGTCATTTAGCCGGAGATGAAGCGTTATTGCACGTAACCAAGCTTGTGAATGCTAACTTGCTCGATGGTGATCGTTTCTACCGAGCAGGTGGCGATGAGTTCTGCATTTTATCTAGAGTGACGGATAAGGAAGAACTAGCCGCCTATCTGGAGAAGTTGCGCGGTATTGTCGCAAGTTCGCCATTTGAATATGAAAGTACACCGATCATTTGTTCTTTGAGCATTGGCGCTGCGGTACATAACAACGAAGATCCTGAGAGCTTATTCCATAAAATGGACGTGCAACTTTACCAAAGTAAGAAAAATGGTCGAAACTCTGTATCGATCGGCGATTAATTCAGCGAGCAAATTCGAGTTTTGAGATTCGTTACGGTAGAATCTCACGCTTTCAAATTTACGTTAGGAATCAAGACAAACTATGAACCATAACCGTATCGTCTGCTTCGATTTAGAAATGTGCTGCTGGAATGAAAACGGCGTGGGTCGTACAGGCGAGATCATTGAAGTTGGTTTGGCGGAAATAGATTTGTCGAAAGGTGAAATCGTTAAGCGCGCGCAATACTACGTGAAACCTGAGCATGATGAAGTGTCCCTGTTTTGTGCAGAGTTAACTGGCATCACACCACGTAAGATTGAAAAGCAAGGTCGACCATTAGAAGAAGTGCTTAAGTCGATGCTAAAGAACTTTGGTGGTCGTAATAAGATCTATGCTTCATGGGGGCGCGATGATCTTATCTTGCTTGAAGAATGCCAACAAAAGGGCATTGACGCGCCATTTACCGAGTTCATCAACTTAGCGACGTTGTACCGAATCCAAAACCGTCTTAAAGATAAGCGCATTGGTCATAAAGCGGCGCAAGAAGCAAAAGGCATTGAGTGGGAAGGTCGCCAGCACTCGGGCTATGTTGACGCTTACAACTTGGCGAAACTAGCACTGACCATGCTATAAGTTTCTGTTTTCATAAATCTTTCATTGGATTTCAGTCTGCTCGTCATAAGCCAGTACTAAGTTAGTTTTAAATAACAACAATGTTGGCTAGTCTCTTGCGGAGATGACGATGTTTGATTCGGTCTAATCCAGACTAGAGACACAAAAAACGCGCTCATGTAGCGCGTATTTTTATTGGTTCTTACTGTTTATGGAGACTGGGCTTCACTGAGATTGCAATTTCGCTCGAATAAAATCGCTGTGGTCTACATAGAGCAGCTCCGCTGTTTTGCGAATTACGGCATCTTCCAATGGGTCAATTTCACCGTCAGCGTACGCCACTTCCCACATACTCTTGATCAGTTCATAGCGGGTTTCTTGTGAAAGCTCACGCAGTTGGGACGTAAAGTCATAAAGGGAAGTCGACTCACTCGATCTGTTTTGAGCCTGATTCAGTAGGGTGTCGGTCTCTTCTTCTGTTAGGGAAAGCAATTTCATGATCAAAGAGCGTTTGGTTGCTTGCTCTCTTTCATCGATTTGATGGTCCGCACCAGCTACTTCACAAAGCAAACATGCTATCGCCATATTGGGTGACAGTGTGTTGGATTGGCTAAGGTCCGAGCCTTCTATAAGTTGTTTAAATAATGAAGTAAGCGAATTAAACATGTTGAGCACCAAGCTGTTATCTATTTATTTAAGATGGTAATGGTTTGAGCAAATCTCAAGGTCTTGATTGAATTTGATCAAGATCTCATACGATTGAGATGACATTTTTGCTCAATACAGTATTTGACCGCCAAAAAGCGGATTTATTCCTCAACCTTTGTAGGCGGGAAATGTATTGAATCACCTTCACCAGTTAAAATACTGATATTGCTTGGCTTTCCGTCCTCATCCAATCTCAGCTCGCCAATTGCACTTTGGTTCACTAATCTGTAAAAATTGTGGTTACTTGGCGCACGCTTAAAAATCTTCAAACGCTTACGTTTGGTGAAGAAGTTTAGCGGTGAACGGGGGCTATAAAGCAAACGGTCCATGGCATCACACGCTGTCAGCAGTTGCGCTGGGAACTGGTTCTTAATCCCACTACATGTGATTTGATAGATATTTGGACTATTGCGACGGAAACGCAACTTGATGTCATAAGCGAAAGAGTAGTGCACATCACCAGACAGAATGACAAAGTTAGTCGGGGTTTTGGTGTGAGTGAAAATACTGATCAAGGTATTCGCACTGCCTGGATGCGCCATCCAGTTTTCTGCGTCAATCAGCAACGGCTGACCAAAACTGGTCATGATGCGTTGCAATGTTTCAATAAACTTCACACCAAACATGGGTGCGGCAGAGACGATGATCACTTTGTCTTGATGCATCAGCTCTTGTTGGAACTCAATCAAGGCTTCCCAATCCATCAAACCCGATGGTTTATTCATGCGTGATTCTGAACGCCAGCGGCGAGTACGTGTATCCAATACCACCACTTTTGGTGAGGTGTGAATCGTGTAGTGCCAATCTTCAAAACGATAGAGGTACTTTATGAACTCGTCTTGAGATTCTGAAGTCAGCTCTTCAAAGTAACGGCGCGCATGCTCCATAAACGGGGCGTTGAATTTTTCTGGCGCGTTACCCCAACCTTGGCACAACCAATAAGCGATCAGACTGTTGCCGATGATTCGGCGCGAGAAGAGATTTTCAGTCGCTGCTTTTTCCCAGCCAACCGTTAGGTTCCAATCGTCGGTGACGTCATGGTCATCAAAGATCATGTAGGTCGGTACGTGAGCTAGCAAACGCTGAGCTTTATCTAACCCTGCGACAAATGCATCGATGTGAACCTTCTCATCGCGCCAATGTTGTTGCCATTTCGGCTCTAAAGCTTTTCCGCCGGTCGTGAATTTTCTATCCAATAAACGTTCACGATTGACTAATGTCCAAGGTACTGGAGACCAAACGAGTAAGTACATCGCAAAAAGCTCGGCAAAGCTGATGAGGTGGTTTTTACATTCGCGCGAGCTAAAAATGGGTGTGCCACGATGTGGGAAGAGCTTGGTGAGTATGCTTCCATCGTCAACATAGTGGGGCAGAATGTTATCCCTGCCATAAAAACAATCTGGGCTTTGATACAGCTCTTGCGTGTTTTTAATTGGCGCTTGGTCGAACTCTTCATCAGGCAAGCCTAGCAACTCGACTAATTGCTCAATCGCATCCAGCATTGGACCTGCGACATGATCGGCATAGATTTGGTCGCCGCTCATGATGAGCATATCAGGGCGGTCTTCTATTGGTTGGCTAGCAACTTTTGCGTCAGCTTGGACCAGAGTGTCTTTACTAAAATGATGTGGGTTACGACAAGAGCCATGCAGAACATAATCGGCTTTTTCACTGATTAGGAATTCGACACCTTGCACTGAATCTGTGTCTTCACCGTAGACCAATTGGGGCATCAATTCGGTCAATAAACCGGATTGAGTATGGAGTTGATAACGCAATGCTTTATGGGTAGGAAATTCGCCTTGTAACGTCAGCATGCAAACCCAAGCACGTTTGCCTACTTGCAAAAGATGTTCTGCTGATACGGGCTTGGAATAGTATTGTTCACCAGTGTTCGCATCGCTGATTTCAACCAAACCTTCGAGAGGTTGCGTGGTCACCAACCAAATATTCACTTCCGTCGCGGTAACTTTTCTTAAAATTGGACCGGCAACAACCAGAGGAAGGGAGGAAAGTTCGTTGGTATTGAGCGATGTTGGCAAAGTGGTACCTTACTATTCTGGATCAGTGTTCTGAGTCTTCTTCGAGTATTTCGATAACTTGTGAGCTGCTAAGTTCATGTCCCATCAGAAATAAACCTAACATTGCGTCGGCTTTTGAAGCGTTGTCGCTGTCTTCATCGAGAATTTGTTGTAGGCGAGTTCGAATCAAGTCAATTTCGTGCTCAACGAAGCCGCGACCTTCTTCTTCACCCTGACCATCTTCCGGTGCATTATCGAAGTGTAAAAACAGCATATCACCATCGAGTGTGGTGTTTTCCAAGCGTTCTGGTAGCCATTCTTCACCCATCACGATATCGGGGTCGCTACCTTCCGGCAAGTTGTTGATAATGGAGATGAGTTCAGATGCTTTCACGATTAACTGCGGCTTTGATCATTGGTTTTCTATTGTATCGGCGAATCTGGCAAAAATCTAAATCTCATTGACGAGAGAAGAGAGAAATTTGACCGTTTCCCGTTTGATTGTGTGCAGAGTAATCAACTTAGCCAAAAGTGCAGTGTGTAGGAGGTTAACTTATTGCCAGTGTTAACTGGTAGGGCTTGCTCTTTGGTGTATAAAGCAAAATTTTCACAGATAGGCGGGTAAAGTCAGATATACTCTTTCTCATTCGAGACCTTCTCAAATAACAGTGACATAGAGGAACTATGAAACACGTATTAACAGTATCGCTGGCATGTTCTGGTTTATTGCTTAGTGGTGCTGCTTTAGCGGAGTCAAAAAACGCAGAGCAAGAGTGGGGGATTGCAGCGATGTACCGTACTGCTTCAATTCCATTTTATACTGCCAATGACGACTCAACAGTGAGCACGTTTGTGCCGATGATGTTCTTTGAAAACGAGCATCTCTACATTGACGGTATTGAAGGTGGGGTGTTCTTGTATGATGAGAGTGACTCCGATTGGCGTGCAAGTGCGATTATGCGCCTGCGCTTTGTAGATATCCCGAAGTCCATTCAAAATGCCTTCGAAGGGGATCGCGTCGATTTTGGTGGTCAGATTCGTTACAACTTTGACGAAAACTGGCGTGCTGAATTTGAAGTGATGGCGGATGACGAATTCCAGTTTCATTCTAACTACCGAATCGCTGCTAACTATGAGTTTGGCGATTGGGAATTAGAGCCCTCTTTTACAATTCGTTATAAAGACGCCGACTTCAACAGCTCGTACTACTCATTCAAAGACGCGACGGGGGAGAAAATTGGTGCGGGTATTGATGCTAACTTAGGTATCAAAGCACGTTACCACGTGATTTCTAACTTGTATCTCTTGGGTGAAACTAGCGTTACTCGCCTAGACAGTGAAGCATACCATAGCCAAATCGTAGAAGACCGTTACCAAGGTGAAGTCTTTGTTGGCTTTGGTTTCTTCAACGATAAAGGCAAAGAACGTAAGTCTGATTTACGAAATCGCCCATATCTAAGAGTCGCACACGGTTGGGCTACGCCTTCTAATATGGGTGACATCTTCAAACTTAATGCCGAGAAAGATGAGTACAATAACCAAATGACCTCTTTCTTCTATGGGCACCCATTGACGGATGAGTTGTTTGGCTTACCTTTGGATATTTACCTAACGCCAGGTCTTGTTCATCACTGGTCTTCTGATGTGCAATCCTCCAGTACCGAATATGTTGTGGCGATTAAGGCTTACTACACGTTCAATTGGCCGACGAAGTGGCGATTTGGTGTGGCAGAAGGTATGTCTTACATCGATAATATTACTTACATAGAAGCAACAGAAATGGAAGAGAAGGGTTATACGCCAAGTAACTTACTTAACTATTTAGACTTTTCAGTTGATGTGAACGTTGGCGACCTGTTCAACCAAAAAGATTGGGAGAACATGTGGGTGGGTTACTCATTGCATCATCGCAGTGCGATTTTCGAGAACGCTTCCCAGTTTGGTCGCATTAAAGGCGGGAGTAACTACAATACGATCTACTTCCAGTACGATTTTTAATCTCAGCTCAAAATAAACACCAAAAGCCTCATATTGACATGAGGCTTTTTTAATTTTATTAATTGGTAATTATTCTTATTCCCATTCTTCTGTATTTGTATTTTTTATTTATTTAATTCAAAAATCATTTTTATATTTAATCGAATTGACACCCTTCTGACCTATTAATATTCCATTAATAAAAAATCTCGAAATGAAATATAAGATTACGTTTAATCGTTTTTATAAATTGATGGGGGTCAAACTTATTAACCATTAAATCTACAAGGATATCGATAGTGGTAGCTCGTCATGCCTTAGTTGCTCAAGGCTTATGCGTTCTGGCTTAATTAATGGTTTTGTAGAAATGTTATTTTGATTTGCTTTGTGTATTAATCAAAATGAAATTAGATATTTTCAATGAATGCCTATTTTGAAAATACAATCTCTATGTCATTTATTTCTAATGAGTGTTCTTTCCCCACTTATAGCCATTAATTAAGCGCCACTACCAAATTCAAAAACGTAATTTAGGAAAAAACCATGAGTCAAAATGGTAAGTTTAATATTACTCGGCGTGATGCTTTAAAGGGTGGTTCTGCACTTGGCGCTTTAGCGTTAGCAGGAAACGCACTTTCTCTCCCGTTTGCAACTAAAGCAGTTGCCAAAGAAACGCCAGCGAAACCAAATGAAAAAATTGTCTGGTCGGCATGTACCGTTAACTGTGGTTCGCGTTGTCCGCTTCGTATGCACGTGGTCGACGGTGAAATCAAATGGGTAGAAACCGATAACACGGGTGATGATGTGTATAACCACAACCATCAAGTTCGTGCTTGTTTGCGTGGTCGCTCTATGCGTCGCCGTGTTTACTCGCCAGACCGTTTGAAATACCCACTTCTTCGCGTTGGTAAACGTGGTGAAGGTAAGTTCAAACGTATCACTTGGGACGAAGCCTTTGACCTCATTGGTGACAATCTAAAACGTATCATTAAAGACTACGGTAATGACGCGGTTTACCTAAACTACGGTACGGGTACCTTGGGTGGTACGGTAACTAAGAGTTGGGATCCAAGCGCGACATTGGTTGCACGTATGATGAACCTCTGTGGTGGCTACCTGAACCACTATGGTGACTACTCAGCAGCGAACATTGAATGTATGTCTGAGTATTTCTACGGCACTTGGGTAGACAACAACTCGATTGACGACGTACAAAACGCAGATCTTTGTCTGATGTTTGGTAACAACCCTGCAGAAACTCGTATGTCGGGCGGTGGTCAGGTTCATAACTACGTGGACGCAAAAAACATCAGCCACACACGTACGATCTGTATCGACCCTCGTTACACCGATACTGCCGCGGGTCGTGAAGACCAATGGGTACCAATCAAGCATGGTACTGACGCTGCACTGATCGCTGCTATCGCACATGTATTGATTAGCGAAGATAAAGTCGACCAAGACTTCCTTGACCGTTACTGTGTGGGTTACGATCGCAAAACACTGCCTGCGTCAGCGCCAGAAAACGGCAGCTACAAAGATTACATCATGGGCACAGGTCCAGATGGTATCGAGAAAACACCAGAGTGGGCACAGCCAATCACAGGTATTCCTGCTGATGTGATCTTGAAACTTGCGCGTGAAATCGGCGATGCAAAACGCATTTACATCACCCAAGGTTGGGGTCTACAACGTTCAGCAAATGGTGAGCAAGCGTGTAAAGCGATCATGATGCTGTCTCTGCTTCGTGGTCAGGTTGGTCTACAAGGTGGTGGTACTGGTGCTCGTGAGGGTAACCACTCATACCCATTCCAACGCTTCCCGAAAGTGCCAAACCCGATCAGCGCTTCTATCCCTATGTTCCTTTGGACAGACGCGATTTTCCGTGGCACTGAGATGACCGATCTTACTGACGGCATTAAAGGCGTTCAACAGCTACAAAACAACATCAAGTTCATCTGGAACTACGCAGGTAACTGTCTGATTAACCAACACTCAGACATCAACCGCACACACGAAATTCTTCAAGATGAAAAAGCGTGTGAAATGATTGTGGTGATCGACAACCACATGACCTCTTCTGCGAAGTATGCCGATATCGTACTGCCAGACTGTACAACCTCAGAGCAATCGGATTTCTGTATGGATGGTGCGGCAGCGTCAATGCCTTACTTCATCTTTGCAAGCCAAGCGATTCAGCCTCGTTTCGAATGTAAGCCAATCTACGACATCATGTCTGGTGTGGCGAAGCGCATGGGCGTGTTTGATGAATTTACTGAAGGTCGCACTCAAGAAGAGTGGCTACAGTGGATGTATGCTCAGACCGTTAAACAAAACAACGATCCAAACCTGCCGTCTTACGATGAGATGAGAAAGCAGGGCATCTACAAGAAGCAATTCGACCGTCCATATGTGGCGTTTGAAGACTTCCGTCGTGACCCAGAAGCGAATCCGTTGCCTTCACCGTCAGGTAAGATTGAGATCTACTCAGAGACCCTCGCGAAGATCAATGAAGAATGGGAACTGGACGAAGATGAGTCCATCAAGCCATTGCCTGAATACGTTTCGACGTTCAACGGCTGGGATTCACCAGATCGTAAAGAGTTCCCACTCCAGCTAACGGGTTTCCACTACAAAGCTCGTGCGCACTCTACGTACGGTAACGTGGACATCCTAAAAGCAGCGGCACCACAGGAACTTTGGATTAACCCGATTGATGCAGCGTCACGCAACATCGATAACGGCGATTTGGTCAGCGTGCGCAGCAAGTTCGGTGAAATGAACGTTCGTGTAAAAGTGACCCCACGCATCATGCCGCATGTGGTTGGTTTAGGTGAGGGCGCATGGTATGCACCAAACGCAAAAGGTGTTGACCAAGCGGGCTCAATCAACGTGCTGACAACACAACGTCCAAGCCCATTGGCAAAATCAAACCCGAGCCATACCAACCTCGTTGAAGTGACGCTAATTAAGAAAATGGGGGCTAAATAATGAGCACAGCGAAGCAGTATGGCTTTTACATTGATTCAAGCAAATGTACTGGCTGCAAAACATGTCAGCTCTCTTGTAAAGACAACAAAGATCTGGGTATCGACCGTAACTTCCGTCGTGTTTACGAATACGTAGGCGGCAACTGGACGGAAGAAAACGGCGCGTTCCGTCAAAACGTGTTCGCGTACTACCTATCGATCTCTTGTAACCACTGTACTAACCCTGCGTGTACCAAGGTTTGTCCATCAGGTGCAATGCACAAGCGTGAAGAAGACGGCTTTGTTGTTGTCGATGAAAGCGTGTGTATCGGCTGTAAATCTTGTCACATGGCATGCCCATACGGCGCACCTCAATACAGCGAAGAAAAAGGTCACATGACTAAGTGTGATGGCTGTTACGAACGTGTCGCAGAAGGCTTAATGCCAGTGTGTGTTGATAGCTGTCCATTGCGTGCGATTGAGTTTGGTCCAATTGATGAGCTACGCGCGAAATACGGTTCAAACGCGGATGTGGCACCACTGCCAGATTCTCGCATTACGAGCCCGAACCTGATCGTGAAGCTAAATCCAAATGGTCGTCCAACCAATGACCGCACTGGTTTCCTACAGAATCCAAGAGAGGTGAAATAATGTTATACGAAGCACCATTAGTTGCCTTTACGGTTCTTGCTCAAACAGCGGTTGGCGCGCACCTAACGGTTAACGCATTCGAGAAATTCGGTAAGCCACCACGCGTGACAGAACCTCGTATGAACATCGCTCGTTTCGCTATCTTGGTTGTAATGGGCTTGGGTTTCTTGTTCTCAACCACTCACTTAGGTAGCCCGCTTCGTGCCTTCAACGCATTAAACCGTGTTGGCAGTGCGGCGCTATCTAACGAGATCTTAACGGGTGCAAGCTTTCTGTCTCTAGCGGGTTTGTACTGGTTGCTAACGATTCTAAAAATCGGTAGCGAAGGCGTTCGCAAAATCGTGAACTGGTTGTCTATCGCCGTTGGCGTGATTTTCATGTTCGCGATGGCAAATGTTTACCAAATCGAAACGGTACCAGCATGGTACTCACCAATGACAACGGTTGCGTTTTGGTTCACGGTCGTGACTTCGGGTCTGATGTTTGGTTACACGCTGATCAACGTATTGGACGTGACGGCTGAGAAAACCAATCGTCGCCTAATGTGGGCTGGTGTAAGTCTGATTGCGCTGAACCTAGCGTTCTCAGTAATGCAGACGATTTACTTTGCAGGTATCTCAACGGCGATTCACAGTGGCTTGGATCAAATCACCATGCTATCTGGCTATGTTGCTGGTCATGTTTTGTTGCTTGTGGTTGCTGCTGCTCTTTGGGTATTCGCTGAGTTGTTTACCGCAGAAGGTCGTCAGAAGAACTTACTAGTTATCGTGGCATTCGTTGCATTGTTCGTTGCAGAGATTCTAGGTCGCAATGTGTTCTACGGCATGCACTTTACATCTGGTTTGTACTGATAGCCGTTATTTGTGCTGATAACCATTATTTGTACTGATAACAATTAGCAGAGTGGGGCGAGTGTTCGTCCCACCTCTTTTCCGTTTTACTTAATCGAAGAATAAAAACACCAGTCATCAAAGGTACTTCATGCAAATTTCTCAACTTGAACCACAAGATACCAGCATCGTTCTTAAGCTGTTTGGTGCACTGTTTTACTACCAACCAAAAGATTACCCAGCGGCGAATCTCGATACGTTGCTAAGCAATACTGATACACCAATTGAAGCGCTTAATGACATGCTACGCAGCTTTCAAAACGAGAGCGAAGAGGCACTGCAAATGGAGCACGATCGCATGTTTGCCGGTATTGGTGAGATGCCAGCGCCACCTTGGGGTTCGGCTTATCTAGATAAAGAAGCGGTGTTGTTTGGTGAATCAACCATTGAATATCGTTACTTCTTGCAGCGTTGTGGTTTTGCTTTGGAATCTGACCAACGTGAGCCAGAAGACCAGATCGGCTTGATGCTGATGGTGTTAGGCATGTTGATTGAAACTGAACAGCAAAAACTGGCGGCTGAAATGCTGCGCGAGCACTTGATGCCGTGGTTTGGCTTTTTCAACAAGCGCTTCAAAAAAGCAGTGACTCTTGCGCCTTACTCAAAACTGTCGAACCTTACTGAAGAATTACTTCAATCCTTGAGTGAGCAATACCAAGTCGTTGTGCCTGCAAAGAGAGATTACTCGGATGCGCCAGTCTGAATCGGTTGATCTAAGTAAGCGACGTCTGTTTTCGTTTCGTCGCGCACCAGTGGAACAAGCTCAAGAGCCTCGTGTAAAAGCGAGACCGCCGTATGCGGTGGAAGAGTCGATGTTCACTCGGCTTTGTGATGGATGCGGAAAGTGTGCTTCTGCATGTCCTAGCCAAATCATAGAAATGGTTGATGGCGTAGCCGCGTTAGACATCAGCTACTCGGCATGTGATTTATGCGGCGCGTGTAAGTCAGCGTGCCCTACATTGGCGCTTTCTAACCAAACAGAGTCTACAGGCTTGATAGCAACTATCTCGAACAGCTGCGAAAACTTATACGGTTATTGCGGTAGTTGCGACGACAGTTGCCAATATGATGCTTTGCAATGGCAAGACGACGCCAAACCTAAAATTGACGCTGCCAAATGCAAAGGTTGCGGACAATGCGCGCAAAGTTGCTACAACAGCATCATTAGCTTTGACTTAAAACGATAAAAAAGGGATTGGCGCGAACCAATCCCTTTTTGTTTGTATTCAATTCTATTCAATCTTACGCCAAGGTTGCCAATTGGCTTTGCGCGTCTGAAATGCCTTTTGCTGCTGCGTCTTCGCCCATGTTTAGCGCTTCTGCGTAAACAAACTCCACATCCGTGATACCAACAAAGCCCAATACTGTGCGTAGGTACGGTGTCATGCTGTCGGTTGGTGAGTCTTTATGAAGACCGCCACGGGTGGTGACTACGATTGCTTTCTTACCTTCAATCAAACCTTGAACGCCATTTTCTGTGTATTTGAATGTCACGCCTGCACGAGCAATCAAATCAATCCAGTTTTTAAGCTGAGTTGGAATCGTAAAGTTGTACATTGGTGCTGCGATAACCAAAGTATCTGCTGCTTTGATTTCTTCAATTAAGGTATCAGATAGGTCAACCACCGCTTGTTGCTCTTGTGAAAGATCTTCTGTTGCACGTAGTGCTGTTGCAACGGAAAAGTCTAAAACTGGCAGTGGATTTGCAGCTAAGTCACGAACAGTTAGCTTATCTTGGTCTACATTTTTGATGAAGTCTTCAACCAGTTTGTTTGATTGAGAGTAATCGCCAAGGATGCTTGATTTAAGAGCTAGTACACGAGACATATGGATTTCCTTTAATAAGTGCTTTCGGCTATGTGATGCATTATAGGCAATGCTCAGCGACTCAAAACCCGATGGATTCGCTTAAGTTGTTCGAAAAAATTGAATGATTGTTGGATGCCGCTTTCCGTTATCTTGTTCTAGCCCTTATGTGCTACAATCCGCGCAGTTTTATGTAATGAAAAGAATAGGAAACGCTTTGACTTCGTCACAGCCCCCAAAAAAGAATCCCGCTGAAGAGCAAGCGACACCGTCAAATGGTGCGCAAACTGCCAAAGCGAAGCAGGCTAATGCATCTCAAGCACAAGCTTCTCAGAATGCTGCGCCTCAGGCTCAAGTAAATAACGCGGCGTCACTACGCAAGGCACTTAACCAGTGCATGATGCGTGACCGTTTCCGCTTGAGTAAACGAATCTCTGGTGCAAACAAAATCAAAAAAGACGCAGCACGTAACGCTGTGTTTGATGAAATCGCATTAGACATTGCCAAATCCATGATGGTTGTGGAGCAACGTAGTAGCTACAAACCAACGATTGAATACCCTGAAATCCTGCCTGTCAGCCAAAAACGCGACGACATTGCGAAAGCGATCGAAGAAAACCAAGTGGTTATCGTTGCAGGTGAGACCGGTTCAGGTAAAACCACTCAGCTACCAAAAATCTGTGCGGAGCTTGGTCGTGGTAAGTTTGGTCTGATTGGTCATACTCAGCCTCGTCGTCTTGCGGCGCGTTCGGTTGCGAACCGTATTGCCGAAGAGATGGAAACCAAGCTTGGTGAGTTTGTTGGTTATAAGGTTCGATTTAACGATCAGATCTCTGAAAACACCCAAATCAAATTGATGACGGACGGTATCTTGCTGGCTGAAATTCAGCATGACCGTTTCTTGAATCAATACGACACCATCATTATCGATGAAGCGCACGAGCGCAGCCTTAACATCGATTTCATCTTGGGTTACTTGAAAGAGTTGCTGCCACGTCGTCCTGATTTGAAAGTGATCATCACGTCGGCAACCATCGACCCTGAGCGTTTTTCAAAACACTTCAACAATGCACCAATCATTGAGGTGTCAGGTCGTACTTACCCAGTAGAAACGCGTTACCGCCCACTAAGTGGTGATGACGATAATGATCGTGACCAACTTGAAGGTATCTTCGAAGCGGTAGACGAACTGTGCGATGAAGGCTTAGGTGACATCCTGATCTTCATGAACGGTGAGCGTGAAATCCGTGATACCGCTGATGCACTGTCTAAACGTAACCTGAAGAGCACGGAAATTGTGCCGCTTTACGCGCGTTTGTCGGCGGGTGAGCAGAACAAGATTTTCCAACCTCATGCAGGTCGTCGCATTGTACTGGCAACCAACGTAGCAGAAACCTCGTTGACGGTTCCGGGCATCAAATACGTTATCGATCCGGGTACGGCGCGTATCAGTCGATACAGTTACCGCACTAAGGTTCAGCGTCTTCCAATCGAGCCAGTTTCTCAGGCGAGTGCGAACCAGCGTAAAGGTCGTTGTGGTCGTGTGGAAGAGGGTATCTGTATCCGTCTGTACTCAGAGGAAGATTTTGAGTCACGTCCGGAGTTTACCGATCCTGAGATCCTGCGTACCAACCTAGCGTCGGTGATCTTGCAGATGACGGCACTTGGTTTGGGTGACATTCAAGCCTTCCCATTTGTGGAAGCTCCTGATAAACGCAACATTCAAGACGGTGTTCGCCTTCTAGAAGAGCTAGGTGCAATCAATTCTGATGCGAAAGAATCGAAGAAGCGCCTAACTAGCATTGGTCGTCAACTTGCACGCCTTCCAATCGACCCACGTCTAGCACGTATGGTATTGGAATCACCAAAGCAAGGCGCATTGAAAGAAGTGATGATCATCGCAGCGGCATTGTCGATTCAAGACCCGCGTGAGCGTCCAAGTGACAAACAGCAATCATCTGATGACAAGCACAAACGTTTCTTCCATGAAGAGTCAGATTTTCTGACGTTTGTGAACCTGTGGGATTACATCCAGAAGCAGCAAAAAGCGCTGACGGGCAACCAGTTCCGCAAGCAATGCAAACAAGATTACTTGAACTACTTGCGCGTGCGTGAGTGGCAAGATGTGTACTTCCAAATTCACCAGTCGATGCGTGAAATGGAATTCAAACTGAACGATGAGCCTGCGTCTTACCATGGCGTGCACAGCTCAATCCTAGTCGGTTTGTTGTCACACATCGGTATGAAAGACCAAGAGAAGAATGAATACCAAGGCGCGCGTAATGCTCGTTTCCATATCTTCCCTGCATCGGGTCTATTCAAGAAACAACCTAAGTGGATCATGTCTGCTGAGTTGGTGGAAACCTCAAAACTTTGGGGTCGTATCATCGCTAAGATTCAGCCTGAGTGGATTGAACCGTTAGCGAAGCACCTGATTAAGCGCAGCTACAGCGAGCCGCATTGGTCGAAGAAACGTGCAGCAGTCATGGCACACGAGAAAGTGATGCTTTACGGTGTGCCAATTGTGCCGAAGCGTTTGGTGAACTACGGCAGTATCGATCCAACCGTCAGTCGTGAGCTATTCATTCGTAGTGCGCTGGTGGAAGGTGAGTGGGAAACCAAACACGCGTTCTTCAAGCAAAACCGTAAGCTTCTTCAAGAAGTGGAAGAACTTGAACACAAATCTCGTCGTCGTGACATCTTGGTGGATGACGATGAACTGTTTGATTTCTACGACCAACGCGTTGGCACTGAAGTGGTCTCTGGCAAACACTTCGATACGTGGTGGAAGAAAGCATCGAAAGACAACAAAGAGCTGCTGAACTTCGAGAAAGAGATGCTGTTCAAGGGCGATGCAAGCCACGTTACCGACTTGGATTACCCGAACTTCTGGCATCAAAACAACCTGAAACTTAAGCTAAGCTACCAGTTTGAGCCGGGCGATGATAGTGACGGTGTGACGGTACACTTGCCGCTACCGATCTTGAACCAAGTCGAGCCTGCAGGTTTTGACTGGCAGATCCCAGGTCTGCGCCATGAGCTTGTAGTGAGCTTGATTAAATCGCTGCCGAAGACAGTGCGTAAGAACTTTGTTCCTGCGCCAAACTACGCCGATGCTTTCTTAGCGCGTGCAACACCAATGGAAGCGCCACTGCTTGACTCATTAGAGAAAGAGTTGCGTCGAATGACGGGTGTGGAAGTTCTGCGCGAAGATTGGAATATGGATCAAATTCCGGAGCACTTGAAGGTGACTTTCCGCGCGGTTGACCATAGAAATCGCAAGTTGAAGGAAAATAAAGACCTTCACGAATTGAAAGAGAGTTTGAAAGACAAAGTTCAAGAAACCCTTTCAAAAGTAGCGGATGACGACATCGAGCAAGAAGGTCTGCATACGTGGAGCTTTGGCGAACTGCCTAAGGTATACCAACAAAAACGCGGTGGCTACGACGTTAAAGCATACCCAGCGATTGTGGATGCCAAAGACAGTGTTGAAATCAAACTGTACGAGACCGAATACGAGCAGGTCACGGCAATGCAAGCGGGTCAGCGTCGCCTGATCTTGTTGAACGTGCCGTCGCCAATTAAATACCTGCACTCTAACTTACCGAATAAGTCGAAGCTGGGTCTGTACTTTAACCCTTACGGTAAAGTATTGGATCTGATTGATGACTGTATCGCATGTGGTGTCGATAAGCTTATCGAAGAGCAGGGCGGTTTGGTTTGGGAGCCAGAGAAGTTTGACGCACTGAAAGAACACGTTCGTGCTGAGCTGGGTGACACGGTGGTGGACATTGCACAGCAAGTGGAAACTATCCTGACGACGGCTTTCAACATCAATAAGAAGTTGAAAGGCAAGATCGATTTCACCATGGCGTTCGCGCTATCGGACATCAAAGCGCAAATCGAAGGATTGATCTTCAAAGGCTTCGCGACAGAGTGTGGCTGGAAACGCCTGCCAGATATTCTGCGTTACATGCGTGCGATTGAGCGTCGTATGGAGAAGCTGCCGATCGATCCAAACAAAGACCGTTTGCACATGCTGAAAGTGGAATCCGTTACGAGCGACTACAAAGAGCTGCTCAACAAAATTCCGAAAGGTATGGTGATTCCAGAGAACGTGAAAGAGATCCGTTGGATGATCGAAGAGCTTCGAGTGAGCTTCTTTGCTCAACAATTGGGCACGCCGTATCCGGTT
Source organism: Vibrio harveyi NBRC 15634 = ATCC 14126 = KCTC 12724 (assembly GCF_001591145.1). Classification (GTDB taxonomy): domain Bacteria; phylum Pseudomonadota; class Gammaproteobacteria; order Enterobacterales; family Vibrionaceae; genus Vibrio; species Vibrio harveyi. Next base: position 10,944 of record NZ_BCUF01000053.1, on the reverse strand, counting down.
TCTGATAAACGAGTCAAAAATGCGATTGATGCTTGCTGATCGATCAGTACAATAGCGGCAGTTTTTCTTGTGGGGTTTACTGACTAATCAATGGGTTGTCCAGTGACAGACGCGATTGGTACAGTAATTGCAGATATTTTCCCACAAGTGTTTTTAAGTCATGAGGGAGGCAATGGTTCGCCTCCCTTATGTTTGCAGTACCAACCTCTGCGTGACGCAGAAGTGGGTAATAATAAAGAGTAAAGGTTGATGATGAAGAAAACTCTATTGGCAGTAGCACTACTAAGTGCTTCTTCTGCAGCAATGGCAGATTCATGGATTTATGGTGGTGCTTCTGTAGGTCAGTCTGACTTCAAAGGTGAAACAGACACGTCTTACTCTGTGCACGTAGGTACAGGTATCCTGCCAATTATCGGTATCGAAGCGGGTATTACTCAGCACGGTGAATTCAAGATTGCAGGTCAAGAAACTAAGCTGACTTCATACTATGCAGCGCTTAAACCAAGCATCGACTTCGGTCCTCTGCACGTTTATGCGAAAGGCGGTATTCACCAGTGGGATAAGAAAGTATCTGGCGGCAAAGACGACGATGATCTAGATCTAATGTACGGTGTAGGTGCGGAATACTTCATTTTCGGTCCTATGTCTGTTGGCGCAAGCTACATGAACTACACAGCGGGCAAAGACGACATCGGTACGTTCTCTCTAAACGCGACACTGCACTTCCTATAATCGACGAGTCTTTCGAAGGTTTGATAAACACCGGCAATATGCCGGTGTTTTTTTGTCTGTAAATCACACAAATAGACATTGAACAAAAATTATTCGTTTCTTGACCTTAAAACCATCAATCTTTCGCATATAGTAATTACCTAACTATGCATCACGTGATGTTCCGTTCTGGAATCGAACAGGAAAGGTATAACTATGAAAACAAAACTCTCGTTATTGGCTTTGGCGCTATGCTCGTCTTCCGCGTTTGCTGACTCTTGGATTTATGCTGGTGGTCAAATCGGTCAGTCTGATATCGCCAGCGAAAACGATACGACTTATGGCGTACATGTGGGTACTGGCATCTTGCCGCTCATTGGTCTCGAAGTGGGCTACTTCAACCATGGCAAAGTAGATTTAAATTTAGCGGGTAGCCGTGGTGATGTGGATCTCTCATCCTTCTATCTCGCGGCAAAACCAAGTATCGACTTTGGTCCTCTGCACGTTTACGCGAAAGGCGGTATCAACGCCTTTAACGTTGAATACAATGGCAACTTAAGCAACCTAGACAAAGACGACGGTGTGTCTTACATGTATGGTGTCGGCGCAGAGTACTTCTTGTTAGATAACATCTCTGTTGGGGCGAGCTATCAAGCTTTTGGTGTTGATATCAATGGTGACAGTGACACCGTAAGTAGTATCACGGGTAACGTGACTTTCCATTTCTTATAAGCGAAACAGTGGGAAGAGCTTCAACGTATTTGAAGGCTTAGAACGAAAAAAGCACGCTGGTACGTACATGAGGTAACAGCGTGCTTTTTACTTAGTCCTGAATCGGATTTGGTCGACACTGTATGTTGGTCAGAGGAATAAACTTATCGCTCTTCTCGTAATACACTCCGCAATCTTCACCTCGTAGTTGCAACGTATATTGATCAGGCAACTCGGTTTCAGCTCCGTTCAATGACACACCTTGCTCATCCATTAATTGTCCAGATACGATCAAAAGATGAGAGTTGGTTTCAAACGTATTTGACGCGATCTTGGGTGGAACTTGATTGCCTTGAATCGTAGTTATTGCGCGCTGAATCTCCGATACTGTGTCACCAGAAGTCTTGATGCTCAATGCATTCACCATATCATCGTTGTTACTTGATGATGAGCAACCCAATAGCATCACACTCATACCCGCTCCGGTAAGCAAGGTCATTGTTTTAGTTAATGTTGACATGAATAGCCTCTTGTCGAAGTGGATCAATCCCTTGATTAAGTGGAGTACCACCTAGCATTGGCATTGCTCTAGGAGCAGGAGCCAATGAAGGCGCAGCAGGGCAGTTACCTGTCGCCATATAGTTGAGAGCGGCAGAAAGCATACCTTCAGAGATATCGCCTAACGGTGCATTCATGTCATCTGCCACAACACAGCCTTCCACTTTGTCATCTATACCAATATTAGACGATACAAGATTTTTTGCCGTAGGGATGAAGCCATCTGCAAAATCACCAAAGCCTTTTGCGTTGATCGATTTAAACTGAATAGTGTAGTAAACGCTGCCACAGTTTGCTTCAGGCGAAAACCCGTAAGGTTTACCAGTGGTCGTTGTTCCGATTTGAATTACGTCGACATCGATACCACGAAGTGCGTTGATCAGAAGCTCGCTGGAAGACGCTGTGTTGTCGGTGGTTAGGACATAAACACGTTTGGCGCTTAGTGTCGGCAAAGATTTGCTTGTTAATCTGCCTGTCGCCCAGTTAATTTCTTTATCGACGAAATTGTAAACTTTACCGCCTTGACCTGACTTTGTGATTTTGTCGTTGTAAACCAATTGCCCAAAGACTTGATTCTGATTTGCCCCCGATAGCATGTAACCGACTTGTGCTGACTGCCAAATCAGACCGCCGCCGTTGTAACGTAAATCCATCACGACTTCGTCGACATTCGACGAAGACAGGCGATTAAACGCATCTATTAATGGTTGTTGAGCTGTTGCTTCGAATGCGTTGAACTGCATATAGCCAACCGTCTTATCTCCGTAGTTGAATACTTTAACGTTTTTAACCGGAGACGTTGCTACATCTTGCGCTTGGATGGTGACAACTTTCACAGCACCGTTCTTATCAAGAAACGTAAAGGTGTAGTCTTGATTGTTATTTGGAGAGAATAGGGTGTTGTTGATGTAATCAACGTCGGTTTGAAGTGGTGAATTAACCACGTCGACGTGATCAATCTTAATCAGTTTGTCGCCGCGCTCGACACCTTTAAGAGCGGCAGGAGAGTTGTCTTCGGTGTAGGCAATTCGAATATCTCGTGGCTCTGTCCCCTGAATAAACTTCCAATTAAAGCCAAACCCAGACACTAAACCAGATTGTTGAGATTTCATGAAAGCATCATAAGAACGAATGTAGTGAAAACGGTCTTTCTTTTGACCCGTTGCGGTTCTTGCTGGCGTTACTAGCGACTTAAAGTAATCGGAAACAGACGCATAGTTGCTTGGATTATTATCTGGAATTTCGTCATACCATAGATAGGTCTCGTGGCTGAAAGCGCGTAAGAACATTTTTTCGTACATGCTTGAGCCAGCTTGGTCCGGGTACGCTTTGCCTGTGTATGGATCAATCCCCGTCCTTACGTTATTACATTGATTGGCATAGCTACTTGCTGATTGAGAAAAATCGCCTGCTGTCCAAGCCGCGCTGCTGGCAGTTGTCGTGCCGTCTCCACCACCGCCACAACCCTGTAACAGTAAAATAGGGAGAGCTGCCAATACTGCTGTGTTTTTATACTTAAACATGGTTTCCCTTACATCTGTGTTAATTGTATACATAAGTCATTCGCGTTGAGCCAAGGATCTTGAGGTCGCTTGGATATAAACATTGACCTTGTATATAAATTCCTTTTACTGAGGCTTGAATGTATAAATAACTGGTTGCATACCGCAAATGGGAATCATCGCAATGTGGGGACGATCACACTCGTTTATGTTGGAAAATCAACGAGCTTCTGTGTGATACAGAAGCTGCTGAATGAAAGGGAGATCGTTATTCTGAGAGGCGGGTGGATGAATGACTCAGGGCGAAGTATAGACTTCACTACCCATCAAGACATTCTGTCCAATTGGTACTGATATTTCTTTTCTAACGCTTCGTTTCCTGCTGCACGTTCAAGTTCTACCATGAGGCGAAGGGAAGGCTTTTTAACACCGTACATTTGGTTAAAGCGCATTAAGCGAATTCGCGCATCGGTGTAGTTGCCACTATCGATTTCAAGTTTAGCCAGTTGAAGAATAGACTTAGGACGGTGAGGGTCATGATCGATTGCGCGAGTGAAATAGTATTTCGCCTTTTCTACATCGTCTGACTTAAGCGCACAAAAACCGGCGTTCTCATAACTTGCAGGGATAAGGTAGTAATAAGGCTGCTCAATTGCACGATTAAACATTTTGTCAGCTTGTTTGTACTCCCCTTGTTTACAAAGGAATGTGCCGTAGTTATTGAGTACGTTTCCGTTCTTCGCGTTTTGGCGTAATGAGCGTTTGTACATTTGTTCCGCTTTGACATCTTCTCCGACAGTTTCGTAATAATGCGCCATAGAGAGTTGTGCACGGTAATAGCTAGGTGCATGGGTTAAGGCTTGTTGAAGGTTATCGTGAGCACGAATCATACTTCCGCTTTCAAGGTAACCTAGACCTAAAGCGATACGTGATTCAGCCATAGCCACAGGATCCGCTTTAACGACAGGGCTTTTACCGTCTTCATTTACGGTCACACATCCCATCAATCCCATCTGTATGACGAGAGTTGCTGCACCAAGCTTTACGATTTTCATTTATTTTTCCTGCGTCCCTGTTCCACAGAGCATGATATGAATTACAGTGCAAAAGCCTAATGAGGAAAAATTACTATGCGATCAGGTTAGCAAACTGATACAAAAAAGCCGCCAGTTGGCGGCTTAGTTCACATTCTAATTCAGCGACTTAATCGTCTTTCGTAAATGCATCTTCACTGAAGTGGTCCAGATCATAAGGCGTTTGTTGGTAAACGCAGTAGTTAAGCCAGTTAGAGAATAGTAAGTGACCATGACTACGCCAACTCGCGCATGGCGGATTATCTGGATTGTTATTTGGGTAGTAATTGATTGGAATTGCAGGTTCCATGCCTTCACCCAGATCGCGAATGTACTCGTTATGAAGAGTATGGGAATCGTATTCAGGATGACCGGTCACAAAGACATTACGTTTGTCTTTGGTTGTTGCCAGATAAACGCCAGCAACATCAGATGTCACGAGAATATCAAGATCAGTGTGCTCTTCTAAAAACTCCGGTGAAAAATCTGCATAGCGAGAGTGCGGCGCTAAAAATGTATCATCGAAGCCTCGTAAAAGGGGATGGTACTGGTGGTGAATGTTATGGTGATATACCCCGGACAGTTTTTCTTTACGTGTTTTCTTTGGCAAGTTGTAGAGAAGCTTCAAACCAGCTTGCGCTGCCCAACACACGTAAAGAGTCGAAGTGACGTGGTCTTTTGCCCACTCCATAATGGTTTTCAAGTGGTCCCAATAGATGACGTCCTCGAACTGAACCAAGCCTAGCGGCGCTCCCGTGATGATAAGACCATCGAAGTTTTTACCTTTTACCATCTCAAACTGGCGGTAGAAGGTATCAAGGTGTTCAGTCGGTGTATTCTTGCTTGGACGATTGTCGATTCGAAGTAGCTCAACATTAACTTGCAAAGGGCTATTGGAAAGTAGGCGAAGAAACTGCGTTTCGGTCTCAATCTTTTTTGGCATCAAATTGAGAATAAGCACTCGCAATGGACGGATTTCCTGACTCGCCGCTCGACTCTCGCTCATCACAAAGATGTTTTCTGTCCTTAATACATCACTAGCGGGTAATTGATCTGGAATTCTAATTGGCACGGCTTTCTCTCCCTAAGCTTAACTTTTTAGACGTCTATACTTCTAAAGCTAACGTAATTGCTTGCGGATGTCGACATGAAATGTGACTTTGAGCGGGATTTCTTTTCATATGGCTCAATCTCAGCAGAAGCTTGCGTTGTAAACCTAAGTGACTCGTTGCCGATTCTTGATTTAGACCCACTAGACCTTTAAATCGCCGCCGCATCTACAAACCAAGTCATTCTCGCGAAACCTAGCATCTCGAGGTTATTTGGGTATACATCTGAGCGACGACAAGAAATCGATAACTCATCTTTATACATCTAGTGGCGAATAATAAGACACGCTATGTTCCATGACAGCTGATGAAATTTAGCTCAGTGCTGTCAGGTCATGTCGATAAGAAAACACAAACTACCAACTGTGATTGCTGCAAGATTTCTGAATACATTTTTGTGAAACACAGAGCGTAGAGTTTGAAGGCAATTATGAGATCGAGTTAGTATAATTTTTGAACCCTAATACTAAAAACACGAAAGGGTTCACCAACTCGTGCTTATGTACACAGTTTGGATAATCATCGTCAGCGGAGGATATCATGTTCGGTATTTTTAAGAGAAAAGAGACCATTCAGAGCATCGCACATCAAGTTCCTAATGTTTTACTTAGAGAGTTTGGCGATAAGAACAGCTACTCACCAGATGAAGTTGATAAGGCGCTATTAGAGCTAGGTCATGAGAAACATCGAGATATGACGCGCTATCAATATGCGTATGGGATGTTTACTAGTCTCGCGAGTTACGAGCAGTTGGGCTTAACGCAAGAGCTCGGTAATTATGGGCACTTCCAACGCGAAGTCGGTAAAATGTTGTTGAATACACCAGAACCTATTGATATGCATATTTACTTTGAGCTTGCTCAACAACATCACTTAAGTGGCGGTCAAGCCAATGTTGGTAATGAAGCCAATGTCGTCGATAGTGTTGATGGCGGTTATTAATTCATTTCCTTGCAGGCTTTCCACACCATTCAGAGCAGAGCTAATAGCGGTATTTCGATGAGCGGGCACAAAGTTCCGAGTGTTACGCTCACTCAAGTTCGTTAGAAGGTACCGTCAAAAGTCCGTAATCTCCTTTTTTAGCTAGCGTATTTTTAGTTTTTCATGCGTGTCTGTGTGCATATTTTGACGTTGGTCAAAAATGTGCCAGTTTCTCTCTCGCTTATATTCATCTTGTCCAATACTAATCTGAAGTTGGCTTTCAGTTTTGGAACAAAGATCATGGAGAGGGATATGCAAAGGTGGCTTAGCGCACTCACACTCGCGGGATTAGCGGGATGCAGTTTGTCTAATGAGATTTATATGGAAGGACGAACTCTTTACTTTAACGGTGAGATTACAGCAGAGAAAGTAACAGAGGCTATTGAGTTAGCAAATGTTCAACCAAATGGTGTGGTTGCCATGATGATTGACAGTGACTCTGGTGAATATCGTCCTGCTATGGAACTTGGACGCTGGGTTTATACCAACCAAGTCCATTTGATCGTCAATGGTACATGTGCGTCTGCCTGTGCGAATTATGTATTAACCGCAGCACCGAGCACCTTAGTGATGAAAGATTCTGATGTACTTTGGTTTGGCGGTGCCATGCAAGATGAATGGGATGTCGACGGCTTTGACCAGAAAGAGCTTGAGCAATGGCAACAGTCGCTCAGCTTATGGCGTCAACATGAGGACGCGTTTTTTGCCTTGGTTGATGTTAACCCTAAGATCACCATGTTTGGTCATATGAATAAACGCGAGAAATTACACAAAGCAGGATGTGATATCGACGATGCGGCGTGGATGTACCATATTGATGATATGCAAAAACTTGGACTGAATAATGTTGTTTATGCAGACCCAGACGCTTTGATCACAGCACGAAAAGATGCACCAGGTTGCGTCATCAATTTGGAAGATTCTGACTTTTGAGTGTGATTATTACACCCGCGTAAATGTGAGTTGCATCACTTTTTATAGCGCGCTGACGGATTTTGATTATAATGCGCCGCTCAGAAATTCGATATGTCATCGAGTTCAGGTTAATTGAGCGTTGATTGCCTTATGTTCAAAATGCTTGTTTCTATGCCTCCATTGGTTGCGTTGTCTATTGCTATCGTGTGTGAGGTGATTGCAACTTCTTCTATTCCTAAAACTGAACAGTTTACCAAGTTGATGCCAAGTACCGTGGTTATTATCGGTTATGGCATCGCTTTCTTTCTATTGTCTGTCACTGTGAAAAGTATGCCTGTTGGTCTTGTGTACGCAATTTGGAGTGGGGCAGGGATTGTTCTTGTTGCTGCGGTTGGCTACTTCCTATACGGACAAAAGCTCGATCTTGCAGCTATCGTCGGTATTGGTTTTATTCTTACTGGCGTAATGATTGTGAACTTGCTGTCTAAGACGGTCGGTCACTAATCCAAAAGTTTATCAATAAAAAAGCCGCGAATGATTCGCGGCTTTTTGTTATCTGAAGAAACACTTTTTTGCTATCTAAAGAAACATTGATCAGATTAATTCGCCATCGCTTCAATCAATTGACCTTGTTGGCGACGCTTACGGTTGCGGTACATCACCGCTGCAATTGCTGGCAAGCTGAAGGCGATAAAGCCAAGAATCAAAGCGTAAGCACCAGTTTGAGCACTAATGCCTGCTGGTACATCGAATGAAACGAAGATAGTTACTAAGCAACTGACCAAGCCAAGTGTTGCGACTAACATCATACCGAACTTGCCGCCAGGCACGCGGAATGGACGTTCAATATCTGCATGTTTACGGCGTGATACCAAGAAGCTTACGAAGATACAGATGTACATCACCATGTAGAGTTGAGTCATTAGAATATTCAATAGCCACATGCCTTGGTTCACGTTTGGTACCAAGATAAACACCAAAGAAAGCACACTCACAATCGCACCTTGTAGCAAAAGAAGTGGAACCGGCGCTTGGTTCTTATTTTCTTTTGATAGCGTCAGTGGCATGAAGTGGTCTTTTGCGGCGACGTGCAGGCTTTTGGTTGGTGCAATGATCCAGTTGTTTAGGCTCGCTAAGCTGCCAAACACAATGGCAAGTGCGATAACTGGCAGCATGAATGACATGTTCAAATCATCAAAGAACGCTTTGAATGCCAGAATTACGCCCTCGCTCAAGCTGGAATGATCGCTCGATACTACGGAAGAGATGGAAAGTGAGCATGCAGTCAAAGAGACTAAAATCAACACAGTTGAAGCAATCAGCGCCTTAGGGTAAGTCTTTTGCGGATTGTCGACTTCACTTGCGTAAGACGTGGTTATCTCAAGTCCTGTTAGAGAAAGCACAACTGCCGTAAAGCCTGCACCAATACCATCTTGCGAGAAATCCGGTAGCCAGTCAGACGCATGACGAAGGGAGATATGTGATTCACTAGGGTTGGTATAAGCCCAGTAGCCGCCCAAGCCGATGATCAGTAGGATAGGGAAGATAAGCCCCAAAGTGCCAAACACATTGGTGATGAGCGAAGACAAACGCAAACCAAAGATGTTGACCAAGGTCAGAGCCCAGAAAATCACGTTAATCATGATCAACATAAAGATGTTGTTTTGTGCCAGTTCAGGGAAGAAAGGGTACGCACCAGTCGCGACGATGAATGAAATGAGCGGTGGGTAGTACACAATGTTCTCGGCATACTGATACCACACGGTCGCAAAACCAAAGTTTGGACCTAACGTCTCTTTACCCCATAAATACACACCGCCTTGTTGCGGATAAGTGGTACTCAATTCTGCACAAACTAATGCGGTTGGAACGAAGAAGCAAAGACCAGCCAATAGAAAGAAAGAGATGGCGTGACTACCAAATAAGGCGGCACCCGGAATGTTCCTTATACTGTCGACGGACGTAACCGTAATCATGATGACAGAAAAGACACTGAGTTTGACGGCGGATTTGGCGATATTGCTCATTCGATACCTTTAATGATTGAGCCACGAGTTCTGGATGCGAACCCGCGTGCTACAAGTAAGACCGGCGTATTGTAGGGCTGCAAGAATCTGTGGGTATATAGCCAAAAATGGTATGTATTTACCCAAAAATGAACCGAAATCTCGGTGGCTTAATCGTAATCAATTTAAACGTTTGCTCTGGTCAAAAAACACAAAATTGAGTTAAAAAATGCATATTAATAAATGTGTTTATAGCGAATTATTTATTACCGAAAATATGGAAATTTAGCGGATTTTTGCCAATGTTTGACTCTCACCTTGGGGGAAGGTCTAGATTGGATACGACCAACAAGTTGTAGAAGATGGAGAAAATGATGGGATGTTGTAATCAAGCACCAAAAGGTGGCACTGGAAAACTATCGTATTTATTAGGTTTAGTCGCAGCACTGTTTGTTGTGATCTTATTGTTGGCTGCGGTATTTGGCTAACATAAAAAGATACCGAATGTACGCTGTTGAACCAAGTCGTGCTCTTTAAATAAGCACTTCGAGGGGGCTTAGGTGTAAGTTAAAACGGTATAAAATAGAAAACACGCCAAAGAGCGTGTTTTTGTTCGTTTAGAAAAACTCGTTGTGTCTAAAACCGAGTATTTGCTAATCCTACGCCGAAAGAGATAAATAATGCACCGCTAACGTAGTTCAACCACTTGCTGGTTTTCGAAGAAGTAAGCAGCACTTTCAATTTCGTTGCGAAGAAAATTACGAATAAATACCAACTTGCCACGATACCTGCTTGTAGTGCTCCTAGAATCATACTCTGCTCAAGAATGTGTTCTGGTTGTACAAACTGTGGGAAAATCGACAGATAAAATAGCACGATCTTCGGGTTAAGAAGGTTAGTGAGTAATCCTTTCACAAAGGCTTGTTTAAGAGTTTGTTCTTCAACTTTACGATCGAGCTTTAACTTCTGGTCAGCCAGTTTAAGACCGCTTTTTAGGTTGTTGATCCCCAACCAAACCAAATACGCAACGCCCATCCATTTAAGAATGTTGAACGCCAATGCCGATTGAGAAAGCAGCAAGCTCAACCCTTTTGCGGATACAAACGCATGAATCATAAAGCCAAGTGCCACACCAAGGATGTTAGCAATGGCAAAGCGGCGGCTCTGCGTCAGTGCAGTAAACAGTATCAACAAGGCATTGGGACCTGGAATTATCGCTAGAAAGAAAACAATTCCGCCGAAAGCCAACAAGGTATCGAGGTTCATGGTTATTCCAATAGAAAGGTTACACGCTGTTTATACACCTGCTTGTGTTTAAAAACAAACGACTATACCCAAGTAACTTCAAGATGCAGGATTCAGAGCGTTGTCATTGATT
>NZ_BCUF01000052.1 GCF_001591145.1 Vibrio harveyi NBRC 15634 = ATCC 14126 = KCTC 12724 | reverse complement strand
AATCAATGACAACACTCTGAATCCTGCATCTTGAAGTCACTTGGGTATATGTATCACCCCCTTTTTTATTCTTGAGGAATTGAGCGGACTACTTGAGTTTTTCCAGATCCGCTTCGATCTCGGCGATCTTGCTTGAAACCACCTTTTCTAGATGACGAAGATCAGAAAGTATCTTCTCTTTCACATCCACTTCAGCCACTTTCACAGGCTTGGTTATCTTGTTCAGTTCATCGATCACAAGCGTCAGGTTGCGGTTGATCTCCGTGACCTCTTTGTACTTGTGACTGCCACTGTCGACCAGTACATTTTTAACTTGGCGCGGGTATTTGAACTTAACACTTTTCGCGAAGAACTCGCCTTTCTGTTTGTGAAAGTAGATCTTTAGGACGTCTTTGTGTGCTTCTTGTCGCAGGGAGTAACGTTCAATCTGTTTCGGGTCATGGATGCCCAAACCAGTGAGGTGTGGATACATAGGCTACCTCTATCTAATAACTAGAATTAGTTTCCGTATAACTGTAGCAGCCCATTAATGAGCTAGATAGCTGATATTTAGCCAAATTGCTCAACTTGTGGGCAAGATCGCTATCGTTCTTGCCCACGTTAGTTATTGATGAAAGGAAGGTTTCTCTTAAGCTGAGACTGGCTCAGACAAATTCTCAATCAACTTCTCACGCAGTTCTGCTTGCTGTTCCTCGCTTAGCCTACCACCCGCTTCACTGGTTAGAATGAACAAGTCTTCTGCTCGTTCACCAATGGTGGTAATTTTCGCAGCGTGGAGGTTAATTCCCAAGTCAGCAAATGTACGACCAACTTTGGCCAGAAGCCCCGGAGTATCTAGAGCGACAAACTCCATCAAAGTGCGTTTCTTACTCTTGGTTGGCAGGAAGTCGACTTTGGTTTTTACATTAAAATGCTGAAGTTTATTCGGTGTGCGACGTGTTTTGATCTTGGTTGGGCGACCATCTTCCAATACATGAGTAATGTGCTTAGTAACGGCTCCGTGGCGACCTTCTTCAATCGCTTTGCCATGTTGGTCAAGTACCATAAAAGTATCGAGTACATAGCCATCTTTACTGGTCATGATTTGTGCGTCGTGTACGTTGAAGTTACGACGGTCTAACTCAGCAACAACGGTAGCAAACAACGCGGGCTGGTCAGGGCTGTAAACGAATACTTCGGTACCACCTCGTGTCGCTTTTTTACTGATAAGTACCAGTGGCTTTGCTGGGTCTTCCATACGCAGCAAATTCTCGCAATGCCACGCAATTTGCTTATGGGTGTGACGCAAGAAGTAATCAGCTTTAAAGCGCTGCCACAGCACCTCAATTTCTCGTGCCGAGAAGCCCTCTTTACGTAGTAGGGCAGACGCCATTTGTTGATTATGGCGAATACGTTCACGCACATCGACGGGATTTTCTAAGCCGCGACGCAGTGCACGTTGGGTGGAATAGAACAATTCCGCGAGCAAGGTGCGTTTCCAACTATTCCAAAGCTCTGGGTTAGTTGCGCAGATATCGGCTACCGTTAGACAAACAAGATACTCAAGGTACTCTTCATCACGTACTTGCTTGGCGAATTCTGTGATCACATCTGGATCGTAAATATCACGGCGTTGTGCAGTCACCGACATTAATAGGTGATGCCTTACCAGCCAGCTTACTAATTTCGCCTCTGGTTTAGACAAACCGTGTTCAATACAGAAGTCGTACGCTTCACCTTCGCCTATCACCGAATGGTCACCACCTCTGCCTTTGCCAATATCATGGAAAATCGCGGCTAGGATAAGCAGCTCTTTCTTTTGAATGCGAGGGTAAACCTCACAGCAAATCGGATGCTTACTGTGGTTCTCTGCGTAGCTGAAGGTATTAATGTGTTTGAGCAGGCGAATACTGTGCTCATCTACGGTATACACATGGAATAGGTCGAACTGCATCTGACCGACAATTTGGCTCCATTGTGGAAGGTATGCCGCGAGGACACCAAGCTTGTGCATCAGACTGAACGCTTTATGTAGGGCGTTCGGGTGGCGACACAATGCCATAAACTTTTCACGCGCTTCTGGCATGGTGTGTAAGAATTTATTCAATCGACGACGCGCAGTACGCAACTGACGCAATGTTGGTGGGCTAACCCCTTCGATGCTTGAATCATTGGCAATATGCAGAAACATATCCAGAATCGTCTCTGGGCGAGCTTGGAACAAAGCGGGCTTACGTGCCTCAATTAAGGCGCCACGACGTTGGAAGTCTTCATCAATGATTTCTGCATCTTCTGTTGCACCACCATTGATGATGGCTTGATCGAACAGCTTGAGTAGCATCTTATTGAGCTCTGCCACACGTCGAAGGGTACGGTAGAACTCTTTCATCATCATTTCGACGCCGCGATTACCTTCACCCACATAGCCAAGGTGCTCCGCGACCTGCGCTTGGTGGGCAAAGGTCAAACGGTTGTCGTAACGTCGTAGTTCAATATGCAGCGCAAAACGCACGCGCCACAGGAAATCCTGACATTCAACCAACTCACGGTATTCGGCATCTGTTAAGAATCCGTAGCGGCTCATCTCCAACAATGAAGTCGCGCCGAAGTGACGGCGTGCCACCCAACTTAATGTATGAATGTCACGTAGACCACCTGGTGTGGATTTGATGTCTGGTTCAAGATTGTAGGTCGTGTCATGGTACCGAGCATGGCGTTCGCGCTGTTCTTGAATTTTGGCTCGATAAAAGGTCTCGCTTGGCCAGAAAGAATCAGATAGCACCACTTTCTTCAGCGCTTGGAAGGTGTCTTCACTGCCACAGAGCAAACGAGCTTCTTGTAAATTGGTGGCGACAGTTAAATCTGAACGCCCAATTTCAGCACACTCCTCGACAGTACGAACCGCATGACCTACTTCAAGGCGTAAATCCCACAGTAGCGTAATGAACTCACTGATTTTGGCTTCCAGTGCATTAGGCAGTTTGTTGTTCGACAGAATCAAAATGTCGATGTCGGAAAGGGGGTGCAATTCACCACGACCATAACCACCTACCGCGACCAGAGAAATATTATGGATGTCTTTAAAACCAAAGTGTTGCCACAAACGATTGAGGAGTAAGTCCATGTACTCGGCTCGTGACAAAACAAGGTTGGTCACAGGGTGGTGCTGTAGAAATTCTTCTTTTTGGTATGAACTGAATTTTTCAAGTTCTTGCTTAAGTTCTCCGATATTGATTTGTTCATCGGTAAACGTAAGAGGAGACTGAAGGGGCATATTTGCTATCCGTGCAAGCTAAACTATTAGCAATCTAACAAATTTGAAGCAGATAAAAAATATCCCCGCATGAGCGGGGATAGGGAAAGTGATGGGCGATTAAACGTTTTTCATCATACGCGGAATGGTATCGTCGCTACGAAGTGTAAGCACTTCACAACCGTCTTTAGTTACCACGATAGTGTGTTCCCACTGCGCTGAGTTTTTACCGTCGCCGGTGTAAACTGTCCAATCGTCTTGCGCGTCAACAGTACAGCCAAATTTACCCGCGTTGATCATTGGTTCAATCGTAAAGCACATGCCTTCTTTTAGTACACGGCGGTCTTTGTTCTTGTAGTGAACCACTTGTGGCTCTTCGTGGAACTCATCACCGATGCCGTGACCACAGAAGTCCTTAACAATAGAGAACTTGTTACGTGGGTTGTTCTTGTTGTTTTCTTTAATGTACTTCTCGATTGCAGTACCGATGTCACCAACAGTTGCACCAGGCTTAACTTGACGCATACCGATGTAAAGTGACTCTTGTGCAACCATACATAGACGCTTGTTTGCTGGTGAAACATCACCAACTAGGAACATCTTAGACGTATCACCGTGGTAGCCTTGTGGACGAACGCTTAGGTCTGCGTTTTCATCGTTTGGAACAATCACTGTGATATCAACGTTGATGATGTCACCGTCTTTTAGGACCGCAGGTTTCATTTGACCGTTAGCACCCTTTTCATCTTGGGTTGCCGGTATACCGTGACAAACGATGTGGTTGATCGACGTACAGATTGATTTAGGGAATCCATGGTAATCAAGCGGTGCAGAGTAAGCGCCTCTCTCTAGAGCGTAATCGTGACAGATTTGGTTTAGCTCTTCTGTTGTCACACCTGCTTTGATGTGCGGTTCGATCATTTCTAGAACTTCTGCGGCTAGCTTGCCCGCAATGCGCATGCGTTCGATTTCTTCAGCAGTTTTAATCTTGATTGACATTGGCTTTCTCTACTTATTCGTAAGCACGCAAACGTGCGAATGCGCGCATTCTATCAGATATCGAGTGGCTAACCCAAGCCAGTTAAGAATATGAGTCATTCTTACTTGTAGTTTAGTTATGTAATTAAAGAGAGAGTAGGGGTGACTGTGATAGGTAAATTAGAATGGTAAGAAATAATTTTTACTAGCCATGTTGGGCTAAAATATGGTATAAAGCGCGCCGGAATCGAGGACTGTTCTCTTTACTTTTCGTTAGAGAAGTGGCGAAGCAGGCTTCTTCCGATTAACTTTTTATCTTTAAATCACACACATTCCGTCACATGTTCCGGGGTGCTGAGCAGAAGCTTGGTCGGAATTATGGGGGATGTGGAGGCCTAACCCCATAGAGGATTTTAAAATGGCAACTGTATCAATGCGCGATATGCTGAAAGCTGGTGTTCACTTCGGTCACCAAACTCGTTACTGGAACCCAAAAATGAAGCCATTCATCTTTGGTGCTCGTAACCGCGTTCACATCATCAACCTAGAAAAAACTGTACCAATGTTCAATGAAGCTCTAGCTGAGCTTGCTAAAATTGGCGAGAAAAAAGGTAAAGTTCTTTTCGTAGGTACTAAGCGCGCTGCATCTGAAGCTGTTAAAGAAGCTGCAATCGCAAGCAACCAATACTACGTAAACAACCGTTGGTTGGGCGGCATGCTAACGAACTACAAAACAGTTCGTCAGTCTATCAAGCGTCTAAAAGATTTCGAAGCACAGTCTCAAGACGGTACTTTCGACAAGCTAACTAAGAAAGAAGCTCTAATGCGCACTCGTGAAATGGAGAAGCTAGAGAAATCTCTTGGTGGTATCAAAGATATGGGCGGTCTACCAGACGCTCTATTCGTAATCGACGCTGATCACGAGCACATTGCAATTAAAGAAGCTAACAACCTAGGTATTCCAGTATACGCTGTGGTAGATACTAACTCTAACCCAGACGGCGTTGACTACATCATCCCAGGTAACGACGACGCGATCCGCGCAGTTCAACTATACCTAAACGCTGCTGCATCTGCAGTAACTGAAGGTCGCAACAAAGACGTTGCAGCAGTTGCTGAAAAAGACGGTTTCGTAGAAGCTGAATAATAGCGGCTCTGTGTCACACTTAGTCTATGTGAAACCTTGTTGTAGCATAGACTGAGTTATAGTTAGCAATGGGGGCCGACAATGTAGGCCCCTGTTTTTTACCTTATTTCGAATCAAACGAGGAATAGAGAATGGCAACTGTAACTGCTGCTCTAGTTAAAGAACTTCGCGAGCGCACTGGCGCTGGCATGATGGAATGTAAGAAAGCGCTTGTAGAAGCAAACGCTGACATCGAACTAGCAATTGAAAACATGCGTAAATCAGGCGCAGCGAAAGCAGCTAAAAAAGCTGGTAACGTTGCAGCTGAAGGCGCAATCATCATCAAAGAAGAAAACGGCGTTGCTGTTCTTCTTGAAGTTAACTGCCAAACTGACTTCGTTGCTAAAGACGGTAACTTCACTGCATTCGCAGACAAAGTAGCACTTGACGCTCTAGCGACTAAAGCTACTGCTGAAGAGCTAGTTGCTAAGTTCGAAGAAGAGCGCGTAGCTCTAGTTGCTAAAATCGGCGAAAACATCAACATCCGTCGCGTTGCATACGTAGAAGGTACTGCTATCGCTTCTTACCGTCACGGTGAGAAAATCGGTGTTGTTGTTGCTGGTGAAGGCGACGCAGAAACTCTTAAGCACGTTGCAATGCACGTTGCTGCTTCTAAGCCAGAGTTCGTTAACCCAGAAGACGTTCCAGCTGACGTAGTTGCTAAAGAGAAAGAAGTTCAAGTTGAAATCGCTATGAACGAAGGCAAGCCACAAGAGATCGCTGAGAAGATGGTTATCGGTCGCATGAAGAAATTCACTGGCGAAATCTCTCTAACTGGTCAAGCTTTCATCATGGAACCTAAGAAATCTGTTGGCGAAATGTTAAAAGAGAAAGGTGCATCAGTATCGACTTTCGTTCGTCTAGAAGTAGGTGAAGGTATCGAGAAAGCGGCTGAAATGAGCTTCGCTGAAGAAGTAGCACTAGCTCAAAAAGGTTAATCCTTAGAGATTTGTGCAAAGATTAGACCGTGGCCTTGGCTGCGGTCTTTTTACGAAAAGAGCGGCAAAAAATTAGCCGTGATGAATAGTCATCAGCAAACTTGTGTCTATTCATGACTGTTAATCGACAACTCTCTTTTGGAAGGTAAACTCCATGACTACGAACCCTAAACCAGCATATCAACGTATTCTATTAAAACTGAGTGGTGAAGCTCTTCAAGGCGAAGAAGGTTTCGGTATTGACCCAGCGGTTCTTGATCGTATGGCTCAAGAGGTTAAAGAGCTGGTTGAACTGGGTGTTCAAGTTGGTGTGGTAATCGGTGGTGGTAACCTGTTCCGTGGCGCTGGTCTTGCGGAAGCTGGTATGAACCGCGTAGTAGGCGACCACATGGGTATGCTTGCAACGGTAATGAACGGTTTGGCAATGCGTGACGCACTTCACCGTGCATACGTAAACGCTCGTGTAATGTCTGCAATTCCTCTAAAAGGTGTGTGTGACGACTACAATTGGGCAGACGCTATCCGCGAACTTCGTCAAGGCCGAGTGGTAATCTTCTCTGCAGGTACTGGTAACCCATTCTTCACAACAGATTCAGCGGCGTGTCTACGTGGTATCGAAATTGAAGCTGACGTAGTTCTAAAAGCAACGAAAGTTGATGGCGTATTTACTGCAGACCCAGTAGCAAACCCAGACGCAGAGCTGTATGATAAGCTATCTTACGCAGAAGTTCTGGATAAAGAGCTGAAAGTAATGGACTTGGCAGCGTTCACTCTAGCTCGTGACCACAAAATGCCAATCCGTGTATTTAACATGAACAAGCCAGGCGCACTACGTCGCGTGGTTATGGGTGAAGCTGAAGGCACGCTGATCAACGCTGACGCATAATCCTAAACGCCATCCACGCTAGGTTGGATGGCGTTTCGCTTTGCTCAACCCTTTTAGGCTTTCTTCAGGAAAGATGACATTTTTAAGGTGAAACCGTGATTAACGAAATCAATAAAGACGCGCAAGAGCGCATGGACAAAAGCGTTGAAGCGCTAAAGAACAACCTTTCTAAAGTTCGTACTGGCCGCGCGCACCCAAGCCTACTATCTGGTATCTCTGTAGAGTACTACGGTGCTGCTACTCCTCTTAACCAAGTAGCAAACGTTGTTGCTGAAGACGCTCGTACTCTAGCAATCACAGTTTTCGACAAAGAGCTTACTCAAAAAGTTGAGAAAGCAATCATGATGTCAGATCTTGGTCTAAACCCAATGTCTGCTGGCACAATCATCCGTGTTCCACTTCCACCGCTAACAGAAGAGCGTCGTAAAGACCTAGTTAAGATCGTTCGTGGTGAAGCTGAAGGCGCACGTGTTGCAGTTCGTAACATCCGTCGTGACGCAAACAGCGACCTAAAAGGTCTTCTAAAAGATAAAGAAATCTCTGAAGACGAAGATCGCAAAGCACAAGACGAGATCCAAAAACTGACAGACGTTGCAGTTAAGAAGATCGACGAAGTTCTTGCTGCAAAAGAAAAAGAGTTGATGGAAGTTTAATACTCCCACCCACATCACTGTTGGAAAACGCTGTGCTCACAGTGCAGCGTTTTTTTGTGTTAGTCTATCCAACTGATGGAACTCAATTAACTCCCTATGCAAAATTCTCAAGCCTTCTCTGATTCCCTCCCTAAGCATATTGCCATCATCATGGACGGTAATGGTCGTTGGGCTAAGTCCAAAGGAAAACCTCGCGTATTCGGTCATAAAAAAGGCGTTAGTGCCGTTCGTAAGACCGTTGCAGCCGCTTCTAAACTCGGCATTAAAGCCATGACCTTATTCGCTTTTAGCAGCGAAAACTGGCGTCGACTTGAAGAAGAGGTGGGGCTACTGATGGAGCTGTTCATTTCTGTTTTATCGAGCGAAGTAAAAAAGCTGCATAAAAACAATTTACGCTTGCGCGTTATTGGCGATACCAGCCGTTTTAGCGAGCGATTACAAGGTAAAATTGTCGAAGCAGAAGCACTGACGGCGAACAACACGGGGATGGTGATTAACATTGCTGCTAACTATGGCGGTAAATGGGACATCACAGAGGCGGCAAAAACGTTAGCGCTCAAAGCTCGCAACGGTGAGATCCGTGTAGAGGATATCAACGAGCAGTTAATTTCCCAGCATTTGACTATGTCAGACTTACCTGAAGTGGATCTATTGATTCGTACGAGTGGTGAGTGCCGCATCAGTAACTTTATGCTGTGGCAAATGGCGTATGCAGAAATGTACTTTACTCCCGAGTACTGGCCAGAGTTTGACGAAGACAGCTTAGTAGAGGCTGTGACTTGGTTTATTAACCGAGAGCGTCGTTTTGGTTGTACTGGTGAACAAGTAAAGGCATTAATGGCTGCTCAATAAGGACTAGTTAGTTTGAAACAGAGAATAATAACAGCACTAATTTTAGCTCCCCTGGTTATTTTAGGTATTTTTAAATTACCCCTAATTGGCTTCATTATCGCTTTGACTGCGGTAACGCTATTAGGCTTTTGGGAGTGGACCCAGTTTACAGAAAGCAATTCACGTATTGCTGCGCTTGTTCCGGCAGCCGTTGTAACCGGACTAAGTTTTCTATTCATTTCGCCAGACGCAACCAGCTTAAATCAACTAGCAATGCCACACTACGCAGTATTATCGCTTGGCTTTGCATGGTGGATTATCGCAAGTGGGATGGCAATCACTTACCCTAAAACCACCAATTTATGGCAAGGTAGCAAAGCCCTTCGTCATGTATTCGGTTTTCTAACATTGATCCCTTTTCTTTGGAGTGTGATCATTCTTAGAGCTTCTGATATTTCAGTAGATCCATACCACGGCGCAAAACTTGTGCTGTACGTTTGCTTCTTGGTATGGGCTGCAGACAGCGGCGCTTACTTTGCTGGTAAAAGCATGGGTAAACGCAAAATGGCGCCTCATGTGAGCCCAAATAAGACAATTGAAGGTTTGGTTGGTGGCATCATCGCAGCATTAGTTGTCGGATGGTTATTCGCAGGTTGGTTCGATATCCAATTCACCAGCCCACTTCATATGGTGATGATTACTCTGATTACTGTTGTGATATCTGTTCTTGGTGACTTAGTCGAAAGCATGTTCAAACGTGTTTCAGGTATCAAGGACAGCAGCAACATCATTCCGGGACACGGTGGCATTCTTGACCGTATCGACAGCCTAACTGCTGCATTCCCAGTATTTGCTCTTCTTTACTACGTATTCTAATTTATCGGGAGCGGCATCGTCGCTCCTGAATTTTTCTAACGGTCTTACATCATGCAAAAGTTAACGATTCTTGGTGCAACAGGCTCAATTGGTGCAAGTACACTAAAAGTGGTTGAACAAAACCCTGAGCTGTTTTCTATCGTCGCATTAGCGGCAAGCACGAACGTTGAAAAGATGGTCGCACTTTGTCGTAAATGGCAACCTAAGTACGCGGTAATGGCGGATAAAGCGGCGGCTGTGGCTCTACAAAGTGAGCTAGCTTCAGTTTCTCCAAGCACAGAAGTGTTAGGTGGTATTGATGCGCTTTGCCATGTGTCTGCGTTAGAGGAAGTGGATAGCGTAATGGCAGCAATCGTCGGTGCCGCAGGCCTGTTGCCAACGATGGCAGCGGTAAAAGCGGGCAAGCGAGTGCTGTTAGCGAACAAAGAAGCGCTAGTGATGTCAGGTCAACTGTTTATTGATGCGGTTGCAGAACATGGTGCAGAGCTGCTTCCCGTCGACAGTGAACACAACGCTATCTTCCAATGTCTTCCACAACAAGTTCAAACCAACTTGGGGCGTTGCAATCTTGAAGAGCATGGTATTTCTTCGATTCTTCTTACCGGATCAGGCGGTCCATTCCGCTATACCGATATTGCAGAGTTAGAAAACGTAACCCCAGCGCAAGCTATTGCTCATCCGAACTGGTCAATGGGACCAAAAATCTCGGTTGATTCTGCAACCATGATGAACAAAGGCCTAGAATACATTGAAGCGAAATGGTTATTTAATGCCGCTCGTGAGCAGTTAAAAGTGATCATTCACCCTCAGTCGGTTATTCATTCTATGGTGCAATATCGTGATGGCTCTGTGTTAGCGCAAATGGGGGAGCCTGACATGGCAACACCAATCGCATTGACAATGTCTTACCCATCGCGTGTGGATGCTGGGGTGAAACCACTCGATTTTACTCAAGTTGGAGAATTAACTTTCCTTCAACCTGATTTTGCTCGTTACCCTTGTTTAAAGCTAGCAATTGATGCTTGTTACGAAGGGCAACATGCAACAACGGCATTGAATGCAGCGAACGAAGTTGCTGTTGATGCCTTCTTAAATAACCGCCTTGGTTTCACAGATATCGCTCGCATCAATGAATCAGTTTTGAACAAAATCACTGCAAGCCATACAACTGAGAATGTGAATAGCTTGGAAAGCTTGATAGAGCTAGATAGAATGTCACGAACTATCGCCTTAGACTTTTTACGCGAGCGTAGCTAATGACTGGTATCTTGTGGAATTTGGTTTCTTTTATCGTTGCATTGGGCATTTTAGTTGCCGTGCACGAGTATGGTCACTTTTGGGTCGCGCGTCGTTGTGGTGTAAAAGTTGAAAAGTTTTCCATCGGTTTTGGCAAGTCTATCTGGAGCAAGGTAGGCAAAGATGGAACAGAATACAGCATCTCTATGATCCCTCTGGGTGGCTACGTCAAAATGGTGGATAGCCGTGTTGATGAAGTCCCAGAGCATGAAAAGCACTTAGCTTTCGACCAAAAGCCTTTGTGGAAACGCACGTCCATCGTGGCGGCAGGTCCTATTTTTAACTTCCTTTTTGCCATTGTGGCTTACTGGCTGGTTTTCCTGATCGGTGTTCCAGCGGTTAAACCCGTAATTGGTGAAGTTACGCCCAATTCAATCATTGCAGAAGCAGGAATTGAATCAGGGATGGAACTAAAATCTATCTCAGGCATCAAAACTCCGGACTGGGAATCAGTCAACATGGGATTAGTTTCTCATATTGGTGATGATTCGATGACAGTGACACTCTCTTCTGCAAACGAAGTGGGTTCAGAAGTCACGAAGACTCTTGATATCCGTGATTGGAAGTTTGATCCAGAAACACAATCAGCGATGCAATCGTTGGGCTTCAAGCCATATACTCCAGAGATTTTTACGGAGTTAGCGCAAGTAAGCGAAGGTGGTGCTGCAGAGAAAGCAGGTCTACTAGCTGGCGATAAGATCATTGCGATTAATGGAAATAAGATTTCTAAATGGGATGAAGTGGTAGAAGCCATTCGTTCTAACCCAGATACGCCAATGGAACTGACGGTGTTGCGTCAAGGTGAGGAGCAATCATTCACACTGACACCGGGTAGTCGTGAGCTAGCTAACAAACAAGTCGTTGGCTTTGCGGGTATCGCACCTGAAGTCGCAGAATGGCCAGAAAGTTATCGCTTCGAATTACAGTTTGGTGTATTCGAGTCTATTGGCAAAGCGATTGATAAAACTGGTCAAGTTATTGGACTTACAATCAGTATGCTTAAGAAACTGATTGTAGGTGATGTTGGTCTGAACAATTTGAGTGGACCAATCTCGATTGCCAAAGGAGCAGGGGCGACAGCAGACTACGGTCTGGTTTACTTTTTAGGTTTTCTGGCACTAATTAGTGTTAACCTAGGTATTATTAACCTCGTTCCTTTACCAATGTTGGATGGTGGTCATCTGCTATTTTTCGCAATTGAAGCGGTCATCCGACGCCCAGTTCCTGAGAAAGTACAGGAAATGGGGTATCGAATTGGTGGTGCGATTATCTTCTCGCTCATGGCGTTAGCGCTATTTAATGATTTTACTCGTCTGTGATAGTTCAGAGACAAAAGTAGTAGCAAGGAATAATTAGAACAAGTATGGCGATTAAGCGAATTCTGTTTGCAAGTTTACTGGCGACCAGTGTATCTGCAAATGGAGCAGAGAACTTTGTAGTTAAAGATATTGAAATCGATGGATTGCAGCGCGTCGCACTAGGTGCCGCGTTGCTGAAAATGCCTGTACGTGTCGGTGACACCGTTGACCAAGGCGATGTTGCAGAGATCATTCGTGCATTGTACGCATCGGGTAACTTCGAAGATGTAAAAGTACTGCGTGATGGTGATGTTCTGGTTGTTCAAGTGAAAGAACGTCCAACTATTGCGAGCATCTCATTCTCGGGTAACAAAGCAATCAAGGACGAGCAGCTACAAGAAAACCTGAATGCTTCTGGTGTTCGTGAAGGTGAAGCGCTTGACCGTACAACGCTAAGCAACATCGAAAAAGGTTTGGAAGACTTTTACTACAGTGTTGGTAAATACAACGCAACGGTAAAAGCGGTTGTTACTCCATTGCCTCGTAACCGTTCTGACTTGAAATTCGTCTTCACCGAAGGTGTTTCGGCGAAAATTCAACAAATCAACTTTATCGGCAATGAAGTCTTTTCTGACGAAGAACTTCTTTCTCGTTTCAACCTAAATGTTGATGTGCCATGGTGGAACTTCCTAGCGGACGAAAAATACCAAAAGCAAGTGCTTGCTGGTGATATCGAAGCTCTGAAGTCTTACTACCTAGACCGTGGTTACCTGAAATTTAACGTTGATTCGACACAAGTGGCGATTTCTCCTGACAAAAAAGGCGTATACATTACACTTGGTCTTGAAGAAGGCGACGTTTACACCGTTAAGGACGTAAAATTCCGTGGCAACCTGATTGGTGAAGAGGCGGAATTCGAAAAGCTTGTGCCATTTGAAGATAACGAGACATACAATGGTTCTCGTGTGACTTCGATGGAAGAAGGCATTAAGCGCGTACTAGGTGAATCTGGTTACGCTTACCCACAAGTCAATACCATCCCTGAGTTTGATGACGAGAACAAGCAAGTTTCTTTGATTGTGAACGTTGACCCAGGCAACCGTATTTATGTACGAGATATTCGCTTTACGGGTAACAACTCGACGAAAGATGAAGTATTGCGTCGTGAAATGCGTCAGATGGAAGGTAGCTGGCTAAACTCGAAATCTATCGAAACGGGTAAAACGCGTCTAAACCGTCTTGGCTATTTCGAAAATGTAGAGGTTCAAACGGTCCGTGTACCTGGCAGCGATGACCAAGTTGATCTTGTTTATACCGTAAAAGAGGCTAACTCAGGCAGCGTAAACTTCGGTGTAGGTTACGGTACTGAATCAGGCGTGAGCTTCCAAGTTGGTCTACAACAAGACAACTTTATTGGTAGTGGTAACCGCGTTGGTATTAACGCGATGATGAACGACTACCAGAAAAACGTGAGCTTGGACTACCGTGACCCATACTGGAACCTAGATGGTGTAAGTTTGGGTGGTAAGATCTTCTACGATGAGTTCGAAGCATCTGAAGCGGGTATCGTTGACTATACCAACCAAAGCTATGGTGCAAGTTTGACATGGGGCTTCCCATTTGACGAACTGAACCGCTTTGAGTTCGGTGTTGGTTACACCCACAACAAGATCGGTAACTTGTCACCTTACCTACAGGTAGAACAGTTCCTACAAGCGCAAGCTGACAACATTGATTCTAGCGGCGCATTGAATACTAATGACTTTGACTTCAACATCTCGTGGACACGTAACAACCTGAACCGCGGTTACTTCCCGACAGCAGGTAACCACCAACGTGCATTCTACAAGATGACCGTACCTGGCTCTGACGTTCAATACTTCAAGATGCAGTATGATGTTCGTCAATACGTGCCATTAACCAAGAAGCATGAGTTCACGCTCTTGTTCCGTGGTCGTCTAGGTTATGGTAACGGTTATGGTCAAACGGATGGCAACGATAACTTGTTCCCATTCTACGAAAACTACTACGCAGGTGGTTTTACAACACTACGTGGTTTCGGCTCTAACTCAGTAGGTCCGAAAGCGGTTTACCGTGATTACTCAGGCTCAAACAACGGTGCTGACACCGCAACAGATGATTCTGTTGGTGGTAACGCGGTAGCGCTTGCAAGTATCGAGTTGATCGTACCAACCCCATTTGCTTCGGATGAAGTTCGTAACCAAATTCGTACCAGTATCTTCTTTGATATGGCAAGTGTTTGGGATACGGAATTCGATTACCGCAGTTCTGGTGCTGAATACGGCGACCGTTACTACTACGATTACTCAGATCCAACCAACTACCGTTCATCTTATGGTGCGGCGTTGCAATGGATGTCTCCAATGGGACCACTAGTATTCTCACTAGCGAAACCAATTAAGAAATTTGATGGCGACGATGAAGAGTTCTTCACGTTCACTATCGGTAGAACCTTCTAAAGAGGAAAATATTTTGAATAAAATGATCAAAGCGGCAGGCATTGGCCTTCTTGTACTTAGCTCTTCAATGTTTGCAAACGCGGCAGAAGCTGCTCAGAAAATTGGCTACATCAACACTGCTCAAGTTTTCCAAGCACTTCCTCAACGTGAAGTGGTTCTACAAAAAATGCAGAAAGACTTTAAGAGCAAAGCTGATGAGCTGAAATCAATCCAAGCGCAAGCTAAGACAAAGATTGAAAAACTGCAGCGTGACGGCGAGCTTCTAGGTCAAGAAGAGATCGAAAAACTGCGTATTGATATCGCTAAACTAGACAGCGAATACAAAGTGAAAGCACAAGCGCTTGAGAAAGCAAGTGCACGTCGCGAAGCTGAAGAGAAAGCAAAACTATTCAAAACTATCCAAGACGCAGTGAAGAAAGTAGCAGAGAAAAAAGGTTACGACCTAGTTATCGATATCTCTTCGCTTCAGTACGGTAAGCCAGAATACAACATCTCTGAAGACGTAATTAAAGCTCTAAAATAAGAAGTTATGAAGAAATTGACATTAGCCGAGTTGGCAACAATTACCGGGGGTGAGCTATTTGGTGACGAGTCTCTCGTTGTAAACCGCGTAGCTCCAATGGATAAAGCACAAGAAGGCGATGTGACCTTCTTGTCTAACCCAAAATACGCGAAACACCTATCTGAGTGCCAAGCAACTGTGGTAATGGTGAAACCAGAACACAAAGACCAGTGCGCGGGTAACGCTCTGGTTGTTGCTGACCCTTACATTGCTTTCGCTCGTGTTGTTCAAGCGATGGACACCACGCCAAAGCCCGCTGATGAGATTGCACCAAGTGCAGTGATCGCAGCAGATGTAAAGATGGGTACGAACGTGACAATCGGTGCTAACGCAGTGATTGAAACGGGTGTAGAACTAGGCGACAACGTAAGTGTTGGCGCTGGTTGCTTTATCGGTAAAAACGCAAAGCTAGGTAACAATACTAAGCTTTGGGCTAATGTGACGATTTATCATGAAGTATCGTTGGGTGATGACTGTCTAGTTCAATCAGGTACAGTCATTGGCTCTGATGGTTTCGGTTATGCAAATGACAAAGGCGAATGGATCAAGATCCCTCAGCTGGGTTCTGTGCGTATCGGTAACCGTGTCGAGATCGGTGCATGTACCACTATTGACCGTGGTGCGCTAGAAGACACCATCATCGAAGACAACGTAGTTCTTGATAACCAACTTCAAATCGCTCATAACGTGCAGATCGGATATGGTACCGTGATGCCAGGTGGTACTATTGTGGCGGGCAGTACGAAAATTGGTAAGTACTGTCAGATCGGCGGCGCGTCGGTTCTTAATGGTCACATCACGATTGCAGATGGCGTAGCTATCACCGGTATGGGCATGGTGATGCGCAGTATCGAAGAGAAAGGTCTGTACTCATCAGGCATTCCGCTGCAAACCAACCGAGAGTGGCGTAAAACGGCGACTCGAGTTCACCGTATTGACGAGATGAACAAACGCCTGAAAGCTGTTGAAAAGCAGCTGGAACAGAAAGAAGAATCTTAGTTCCACATTCTGAACAAAGACTCGCGAAATGCGGGTCTTTTTCTTCTATAATGACGCGCTATAAGTAGATTTATCACCAAGCTGGTATACACTTTGCAGGCAATTCCTGAATAAGTGGCATTTGCCGCTGCCTTGCCATCTTGGTTGTTGAGAATTGATATAGGAAGACGACTTTGACTACTGAAAAGAAAACGATGAACATCTCTGAAATTCAAGAGCTACTACCTCATCGCTACCCATTCTTATTGATCGACCGTGTGATTGACTTCCAAGAAGAGAAGTACCTTCACGCAATTAAAAACGTGTCGGTTAACGAACCTCAGTTTACAGGTCACTTTCCACAGCTACCAGTATTCCCAGGCGTATTGATCTTGGAAGCGATGGCTCAGGCGACAGGCCTACTTGCATTTAAATCATTTGGTGCACCAACGGAAAACGAACTGTACTACTTCGCAAGTGTAGACGGTGCTAAGTTCCGTAAGCCAGTAGTACCAGGCGATCAAATGATTATTGAAGTAGAATTTCTGAAAGAGCGCCGTGGCATTGCTGCATTTAGCGGTGTAGCAAAAGTTGACGGCGAAGTGGTATGTTCAGCTGAGCTGAAGTGTGCTCGTCGAGAGTTTTAATATGATTCATGAAACCGCTAAAATCCACCCAGCAGCGGTGGTAGAAGAAGGCGCGAAAATTGGCGCTAACGTGACCGTTGGTCCTTTCACTTACATCACCTCTACGGTGGAGATTGGTGAAGGCACTGAAGTGATGTCTCACGTAGTGATCAAAGGCCACACCAAAATTGGTAAAGATAACCGCATTTTCCCACATGCTGTGATTGGTGAAGAGAACCAAGACAAGAAGTACGGTGGCGAAGATACAACAGTGGTTATTGGTGACCGCAACGTGATTCGTGAAGCGGTTCAAATTCACCGTGGTACGGTTCAAGATAAAGCAACAACAGTGATTGGTGATGATAACCTGCTGTGTGTTAACGCTCACATCGCACACGATGTTATCGTAGGTAACCACACTCACATTGGCAACAACGCGATCCTTGGTGGTCACGTAACGGTTGATGATCATGCTGGTGTTATGGCACTTTCTGCGATTCATCCGTTCTGTACTGTTGGTGCTTATGCTTACGTTGGCGGCTGTTCTGCCGTTGTTCAAGACGTACCAGCTTACGTACTCGCGCAAGGTAACCATGCGACGCCATTTGGTTTGAACTTGGTTGGTTTGAAGCGTAATGGTTTTGAAAAACCAGAGATTCGTGCACTACAGAAAGCGTATAAAGAAATCTACCGTTCAGGTAAGACTCTGGAAGAAGTAAAACCAATCCTAGCTGAAATGGCACAAGAGTGGCCAGCAGTGAAACGTTTCTCAGACATTCTGGAAACGACGGAACGTGGCATCATTCGTTAATCAACGAGTGAGCGGTTAAATAGAAAAGATCGCGCCCAAGCAGGGCTGCGGTCTTTTTGTGTTTTATGGATAACGGTTTGTGTGAGAGAAAGTGCAAACCGTTATCCATAGCGCACAGGAAAAATAGCGAAGTAGATATGGAAAGACCATTACGTATCGGCATCATTGCCGGAGAACTGTCTGGCGACACGCTAGGTGAAGGCTTTATCAAAGCGGTGAAACAACAATACCCTGACGCGGAGTTCGTTGGTATTGGCGGTCCAAAGATGATCGCTCAAGGTTGTGAGTCTCTCTTCGATATGGAAGAGCTTGCTGTAATGGGCTTAGTAGAAGTTCTAGGACGCTTACCAAGACTGCTAAAAGTCAAAGCTGAGCTTGTTAAGTACTTTACTGATAACCCGCCAGATGTCTTTATTGGTATCGATGCACCAGATTTTAACTTGCGTGTTGAACTGGATTTGAAAAATGCAGGGATAAAAACCGTGCATTACGTGAGCCCTTCAGTTTGGGCTTGGCGTCAGAAGCGTATTTTCAAAATTGAAGCAGCAACCAATCTAGTGCTGGCATTCCTTCCGTTTGAAAAAGCGTTCTACGACAAATTCAATGTACCTTGTGAATTCATTGGTCATACTCTTGCAGATGCGATTCCACTGCAATCAGACAAAGCGCCTGCTCGCGAGCTATTGGGTCTAGAACAAGATAAGCAATGGCTAGCGGTGCTTCCGGGGAGTCGTGGTAGTGAGCTGAAAATGCTCTCTCAACCCTTCATTGAAACGTGTAAAAAACTCCATCAGAAATTCCCAGATCTTGGTTTTGTCGTTGCGTTAGTAAATCAAAAACGTCGTGAGCAATTCGAACAAGCGTGGAAAGAATACGCTCCAGAATTGGACTTTAAGTTGGTGGATGATACAGCGCGTAACGTAATTACGGCTTCAGACGCGGTGATGTTGGCTTCCGGTACCGTGGCCTTAGAATGCATGTTACTTAAGCGTCCGATGGTGGTGGGTTACCGTGTGAACGCTATGACGGCATTTCTTGCTAAACGATTGCTGAAGACTAAATACGTATCGCTACCGAATATTTTGGCTGATACCGAATTGGTCAAAGAATATCTGCAAGAGGATTGCACACCGGATAATTTATTCAACGAAGTGTCTCGCTTGCTAGAAAGTGACAACCAAGAAATGTTGGATAAGTTCACCGAAATGCACCACTGGATCCGTAAAGATGCGGACCAACAAGCCGCAAATGCGGTTCTAAAACTGATTGAAAAATAGAGATTTATCATGGCTGTTAAACCAAAAGCGACCAAAACCAAAGTTGAACTACCACCGTTTGAATATCCACAAGGCTATCAATTGGTTGCCGGTGTTGATGAGGTAGGACGCGGTCCTTTGGTTGGCGATGTCGTGACTGCGGCAGTGATCTTAGATCCGAATAACCCAATTGAGGGTTTGAACGATTCTAAAAAACTGAGCGAGAAAAAACGCATGGCGCTGCTGCCAGAAATCAAAGAGAAAGCGTTGGCTTGGTCAGTAGGGCGCTGCTCTCCAGAAGAAATTGACGAGCTAAACATCCTGCAAGCGACGATGGTTGCTATGCAACGTGCGATCGCTGGTTTGGAAGTGCAGCCAGACTTAGCTCTTATCGACGGCAACCGTTGCCCGCAACTTCCGATGGACTCGCAAGCCGTCGTGAAGGGCGATTTGCGTGTTGCTGAAATCAGTGCTGCTTCTATCATTGCGAAAGTCGTTCGTGACCAAGAAATGGAAGAGTTAGACAAGCAATACCCACAATTTGGTTTTGCTAAGCACAAAGGTTACCCAACCAAAGCGCACTTTGAAGCAATTGAACAACACGGTGTGATCAGTGAGCATCGTAAGAGCTTCAAACCAGTAAAGAAAGCGCTCGGCATCGAAGAATAAGCCAAAGTGGTATAACGGGCATATCGGTGTTATAAACCATGCCCGCTTTAGGTTAGAATCCCAAACAAGATTTAGTTTTACGGTACCTGTTAATGTCAGATCCTAAGTTCATTCACCTTCGAATCCACAGTGATTTCTCGATGGTGGATGGTATCAACAAAGTTCCACCGCTCGTTAAGAAAGTCGCCGAGCTCGGCATGCCAGCAATGGCGTTGACCGATTTCACTAACCTATGTGGTTTGGTGAAATACTACGGCACTGCGCACGGCAGTGGTGTGAAACCAATCATCGGCGCAGATTTCAAAATGCAATCGGATGAGTTTGGTGAGGAACTGACGCAACTGACCCTATTGGCTGCAGATAACGAAGGTTACAAAAACCTGACCTTATTGATCTCTAAAGCCTACCTTCGTGGTCACGTACAACACCAACCTGTGATTGATAAAGCTTGGTTAGCCGAGCTGTCAGAAGGTGTGATCGTATTGTCTGGCGCGAAAAATGGTGAAATTGGTAAAGCGTTACTTAAGGGTAACCGCAAAGTGGTGGAAAGCTGTGTAGCGTTCTACCAAGAATATTTCCCAGACCGTTTCTATTTAGAGCTGGTTCGTACTGGTCGTTCCGACGAAGAGACTTACCTGCACTTTGCCATCGAATTGGCAGAAGAAACACAATTGCCAGTAGTCGCTACCAACGAAGTAGTCTTTATCAGCGAAGATTTATTTGACGCTCATGAAATTCGCGTTGCGATCCATGACGGTTACACACTAGAAGATCCGCGTCGTCCAAAGAATTACAGCCCAGAACAATACCTGCGTACTGAAGAGGAAATGTGCGAGCTGTTTGCCGACATTCCGGAAGCACTAGAAAACAGTGTCGAAATTGCCAAGCGCTGTAACGTCACAGTACGTCTTGGCGAATACTTCCTCCCAGCTTTCCCAACCGAGGGTATGGAAGAGACTGATTTCTTGGTCATGAAGTCTCGTGAAGGTCTGGAAGAGCGTCTAGAGTTCCTATTCCCAGATGAGGAAGAGCGCAAGCAACGTCGTCCTGAATACGATGATCGTCTACAAATCGAACTCGACGTAATCAACCAAATGGGATTCCCAGGTTACTTCTTGATCGTAATGGAGTTCATTCAGTGGTCGAAAGACAACGCGATTCCGGTAGGTCCGGGTCGTGGTTCGGGTGCTGGTTCTTTGGTGGCATACGCATTAAAAATCACCGATCTTGATCCGTTAGAATATGACCTTCTATTCGAACGTTTTTTGAACCCAGAACGTGTATCCATGCCCGATTTTGACGTCGACTTCTGTATGGATAAACGTGACCAAGTAATTGATCACGTAGCAGAAATGTACGGTCGTGATGCGGTATCACAGATCATCACCTTCGGTACCATGGCGGCAAAAGCGGTAATTCGCGACGTAGGTCGTGTACTGGGGCATCCGTTTGGTTTTGTAGACCGTATCTCCAAACTGGTACCGCCTGATCCGGGTATGACTCTGGAGAAAGCGTTTAAAGCTGAGCCAGCACTGCCTGAGTTGTATGATGCTGACGAAGAAGTTAAAGAACTGATCGATATGTGTCGCATCCTAGAAGGTTGTACACGTAACGCAGGTAAGCACGCGGGTGGTGTTGTAATCTCACCAACCACAATTACAGACTTCGCCCCGATTTATGCTGACTCGGAAGGTCACTTCCCAGTTACTCAGTTCGATAAGAACGACGTTGAAACCGCTGGTCTGGTTAAGTTTGACTTCTTGGGTCTGCGTACCTTAACCATCATCGACTGGGCGTTGGGTCTGATTAACCCGCGTCTAGAACGTGAAGGCAAAGATCCTGTTCGCATCGAATCGATTCCACTGGATGATGCGGCGTCATTCCGTTTGCTGCAAAACTCAGAAACCACTGCGGTATTCCAGCTTGAATCGCGCGGTATGAAAGAGCTGATTAAACGTCTGCAACCGGACTGTTTTGAAGACATCATCGCATTGGTGGCACTGTTCCGCCCAGGGCCGCTTCAGTCGGGCATGGTAGATAACTTTATCGACCGTAAGCACGGTCGTGAGGCGATCTCTTATCCTGATGAAAAGTGGCAACACGAATCGCTTAAAGAGATTCTGGATCCGACTTACGGCATCATCCTGTATCAAGAACAGGTAATGCAGATCGCACAGGTACTGTCTGGCTACACCCTTGGTGGTGCGGACATGCTTCGTCGTGCGATGGGTAAGAAAAAACCGGAAGAGATGGCGAAACAGCGTGCTACCTTCGAAGAGGGGGCAATTGCCAACGGTGTCGATGGCGAGTTGGCGATGAAGATCTTCGACTTGGTAGAGAAGTTCGCGGGTTACGGCTTTAACAAATCTCACTCGGCAGCCTACGCACTGGTTTCGTACCAAACGCTATGGCTGAAGATGCACTATCCAGCGGAATTCATGGCAGCGGTAATGACTGCCGATATGGATAACACTGAGAAAGTGGTTGGCTTAGTTGACGAATGTTTCCGCATGAAGCTCACCGTGCTTCCGCCTGACATCAATGCCGGCTTGTACCGCTTTAACGTAGACGAGAATGGCGCGATTGTTTATGGCATCGGCGCGATTAAAGGTGTGGGTGAAGGTCCAATCGATGCGATCTTGGAAGCGCGCAACAAAGGCGGTCACTTCATCGACCTATTTGATTTTTGTGCGCGAATCGACCTGAAAAAGGTCAACAAACGTGTCATCGAAAAGCTGATTTACGCAGGCGCACTCGATAGACTGGGTCCACACCGTGCGGCACTAATGGCATCGCTTAATGACGCGGTGAAAGCGGCAAGCCAACACCACCAAGCGGAAGCATTTGGTCAAACGGATATGTTCGGTGTATTGACCGATGCTCCGGAAGAGGTGGAACACAAATATACTCAGGTGCCAGCATGGCCAGAGAAAGTATGGTTAGAGGGTGAACGTGAGACGCTCGGTTTATATTTGACCGGGCACCCAGTTAACGCATACATAAAGGAACTAAATAAGTACGTTAGTTGTCGACTAAAAGACGCAACCCCAACTCGTCGTGATCAATCTGTGACAGTCGCGGGTTTGGTGATTGCAGCTCGTGTTATGACAACCAAGCGCGGTACACGAATCGGTATCATGACTCTGGACGACCGAAGTGGTCGAATGGAGGTGATGTTGTTCTCGGATGCGCTTGATAGGTATGCAGAACTTCTCGAAAAAGATAAAATTTTGGTTGTTTCTGGACAGGTCAGCTTTGATGACTTCAACGGTGGCCTTAAAATGTCGGCGCGTGAAGTTATGGATCTGGGTACTGCGCGTGAGAAATATGCACGTGGTTTGTCAGTATCAATTGATGCTAAACAGATTAACGATAAATTCTTTGAGCAATTTACTCGTATTTTAGAACCGCACAAAGCCGGAACCGTACCTGTCAATGTATACTACCAGCGTGCCGACGCCAGAGCGCGGTTAACATTGGGCACCGAATGGCGAGTAACGCCAAGTGATACATTACTAGACGATTTAAAACAGTTACTTGGTAAGAGCCAAGTAGAACTCGAATTTAACTAAAAAATTCAGCGCAATACGTAAGACGCTGAGTCAAAAAGGATTCATAGATGAGCCTAAACTTTCTTGAATTTGAAAAGCCAATTGCAGAACTAGAAGCGAAAATTGAAGCGCTACGTGACGTATCTCGTCACGGTGGTGATTCTGCAATTGACCTTGATAAAGAAATCGAACAGCTTGAGAAGAAGAGCCTAGAGCTTAAGAAGAAAACCTTCAGCGACCTAGGTGCATGGGAAACAGCTCAACTGGCTCGTCACCCTTTACGTCCATACACGCTAGATTACATTCAGCACGTCTTCGAAGAGTTTGATGAGCTTGCGGGTGACCGCGCGTTCGCAGACGACAAAGCGATCGTTGGTGGTATTGCTCGTCTTGAAGGTCGTCCTGTGATGATCATTGGTCACCAAAAAGGTCGTGAAACCAAAGAAAAAGTAAAACGTAACTTTGGTATGCCAAAGCCTGAAGGTTACCGTAAAGCACTGCGTTTGATGGAAATGGCTGAGCGTTTCAACATGCCAATCATCACTTTCATCGACACAGCAGGTGCGTACCCAGGTGTTGGCGCTGAAGAGCGTGGTCAATCAGAAGCCATCGCGAAGAACCTTAAAGTGATGTCTGGTCTTAAAGTACCAGTAATCTGTAACGTTGTTGGTGAAGGCGGTTCTGGTGGTGCACTCGCTATTGGTGTTGGTGACTACGTAAACATGCTTCAGTACTCAACGTATTCAGTAATCTCTCCGGAAGGTTGTGCTTCAATTCTATGGCGTGATTCAGACAAAGCGCCTCAAGCAGCAGAAGCAATGGGTCTAACAGCTCCGCGCCTAAAAGAGCTTGAGCTTATTGACGAAATCATTGAAGAGCCGCTAGGTGGCGCGCACCGCGACCACGTTCAAATGGCTGCAAACATGAAAGCTAACTTGCTTCGTCAGCTAGAAGACCTTGAGCAACTAGACCACGAAACGCTACTAGAGCGTCGTTACCAACGTCTAATGAACTACGGTTACTGCTAAGCGCTAGCTGATATCTCGCAAGATAACAGATAAAATAGAAAGGGTTGGGCATATGCCTAACCCTTTTTTGTTTCTATCGGATGGCTTATGGAATCGCTTTACTCGCATTTTGCTCAAGTTCTCGACCGCTATTTTCAACCAGATACAAAGATTGTCTTGGCGTTTAGCGGCGGGGTTGATTCGCGTCTGCTACTTGAGCTACTCAGTCGTTATCAGCAAGTGAACTCAACTGAATCTAAGTTACTCAGGTGTCAGGCGGTATACGTTCATCATGGTTTAAGTTCGAATGCCGATGATTGGGCAGACAAATGCTTGCTATGGGCAAAACATGTGAACATTCCATGCACTGTTGAACGGGTTGAGTTAGACATCAACAGCGGTGAAAGTATCGAGTTGTTGGCACGTGAAGCTCGTTACCAAGCCTTAGAAAAGCATATCCAAATGGGTGACTTATTGCTGACAGGGCAACATGCCGATGACCAAGTGGAAACCTTCTTGTTAGCACTTAAACGAGGCAGTGGACCAAAGGGGTTATCAGCAATGGCTGAAAGCATGCCGTTTGCTGGTGGCATATTAGTTCGTCCGTTGCTGACCGTTAAGCGAGAGCAAATCGAAGCGGCAGCCAGAGAGCAAAAACTGGACTGGGTAGAAGACGAAAGTAACCAAGATATTCGTTACGACCGTAACTTCCTCCGTCATCGAATTGTGCCTGAGTTATCTGAACGTTGGCCGAGTGTCCATCAAGCCGTTCAGCGCAGTGCGAGTTTATGCGCGCAACAAGAAGCCTTGTTGGATGAACTGCTAGGAGCGGCATTTGAGCGTGTTTTGCAAACTGATCTCAGCGTGAGTATTGAAGCACTCAATGAACACAGTGAACTCGCGCGGGCAAGGCTTATCCGAATGTGGCTAGCAAAACTTGCAGTCAACATGCCGACGCAGGTGCAACTCAATCTGATTTGGAATGAAGTCGCTTTGGCGCAACAAGATGCCAACCCAAAGCTCAAGCTCAAACAAGGCGAAGTGCGCCGCTTTCAACATCGTCTTTACTGGGTGAAAGAAAGTGTCGATGTCACAACATGGCACAGCCAAATTCAGCTCGACACACGATTGGTACTGCCTGAACATTTAGGAGAGTTGACGCTAAGCACAAGCTCAGATAACGCGACAATAGCGTTACCGTCCCAGCCAGATCTGCTCAGAGTGACGTTTAATCCAGAGGGGCTTTCTGCGCACCCAACCACGCGGAATCACAGTCGTAAGCTGAAAAAGTTGTTTCAAGAGTACAATGTGCCAAGTTGGCTACGTCGTCAAATTCCGATTTTGATGTACCAAAATCAGGTAGTCGCCGTTGGAGATTTGTTTGTTGATCAGGCTTTCAGTGGTCAAGACTGTGAACTTATCTGGCGCAAGGCGTTGTAATTCATGCCACAATATCGAATATAAAAAACAGATACTTAAATAAAAACGATTAGGTGAAGCAATGAAGAAAACAATCATGGGCGCAATGGTGGCGCTAACCATGTTGAGTGGGCAAGCACTGGCTGCTGGAGATGCAGCGGCAGGACAAGCGAAAGCTGCTGTGTGTGCCGCTTGTCATGGCGCGGATGGTATCGCGGTGATTCCGGGTTATCCAAATCTGAAAGGGCAGAACGAGCAATACATTGAAAGCTCGATCAAAGCGTATAAAGCGGGTCAACGTACCGGCGGTCTTGCGCCTGTGATGCAAGCACAAGCGAACTTGCTCTCTGACGAGGATATTGCGAACCTGGCGGCATACTATGCGAGCTTAAAATAGGTACGAACAATAGGTTACGTTAAGCCAGAGTTTTTGCTCTGGCTTTTTACTATTGACGAACACAACGTATGGTCTCAGTCACCTTGTATTTTGTTGCGTTCTTTGTCAAATAAACTCCATCAGCGTCAGGATTTTCAGTCGCTTGGTAATAACAAGGATTGAATGTTGTGGGACGCTAACCGATAATATGCGCAAACGATTGAAGCTTAAGGGATGAACATGAAAAAGATTGAAGCGATTATCAAGCCATTCAAATTGGATGATGTTCGAGAAGCATTGGCTGAAGTAGGCATTACAGGGATGACCGTCTCTGAAGTGAAAGGCTTTGGTCGCCAAAAAGGGCACACTGAGTTGTACCGTGGCGCAGAGTACATGGTGGATTTTCTGCCTAAAGTGAAGCTAGAAATCGTTGTGACTGAAGACGTTGCAGACAAGTGCGTAGAAACTATCATCGAAACAGCGCAAACGGGCAAGATTGGTGATGGTAAGATTTTCGTGACCGACGTAGAACGCGTAGTACGTATCCGTACAGGTGAAGAAGACGAAGACGCAATCTAACTCCGTCGAGATAGAATTAAGATTTCACTTCATTATGTGGTGAAAATTTGAGTAAGCTAAAAGGGAGCCGCGCATGGCTCCTTTTTTATTATTCGCATTTTATACCCAAGTAACCTCGAGATGCGTAGTTCAGCGAAAGTGACTTGGTTTGTAGAAGCGGCAACGTTCTGAATTCTGCATCTTGAAGCCACTCGGGTATATATGTGACATTTTTGTGTTTAGGTAGGTTTATGTATCAGCGTTTTGCTTTTGCGTTAGTTTTTCTCATTATCGCTGGGTTTGTGAGCTTTCAGGCCATTTTCACCGTGCCAGAACAGCCGCAAATTATTACTCAAACAGGGGCGAATATTACTCAAAACATCCGTTGTATGGAGTTTGATAAACCGCAAGCGCTCGATAAGGACGGTGAATTAAATGTCTTGGTGTGGAATATCTATAAACAGAACCGTGATAACTGGCAACAAGCATTGGATGTGTTTTCTGCCAATAAACAACTGTTGCTTCTACAAGAAGCGAGCTTAACAGATGAGTTTAAGAATTGGTTGGTAGAAGGGCATTGGGTGAGTAATCAAGTCAGTGCGTTCAAAGCATTGGGCAGCGGTGCTGGTGTGATTAGCATTGCTCAGCAAGCGCCAATCCGAGCTTGTGCGTATACATCGAAAGAGCCGTGGCTGCGTTTGCCGAAATCTGCGCTGTACAGCAAATATCAACTGAGCAATGGTCAAACTTTGGCAGTCGTGAACATTCATGCAATTAACTTTACCGTGGGCACAGAAGAATACACATCGCAGTTGTCTGCGTTAGAGATGGTATTGAAGGAGCACCAAGGCCCAATTCTGTTTGCTGGGGATTTTAATAGCTGGAGTGAAGAACGTGTCGCTGCGATGAAAAAGGCGTTACAAAAAGCGCATCTTCAAGAGGCTAAGTTTAACCAAGATGACCGAACT
This sequence comes from Vibrio harveyi NBRC 15634 = ATCC 14126 = KCTC 12724, assembly GCF_001591145.1. Taxonomy (GTDB): domain Bacteria; phylum Pseudomonadota; class Gammaproteobacteria; order Enterobacterales; family Vibrionaceae; genus Vibrio; species Vibrio harveyi. The sequence goes on along the minus strand of NZ_BCUF01000052.1, from coordinate 6,951 downwards.
CAATTCATTACGGGATTGCCACTTGACCATGTTTTTTATCGTGGTCTGACCCTCAAAAATGCGAAAGCGCCGCAGAGCGACGCTTCCGATCATAATCCACTGTTGGTGTCATTTATGCTCAACGATGAGCGCTGACAGCGTTAAGTTCGCTTGAGGACTTAAGTAATAACGATGTACAGTGCCCAAATCACGTAGAATGCAATCCAAGGCAGGCTCGAAATCACAAGAGCCTGTCCGCGTTCAAACTCAGTCCAAGTTAGAACCACGCCATAACCTAATACAATGTACCAAGGCAGCAATAGCGGTAGTGAGCTTGCAAAATGTGACCATTCGTTGGTTAACGGCAGTTTCAACAGGCCGTTAAGACTGTTTAGGTCTGCAGCGTAAGTCATCACTTCACCGTGTTTCAAAAGTAGGCTCGCGTAGCTGGCGATGTCACCCAGTACAGCAGGGAATAGAATTGCGCTTGAAGCGGCAAACCATTTCCAGTAACCGTATTGTTGTTTGCTCGCTTTTGTCGCTAGAAGGAACCAAAGCGACAGTAGAAGTAGCGTTGCAAAACGGTTAAACACGTCATTGATAATGGCACTTGCCATCAGCGTGTTCGGCTCCAACAGTTCAATCTGCTTAGGATTGACCTGTTGGAACTGAGCGGTTAATTGTTCACTCAACCAAGTGAAATCCACATTCGAGAAATAGGCACCCCAAAACAGGAATGGGCTGATCATCAAGAAGATGAACGGTTGCCACCCCCAGCCTCCACGCTGATACAGCGCCAAGAAGCACGATGTTGGAGATCGGAAAATATCCAACAACATTACAAGCGGGTTACTCGATGGGTTCATACACTTACCTTAGTTACGTCAACATACAACTTAAGCTTCTGACCTGGTTTCAGGTACTTCTGCTTTTGAAGAGAATTCCATTTCACGATGTCGTTACTCTTCACCTTAAACTTGCTTGCAATACCACTGATGGTGTCGCCTGAGCGTACGTTGTAGAACACAGTGCGAATTACCGCACCTTTGTCTGAGTTCTTCCAAATCACCAGTTTTTGACCGACGCGCAGTGTGTCTTTTGGTCCCATACCGTTCCATTTCGCTAGGGATTTATGAGAGACCTTGTTCTCACGCGCGATAGACCACAAGCTCTCGCCAGATTGGACGGTGTGCGTCAATTTGTATTGACCACGAGCTTGAGATTGCATTTTGTTGAGGCGATTTTCAGCACTTAAAGCGTACTTAGAATCGTCTTTTGTTGACGTTGGGATCATCAGGTACTGACCAACGCGGATATTGTTGTTTGATAAACCATTAGCACGTTGGATAACTTTCGTTGTCGTGCCGTACTTTTGAGCGAGCACGCTGAGTGAGTCACCAGACTTCACTTTGTAGCGTGCTACTTTAACCCCTTTACCACGGTTCTTTTTCATTTGGGCAAGGAACTGATCCTTTTTCTCAATAGGAATAAGAAGTTGATGTGGTCCTTCTGGGGCGGTAGACCATTGGTTGTAAGCAGGGTTGTAACCTTGTAGCTCTTTTACGCCAATGCCTGCGTAATCAGCAGCAATCGCAAGATCGAGTTGCTCTTTCGGATCAACAAGTGTCAGTACTGGTTTGTTTGGGATCGGTGGGATCTCGATACCGTACTTATCTTGGTTAGCGACGATGTCGGCAAGAGCAAGGAGTTTAGGAACGTAACTGCTTGTCTCCTTTGGAAGATCCAAAGAGAAGAAGTCTGTTGGCTTACCAAGCTTTTTGTTCTTACGAATGGCACTTGATACACGACCACCACCACTGTTGTACGCCGCGATAGCATGATCCCAGTTACCATCAAAGCGCTTGCTTTGTTGCTCTAGGTAATCGAGTGCAGCATTAGTTGACGCGTACACGTCGCGACGACCGTCGTACCAGTAGTTTTGCTCTAGTCCCATCATTTTGCCCGTACCAGGCACGAACTGCCAAAGCCCTGCTGCGCTGCCGTGCGAGTATGCAAACGCATCAAACGAGCTCTCTACCACAGGCAGAAGCGCCAACTCCATTGGCAGTCCACGTTCTTCGATGCGTTTTGTAATCATGTACAAAAACGGCTGTGCACGTTCTGAAACGGTGCGCAGGTGGCTAGGGTGCTTCAAATACCATGTGCGGTAGTAAGCAATTTTCTTGTTGTCTGGGATGTCCATCTCAAGTTGCATGCCGATACGTCGCCATACATCTTTTTGTTCCTGAGGAGAAAGGGCTTTTGGGGTCTCTTTAGCAGATTTCTTTGCTATTGATTGCTTTTTCTCGGAGTCCGTTTGAGCTGCATCTTGTTTTACTGCTTGCTCGGACTTATTGGTTTCTGGTGCTGGAGTGTTTGTTGAATCTGACTGAGTCAATTGACAGCCAGAAAGTAATAACGCCAACGCCCAACTGTACTTTAAACGCATGGATTCAGCCTATTTAGGGCCTGTTTATCTTCTCCTGCCTGTCGCGCAGCTAAGGTGCGTGGCAGTCGCAAGATAATAGACATCTTGTAACACTAACTAAAAGTAGGGCACATAGCCGCTACTGTATGCGTTTGGGTGAAATACAAACTGCTTTATATCAGCCCCTAAACGCAATAGAAGCGCCAGAGGCGCTTCTATGAAAATCAGCTCACGATAATACTTGCGTCGAGCAAGTTTACAAGCAGAAATTGGTTAAAATTCGTTCTTCCACTCACGTAGAGCTGTAAAAACCGAGCATGGATCGCTATTTTCAATACGGTTTGCGACGGATTGAATAACTTCCGCGTTGGTCGCACGAAGGAATGGGTTAATGAGTTTCTCTTTACGCAGCGTTGTCGGGAGAGTTGGAATGTTCAGTCCACGTAGGCGATTTACGTCGTCGCGGTACTGGCGCAAGTGTTCATTATCCGGCTCAACGGCAAGGGCAAATGCTACGTTACTTGCGGTGTATTCATGAGCGGAGAATACTTCGGTTTCTTCAGGAAGCTTTGAAAGCTTACTTAGGGATTCGAACATCTGCTCTGGTGTGCCTTCAAAAATGCGACCGCAACCAGCTGAGAACAACACATCGCCGCAGAAAAGCTTACCGTCGCCGACATAGCCAATGTGACCCAGAGTGTGACCTGGTAAGCCAAGTACCATAAAGATTTCGCCAAACAACTCTAGTTTGTCGCCTTCTTCCATCGCATTGGTTAAAGTTGGAATAGGCTCCGCTTTTGGACCTACCACAGAAACATGTGGAAAAGCATGAACTAAATCTGGAACGCCACCAATGTGATCGTTGTGGTGGTGCGTAATTAAGATCGCTTCTAAAGTTAATTCGTTAGCCTGCAAATATTCTAACACTGGCTTAGCATCGCCCGGATCGACCACCGCACAACGCTTGTCGCTATTTTGTATCAGCCAGATGTAATTATCATTAAATGCGGGTATGCTTTTGATCTCTAACACGATTCGTTCTCCGTCACCCTTTTAATAGTCAGGTGGTTAATGAAACCAGCACTCAGCAACAAAACTTTACAGCACCCATCGACTTGGTCTGAAATGAACAATGGTCCATGGGTACTTGAGTCAATCCAAACCCGCCTTGATGAGTGGTGTCCGAAGCTGTTCGGTTACCACATGTTGAAATTGGGTGGCTTGAGCTGTGAGCTAACCAGCTGTAGTTGTAACATTCAACACCAAGTCAACGTAGATATCCAGAACCCGTTGCATAATGTCATCGCAGATGGTTACGAATTACCCTTTTTAGAGAAAAGCTTTGATGTTGTTGTGCTGGCTCATCAGCTTGACTATGCAAGTGATCCCCATCGGTTGCTACGTGAAGTTGACCGCGTCATGATGGATGATGGTTATCTTATTATTACGGGGTTTAATCCGATCAGTCTCACTGGTGTAGCAAGTTTGTTGCCTTGGCGCAGAAACAACTTACCATGGAGCGGACGTATGTTCACCGCCAACCGTATCAAAGACTGGTTAGGTGTATTGAACTATCAAGTGATTCATTGTGACCGTTACGCGCTGTTTCCTATGACGCGTTACAAAACTATGTGGACGTGGCTAGAAAATAGCTTAGGCGATTGGGCATCACCGGCAGGAAGTTTGTACTATATCGTTGCTCGTAAACGAACGTACCCTCTCAAACCGATCAAGCCGCATTGGCGCTTGAAGAGAAAGTTAACACCATTGGGCGTGATGAACAGAGAGGGCAGTGCAGTGAAAAAGGTCTCAAGCGGTAAAAACTAAGACGCTTGGTACCCTGTATCTTCTTCGGTTGGGTTTTCTGCGGCTGCGCGTGCTAGCTCATCACAGATTTCGTTTTCACGATGACCCGCATGACCTTTCACCCAGTGCCAATCTACTTGGTGGCGAGCGGTTTCTTTATCGAGTGCTTGCCATAGATCGGCGTTCTTTACCGGCTTTTTATCTGCGGTCTTCCAGCCACGTTTTTTCCAGTTGTGTATCCATTGCGTAATGCCTTGGCGCACGTACTGGCTATCCGTTGTTAACGTTACTTGGCATGGCTCTTTTAACGTTTGAAGTGCCACTACTGCTGCCAACATTTCCATACGGTTGTTGGTCGTCAATGTGTAGCCTTTTGCTAGCGTCTTTTCTGTTTGCTTGTAACGCAGAACAATGCCGTAACCACCTGGACCAGGATTGCCTAAACAAGATCCATCAGTGAAAATCTCAACGTGTTTGGTCATATTTTTGGTACTATTAGCCGAAACATTTAATAAAGCATAGTCTGACACACATAACCTTATGAATACCAGCAGCAATTCTGAACATAATCGTATTGTCGTACTCGATACCGAAACCACGGGTATGAACCTCGAAGGCGGCCCGCACTACATGGGTCACCGCATTATCGAGATCGGTGCCGTGGAAATCATCAACCGTAAGCTAACTGGTCGTCACTTCCACGTTTACCTAAAACCGGACCGTGACATTCAGCCAGATGCAATTGAAGTACACGGTATCACCGATGAGTTTCTTGTCGACAAGCCGGACTATGCAAATGTCCACCAAGAGTTTTTAGATTTCATCAAAGGTGCCGAGTTGGTTGCCCACAACGCGCCCTTCGATACCGGCTTTATGGATTACGAGTTTGAAATGCTCGATCCGACGATCGGTAAAACCGATGACTTCTGTAAGGTGACTGATACCCTTGCCATGGCGAAGAAAATCTTCCCAGGCAAACGAAACAACCTCGACGTTTTGTGTGAACGTTACGGCATTGATAACTCACACCGTACGCTCCACGGGGCATTGCTCGATGCGGAGATTCTAGCTGACGTTTACCTACTGATGACTGGTGGACAAACAAGCCTAGAATTCAACGCTAACAAGAGTGACGGCGGTGCAGAAGGTATTCGTCGTGTTGAAGGAAGAAAAGCGCTAAAGGTTTTGCGTGCAACTGCCGATGAAGTAGAAGCACACCAGAAAAGATTGGAACTGGTGAACGACAGTATTTGGCAGTAATAGGAGAGACTATGTTGAGGGCTTTGTCAGTCGCTATTTTAGCGTTCTGGAGTTGTTTCGCGTTTTCTGCGAGCGAGTCCGCCATGTCTTTGTTAGATAACCGATTTCGTGTCGACCCAACCATCGAACAAATTACCTTTCTGGTTTATCGCGAACAGAGCTCTCAGCCCGTTGTTCTTGTCCGTCCTGATGGCAAAAAATATTATGCATGGGGTACCTACGACAATGTGCGTTGGTACCAAGAGCCTTCTCTGGACATCATATCGATTGATAACCCAATGCCAGGTCCTTGGCAGGCGGTGGGTAAGGTCACACCTAAAAACAACATCCGTCTGATTTCACATCTCAAGCTGAGTACCGATGTGTTCCCTAATCGCCTTTACCACAGTGAGGCGCTTAAGTTCACCGCGCGTTTAACCTCAGACGATCAACCGTTGGTATTGAGAGATTTTCTAGACCGCGTCAATCTGCGCGTCACCTTCACCAAATTTGTTGAGAATGAAGACGAACTGATCAAAGAAGCGCGACCAGTACCTATGGTGATCGGTGAGTTTGCCGATGATGGTCGTGGTTTGGATGAAAAAGCAGGTGATGGTGTATTTACGGTTCAGCTACCAATTGATGTTGAGCCGGGTAAGTACCGCGCACGCATTACATCAGGTAACGGGGTTTTCCTGAGAGCGCAAGAACAAATCGTGCTGGTCTATCCATCGCCAATTACGCGCACCTTTATTCAATCACGTCATGCAGACCAACCGCATCAGCTGGTGGTCAGTGGTGAACAAGGCATGATCACTCCGGGCTCTATTGCGGTGAACATTGAGCAGGAAGCGCCCGATGGTTTTATTAGTTATAGCCAAGGTCAAGTGTCGGCTGATGGCACGAAAACCACGCTCAAAATGGACAACGATCCAGAGCTAGGTAAATACTCATGGCACGGTGAGGTGTTTGCAACTGACTTAGCGACTAAGCGTTCATTAGTCTTCCCAATCAAAGAACAGTCATTTAGTGTTGTTGAAGAGGTGGATCTTGAAGCGGCTCGTGTCGCGAAAGAGGCGGAACTCGCTGAGCAGCGTCGTATTGAAATGGAAAAACGCATCATTGCTGAGCGCGAAGCGGAACGTAAGCGCAGTATGATCATCATAGGTATCGGAAACGTCATCGCACTGATTCTAGTGGTGCTATTCTGGATCATATGGAGCAAGGTAAAAGCTAAACGTCAAGCTATGCCAGAGATGCAATTGGAAGTCCCTAAGAAGTAGGGCAAAGAAATGAGATTATAGAACGGAGCCGATTGGCTCCGTTTTTGTTAGATCGTCTTACTAGAGTTTTATACCCAAGTAACTCAGATACTCGGGTTCAGCGAGAATGAGTTGATGTGTAGACGCTGCGGCGATTTAAAGATCTTGATTCTAAATCAAGAATCGGCAACAAAGTATACAAGCCAAGGCCCTTACTATTTGTAAAGAGTGCCCTTT
>NZ_BCUF01000051.1 GCF_001591145.1 Vibrio harveyi NBRC 15634 = ATCC 14126 = KCTC 12724 | reverse complement strand
AATCAATGACAACGCTCTGAATCCTGCATCTTGAAGTCACTTGGGTATAGCTCATATAGGGAATGCATCAGTCAAAAAAATGGCCCAAACTCGTCCTTATTTTGGGCCTAGGGGAAACGGCTCCTTTATAGAGCCTGCGCTAAACTTTTTGACCAACACATATTGTCGGTTAAACATAGAGAGAAATGCCGTTTCAAAGCGATGCTTTGATACATTCAGTTTAGTACAGGGCACTCGGATCGCTAGTGAACCCAGTTCCAATCATGCTTTAGAACCAAAAAGCCATCGTAAATACGATGGCTTTTCATTTATTTATAGTATTTCACTTTGCTACTAAAATAAGTTCTTATCTCGCACTAATTCACGTGGAAGACCATTTTTAACGCGGTTACTTACCCATTTCCCAAGACCAATAATCGCGCCTTCGTACTTCACGAGCACTTCGCCTTTACCCGTTTTCATATCTGTTGGAATGTTTTGCGGGCGAACATCGCGACCCATGTACCATTCTCGAGCTTCTTCAATCGTTAACTCAATTGCGTTTTTCTCGTTACCAGTTGCTAGGGCAGTTGCCACTTGATGTTGCCAGCGGTAACCGTTTTTGTGCGCTTCGGCGATTTTAATGCCCATACGCGAAAAGCGTAATTCGCCAATCATAGGTTCTAGCGCGTCAGGGAAAAGCCAAACGTCTTTATCGCGGATCCAAACCGTGCTGTCATCTGGTAGTTCGATGCCCATCGTGTTTTGTAACTGCTTAGCGATTTCTGCTGATTCTTTGTTAGACGCTTTTACAAATGGGAATTTACCCATACGTTTTTTTACTTGTGGCGCTTCTACTGCTGTAAGCTTACGAATTCGAGCTACGAAGAAGCCTTCACAGTCATAAACCTGAGGGAAGATATGTAAGAAGCCTTCTTCTGTTAGCGCCGCTTCTGCATTTTCAAACAGATCTTTTAAGCTCTCGAACTGAACTGCGTCACCAAAAGTTTCTTTAAGGTGATGGCAAACCTGTTGGTTCTCTTCGGTACTCAACGTACAGGTTGAATAAACCATCACGCCACCTGGCTTAAGAGCGTGGAAAGCACTTTCAATCAGATCTTTTTGTGTGTCTGCAATTTCAATCACCGACGCTTGCGTCCAGTTCTTCATTGCGTCTTCATCTTTTCGAACCGTACCTTCACCAGAACATGGCGCATCCAATAGAACCGCGTCAAATTGTTCTGGGAGCCAGCCACCAAACACACGACCATCGAAGTTACTTAGCGCCGCATTTCGCACACCACAACGCTCAATGTTGGCATGAAGTACTTTTACACGACTCGCGGCGTATTCATTCGCGACCAAAACGCCTTCGTTGTTCATCAACGCAGCAATTTGCGTTGTTTTAGAACCAGGGGCAGCTGCGGTATCGAGAACCGCGTCGTAGGATTCATCATCCATGAACAGGGCAGAGACAGGCATCATTGAGCTTGCTTCTTGAATATAAAATAGCCCTGACATGTGCTCAGCAGTGTTACCTAGTGGGACAACCGATTCATCCGCTTCGATCCAAAAACCCGTATCACACCAAGGAACCGGAGAAAGCGTCCAGCCTTTTGATTCTGCACGCTCCAAAAACGTTTCTACGCTGATCTTCAACGTATTAACACGAATACTTTTGCGTAATGGCTTTTGGCACGACGCGATAAAGTCTTCCATGTTGAGGTGAGCAGGGAGAATAGTTTGGATTTTTTCCAGAAAAGCTTCTGGGATGTAAACGTTAGAATGCAAAGTGAAGTCTCGATTGCAGAATTTGCCGCAAATAATATACGAAAGCGGATCAGAAACGAATAGCCAGCAAGGTTTGAGCAATAAAAAAGAGCAGCAATTGCTGCTCTTTACGTCGATAATTTTCTCTAAAAGCACTATGGTTTTGGAATAGCAGTGCGCCACTGAGTCCAACTCTCTTCTGCTTGAGGGTATAAGTAGAAAGATTGCCCTTGTTTTGCCGCTGGTGGAATTTGTGATTGCTCAGGGGTTGAGAAAGCAATGCCGCCACGAACTAAGCTGTCAAATGTACCTGCTTTGATGTTTGCGCCTCCTAGGCCAATAGAGACATCTACGCCTGAGACATTCCAGAACACACTGTTTTGACGAACAAGATATGCATATGCGGGCTTTATCTCGATTTTTGTTACCACTCGATCAGCAAACTCACCCAAGCTGACACTCGTTACACTGCCTACTTCCATTTGTCGATATAGGATAGGGGTTCCAACTTGAACTGAACCACGTTGCTCACTTTGCAGTGTGAATGACACTCCTTGTTGTGCTTGCTGGCTTTTCGCTAAATCAAACTTGAATTTCGCGGCGCCATTACCAGGTTCAACACTGATGGATTTTGATACTAACGCGCCTAAGTTCTTCACGCCACCCAGCCCAATTTCAGGTTCTGTTAGCCAGAAGTGTGACCCGGTAACGGCGATATTGTCGACATATTCAGGAAGAATGCGCGCGGTGACTTCCACCATTTCACGACGAAAGTTTGGAACGACTAGAGTAACTTCACCGACCTTAACACCTTGATATTTAATTGGCATACCTTTGGTTACTTCTTGGCTGCCATCGGTTTCTAACGCGATAACTCGACCAAACTTACGTGCTTGGTTCTGATCGTTGTATAGCTTCCAACGTTGACCCACTTTATTCTCAATGCCCGGAATGGAGTCAAAAGCAATACCACCTTTGATCAACGTTTTAAGAGGGTGAGCTTTGACGGTGATACCAGCAAGAGAGGCATCAATCTCTACACCAGAACGGTTCCAAAATACCGTCTGTTCACTGAGTAAGTGCGCGTATCGATTTTCAATGGTTGCTTTGACGATCACGCCACCATCGACCAGATTGAAATCAGATACGCTGCCAACTGGCAAATTGCGGTAGAGCAGAGGGCTACCTTTAGAAATCGGTGGTAACTCAGATGCAAAGAGAGTCAGCGTCTTAGAGCCAGATTGATTGTACTGTGCAAGCTCCGCTAGAGAAGCGCTCTGGAACAATTGGTATTCTTTCTGGATTTGTTCTTGTCCTTGGCTAACGAAGCTGATTGAACCAGTGAGAAGCTGCTTAGCTGGAGGTACTGTGACACTCAATCCTGACTCTGTAAGTTCTGCAGAAGCACTGCCTGTCACGTAGAAACGGTTGTTCGATTTTATTAGATGCTTGTACTCATTGTCGATAAGGACATCCATGAACACTTCATGCTTTGCCGCTTGCGCTTGTTTTTCATCAAGCAAACCGACTTTAATGATCGAGCCAACGACAATGCCTTTGTAAAGTACGTTTGCACCGCTGTCTAAGCCAAAGGAGTTGTCAGAAACGAGGCGAATTGCAATCGACTTCTGCTGTTGCTGATTAAATACATTCTGGCGAATGGCAGTAAATCGTCGAGATCTTTCACCTTCACCCGGGACGATGGTTAAAAAGTTTCCGCGGACAAGGTTTGCGATATTCTCAACACCAGAAAGGGAAACTTTTGCTTCTTCAAGAACAAAACGTGTGCCAGAAGTCAACATGTCACTGAAAGCAGGTTGGATTGCAGCAGACGCTAAAATCACTTCACGACCTTCAGATAGGCTTAAATCGGTGATTTGTCCTACTTCAATCCCGCGGTACATGATAGGCGCGCCTTCGCCGCTAATTTTGTTGTCATCAGGAAGCGCGATTTTGATTGGAATACCGCGCCCCGCAGTTTTAAGGTCTTTATAAAGACGGAACTCGGTATTCTCTTCAACGGGTTCGCCATCATCTGGCGAGTCAACAGCAATAGCGCCACCAAGTAGGGCGCTCATACTTTCTAGACGAACATCAACACCTTCAAAACCGATGCTTGCACCAATTCCACTTACGTTCCAAAAACGGCTGCGGCTATTAATCAGGTGCTGATACTGCTCTTGTATATTGGCTTGAATGGTTATGGACTTCGCATCATCATTCAGTTGATAGCTGAACACTTCACCAATCGGAATCTTTTTGTAGACGATTTGCGAGCCAATAGAAACGCCGCCCAAGTCTCGGCTTTTCAACTTAATGTTCAGACCTTGAGTGACTCGTAAGTCGGTAGGAGCCGATTCCAAAGCATGAAAAGTGGTTTCAAACTGTTCACCATCACCTGGCTGGATAGAAATGTAGTTACCAGAAACCAACGCATCAAGACCAGACACGCCGGTTAAACTTGCTGTTGGTTTTACTAACCAGAAACGCGTTTTATCGTTCAGCAGTTTCGTCGCTTCAGGGTAGATATCAGCGTCGACATAAATGCTGCCTAAATCTTCAGACAGGTTAATGTCGCGCACCATTCCCACTTCTAAACCTTGATAGCGGATAGTGGTTCGTCCAGCGACCAAACCCGCAGCATCGGAAAAATAGATTTGTACACGCTGTCCTGCGTCATGAATTGATTTCACAACAAGCCAGCCAGCTAAGACCATAGTCAAAATCGGCAACAACCAAAGGGGAGAAATACCTTTACTCCTCTTTACATCTGGCACATATGACGTTTGAGAACTGTTCTGATCACTCATTAATTGACTCTTTTTCTGATTGTGTTGGGGCTTGGTCCCAAATAAGCCTTGGGTCAATGCTCTCCGCCGCAAGCATTGTTAAAACGACCACCAGACCAAACGCAACAGCGCCATAACCCGGTGTGAAGTCGAGAATTTGTCCACGATCGACCAACGTCATCATGATAGAAATAACAAACAAATCCATCACTGACCATTTGCCGATCCATTTTACTGCAAAGTAAACCATCATTCGTTGTCTTCTAAACACCGAACGTTTGAATTTGATACATAACAAGATGTAAGTCAGGCCGAGAATCTTAGCCACAGGAACGACGATACTGGCAACAAAAATGATAACCGCGATTCCGTACATACCGTTTTTAACTAAGCCTGCCACGCCTGAAAAAATAGTGTCTTCCAAGCGCTTACCGTTTGTCAGCAAAATTGAAATCGGAATCAAGTTGGCAGGGAAGATCGCAATCGTCGCTGCAATTAAATATGCCCACGTTTTTTGGATAGAATTTGGTTTACGGTGGTATAGCGCGTGATGGCAACGATGGCAGTTTTCGCCTTCAGGTTGCGATAAGTGGCACTCGTGACAATGCACATCTTTGTGTTCGAAGTCGTAACTGTTTTCAGGTTGCCATGCTTCCCAATAACGACGAACACTAATGCGAGAGATCAACAGAACCGTAAAAACTTGTAATAGAACAAGACCAATTAAGCCCGGTCCAACAAAAATATCGGAGTAATCTTGCAGCTTAAAACAAGAGATTGCGATGCTCACAAGGAACACATCCAACATTACCCAATGTTTTAGGTGTTGGATTAACCATAATGAAACGCGAAGCCCTTTAAACCAACGTTTATGCAACGACCAATGTGCCGTTACGACAGAACTGCACACAATAAGTGGGGCAAGAGAACTACAAAAAAGAATGAGGATAGAAAGGAGGACGAAGCCCTCTTGAAATAACGTTATCATTCCAGATGGCAGTGTCGCCGGAATCATCACACCGAATAACCGAATACTGATGAAGTTAAAAAAGTGCGAAGGTATAAAAAGTAGAATACAAGTAACAGCGATAGCGAGATTACCAGATAGGCTAGGACTACCACCACGATAGAGCTGAGTACCACAACGTGGACAATGTGCATTTTTGCCATTAGGTAGATCGACGATATCGACAGGCAATTCGCAACCTTGGCACAAGCGGACGCTATTCGGTTGCATGGCGTGTTTAGACAGAGAGGTCACAACGACCTCTCTAAACTGAATGGTTTAAGCGTGGGACTGAATGCCACCATATAAGGTTTGATATAAGCCTTCTTGCTCAACGAGCTCACCATGGGTACCTGTTTGCGTCACTCTTCCATCTTCAAGCACATAAATCAAATCTGCTTGCTTCACCGCCGATAAGCGATGGGCGACAATAAGAGTCGTTCGACCGCGTAAGAATTCCGTTAACGCCTTATGCAAAGCCGCTTCAGTTGCGGTGTCCAGTGCTGACGTTGCTTCGTCTAGGATAACAAATTGTGGGTTGCTCAGCACCATACGTGCAATCGCTAAGCGTTGACGCTGACCGCCGGATAGGCGAATACCATTACGACCAATTTGAGTATCCAATCCGTGGTTAAGTTGCGAAATCACGTTCTGAAGCTGAGCGACTTCTAGTGCTCGCCATAATGACATTTCATCAAAGTCACCACCAAGGGTCAGATTATGCCTTAAGGTGTCATTAAATAGTATAGGTTGTTGTAAAACCACGGCAATTTTGTCGCGTATTACTTCAAAGCTGATGTCTTCCGTTAACTCATCATTAAAACGGATAGAACCAGAATTCTGACGGTAAACGCCGATCAATAATTGAATCAAGGTTGATTTACCACCACCACTCGCACCCACAAGCGCCACTTTCTTACCAGCAGGAATGTGCAACGAGAGATCATCCAACACCTTGTTTTCATTGTTGTATGAAAAATCAACATGTTCAATTTTTACATCAACCTCTCGATTTTCTTTGAAAGGATTTACTTTCGAAACAGGTCTATGTTCTTCTTCCAATTCGAGTAGATCATTAATTCGCTTAAGTGCCGCTTTTGCGCTGTACCAAGAGAATTGGATACCCAATAGTTCTTGAACAGGAGACAACATAAACCAAAGGTAACCAAACACCGCGAAAATTTGACCAATGGTAAGGTCACTGAACATTACCATTAGCATTGCAACCGCACGGAACAACTCGAAACCGATTAAAAACAGAAGGAAAGAGACACGTCCCGCAGCCTCTGATTGCCATGCGTACTTGTCAGCATCGATACGAACTTGGTCAGCGCTACCTTTTAATTGCTGGAGAAACTCTCGCTCTTTATTAGCCGCTCGTAGTTGATAAATGCCGTCAAGAGTTTCGACTAAGCGGTTCTGGAAAATCTCAAATGAATGGTTTTCTTTGCGCTTAAGGTGCTTAACCATACTTCCCAGCTTACGTGAGAAGTAAATGACAATAGGGTTGACGAGAAGAATAAACAGACCCAGACGCCAATCGAGCCAAAGTAGCACGATGGCTGTACCAATCACCGTCAGTAGGCTGATAACAAATTTAGCTAATGTAGAACCAATAAATTTATCAATGGTCTCAATGTCGGTGATAAGGTGAGCGTTGATGCCACCACTGCCTTTTGTTTCGTACTGTCGAATGCTAATACGACCAAGCTTGTCGATCATTTTACTTCGCATTTCAAAGGTGATTGTCTTTGAAACCAAGGTAAATTGTCGGCTTTGAAGAATATTAAACCCTTGGCTTGCTGCCCTCATCAGCACAACCAAGAACAGAGTAAAGAAGATATAACCCGTAGGTGTGTGCCACGCTTCAGGTAAAACCGCGTTCATTGCTGCTAAGCCCGATGCCGGTTTGTCCAATAAGACTTCATCCACCATGAGAGGCATAAGAAGAGGGATTGGAACACTAATCAAGGTCGCAAGTACAGCTATCAAGTTCGCTAGAATCAGCTTGGACTTGTGCTTTTTCACTTGTGTTATCAACCAAGAACGGCTAATAGTGTCGTTTTTCGGATTCATTGTAATTGAGAATAAGTCCTATTAAAAAGTAGGGCTGCATTTTAGCGCCATACCAACAGAATGGAAGCCTAAATAAAAAGTAGGAAGTTAATATGAACATAGAACAATACCAAAGACTTACCAAGCAAGCAGTTGCGCTTATCGAATCAGAGAAAGACTACATCGCAAACCTTGCCAACATCAGCTCTCTTCTATTTATGGAACTTGAAGACCTGAATTGGGCGGGTTTTTACCTAACGAAAGGTGATGAGTTGGTGCTCGGCCCTTTCCAAGGTAAGCCTGCTTGTGTTCGTATCCCAATGGGACGAGGCGTCTGTGGTACTGCTGCACAAACTAACAGCGTACAAAGAGTATACGATGTGCATGCATTTGAAGGTCACATTGCTTGTGATGCAGCAAGTAATTCAGAAATTGTTATTCCTTTTACTATCAATGGGGAAGTGGCTGGCGTGTTGGATATTGATAGTCCAAATATCGGTCGATTCAATGAAATCGATGAAGAAGGCCTCACTCATTTTATGGCTGAAGTAGAAAAGCTGCTTAATTCGCACGCTAACGACGCATAAATTCGCCCTCGAGTGTGGTTTTTCCTTGGCATGTCACTATAATACGAGAATATTTTTTCTTAATGCTTCGCGGAAATCCGCTCAAACCAGGAACCCTCATGACTGAAAAGTTAAAAAACAGCAAAGAAGTTATCGCATACATTGCTGAATGTTTCCCTAAGTGCTTTACTTTAGAAGGTGAAGCAAAGCCTCTGAAAATTGGTATTTTTCAAGATCTTGCGGAACGTCTAAATGAAGACGAAAAAGTAAGCAAAACTCAGCTTCGTGCAGCGTTAAGACAGTACACTTCATCATGGCGTTACCTACACGGCGTAAAACCAGGTGCAGTACGTGTTGATCTAGATGGCAACCCATGTGGTGAGCTAGAAGAAGAACACGTAGAACACGCTAAAGCGACACTTGCTGAAAGCAAAGCGAAAGTTCAGGCTCGTCGTAAAGAGCAAGCTCAAAAAGCTCGCGAAGAGGGTAAGGCGAAAGCGAAACCTGCGGCTAAAAAGCCACAACAGCCTCGTCGTGCTAACAAACCAAAAGTACAAAAAGAAAGTAAGCCTGTAGAAACACGCGCGCTAAACGCTGATGAAATCACAATCGGCAACGAAGTTAACGTGAACATGGGCAAAGGAAACATGGCAGCGACCATTGTTGAAGTCAATAAGGATGATGTACGTGTTCAACTTGCTAACGGCCTACAAATGGTTGTGAAAGCGGAGCACTTGCGCGCATAAGGGAGATACTCCTACGCATGAATTGCCGTTCAAAAGTGACACTGATTGCTGCTAGCTTCTGGCTAGCAGCATCAGCTCAGGCTCTAGAAGCCAAACTAAACAAAGATGATTTGCCGGTTCTTGCACCTGAAGTTCAGCATGAAACAGCCAGCAAACGAGTAACTTCTCGATTTACCCGCTCTCATTATAAGCATTTCAATCTAAACGATGATTTCTCCAAAGCGATCTTTGAGCGCTACGTAGAAATGCTTGATTACAATAGAAATATTTTTACTCAAGCCGATATCGACTCTTTCAAAGATTGGTCCGTCAGCCTTGATGATCAGCTTAAAGCTGGTAATAACAAGATTGCATTTGATGTTTATAATCTTTCGATGCAGAAGCGTTTTGATCGTTTTGCCTACGCATTGACTCTACTCGATAAAGAAATCAAGTTTAATACTGATGAGTTTATTGAACTGGATCGTTCTGAAGCCGCATGGCCCAAGGATGAAGCTGAGTTAAATGAATTATGGCGAAAACGCGTTAAGTACGATGCTCTTAACCTTAAAATGACTGGTAAAGAATGGCCAGAAATCAAAGAGGTTCTAGCGAAACGTTACAACAACGCGATGAAACGCATCACGCAAACTCGCAATGAAGACGCTTTCCAACTTTACATGAATGCATTCGCTCGTGAAGTTGATCCACATACTAGCTACCTATCTCCACGAAACGCGGAACAGTTCCAATCAGAGATGAATCTGTCTCTTGAAGGTATTGGGGCTGTGCTTCAAATGACCGACGACTATACAGTGATTCGTTCATTAGTTGCCGGCGGTCCAGCATCTAAGAGTAAACAGCTAGGTGAGGGCGACCGCATTATCGGTGTTGGTCAAGATGGCGAAGAAGTTGTCGATGTGATCGGTTGGCGTCTTGATGATGTCGTTCAACTAATCAAAGGTCCTAAAGGAACCAAAGTTAACCTACAAGTCTTGCCAGAAGGTAAAGATGCGAAGAGTTACGTTGTCACTATTGTGCGTGATAAAGTTCGTTTAGAAGACCGTGCGGTTAAGTCTGAAATCATCGAGAAAGACGGTAAGAAGATTGGGGTTCTTGAGGTTCCTAGTTTTTACGTTGGTCTTTCAAAAGATACCGATAAACTGCTATCTGAATTGAAGGCGAAAAACGTCGACGGTGTTATCGTTGATCTACGCAACAACGGCGGTGGTGCGCTGACTGAAGCAACGGCATTAACAGGGCTCTTCATTAAAGAAGGTCCAGTTGTTCAGGTTCGCGATAGCTATGGTCGCATCAAAGTAAATGCAGATACCGATGGGCAAGTGAGTTACGATGGTCCACTAACCGTGTTGATCAATCGCTACAGTGCTTCAGCGTCTGAAATCTTTGCGGCAGCAATGCAGGATTACAACCGTGCGATTATTCTTGGTGAAAACTCTTTCGGTAAGGGTACCGTTCAACAACACCGCTCATTGAATCATATCTACGATCTTTTCGACAAAGAACTTGGCTACGTACAATACACGATTCAAAAGTTCTACCGCATCGATGGTGGCAGTACTCAGAACCGTGGTGTTGCACCAGACATCGCTTACCCAACTCCAGTTGAGCCAAGCGAAACAGGTGAGAGTGTTGAAGACAACGCATTACCTTGGGATAGCATTGATAAAGCAAAGTATCAGACATTCCCAAGCAACGACGCGCTTGTTACCAAACTAACTGAGCTTCACAATAAACGTATTGCTGATGAGATGGAATTCCGTTTCATCAAAGAAGATATTGAGAAGTACCGTAAAGAGAAAGACGATAATTTGTTGTCTCTTAACGAGAAAGTGCGCGAAGACGAATCAGATAAAGCCGAGGCTCTACGCTTAGAGCGCATCAATGAACGTCAAGCAGCAATGGGTAAAAAACCATTCAAAACGCTTGATGATGTGCCAAAAGATTACGAAGCGCCAGACGTTTATCTAGATGAATCAGTTGCTGTTATGGTTGATATGCTGAAAGGCTAAAAATTCAGTCAAAACGACTAATAATTCTCTATATAAAGAGCGAGTCATAGCGACTCGCTCTTTTTTTATGCGTTTATAAAGCGGCGTTTCTATAAAAATAGGTTGTTCCTGCGCTTAATTTGCACTAACAATTTACGTGATGTAGATCAAATATTTCGCGAAAATGAGATCTAGAGCCTAAGCTAAAAGAAAACGATAAGGATACCGTTATGAAATGGTTCATTATTTTACTTAGCTTTTGCTGCTTTAGTGTTTCTAGCGCGGAGACCAACAAGGAAGACGAACTTAGTCACTTTGACACTCCATTCTTGATAGGAGATTGGTATTTGATGAATCCAAACCCTGATGATTCTTCAGAAAACTTTAGAGCGATAAAACTCACCCTTGGCTCGGACTACACGTTCTCTATCGACATTCAGAAAAAAGATTACTCAATCGACCATTGGGAAGGACTCTATAACGCCAATGAGGACACCATCGTCCTTGGGTTGAATACTGATGAAGCGCAAATTTATGCATATCGTAATAACCACAACACTCTAGACTTGAATGGTGTAACCTTCACTAAGGGGTTGTCGAATGCACTTGCAGGTATTTGGTCAAGCTCTCAAGTTGGAGGGGATGGCATGCTTGCAAATAACATCAACCAAATGGACTTGATTCTTCAACCAGACTTTGTATTTATGTTTAGAGTGTCAAATGAAGAAGGTGAAGAGGCAGTGAAACAAGGCGTGTTTTACACAGAAGGTGAGCATCTAGTTCTTTTGTACGAGAACGGAGAGCACGGAACCCGCTATACATTGAACCAAAACGAGCTGACGATTCAAGATTCTAACGGTGATATGTACGCGGTACTTAATCGAGTAACACCATAAATGATTCATCACCATTATTTCACGCAGGGTTATTAATAGTGAAATATTCTGATGTTGATTAAATGTTAAACAGAAAGCGGAGCTAAGACACTAAAAGCTCCGTTTTTTTATAGAAAGACTTGTATTCTGATACCACAACCCCTACAAATAGCTTATATCGTGATACCAGTAAGAGGTGTTTGAGCCTCTAGTCCTGGTATTTTTGTGGTTCTATATACAAGGATTTATGGACATGTCTCAAGCTCCCCAAGCGAAATATCGCAAAGATTATAAAGCGCCATCTCATACAATTACCGATATTGATTTGACGTTTGATCTTTATGACAACGACACGATCGTTACAGCAGTATCAAAAGTAGTTCAAAAGGGTGAATTAACCACATTAGAACTCGATGGTGAAGGGCTAGAGCTACGCTCTGTAAAAGTGAACGGTGAAGACTGGTCTCATCATGAAGTCAAAGAAGCCTCTTTAGTTCTTACCGATCTGCCAGCAGAATTTGATTTAGAAATCGTTACTAAGATCGATCCGGAAGCAAACACCGCACTTGAAGGTCTTTACAAATCAGGTGGTGCGTTCTGTACACAGTGTGAAGCAGAAGGCTTTCGCCGCATTACTTACTACCTAGACCGCCCAGACGTTCTCGCGAAATACACAACAAAAGTGATCGCAGACAAAGCCGTGTATCCATTTCTATTAAGCAATGGTAACCGGGTAGCTGAAGGTGAGGCAGAAAATGGTCGTCATTGGGTTCAATGGCAGGACCCACATCCAAAACCTGCTTACTTGTTCGCTTTGGTTGCCGGTGACTTTGATGTACTACGTGATAAATACACAACCACATCAGGTCGTGAAGTAGACCTAGAAATCTTTGTCGACAAAGGCAACCTCGATCGCGCGGGTCACGCAATGACTTCGCTGATCAACTCAATGAAGTGGGACGAAGATCGCTTTGGTCTTGAGTACGATCTTGATATCTACATGATCGTTGCGGTTGATTTTTTCAACATGGGTGCAATGGAAAACAAAGGTTTAAACATCTTCAACTCGAAGTTTGTGCTTGCGAATGAAAAAACCGCGACTGACCGCGAATACCTTGGCATTGAAGCGGTAATCGGTCATGAATACTTCCACAACTGGACGGGTAACCGCGTGACTTGTCGCGATTGGTTCCAACTGAGCTTAAAAGAAGGTCTAACGGTATTCCGTGACCAAGAGTTTTCGTCCGATCTTGGTTCACGCGCAGTAAACCGCATCGACAACGTTCGCATTATCCGTGGTCCTCAGTTTGCGGAAGACTCAAGCCCAATGTCACACCCAATTCGCCCAGATAAAGTTATTGAAATGAATAACTTCTACACGCTAACCGTGTACGAAAAAGGCAGCGAAGTGATCCGCATGTACCACACGTTACTTGGCGAAGAAGGCTTCCAAAAAGGCATGAAGCTTTACTTCGAACGTCATGATGGCACAGCGGCAACGTGTGAAGATTTTGTTTCTGCAATGGAAGACGCAACGGGCGTTGATCTTAAACAATTCCGCTTATGGTATAGCCAATCGGGTACACCAACACTTCGCGTAAACAGCGAATATAACGCTGAAGCAAAAACTTACGCGTTAACGGTTGAGCAATTTACTGAAGCAACGCACGACCAAGCAGAAAAACAAGCGCTACATATTCCATTCGATATTGAACTATACGCACAAAATGGTGATGTGATTCCACTGGTTATCAACGGTGAATCCGTACACAACGTTTTGGACGTGAAGCAAGACAAGCAGACTTTCGTATTCGAAAACGTTGCAGAACAACCAGTACCATCATTGCTTCGTGAGTTCTCTGCACCGGTTAAATTGGAATACGATTACAGCGATGATGAACTGATTTTCTTGATGAAGCACGCAACGAACGATTTTGCTCGTTGGGATGCAAGCCAAATGCTGCTAGCGAAATACATTCGTCAAAACGTAACTAACGTTCAAGCGGGTGGTGAGGTTAAGCTATCAGAAGACTTAATCGATGCATTCCGTGGTGTGTTACTTGATGCAAACCTTGAACCTGCGTTTATTGCTCAAGTGCTTTCTCTGCCTTCCATCAACGAAATCACTGGTTGGTACAAGCAGATTGATATCGATGCGGTAGATACGGTACTGAATGGCATTACAGTGTCACTTTCTAAAGAACTAGAAGATGAACTGAGTGCTACTTATCACGCATTGAACCAAACAGAATACAGCATTGACCATGCAGCGATTGGCAAACGCGCTCTGCGCAACCAGTGCTTGCAGTTCTTGGCTTACACTGAAAAGGGTAACGAGCTAGCAAAAGCGCAGTATGAATCATCAAACAATATGACCGACACAATTGCGGCGATGAGTGCAGCGAACAGTGCACAACTTGAATGTCGTGAAGCGTTAATGGCGGATTACAGCGACAAGTGGAAGCACGATGGTCTGGTTATGGACAAATGGTTTGTTCTTCAGGGCAGCAACCCGATTGAGAACGCACTTGAGAAAGTAAAAGAAACCATGAGCCACGAAGCGTTTAGCTTGAAGAACCCGAACCGCACGCGCAGTTTGATTGGTTCGTTCTTGAACGCAAACCCAGTACGCTTCCATGATAAATCTGGTTCTGGCTACCAATTTGCTGGTGAGATCCTTCGTCACTTGAACGATAGTAACCCACAAGTGGCGTCCCGCATGATCGATCCTCTATTGAAATTCCGTAAATACGATGAAGGTCGTCAAGCGCTTATTCGTGCAGAGCTTGAAAAGCTTAAAGCGATGGACAATCTAGCGAAAGACTTATTCGAAAAAGTGACTAAAGCACTAGACGAATAATCGACAAAAGAATAGGGTGGTCATTACGATCACCCTAGTTTTTTGTTCTGACAACAATCCATTTTCATGAACCAGTATTACTTCTCTCTCAACATCTCTTATCAAACATTTCTTTCACACTACTCTGGTGCCGCAAGTTCTGTACAAGTCATTACTGACAATGGTTTGAGGGTGCAACTAGATGCATCAAAATTTCGACCGTTTCTTAGTCAATTAGGCATTAGAGGTCGTTTTAGACTCACAACTGACCAAAATAATAAGTTTCTAAAGTTAGAAACTCTGTGATGCCTGATATTCCTAGTGAGTTAAACAGGAATCTTAGTCACATAATCAAACATTTCACCTCCTACCACTGCGAATTTTTGTTAAACATTTGTAATTATGCTTTTACAATAAGTGCATGCATTACCTATGCTTAGTTTCGAGGCTAAAACCCGAAGTTAAGTCCCCCTACAAAACAACAATTCTAATGTGGAGTGTGAATATGACCGCGCGTGAAAATGTAGTGCCGGTTCTGCTTGAAAAGGTATACCAACTAATTCAAGACAAACTCGAGCTTTCTCACCAACCGCTTGTAACTAAACTTGCTCAACACTTATTTAGTAACATTGCTGATGATGACTTGATTCAGCGAAACGAATCCGACCTATATGGTGCCGTTGTTAGCCTGTGGCATCATGTCAATGAAAAGAAACCAGAAGACATTTCTGTCAGGGTATTCAACCCAACTGTCAGCCGCCAAGGTTGGCAATCAACACACACTATTGTTGAAATTGTTGTTCCGGACAGCCCGTTTTTGGTGGATTCCATCAAGATGGCGTTAACGCGACTTGACCTTGTTTCTCACTTGATGCTCAACAACCCAACGCAACTAGAACGCGATAAAAAAGGGCAAGTGACGGACGTTAATGGCGAGGGTGGTGTTCTTCAATCTCTGTTCCATATCGAAGTTGACCGCTTAACCAGTAAAGGTGAAATGCAAGAGCTGAAAAATGAGCTACTGACCATTTTGTCTGACACGCGTTTAGTGGTTGATGATTGGAAACAAATGGTTGATAAACTTAAGATCGTTACTGATGATCTTGAAAAGAACAAAGATCGAGTTTCGATGAAGACTGATCGTTTAGATGAGACGATCGAATACCTACGTTGGTTAGGGGATCATAACTTCACCTTCATGGGTTACAAAGAGTATGATCTTGTTAGCGTCAATGGTGACACTGAGCTGCAACCTGTTAAAGAGAAAGGTCTTGGTCTCTTTGCCGATGACAATCGCATTCGCAGCATCAAGCTTTCTGAACTGTCCGACTCTGCACGCCTAGAAGCGAAAAAGCCTTACGCATTGATCATCACTAAGGGTAATCAGGCATCTCGTATTCACCGCCCAGCTTACACTGACTACATTGGCGTTAAGAAATTCGATAAGAACGGCAAAGTGATTGGTGAGCACCGTTTCACAGGTCTTTACACTTCTGCTGTATACAACCAAGCCGTACAAAGTATTCCTCTGATCCGCGAGAAAGTGGATCGTATTCTAGAAGCGAGTGGTTACCGTAACGGATCGTACTCGTACAAAGCCCTGCACAACATTCTAGAAAACTACCCACGTGACGAATTACTTCAAGCTCGTGAAGAAGAGTTATTAGAAGTGGGGATGGGCGTCGTTCAAATGCAAGATCGTGACTTGTTACGTCTATTTGTTCGTAAAGACCCGTTTGGTAGATTCTTCAGCTGTATGGTTTACGTGACAAAAGATCGATACAACACAGAGCTTCGTCGTCAAACGCAACGCATTCTTAAGCAGTACTTTGGCTGTGAACAAGAGGTTGAATTCACAACCTTCTTCTCAGAAAGCCCGTTGGCGAGAACCCATTACATTGTTCGTGTAGACAATAACAACATTGATGTAGACGTGAAAAAGATTGAGCAGAACTTAATGGAAGTATCGACTTCATGGGACGACCGCCTAAAAGAGTCTATCATTGCTAACTTTGGTGAAAGCAAAGGTCTTCCGCTTTCGAAAGAGTACATGAGCGCATTCCCACGTTCATATAAAGAAGACATGATGCCAGGTTCTGCGGTTGCAGATATCGAACGTCTAGAAGCGTTAAGCGACGACAACAAACTCGGCATGTTGTTCTATCGTCCGCAAGAAGAAGCGGCTGAATCGAAAGCAGTTCGCTTGAAGCTATACCACCGCGACGAGCCAATTCACCTATCCGACGTGATGCCAATGTTGGAAAACCTAGGGTTACGTGTGATCGGCGAATCGCCTTATGAGATCGAAACCAACAATGGTCAAACGTTCTGGATCCTAGATTTCTCAATGCTGCATAAGAGCGACAAGACCGTTGATCTTCGTGAAGCTCGCGATCGTTTCCAACAAGCATTCGCAGCGATTTGGGCTGGTAATCTAGAGAGTGATGGCTTCAACCGCTTGGTACTAGGCGCTTCACTGTCTGGTCGTGAAATCTCAATTCTTCGTGCATACGCGCGCTACATGCGCCAGGTTGGTTTCCCATTCAGCCAACAATACATAGAAGATACCCTTAGCCATTACCCAGATTTGGCAACGGGTCTAGTAAACTTGTTTGCCAAACGATTCGATCCAAAACACAAAGGCAGCGAGAAAGGTCAGAACGATCTTATCAAGAAAATAACCGAGCAACTGGATCGTGTTGAAAGCCTAGATGATGATCGTATCATCCGTCGCTACATGGAAATGATCACGGCAACGCTACGTACTAACTACTACCAATTGGACGAAAATAAGCAGCCGAAACCTTGGTTATCGTTGAAGATGAAACCAAGCGAAATCCCAGATATTCCTCAGCCAGTGCCTGCGTTTGAGATCTTCGTTTACGCACCTGATATTGAAGGTGTACACCTACGTGGCGGTAAAGTCGCGCGTGGTGGTTTGCGTTGGTCGGATCGTCAAGAGGACTTCCGTACTGAAATTCTTGGTCTGGTTAAAGCACAACAAGTTAAGAACACGGTTATTGTTCCTGTGGGTGCAAAAGGTGGCTTCGTATGTAAACGTCAGCCAACTCTAACTAACCGTGATGAAATCTTCGCTGAAGGTCAACGTTGTTACAAACGCTTCATTCGCGCGCTTCTCGATGTGTCCGATAACATCATCGAAGGCGAAGTTATTCCGCCGAAGAGTGTAGTGCGTCACGATGAAGACGACCCATACTTAGTTGTTGCCGCCGATAAAGGTACAGCAACATTCTCTGATTTGGCGAACTCTGTATCGGATGAGTACAACTTCTGGCTAGGTGACGCGTTTGCATCAGGTGGTTCTAACGGTTATGACCACAAAGCAATGGGTATCACTGCGAAAGGTGGTTGGGAATCGGTGAAACGCCACTTCCGAGAAATGGGCATCAACTGTCAAACCACTGACTTCACAGCAATTGGTGTGGGTGATATGGCAGGGGACGTATTTGGTAACGGTATGCTGCTATCTAAGCATATTCGTCTACAAGCTGCGTTTAACCATATGCACATCTTCATTGATCCAAATCCGGATTCAGCCACCAGCTGGGAAGAGCGTAATCGCTTGTTCAATCTCCCACGATCAAGCTGGGAAGATTACAACGCCGAGTTGATCTCGCAGGGCGGTGGTGTTTTCTCTCGTCGCTCTAAATCGATCCAACTAACGCCAGAAATCCAAAAAATGCTGGGCACGAAGAAAGCGTCTCTAGCGCCAAACGATCTGATTAAGATGATCCTGCAAATGGAAGTGGATCTGCTTTGGAATGGTGGTATCGGTACGTATGTTAAAGCTTCTAGCGAGACACACACTGATGTTGGCGACCGTGCAAATGACGTACTCCGTATCGATGGACGTGATTTAAAAGCGAAAGTGGTTGGTGAAGGCGGTAACTTAGGTATGACTCAGCTTGGTCGTATCGAATACGCAAGCACAGGCGGTCGTGTAAATACGGACTTTGTGGATAACGTTGGTGGCGTAGACTGTTCGGACAACGAAGTGAACATTAAGATCTTCTTGAATGGTTTAGTATCGAATGGCGATCTAACGGTTAAACAACGCAACCAGATTCTTGAATCGATGGAAGACGAAGTGGGCGAAATCGTATTGGATGATGCATACCGTCAATCTGAGTCTATTTCGGTGACTGAACAGCAAGGTGTTGGCATCGTTAAAGAGCAAATCCGCTTTATCCATACAATGGAGAAAGCAGGGTACTTGGATCGTGCTCTTGAGTACATTCCAGACGATGAAACCTTGATTGAGCGAGAGAAACAAGGTCTTGGTCTGACACGTCCTGAACTTTCAGTACTCGTAGCTTACGGTAAGATGGTTCTGAAAGAACAATTGGTTGCTGACGAAATTGCAAATGATGAATTCCATGGAAAACAGTTAGTTGCTTATTTCCCAAGTGAGTTACGCCGTAACTACAAAGATCAGATGGTAAACCACCCGCTGCGTGCTGAAATCATCGCAACAGCGCTGGCAAACCAAATGGTTAATGAAATGGGCTGTAACTTCGTGACTCGTCTTCAAGAAGAGACGGGCGCGAGTGTCGTTGATATTGCGAACGCTTACAGTGCAACACGTGAGATCTTCGAACTGGAAGATATTCTTAAGCAAACTCGTGCACTCGATAACGTTGCAACTGCAGAAGCACAGTATGAGATCATGTTTTATGTACGTCGCGCATTACGCCGTATCTCTCGTTGGTTACTTCGAAATCGCAGCGGTAAGAGCACAGTAACTGAGTTAGTTGCGCTATATAAAGACGATGTTCACACTATTACTGAAACGCTAGACACCATGCTAGTTGCATCAGAAGTGGAAGAGCATAACGAACTTGCTCAGAAATGGATTGAGCGCGGAGTAGAGGAGAAACTGGCACACCATGTAGCTCGTCTCTCTAGCCTACAGTCAGCACTGGATATTTCAACAGTAGCAAGCGAAACGGGTAAAACGGTTGAACAAGCCTCGAAGCTTTACTTTAATCTAGGTGACCGTTTATCACTTCACTGGTTCTTGAAACAGATCAATAGCCAAGCGGTTGATAATAACTGGCAAGCTCTTGCTCGTGCAGCATTCCGTGAGGATCTCGATTGGCAACAACGTCAATTGACTGCTCAAGTTCTAACTTGCGGCTGCTCAACAGAAGATCTAGACGTGATGCAAGCACTCGAAGATTGGATGACAACGAATGAATTGTCATTACATCGTTGGGAGAGCATCTTGAATGAATTCAAAGTTGGTTCCGTTCATGAGTTCGCTAAGTTCTCTGTTGCACTTCGAGAATTGGTTCTACTTAACCTGAACTGTTCTTCGAACGAATAGGGTAAGTGACTTTAGCAAAAGCCTCGCAATCGCGGGGCTTTTTTATGTTCAAATCATTATAACTTCACACAATACGTGACGCTGTAACTCATGATTTAAATTTTTCTGGCATGAAATCGTTTGCTTTTAAATAAAAAGCTAGCAATTTTGTATAGAGCATAGAGTGCTAATCAACTGTTTTTATGAACAAAATTAAAATGAGACATACTATTTTGCCGAATTCACTCATTTTCATTGAATTGCACTGAAAAACAGTAAATAATATTGACCCGTTTACACGGGGCTTTTTTCTTTCGGAGGCACAATGCTTTACCGTCTAGCCAGAACTGGCTTTTTCCAACTTGATGCCGAAAAGGCACATGATCTTGCAATCAAAAACTTCCAACGCTTTAACGGCACTCCTCTCGATCTTTTCTATCGTCAACAATTACCAAATCGTCCAGTAGAATGCATGGGGCTTACATTCCGTAACCCAGTGGGTCTTGCTGCTGGTTTGGACAAAAACGGCGAATGTATCGAAGCGTTTGACGCTATGGGCTTTGGTTTTGTCGAAGTTGGCACTGTTACGCCTCGTCCGCAACCAGGTAACGACAAGCCACGCTTGTTCCGCCTAGTTGAAGCGGAAGGTATCATCAACCGTATGGGCTTTAACAACCTAGGTGTGGATCATCTGGTTGAGAATGTGAAAAAGGCAAAATACAACTGCATTCTTGGTATCAACATCGGTAAAAATAAAGATACACCAATTGAGAAAGGGGCAGAGGACTACCTGATTTGTATGGAAAAAGTGTACGAGTATGCCGGTTACATCGCCGTGAACATCTCGTCACCAAATACACCAGGGCTTCGTTCACTTCAGTACGGTGAAGCGCTAGACGAATTGCTATCTGAACTCAAAGAGAAACAAGCAGAACTTGCAGAAAAGCACGGTAAGTACGTACCACTTGCGCTAAAAATTGCACCGGATTTGAGCGATGACGAAATCAGCCAGATCTGTGAGTCGCTAATTAAGAATAACATCGACGGTGTGATTGCAACAAACACAACGCTTGATCGCACAGTCGTTGAAGGCATGAAACATGCGAACGAAGCGGGTGGTCTAAGCGGACGTCCGGTTCAATCACGTTCAACAGAAGTTGTTCGTAAACTTCATGAAGAGCTTGGCGATAAACTTCCGATAATCGGTGTGGGTGGTGTTGACTCATACGTTGCAGCGAAAGAGAAAATGATGGCAGGTGCACAACTTGTTCAAGTTTACACTGGTTTCATCTACCACGGACCAGGTCTCGTACGCGATATTGTTAAAAATCTATAAGAGCAATCGCTAAATCGTTGAGAAATCGACGCTTGTTACTAAAAAAAGAGGAATTCGTTTCCTCTTTTTTTTTGCCCGTTCGTTTGTAAAATTTAAAAATCATGAGTAGGTAATTAAGCGTCTTACCTCTTATTACTGATTAACTAGTCACAAACAAGAGAACGGAATAATGCTTAAACCCAGCGACAAATGGAATTGGTATTTTGACGAGCAGAAAGCTTGCCTAATGCTGGATTTGGGGGAGGAGATGATTTTCCAAACCAATCTATGCCGTAAGCTGTTGGTCAATTGTGCCTTCTCAGACAATGAATTCACTGTTGATGACGCAAGCGCGTTTCAAACGTACAACGAACGAATCCGTTGTCTCGACATCAACGAATACCGTCAAGCCGAACTTACGCTCTATTGCGTAGCTGCAAAACGCTTTCATAAACCTGTTCAACCGAAGAGCTGGTTCTTCGACGCCCAATGCGATGGACATGAGCCAGAAGAAGGGGATATGGTCTTCCTAACAAATCGATATTCAGAAGGCGTATTCATCGTTCTAGAACCAGGTGAAACATCAAGCCTATGTGCTTACGTAGGGCAGGATGAATTTCTACTTGATGGCAACAAAGTACTGCCATTTGGGCAACCAATTAAAGTAATGCACGATCGCATGGTGTGTGCCAATCACTTATTCACGATGGCACCAATGGCGATGGTGGGTTAATTTCCTTTTGATTTTTCTTTATTTTCGTTCCTTTGTTTGCATTAATCGACCTCATTAGGTCGATTTTTTTTGCCTAGAATTTTCTGAATATCTCCTCTTGTGCACGCCAAATACATGCCTAGGTGAGGGCTATTTTGTATCTCAGATATGAAGTAGCTCACTTTTATTCCACTTTTTTCATTTTAGCATTTCCTTAATTTAGGCAACCAGACGCCTAATATTTCACCTTTTGTTCCCCTATACGCTCATTTTGTAAGTTAATTACACGCAAAATGAGTGGTTGGTATAGACCAAAAATGGTGTAAATAAGTATTCACTCTCGCTATGATGCTTGTCTTTACTAGAAAGTGATAAAGAGACGTATTCTGTTTGCAGATGTGCTGTGTTTTGATTTTCAACAGATGAGATTGGCGACTGTTTGAGCTAATAAAGTAAAAATGCCTTTAAAAACGAGGCATTGATCGTAAAGTCAGGTATAATCAAAGCCATTTTTTATCGACGAAAGAACACTATGAATCAATATCTCGCGGTAACTTCAAACGGCATGGAAAACTTGCTTGTTGAAGAACTGACTAAACTAGGCATTGAAAACGCCAAACCAGTACAGGCAGGCGTTAAATTTAAGGCGACGAATGAACAGATTTACCGTTGCTGTTTGTGGAGCCGCTTGGCGTCTCGATTTGTACGTGTTTTATCGGAATTTACCTGTAACGACGACATGGATCTTTACCTGTCGACGTCTTCAATCAACTGGGTAAACCAGTTCCATAGTTCAAAGCGCTTTGTGGTCGACTTCAATGGCACGAACCGCGAAATCCGCAACAGCCAATACGGTGCAATGAAAGTAAAAGACGGCATCGTAGATTGCTTTGAGAAGAAAGGACTTCCTCGTCCAAACATTAACAAAGAACGCCCTGATATCCGCGTTCACGTTCGTCTGCACAAAGACAAAGCCATTCTTGGTGTGGATATGGTGGGTAGTGGTCTTCATCAACGTGGCTACCGTCCAGAATCAGGTCGAGCTCCGTTACGTGAGACGCTTGCAGCAGCAATCGTAATGCGTTGTGGCTGGGATGGTTCACAACCGCTTCTAGACCCAATGTGTGGTTCTGGTACGTTGCTGATTGAAGCTGCGATGATGGCAGCCAATATGGCACCAGGCGTTAAGCGCAAACAGTGGGGCTTTGAAGCGCTAGAAGATTTTGAACCAGAGCTTTGGGCAGAGATTAAATCAGAGGCAAATGTACAAGCTCGACGCGGTGTCAAAAAAGTTGACGCTAAGTTTTTCGGCTTCGATAACGACCCGAAAGTATTGAAGGTTGCACGAGACAACGCTCGTAGAGCTGGTGTTGAAGAGTTGATTGAATTTGCACAAGGCGATGCAGCAACCATTACTCGTCCGGCTGGTTTCGAATCTGGCGTTATCGTTTCTAACCCGCCTTATGGTGAGCGTCTTGGCACTGAGCCTGGTCTGATCGCGCTATACACAGCGTTTGGTGGTCAGCTAAAAGCAGAATTTGGCGGCTGTAAAGCGTCTATCTTCTCAAGTTCAGACGAGCTACTAAGCTGTCTTCGTATGCGTGCGGACAAACAATTCAAATTGAACAATGGTGCGTTACCTTGTCACCAAAAGAACTACAGCATTGCAGAGCGCAGCATTGATGAAGTGAAAGGCGCGGACACTAATGTTCAAATTGCACCAGACTTCTCAAACCGTTTGAAGAAAAACATTGGCAAGATTGGTAAGTGGGCTCGTAAAGAGAAACTTGACTGTTACCGTATCTACGATGCGGATCTTCCTGAATACAATGTAGCGATCGACGTGTACGGCGATCAAATTGTGATTCAAGAATACGCAGCACCTAAGAATATCCCTGAAGAAAAAGCCAAGCGCCGTCTAACGGACATCATCCGTGCAACGATTCAGGTAACAGGTGTAGAAGCGAATAACGTAGTACTTAAAGTTCGTGAGAAGCAAAAGGGTCGTAGCCAGTACCAAAAATTAGGTCAAGTTTCAGAGACGCTTGAAGTGAACGAGTACGGAGTGAAGCTGATCGTAAACCTTCATGACTACCTAGACACGGGCTTGTTCTTGGATCATAAGATAACTCGTCGTCGTCTTGGCGAAATGGCACAGGGTAAAGATTTCCTTAACTTGTTTGCTTACACTGGCAGTGCAACAGTACACGCTGCAGTTGGTGGAGCGCGTTCTACAACTACGGTAGATATGTCTAACACGTACCTCAACTGGGCGAAAGACAACATGCAGCTAAACGGTTGTGTTGGTCGCCAGCATCGTTTTGAGCAAGCTGACTGTCTCCAGTGGCTTGAGAACGCCAAAGGTGAATATGATCTTATCTTTATTGACCCACCGACGTTCTCTAACTCTAAACGCATGGAAACGTCGTTCGATGTACAACGCGATCATATTAAGCTAATGACAAACCTTAAGCGTCTGTTGCGTGCTGGCGGTACGATTGTTTTCTCGAACAACAAACGTCACTTCAAGATGGACGAAGCAGGGCTTGCAGAACTGGGCTTAAAAGCGCAGAACATTTCTTCTCAAACTCTGCCATTGGATTTTTCTCGTAACAAACAGATTCACAACTGCTGGTTGGTTACTCACGTAGAATAGGGACGGAACAGTAAAAGGATGTTGAACGTGCTAACGCTTTACAGCACTGAAGGATGCCATCTCTGCGAGATGGCGTTTGACCTCGTTAGCCAGATTGGTCTCGCCGAACAAACACACATCGTCGACATAGCGTTCGACGATGCTCTCTTTTCTCGTTACGGCGTAACAATTCCCGTATTAAAATATCAAGATTCTGAGTTGAACTGGCCGTTTGACTTAGAAAAACTCAAACATTGGTTGGATAATAATGGCATTACTTACCATTCATAACGCACAACTTGCATTTGGCGACCACCCATTACTAGACAAAGCAGAGTTCGCTCTTCAAGAAAATGAACGCGTTTGTTTAGTTGGTCGCAACGGTGCAGGTAAGTCTACGTTAATGAAAGTGCTTGCTGGCGACATTTTGTTGGACGATGGCAAGATTCAAATCACCCAAGACGTCGTTGTTTCTCGACTTGAACAAGATCCACCACGCAATCAAGAAGGCACAGTTTACGAATACGTATCTGGTGGTTTAGCTGAAATCGGTGAGCAGTTGAAGATCTATCATGATCTTCTCGATCTTGTCGCTCAGGACCCAAGTGAAAAGAACATTAATCGTCTTGCTAAGATTCAAGAACAGTTGGATCACCTTAACGCTTGGCGCTTTGATGATCGTGTTAAGAATGTACTTGGGGCGCTAAAGCTAAGCCCTGAAACCAAACTGACTGATCTATCGGGTGGTTGGCAACGCAAAGCCGCTCTCGCTCGTGCACTTGTTTGTGACCCTGATGTATTGCTTCTTGATGAGCCAACTAACCACCTTGATGTAACGACCATCGAATGGTTAGAGAACTTTCTAAAGGACTTCAAAGGCTCAATCATCTTCATTTCCCACGACCGTGCATTCATCAAATCGATGGCGACACGCATTGTTGACCTCGATCGCGGACAACTCGCTTCTTTCCCTGGTGATTATGACCAATACTTAAATGACAAAGAAGAGATGCTTCGTGTCGAAGAAATGCAAAATGCAGAGTTCGACAAAAAGCTAGCTCAGGAAGAAGTGTGGATTCGCCAAGGCATTAAAGCACGTCGTACACGCAACGAAGGTCGTGTTCGTGCCCTTAAGAAGCTTCGTGAAGAACGTCGTGACAGACGTGAGGTTCAAGGTAAAGTTAACCTTAATATCGACGATGCTTCACGCTCAGGTAAGATCGTCTTTGAAGCTGAGAATGTCTCTTTTGCTTTTGAAGGCAAAAAAATCGTTGATAACTTTAGCTTCAACATTATGCGTGGTGATCGAATCGCACTGATTGGTCCTAACGGCTGTGGTAAAAGTACCGTTCTCAAGTTGCTATTAGGGCAATTATCAGCGCAAGGCGGTCGTCTTCATTGTGGAACAAAGCTCGAAGTGGCTTACTTCGATCAGTACCGTGAAATTCTTGATCCTGAAAAGACGGTTATTGATAACTTAGCAGATGGTAAGCAAGAAGTGATGGTTGGAGGGCGTCAGCGTCACGCATTGAGCTACCTACAAGATTTCTTGTTTGCACCAAAACGTGCTCGCACGCCAGTAAAAGCCTTATCTGGTGGTGAAAAAAACCGTTTGTTGCTGGCTCGTATCTTGTTGAAACCTAACAACTTGCTTATTCTTGACGAACCTACCAACGATTTGGACATCGAAACGTTGGAACTTTTAGAAGAAATGCTTGCCAATTATCAGGGTACGTTACTGTTAGTGAGCCACGACCGTGAGTTCGTAGACAATACGGTGACGACCAGTTGGATTTTTGAAGGTAACGGCATAATCGAAGAGTTTGTTGGTGGTTACCACGACGCAAAACAGCAGCGTGATCAAGTTCTTGCTTCGCGCAGTCAGGTTGAAAAAGCAGCGAAGAAAGAGAAAGTGGTTGAGGAAACTCCCAAAACTACGCAACCTAAGAACAATTCGAAGAAGTTATCGTATAAGCTGCAAAGAGAATTAGAGGCTCTTCCAGCTAAACTAGAACAATTAGAGGCGGATATTGAGACTCTACAAGAACAAGTGAACGACCCAGAGTTCTTCACTAAATCTGTAGAACAGACTCAACCGGTATTGGAACAGCTCGCTGCGGTAGAGCAGGAGTTGGAAATCGCGTTCGAGAGATGGGAAGAACTCGAAGCAATGCAACAGGATAGTTAAGAATTCGATGAATTGTAGTAACAAATTCAAATTAACCGCCATCGCTATGATGGTCGGTACGGCAATGAATGCCAATGCAGCACTGTATCAAGTAGTTGAAGTTTCCCCTGAAAACGTCACTACGGAAACAGTATACGGTGTCGCAATTCAACAAGGTGACGTGGATAATAATCCTGATACAGGAAAACCTTTCGCGCTGGGTTGTTTTGACAAAGGCGCAGATTGTGACTCAAAGCACTTTAAAATTGCGCTTGAAACGCGAGTAACCCCAATCTCAACTGGGCAAGAAGTCGACGGCGTTAGCTACCGTGAAGAAGTGCCATTTGCGATGGATTCGGGTTTCTTTTACGTACAAGAGTTCGATGACTTTGAAAGATACTGTACGAACGAACGTCGTTACTCAACATGTGAATCATGGGCATCAGTCCATTGGAGTCCTTGGAATAAAGAGGCTTTTAGTAAAGACTTTACTTCAAATGCACTAGCTTATGTTGAGGGTGATACACCTAATACTATTGATTCTGCAGCGTACACCAATAAGTACAACAATATCATTAACAGTCTTACTGCTGATGGTAAACCGGTTGGTAATCAGAGCGTTGTTAGTAGTTCCGACCCTTCGAATTTAGAAACTAGAAATACGGTTGTTGCTCCTGTAATCCCCAAAATTGAACCAAGCTCAGACACTGCTGTCGTTGTCGCGAGTCGAGCGTGGCGTACTGATGGTAAATTTACGGTCGGTAGTGTTTCAGAACGAGCTAGCAACGAAAATGGAACACACCACACTTCCAAAGCAGCTATTTGGGATGATTCTGGTACTGTAAGTCAAATCGCGTGGCCAAGTGGGAACTATATTGATGGTGAACGTTTAGCGCAAGGAAGTATGCGTGGCTTAGTTGAGGATGGAACTACTGTGTACGGTGTTGGTTACAATACCTACGATAATGACAACAACTACATGAACGCAACCGTATTCGTGGGAACGTTGGCGAAAGAGGGTTCAGTAGCTGGCTCCACGTGGAAAAATATAGAAGTTGATGGCGCGCAACAAAGAATCAGTGGCGATACGGTTCATACCAACTCACGTCTAACTGACGTAAACGCAAATTTTGTTGCAATTGGCGAAGCCAAACGTTCGGGTCTTTATCTAATGCCAACAGGTTCTGCTCCAAATCGCCTTTTCATTGTTGATAATGTGACTAACAGCTCAGTAAGTGCCTTCTACCCAACTTCTGGTATATTCTTTAGCGGTGCTGGCGGTCAAATGGGTGGCATCAACTCATACAATGAGATTGTTGGTCAATTAGACGCTGAGAAGACTCGTGAAGAAGAGGGTAAACCTCGCCGTAAACGTGGATTTATCTATCCATATGCTCAAGGTGGAACAGTTAGTGAGCGTGCTAAAGAAATCTTCGATGGCAAAGCATGGTTCCTCGACGATCTCACCAACGGTGCAAACGATCAGAGCGCAAGCGCCAGAGATATTTCTGACAGCAACAACGAGTTCCGTATCATTAGCGCTTCAGATATCAACGATGCCGGCGTTATCTCAGCGACAGCAATGAAGTGTGCAGGCGGTTATGACACAACAGCTCACAACTCTTTCTGTAGTAATGGTGAAGAGAAAATCGTTGCAGTCAAGCTTAAGCCGATTCCAGGCGCAACTAAAGCTGATATTCAATCACGCAGTGTTGAAGAGGAAGCTGCGGAACGCCAAGGCGCTGGTCTAGGATGGCTGGCTTTGACCATGCTGGGTCTATTCGGGTTCCGTAGAAAATAGTCAGTAATTTTTAAATCAAGCAGAGGCTCACAGAAATGAGCCTCTGCTTTTTTTATGCCTTGAGAAAATGCGCAATTTGATCGATTCTTGTAGATGGAGTCATAAAAACTCCATCAAAGTTTCACAATAACAGTAGTACGTTTGTAAATGGACCTGTATGAGGAATTAACTATGAAGAGACAAAAGCGTGATCGCCTAGAACGAGCTCAATCTCAAGGCTATAAAGCTGGGTTGAATGGAAGGTCTCAAGAGGCTTGCCCATATCAACAAATTGATGCTCGGTCTTATTGGTTAGGTGGTTGGCGTGATGCCAGAGATGAAAGACAATCTGGTCTCTACAAATAAACTCTCCACATACAAACAGAAGGATTTGAAAGGGCTCGTTAAGAGCCTTTTCTGCGTTTAAAGCGGATGTTTTTAAATGAAGCAATTTACGTGCGTGTCTAAACTAAATGCCATAAGATAAAGAAAAGGCTCCTTTGATAGGAGCCTTGATAAATACTTCAGAGTAGGAGATTAGAAGCTTGAAGTGTCTTGGAACAAACCCACTTTCAGATCTTTTGCTACGTAGATTTCTTTACCATCTACACATACACGACCATCAGCTAGACCCATTACCAATTTGCGGTTAACAACGCGCTTCATGTGGATCTCGTACGTTACTTTTTTCGCTGTTGGTAGAATTTGACCCGTAAACTTCACTTCGCCAACACCCAGAGCTCGACCTTTGCCTTTACCGCCAACCCAGCCTAGGAAGAAGCCAACAAGCTGCCACATAGCATCAAGACCAAGACAACCAGGCATTACTGGGTCACCAGGGAAGTGACAGTCAAAGAACCAAAGATCTGGAGTAATGTCCAATTCTGCGAGGATCAAACCTTTACCAAAATCGCCTTCAGTCTCAGACATTTTAGTAACACGATCCATCATTAGCATGTTTGGCGCAGGAAGCTGAGGATAACCTGGTCCAAATAGCTCACCTTGGCTAGAAGCGAGAAGATCGTCACGGTTGTAAGAATCACGTTTGTTTTGCATTATCAATTACTCCAATTTTTGATAGCTGCATCTTAGTGAACACGTGTACGCTAAACAACTCCGATCAGTACTAGACAAACCAGTTTTTGATGCGCTCCACAATTCCTTCTGGATGCTCATGTCTTTCAAAGTTTTCAATACGTTCGGCAATTTTACCAATGATGCTGTCGTCTTCACCGCGAAATGGTTTAGACATCAGAATGGGAATCGCTTCATCAACAGTAGAAACTGACCAAATATGGAACTCACCATTCTTAATGCTTTCTATGACATCTTTATGTAACGCGAGATGTTTTAGGTTAGATTTAGGCATAATCACACCTTGCTCTCCCGTAAAGCCTTGGTGTTTACATACTTGGTAGAAGCCCTCAATCTTTTCATTCAAGCCTCCAACGGCTTGCACGCGACCAAATTGATCCACTGCACCAGTAACCGCGATCTGTTGATTCACTGGAGATTCTGACAAGGCACTCACCAAACAACATAGCTCTGCTAAGGAGGCACTGTCTCCGTCGACTTCGCTGTATGATTGCTCGAATACAATCGAAGCGGAGTATGGTAGTGGTTCATCAAGATTCAGTGCTGAACTCACAAACGCTTGCATGATCATCATGCCCTTAGCATGTAGGTTGCCGCCAAGTTCTGCTTTGCGTTCGACGTCTGAAATATCACCATCACCAAAGTGAATAACACAAGAAATACGTGCAGGTTCCCCATAGGAGACAGGGTGTCCGGCCATATCAATCACTGTAAGACCATTAATTTGCCCAACCTGTTCGCCGGTCGTCTCAATGATCACTTGTCCATCAAGAATATCGTCCACAGCACGTTGTGGTAGGTAAGATTCACGGTAATATTTATCATCAATAGCACGATCAATATCGTCAAACTCGATACTCGATGAGTTTGAATACTGGCCAGCAAGACCTAACAGCTGGTTGTGCCACAGTACACCGAGAGGCAGATAGTGTTGATCTTCTGTATAGCGCATGCCGGCAAGAATTAATCTTCGGAAGGCTTCGTTACTCAATGCAGGGTGTTGGTATTCATGGCAAATCCAATTGACCAAACCAACGTATTTACTTAGGTTTTCTTGAGATAAGTGGATATCTTCTTCAACCTCAGTATACATCGTCAGACCTGTAGAAAAGTCTTCATCGACATATTCGATTTCCGCTAACTGGTTTCGATCGCCTGTAATGATCAGCTTTACATCGTAGTCTTGTGGTGCAAAAGGCGATGACGCAATTCGATTTGGTGTAAGGTTAATCGGGGCAAAGCTTCCACCTTGAACTGCTGCTTTAATGTTTGGCCAGCGCGCAGCGTTTGCAAGCACTAAGTTGGCAGGAACAACAAGATAACCGCCATCTGCTTTAGACAGTAAGCCAGACTCAAATGTCGTTTGACCATCTTGATTCACGCTGTAGCGATCAAATAACTCTTTGGCATCGAGTGACTCAACTGTCACAACAGGCGCTGGCGACTTATTCTTCAATACTTCGCTGACGAAACCACGATAAAGCGCATTATCAGTGCAATTCACTAATAAAATACGGGTTAATCCTCGAACACGAGTAAATCGGTCAATGGTCGCCTCAAGCCTAGGCTGAAGGTCAATAAAGGGCTTAATCGGTAGAGAAGTGGCTTTACTTAAAATCTCTTCGTACTGCTCGAAAGAAGGGGTGACATCTTGCCAGTTAACTTGGTTCATTCAAATTCATCATAATTTAGTCTTGCAAGCATTATAGCGAAACGGCGATCAACTCCCTAGCGACAATTTGACCAATCCAAAAATTCTGCAAATTCAGTTGATTAAACCTTCGACAAATGAGTGATCAACATCGATACTTTTATGAGTTTTAATTGCCGAATCTGCACACTTGGGTTACGCTGTCACCATAAGTGTATTGAGGGTCAGAAGGATGAAATATCAACAGCTTGAAAATTTAGAATGTGGTTGGAAATGGAAGTATCTCATCAAAAAGTGGAAGGATGGTGAAGCCGTTACCCGATACATCGATACGAGCGAAGCCGATGCCGCAATTGCCGAACTTCGTAAACTTGAGCATGAGCCAACCCAAGTTCTTACTTGGATTGAAAACCACATGTCTGAAGAGCTTGATAATAAGCTGAAGCAAGCGATCCGTGCTAAGCGTAAACGTCACTTCAATGCAGAACAAGTCCACACGAAGAAAAAGTCCATCGATCTAGATTATCGAGTGTGGGAAAAACTCTCCAATCGAGCGAACGAGCTAGGCTGTACGTTATCCGATGCTATTGAGTATTTGTTATCAGAGGCATCTCGAAGTGAAAAAGCCAGTATGAAGGTATCGTCGCTGAAAGAAGACTTGAGTAAATTGCTTTCTAGCTAAGGAGTATCAAATGCTTTACGTAATATTGATTGCTGCTGTTGTCATTTTTTGGCTTATCGCCGTAGATAGACCTGTCCTAAAAGTTAAGTTTGAACAAGGGCAAATATCGAAGGTGAAAGGTCACATACCGCCTTCTTTTAAACACAACCTGCAAGACATCGCTGAGCATTCTCCGTTTGATGGCGAAATGAAAGTCTATAACCAACGTACAGGTATGCGCTTAACCTTTTCCAAAGACGTGCCGAAAAAAGTTCAACAACGCATTAGAAACGTTTTTCCTCACCAAGGCTTTAAGTCCACCAAAGGTAAAAAGCGAGCTTAAGAAAACTATCAATTACTTATTCGTGTTAAACGGGACGCATTTAATGTGTCCCATTTTTATATCAGCAAAGTCAGTGAGTTAGAGTTTCACCTTTTACGAATTGAAAGGGAACTTCATGCGATACACTGTCACGTTTTTGTGCTTTTTATTTGGAATTTCTGTTGCTATAGCTGACGACTCAGAAATCAATCCTGTAGCGAAAAAAATCAAAGCGGAGCTTCAGAAGAAAACAGATAGGGCATTTGATGGTTACCACGGATATTGTGACTTGATGATTGAAATGGAACACAAAGGCAAGAGTGCAACGATCAAGAGAGTTAAAGGAAGTGGTGATAAACGCGTATGTCAGTTCACCAAATCAAATGTGAAAATTGGCAAACGTTATCGTTATAAATTCGCTGAAAAGTACATACGACTACACATAACAACGGGCAATTAGCATTCACTAATAATATTTCGATAATTAGTATTCATTTATAAGTGGAATTAATATCACATTCCATTTACTGCATGTGTCTTTATAGATAAACTTGCCGACAGGAAAATAAAAACAACGTTAGGAATATCAGTTTGTTGCTCACGCAAAAAAATTACACACCAGAAGCAATGGACATCGCGGTCAAAGTATCGAAAGAAGTCGAACTTAGACATGCCAAGTGGCTAGCTAGTATGAACCACCAAGTGGATCAGTCACAAGTGGATAAGCTCCTCAGTTTACAGGGGCGTTATTGTGACGATGTGATCTTTAGTGAAGAAGACAGAATCACGCGCAACCAAAGAATACTTCTCATGTGCGAACAAGAGCGAGTAAAAGAAAAACGCCAAATCGTGGAAGACAAGCAGAAAACACTGCAAAAAGTCATCAGCGATGTATCGAAAGTCGCCGATCGAATGTTAATGAAGAAGCTTGAAACGCTTCCAATTGATAAATTATCGAGCAATATACCCGCATTTGAGTTATTCGCATCGTTTGCCTATTCTCCATCTCTAAGCTTTTCAAAACTGACAGACTTGGCTAACAATAGCCATCAGCTAAGCTCAACGATTATAGATCTGATTGAGAACTCAAGACTGCGTGAGCGAGGAAGTGCGGCTAAAACTAGTTCAGATGCAAGAGTCGCGATTGGGCGCCTTGGAGTTGAAAATTGCCGCAAGCTATTCCCGGTTTTAATGGCGCGCCCAATGATGAGATGGTCAGATAATAATACTAAAATCCTGACTCCCAAGTTTTGGCAGCAATTGGTTTTGACTGCCAACGTCACCAAAATGCGATTGGAATCGGCAGATGTTCAAGATTCCGATTGTGGTGTTTTGATCGGAACGCTTCGTAGCTTAGGTAGCATCGTATTGATTAATCACTTCACAGATACGTTTGAAGACGCACTCATTGAAGTCATGCTGAACTATAGAAAAACGAACAGGAAAGATGAGTATTATGCCTGTGCCGATGTCCGACCAAATTCCGCTTTCTTGCCTAAAGTCATTGTCGATATGGAAGCTCTGGTGACTAAAAGACTTTTAGAAAACTTTCACTGGTCGAAGAATGTAGAACATATAAAAGTTGCTGTTCTTGAAGACATCGAAAGCAAACCCATCTTAGAGCGCAGTGTCTATGGAGCAGCTTTAGCGCAGGCTAGGGCATATGCAATCTATGATAACTTATCGAGAAGTGAAGTGTTTGCAGAAAAGCACAAACCATTTTGGTTTGCTAACGTCCAGATATCAGGGGAAGCATTGTCATCAATTAGAATGAGTGCTCCAGGAAAGATGACTCTTATGATGTAAAAGAGTCACAGTGTCACAAAAAAAACTCAAAGCGACTGTAACAAGTCGCTTTTTTAATGTCATAAGAAAATGAATAAACAAGTGACACCTCAGTATTGTTGAAGAACACAAGGTTACGACGTCACTAATGCTTAACTGTAAGTTCATCAAACGTCCAGTCACATCATCGATAAAGACTAATAGACAGCATTTGTCAGATCGTCCTTCAAACCAATCGTGGTAAGAGCCATCAATTTGAACGAGCTCGCCTAAACAATCACGTCGGTAGCGAGGTTGGTAAACTTTAGGCTTGCGTTGCGAATGCGGTGTCCATAAACCATCTGCAATCATCCAACTTCGTAAGGTCTCGTTAGATACTGGAAGACTATGTAACTCCGTTAGTTTTTCTCTGGCAAGTGTTGGAGAAAAATCAGAATAGTGATCACGAATCAGTTTTAAAACTGTGTCTCGGTAGTCACTGGGATAGCGGTTATTACTTGGCTTACCTCAAGCTTGGTGAGTCAATCCTACAGCACCGAATCCTCTCAGGCGATTCATAAGCCTCTTAACTTGGCGAACACTCAAATCAAGGATGTCTGCCGCGTCGACTCGTCGGATCCTACGATCGCAAACATCTTGGATTACTTTAAAACGATTGATATCAGAATCATTCATAGTAACTAGCATCTTAAACGCATCCTTAGCTGGTTGTAAGCAAAGCTTAGTGACTACGAGCTAAAGAGACATTTTAACTTTGGTAAATAGTGACATTGCAACTTTGCGACTACAAAATCAGTGCGCATTATGTATA
>NZ_BCUF01000050.1 GCF_001591145.1 Vibrio harveyi NBRC 15634 = ATCC 14126 = KCTC 12724 | reverse complement strand
AACGAGATAATTGAGAGTGTCAAACACTTTTTTCAATTTATTTTCTCAGAAGCTTTTCACCTCTCCGACCCTGCTGAAGCCTTATCGCGTCTGCCGTGTCGGTGGATGCGCATTATAGGGAACTCAGATCCGTTCGCAACCCTTTTTTGAAAAAAAATGGAAAAAACTAACTGTTCGATGACTATTTCATCAAAAAAGCAAAAAAGAGGGTAAAAAACCCTCTTTTTCTGCCTCAAAAGCTGTATTTAAATGAATGCGTACGCGTCTGCGAACATACGTTCGCTCTTTGCTTTCTTGTTCTGAGTGAACTGTTCACGTGCTGCGCCAGCCATTTCGAAACGACCTGCAATATAGATATCGTAGTTTTCTAAGCTTTCGAAATCTTCACTCACCGCTTGTAGCACGTTACCAACTTTACCTTGCCAGTCTGCTGGCGCTTCTTCTACTACTGGCACAAAGTGAACATTAGCAAACTTGTCGGCAATCTCGACCAACTCTTCTTTAGCGTACAACTGACAGTTATCACGCGCCCCCCAGTATAGATAGATAGGGTTGGTTTTGTTCTGTGCAACACAGTGATCTAGAATTGAACGCACGTAACTAAAACCAGTACCACCAGCAATCAATAATAGTGGGCGTTCGCTTTCTTCTTGAACCCAAGCATCACCATGTGGAGCATCAATCTCGATATGACCATCTGTTTCTAATGCCGCTTGCATTGCTTCAACGACTTCTAGCGCATAAGCGTTGTGTTCCGCCGCACCGATATGCAGTTCAAGTTCACCTTCATGACGACATGGACTGCTCGCAATCGAGAAAGGACGTTTGTCTTTTTCACCCATCACAACCATGAGGTACTGACCTGCTTTAAAAGGTACAGGTGATTCTGGGTGAAGAAGGATTTGATAAGTATTACAAGCTAACGGCTGAATAGACTTTACTTTACATTG
Organism: Vibrio harveyi NBRC 15634 = ATCC 14126 = KCTC 12724; assembly: GCF_001591145.1. GTDB lineage: Bacteria > Pseudomonadota > Gammaproteobacteria > Enterobacterales > Vibrionaceae > Vibrio > Vibrio harveyi. Next base: position 35,300 of record NZ_BCUF01000050.1, on the reverse strand, counting down.
GATGGTCATGGAGTTCCTCTCGCTTACTCGTCAAAAGTAAGCACTAAATTACTTTCTGTATAGGCTTGGCAAGGGAATATCCAACCTTGCTGTTGCTCTTTTTCGGTTAGCATAGGTTCGAGGTGATAGCTCACCTCGCCCGTTAGCTTTTTACACATGCACATGGCGCAAGCGCCAACTTGGCAACGATGTGGGAAGCGAATATTGTTGTTGAGCGCAGCTTCCAACACCGTCTCCCCTTCTTTTACTTGGAACGTAACGTCCATTGGTAGAAGGTGGACTTGATGACTCATAGAATACCTAACTGGTCCCAAATCTCATCGACTTTAGCCACAAGTTTAGGATCTTTTTTGATAGGCGTACCCCACTCGCGCATGACTTCGGATTCGAACTTGTTGGTCGCATCCAATCCTAATTTGGATGAACTAGCAGTCTTACTATGCACTTGAATAGTATCTCTATCTGGATCCATTCGGGTTGTTACAGCCCAAATGATGTCATTCCAATCTCGTGCATTAACGTCATCGTCGCACAAGATAATGAATTTGTTATCCATGTACTGAGCAAAGAAGTCCCACAGGTATTCCATCAAGGCTTGCGATTGACCAGCTTGGTCTTTCTTCATGGTCACAACAGCGAACTGGTTATTTGCTGTTGCAGGTAGGTAGATATCGACAATCTCAGGGCGTTGCTGTTTCAACTCATTCAGTTCTGCTTCGGTAATCGCTTTGCTGTCTCGCTCAGTGACCTCGGTTCGCGTCGCTAGCTCGGCATCCCATTTAATGGTTGCATCTAGCCCCATCTTGGATCCAAGACCAACCACTGGCGAAGCAAAATCTAGAGAGTCGATTGGCGTGTTATCTATCATCAAGGTATCACGCACAGGATCCATATGCTCTGACATGACTTTCACAACATCATTCCAATCTCGTGCGTTTACCGATTCATCGCACACAATAACAAACTTGGTATACATGAATTGACGTAAGAAAGACCACACGCCCATCATTACGCGCTTGGCATGTCCTGGGTACTGCTTCTTCATGGTGACGACGGCCATTCGGTACGAACAACCTTCTGGCGGCAGATAGAAATCTTCAATCTCTGGGAATTGCTTTTGCAGAATCGGCACAAACACTTCGTTTAATGCCACACCCAATACAGCTGGTTCATCTGGCGGACGACCAGTGTAGGTGCTGTGATAAATAGGGTCTTTACGCATAGTAATGTGCGTAATGGTGAATACGTGGTGCTTTTCTTTTTCGTTATAGTAGCCAGTGTGGTCACCGTAAGGACCTTCATCAGCAAACTCGTTTGGGTCGATATAGCCTTCCATCACGATTTCCGCGCTCGCTGGCACTTCCAAATCATTACTGACTGACTTCACGACTTCAGTTTTGCTTCCACGCAACAAACCTGCAAATGCGTATTCCGATAGCGTATCTGGCACTGGTGTTACCGCGCCAAGAATGGTAGCTGGGTCTGCACCAAACGCGACCGAAACTGGGAAAGGTTTACCTGGATTGGTTTCCATCCAATCGCGCAGGTCGAGCGCCCCACCTCGGTGAGCTAACCAACGCATGATGATTTTGTTCTTGGCAATTTTCTGCTGACGATAAATGCCTAGGTTCTGACGTTTTTTGTTTGGACCTTTGGTTACGGTTAAGCCCCAAGTAAGCAGCGGCGCAACATCTTCTGCCCAACAGCTCATTACCGGAATCTTATCCAAGTCAACTTCATCACCTTGCCAAACAATGTCTTGGCATGGTGCTTTACGTAAACGCTTAGCCGGCATGTTCAATACTTGTTTGAACACAGGTAGTTTTTCCAACGCGTCTTTGAAGCCTTTTGGTGGCTCAGGTTCTTTTAAATAAGCCAGTAGCTTACCGACTTCTCTTAATTCTTTAACGTCTTCGCGTCCCATACCGATTGCGACGCGCTCTGGCGTACCAAATAGGTTCGTCAAAACAGGCACGTCGTAGCCGATTGGGTTCTCAAACAACAATGCAGGACCACCAGCACGCAAGGTGCGGTCACTAATTTCTGTCATTTCGTAAGCGGGATCGACGGGGTGAGTAATGCGTTTAAGTCGACTTTTCTGTTCTAGGTGGTCGATAAATTCGCGTAAATCCTTAAAACTCATAGGCCTTCATGCTGGCTGATTAAACTGTCCGCAGTATAACAAATAGGAGGACGCTAAGATCCTCCTATTTTGTGTGGGTATGTGAGCTAGGTTACTTCAATGATAACAATGCGAAGAAACGGTCTTTTAAAGTGTCATCACTTCAAGAATTCCTGAATCTGTCGCGCTTTTACTTGGCGATTACTTGAAACAAGCTCTTCTAACCACGATTGATGCCCCTGTTTTGCTAGCTCTCTCGCAACTAGAGTCGCTTCTTCTGAGAGCGCCATCTTAGCAACGAGGAACTGTTTTACGTCTTGAGAGAGTGGATTGGATCTCGTGAGCAGTTCAATAGCATAAGGTTTTAAGGTCGGATTGACCGTAGAATTCATCAATTGTTGTAATGAGAACTCATCACTAACCTCAGCAAGCCTTTCTAGCTCAGTTTGGCTGTTGTAATCCGCACGCATTCGCCAAAGCAGATCATACATTGCCTCATTTTGGCTAACTTGCGCCAAACGCACCACAACGGCAGTGGATGGTAACCAGCTCGTTACGTTTGCATGGGTCAATTGTTTGGTTAGCGCCTCAAGTGCATCGGGCGATAGGCTATCTAACTCACGTATAAGTAGCGCTTCTCTGGTTTGTACATGTTGCGAAGTGCCTGTTAACCAATCTTTTAGGTTAAGTTCTTGGCGCTCTGCTGCTAGTACAAACTCCAACGTGCTTTGGTCTTGTTTCCAACGTTTAATCAGACGACTCGCAATAGAGGGAAAGTTAAACGCAGGCACAGTGAATTCGTAACCATCACCACGCTCTAAAACTTGGTAAGTTGGGGTGATACTAATTTGGGATTCGACAAAAATCGCCATTCTCGGCGTAAGGATGATTTCTTGTTGCTCTAGTTTTTCGAGCAACAGAAAACGAACGACTTCTTGTTGAGGAAAAGCCAGTCGGTCGAGAGCAAATTTGAGAGAGTCGACCTCGTCTCTGACTGCATAATCGAGCAATTCAGATACTTTGGTCTGTATATGGGTATCCTGAAGCCACTGCTCTACCACGGTCTCCTGCATTTCCTTAGCAGATAAAGTCACGGGTAGCGTGATAAGTGACAAGCTCAGGAGTAATGACGACAACATTCCTTGTTGCATGTTAACCTCCCGATAACATTTTCTTCATTCTGATACTTCTATCGGGAGAAAGCAATAAAAAAGCCACCGATATACGGTGGCTTTTCGCAGAATTACTTATCTGAGACTATTGGCGACGCATTGCATCAAAGAATTCGTCGTTAGTCTTCGTCATCGCTAGCTTGTCGATTAGGAATTCCATTGCATCGATTTCACCCATTGGGTGAACAATCTTACGTAGAATCCACATCTTCTGAAGCTCTTCATTCTTAGTTAGAAGCTCTTCACGACGTGTGCCACTGCGGTTGAAGTCAATCGCTGGGAATACACGCTTCTCTGCGATCTTACGGTTCAAGTGGATTTCCATGTTACCTGTACCCTTGAACTCTTCGTAGATAACTTCATCCATCTTCGAACCAGTATCAACAAGAGCTGTAGCAAGGATAGTTAGGCTGCCACCTTCTTCTACGTTACGCGCTGCACCGAAGAAACGCTTAGGACGGTGTAGTGCGTTTGCATCCACACCACCAGTTAGTACTTTACCTGATGAAGGGACTACGGTGTTGTATGCACGAGCTAGACGAGTAATAGAGTCAAGCAGGATAACCACGTCTTTCTTGTGTTCAACAAGACGTTTTGCTTTCTCGATTACCATTTCCGCTACTTGTACGTGGCGAGAAGCTGGCTCATCGAACGTTGACGCTACTACTTCACCTTTAACTAGACGCTGCATCTCTGTCACTTCTTCAGGACGTTCGTCGATTAGAAGTACCATCAACTCACACTCAGGGTGGTTGTATGCGATGCTTTGAGCGATGTTTTGCAGAAGCATTGTCTTACCCGCTTTAGGCGGAGCAACAATCAGACCACGTTGACCTTTACCAATTGGCGATGCCAAGTCTAAAACACGTGCTGTGATGTCTTCTGTAGAACCGTTACCGCGCTCCATAACCATACGCTCGTTAGCGTGTAGAGGCGTTAAGTTCTCGAATAGGATCTTGTTACGAGCGTTGTCTGGTTTGTCGTCGTTTACTGTGTTGACTTTTAGCAGGGCAAAGTAACGCTCACCGTCTTTTGGTGGACGAATCTTACCAGCAATTGAGTCACCAGTACGTAGGTTGAAACGACGAATCTGACTTGGTGAAACGTAGATGTCGTCTGGACCAGCAAGGTATGAGCTGTCCGCACTACGTAGGAAACCAAAGCCGTCTTGCAGAATCTCCAGAACCCCATCGCCAAAGATGTCTTCGCCGCCTTTCGCGTGCGCTTTAAGAATTGCGAAGATGATGTCTTGTTTTCTTAGACGAGCTAGGTTCTCAAGACCCAGGCTTTCGCCAAGCTTTACAAGGTCAGACACAGGTCTGTTCTTCAGTTCAGTAAGATTCATGGTGGTGGATGCTTGTTTAGTCAAAATAAGATCTGTTTTCTAGTTAAGATGGATTTGGTCTCAGGATCGACCAAGAAGAGAAATTTGTTCAATTAACGCGCGATAAGTTAGCACTAATTAATATTCTAGTCCAGAGTTAGAAAAACAAAACCGCGCATTGTCATATTGCACGGTTTTGTTTGTAATCACTTAGTGATTATAGGTTTGCGTCTAGGAACTCTTTTAGTTGAGTCTTAGACAAAGCACCAACTTTCGTTGCCGCTACGTTACCGTCTTTAAATAACAGTAGCGTTGGAATGCCGCGAATACCAAACTTAGGTGGTGTACCTGCGTTATGGTCAATGTTTAGTTTACCGATAGTGAGTTTGCCTTCGTACTCGTCAGCGATTTCGTCCAGGATAGGAGCGATCATTTTACAAGGACCACACCATTCTGCCCAAAAATCAACTAGAACCGGGCCTGCAGCATTGATTACATCGTTTTCAAAACCGTCATCAGTAAGCTGCAAAATCTTATCACTCATCTTCCACTCCAATGTGTTTTTCGAAACTGGTTGGATGATAACCAGTAAATAGATGCCCTATTGGAATGTATTTACTTTCTTATTGCAAGCTTTAGCTGATATTCTATCGCTATGAAAAAGACGCATATCACAGAGCAAAAGTTCGCCGATTTGGGTTTAAAGCCCCAAGTTATTGAAGGATTGGACAAAAAAGGGTTCGAATATTGTACCCCTATCCAAGCCTTGGCGTTGCCGGTACTGCTCACCGGCCAAGACATTGCAGGCCAGGCCCAAACGGGTACTGGTAAAACCCTCGCGTTTCTTACTGCTACCTTCAACCACCTTCTAACGACACCAGAGCACGAAGGTCGCAAGCCAACTCAGCCGCGCGCGATCATTATGGCGCCAACGCGTGAGCTAGCGATTCAGATCTTTAACGATGCTGAACCTTTGATTGCTAGCACGGGTCTTAAAGCCGCTTTAGCGTACGGTGGCGAAAGCTACGACAAGCAACTGGCAAAACTGCAAGACGGCGTAGACATTCTTATCGGCACTACAGGCCGTATCATCGACTTCTACAAGCAACGCGTATTCAACCTAAACAACATTCAAGCGGTTGTTCTGGATGAAGCGGACCGTATGTTTGACCTTGGCTTTATTAAAGACATTCGTTTCTTGTTCCGTCGTATGCCTGAGCCAAAAGAGCGTTTGAACATGCTGTTCTCAGCAACATTGTCTTATCGCGTACAAGAATTAGCTTTCGAACACATGCACAATCCTGAGCATGTTGTGGTTGAGCCAGAGCAAAAAACGGGTCACCGCATCCAAGAAGAGCTTTTCTACCCTTCTAATGAAGACAAGATGGCACTGCTTCAAACTCTTATTGAAGAAGAATGGCCAGACCGCGCGATCGTTTTTGCTAATACGAAGCATAAGTGTGAGTCGATTTGGGGTCACCTAGCAGCAGATGGTCACCGTGTGGGTCTACTGACTGGCGATGTACCACAGAAGAAGCGTGAAAAGATTCTTGAGCAATTCACTCGCGGTGAAGTTGACCTACTAGTCGCAACCGATGTTGCTGCTCGTGGTCTTCATATTCCTCAAGTAACACACGTATTCAACTTCGACCTACCGGATGACTGTGAAGATTACGTTCACCGTATCGGTCGTACTGGTCGTGCTGGCGCAAGTGGTCACTCTATTAGCTTTGCTTGTGAAGATTACGCAATCAACTTGCCGCCAATCGAAGAGTACATTGAGCACGCAATCCCAGTTTCTGATTACGATGCCTCGGCTCTAATCCAAGACTTGCCTGCACCACTTCGTATGCGCGCGCCTCGTACTCAACAACGTCGCACCAATACAGGTGGCACTCGCTCTGGTAACCGCAAGCCACAAGGACGTCGTCCTCGTCAACCGCGTCAATCAGCGCCAAAACAATCATAAAAGGAAACTGAAGTCGTTTATGAGTCAAGCAGGATCATCACCGCTATACGCCGCCATCGACCTCGGGTCGAACAGTTTTCACATGCTCGTTGTGCGTCACATCGATGGCAGCGTTCAAACTATGGCTAAAATTAAGCGCAAAGTTCGTCTAGCCGCGGGCTTAGATGAACATAACTCTCTTAGTATGGAAGCTATGCAGCGAGGATGGGACTGCTTAAGTCTATTTGCAGAACGCTTGCAGGATATTCCTAAACAGAACATCCGCATTGTGGGTACCGCGACATTGCGTACCGCGACCAATGTGGATGTTTTTCTAGAGAAGGCGAACCAAATTTTAGGTCAGCCTATCGAAGTGATTACCGGCGAAGAAGAAGCCGCCACTATATATAAAGGTGTCGCTCACACCTCTGGTGGCAGCGGTCGTCGCCTTGTGGTCGATATCGGCGGTGCAAGTACAGAACTGATTATCGGTGAAGGTTTCGAAGCCAAAGCACTGACTAGTCTAAAAATGGGCTGTGTGACTTGGTTGGAGAACTTCTTTAAAGACCGCCAATTAAATGCACGTAACTTCGAAGCCGCAATTGAAGGTGCCAAGCAAACTCTGATGCCAATCTTAGAGCAGTACACGGACCTAGGTTGGGATGTGTGTGTTGGGGCATCGGGTACCGTTCAAGCACTACAAGAGATAATGCTAGCGCAAGGTATGGACGAAGTAATTACTCACTCCAAACTTAAGCGTCTACAAAAGCAGGCGATGCTTGCTGATCACTTGGAAGAGCTTGATATTGAAGGTCTGACCCTAGAGCGAGCTTTGGTGTTCCCAAGTGGCTTATCTATTTTGATTGCGATCTTTGAGCTACTAGAAATCGATGCCATGACACTGGCTGGCGGCGCACTACGTGAAGGCTTGGTGTACGAGATGGTAGACGAACTTCGTCAAAACGATATCCGTGCACGCACCGTTTGTAGCGTACAAAACCGTTACCAGCTAGATTGCCAATACGGCGAACAAGTTGCAAAACTTGCGGGCAAACTGCTTGAGCAAGTTGGCGGTGAAGCTTGGGTTGCAGAACCTCAGGGTAAAGTCCTGCTGGAAACAACAGCCAAGCTGCACGAAATCGGTCTAACTATCGACTTCAAAAAGGGCGGTGAGCACAGCGCTTACCTGCTACAGCATCTGGATTTGCCTGGTTACACCCGTGCGCAGAAGTTCTTTATCGGTGAAATTGCTCGCCGTTACCGTGAACAACTGACGTCACTGCCTGAGCAACATGCCCTTTCAGGCACGAGTGGTAAACGCGTACTGCGCCTATTGCGTCTTGCGGTTTTACTCAGCCACCGTCGTAATCCAGCTCTAGAGCCATGTGTGACTCTCACTGCGGAAGGCGACAAACTGACGCTCAATATTGATGCGAAGTGGTTAGAGGCAAACCCATTGACTGCGGCTGAATTGGAAATTGAATCCAACCGTCAAACAGACATTGGTTGGCCGTTAAGTATTGTGACTTGTTAAATCTCACGATGACTTAATACTTGGTTAAAGGTCCCTATTGGGACCTTTTTTATTACTCCATTTTTACCTTTGTACAGCTTAGGGAGCTTTTGGACACCCATGATCTAATTACCCCCCACGCTGTACAAAACGCTCCAAACCCTAGTAAACAGATACAAAAAAGCCGCTTGATTTGAGCAAGCGGCTTTCGGGGTTCCCACTGATATTAAGACTGAACGCTTGTCGTCACCTTAAAATCAGGGTTCACCGCAGTCAGTTTCTTAATTAGGTAATTCAGTAATACGCCGTACATAGGAACGAACAAACCAAGACTGATAATCAGTTTGAAGCCGTAATCCACCAGCGCGATTTCCGTCCAATGCTCTGCCATAAATGGATCTGGGCTTTGGTAGAACGCAATGGCGAAGAAAGCGATGGTATCAAGTGCATTACCGAAAAGCGTTGAACACGTTGGTGCCACCCACCATTGCTTCATTTGACGTAGGCGGTTGAACACGTGCACATCCATGATCTGACCAAGTAGGTACGCCATGAAGCTAGCAATCGCGATACGAGCAACGAATAAGTTAAATTCCCCTAGGTGACCAAAACCTTGGAATTGACCTTCGAAGAACACCACCGATAAGAAGTAAGACACTGCCAAAGCAGGCAACATCACTAAGAAGATAATCTTACGCGCCAACTGAGCGCCGAAAATACGCACGGTTAAGTCAGTCGCTAAGAAGATAAATGGGAAAGTGAATGCACCCCAAGTGGTATGGAAACCGAAAATAGTAAACGGTAGCTGAACTAGGTAATTGCTAGATGCAATAATGACTAGGTGGAATAGAACCAGATAGATAAGGGCGTTGCGCTGCTGCGCAGGGGTAAAGTTACTCATGCGATACCTTTTTAGTTTGGTTTGGGGGTGAGGGAACCCAAATCGAGTCACTGAATAAAGTGGCTCTTACCAACAATGTAAAATGAAAAATAAACTGGCTTAGCTCATTCTGAGCGAAGCGGTGGGCGATTATACATTAACCACTTTTCGCCGCAAGTCGTCTGTTTTACGCAAACGTTTGAGCATAAAAAAGGGTGTTTCATGTGAAACACCCTTTCAAGAAAAATTCTATTTTTAGAAACCGCGCTGGAACAATCCTGCAAGATAATCCAACTCTTCCCTGCTCTCTTCAATAGCTAAAGCTTCAAACCAAATCGCTTCGCTGTAATGCTCTGCTTTCATAAACAGTCGGCAACCTTCAAAGTCGATCAGCCAAGAGTGAATGTCCGCATCCCATTGCTTTTCCAACACAGTTGCAGAAAGCAGTCTGACTAAACGCTCACCTAAGGCAGGAAAGCTATCAAGGTCAAAGCTCGGCGCGGTAATGATTAAGCGCCCTTCTTGTGCCATGTAGTCCGCTAAGCCAAATTCCTTTTGCATCTTGGTTCCTTATCCGTGGTGAGTAATGTGTTCTTGAATCAAATCGAGGAATGGGTCGGCGTACTTCTCCAGTTTGCGCTGACCAACGCCGCTGACTGCCAGCATTTCGCCGTAAGACGTTGGCAGAATTTCCGCCATATCAATCAGAGTCGCGTCACTGAAGACCACGTATGGTGGCAAACCATCTTCATCAGCAATTGACTTACGCAGCTTACGTAACTTAGCAAACAGCTTTTTGTCGTAGTTCTTGCTGGTCAGTTTATCTGACTTCGCCGCACGTGCTGCGGTGTCTAAACGCGGAACCGCTAACTCTAGGGTCACATCGCCACGTAGCAGCGGACGCGCCTCTTCAGTAAGTTGCAGCGTTGAGTTGCGCGTAATGTTTTGGAACAGCAGCCCTTTGTGGATTAACTGACGGAAGATACTCACCCAGTAATCGTGGCTGTGATCGCGACCTATCGCGTAGGTAGAAATCTTATCGTGCCCGTTTTCACGTACACGAATGTTTTGCATGCCACGTAGCACTTCGACCACGTAACCCATACCAAAGCTCTGATTAACACGGTACACACAAGACAACGCCTTACGCGCTTCTTCTGTTGCATCAAAGTGTTTCGGTGGATCTAAGCAAATATCGCAGTTGCCACATGGCTTCTCGCGATACTCACCAAAGTAATTCAATAGTACCTGACGACGACAAGTCTGCGCCTCAGCAAAGGCACTCATCGCATTCAGTTTGTGGGTTTCCACCTGCTTCTGTGGACCATCGTCTTTCTCATCCAACATACGACGCAGCCAACTGATGTCCGCAGGGTCATACAACATCATAGCTTCGGCAGGTAAACCATCACGCCCTGCACGACCGGTTTCCTGATAGTAGGACTCGATATTGCGCGGGATATCAAAGTGAACCACAAAACGCACGTTTGGTTTGTTGATGCCCATACCGAATGCCACGGTCGCCACTACAATTTGGATGTCATCACGTTGGAAAGCTTCTTGAACGTAAGCGCGCTCATCGGCATCCATGCCTGCGTGATAACCAGCAGCACGAATGTGGTTGTTGCACAGCTTCTCGGTCACCATCTCAACTTTCTTACGGCTACCACAATAGATGATGCCGCAATTACCCTTCTGGGTTTCAAGATAGCGAACGATTTGCGAAACCGGCTTGTGCTTCTCAACTAAGTTGTAGCGGATGTTAGGACGGTCAAAGCTGCCTAGGTAAACCTCTGGATTATTCAGTTGCAGACGCTCAAGAATATCTCGACGCGTTGCATCATCCGCCGTCGCCGTCAGCGCCATAAATGGCACATGGGAAAACTGCTGCTTAAGTTGACCAAGCGCGGCGTATTCTGGACGGAAGTCGTGTCCCCACTGGGAAATACAGTGCGCTTCATCGACGGCAATCATCGATAGCGGCAGGTTTTCCAAACGCTCAATGAAGTCACGCATCAATACGCGTTCTGGCGAGACGTACACCAACTTAAGATGCCCTGTGTGCATGCGGTTATACACGCTGAGCAGCTCTTCACGAGGCATGGTCGAGTTAATGCATTCAGCCGCTACACCGTTGGCTTTAAGCTGGTCCACTTGGTCCTTCATCAGCGAGATAAGCGGAGAAATGACCAAAGTAATGCCTGAGCGAACCAAAGCAGGAATTTGATAGCACAGCGACTTACCGCCACCCGTAGGCAGGATAACTAAGCTGTCGCGACCTTCTACCGCGGCATCAATCACCAACTGCTGACCATCACGGAACTCTTGGTAACCAAACACATCCTCCAACACACGTTGAGGCGTTACAGGCGAGTCTGATTGTTCGGCTAACAAGGTAGAGGTCATGAAAAATCTCAGATTGGGTCTTAAAAAGAGGTGCTTATGCATGCCACTAGCACGCAAAGTGAGGGCACATTGTAATGGGGTTTCATGGCGAATAAAACCGCAAATTGTTAGGTGATTCAGCTCACGACTCGTATACTGATTTTCTGCTCTATAAAAACTCAATTAGGTGACATCCCATGACACCAGAAGAACAACAACGCTCACGGCAAGGCGTCTTGCTTGCTATTGGCGCGTACACCATGTGGGGCATCGCACCCATTTACTTCAAATCGATTGCCGAAGTCTCACCACTTGAGATCTTAAGCCACCGAGTGATTTGGTCTTTCTTTTTGCTAGCCGCACTCCTCCATTTTGGTCGCCATTGGCGCTCGGTTCGCAACATCATTAAAAACAAAACCAAGATGATGTTTCTGGTTTCTACTGCCATTTTGGTCGGTGCAAACTGGTTGATCTTCATTTGGGCAGTGAACTCGAATCACATGCTCGATGCCAGCTTAGGTTATTACATTAACCCACTGATCAACGTCTTACTCGGGATGGTCTTCCTTGGCGAGCGTCTACGTAAGCTTCAGTGGTTCGCGGTTGTCCTTGCAGCTTGTGGCGTATTAGTTCAGCTGATCGTCTTTGGCTCGGTGCCTGTGGTCGCTATAGCGCTGGCAATGAGTTTCGGCTTTTACGGCTTGCTGCGTAAGAAAGTCAGTGTGGAAGCACAAACCGGACTATTCATTGAAACCTTGGTGATGTTACCTGCTGCAGCAATTTACTTGCTGTTTATTGCGAGTTCACCGACGTCCAACATGCTAGATAACCCAATGCAGCTGAATACCTTGTTGATTGCTGCAGGCGTGATCACTACCCTGCCACTACTGTGTTTTACTGGCGCAGCAACCCGCCTAAAACTATCGACGTTGGGCTTCTTCCAATACATAGGTCCGAGTTTGATGTTCTTGCTCGCGGTGCTGATTTACGGCGAACCGTTCACCAGCGATAAAGCCATTACCTTCGCCTTTATTTGGGGCGCCTTGGTGGTGTTTAGCTTTGATGGTCTGCGTAATAACCGCAAGTCACGCAAAGCGGCTCGTGCTGCCTGATCGTTTTTTACAAGACATTTAAGAAATTGATGGATAAGCTTGGTCATAATGTGACCAAGCTTTTTTTATTTAATGGAACATATTCAGTACTACGCAACCGACCATGACAACTTGAGCCTGATAGAGGCGAAATACCAGAAATTTGCTTTTCAAAGGCATTACCACCTGGATTTTCATCTCGGTCTGATCACGCATGGTGCGCAGAAGTTCCAATACCAAGGTAACAGCCACCAAGTTGGTCACGGGCAAATTGTGATAATGCCGCCAGATGAGCTGCACGACGGGCAATCTAAGCTCGAAAGTGGCTATGAAGTGAATGTATTTGCGATCGAACCTCACCTATTGAGCGATCTGGCTGATCTTAAGCAAAACGGTCAAATAATACACTTCAACGAGCTGATCATCTCGGATCCACAGATATTTTCACAACTTAGTAACTTACACGGACTGCTTCGTCATGAAAACCTCAGCCAACTCACCAAAGATTGCCTTCCTTTTGAAGGATTTAACCAGCTTTTTGATCGCTACGGATCGCTTGAGCGACAAAAAGTGGTGCCGCTAGGAAACCAATCGCTTGGGACGTTAAAAGATTATCTAATGGCAAACCTCGACCAAACAGTGCGTTTGGATTCACTTTCAGAGCTGTGCCAACTGAGCCCAACTCAGTTCCAGCGCCACTTTAAAGCGCAAACCGGCATGACGCCTTATGCATGGTTCGCACGCCTGCGCCTTGAACAAGGCATGAAGTTACTGCAATCAGGTCAATGTGGTACCGACGTCGCCCATCAAATCGGTTTCTACGATCAAGCGCATTTCAGCAAAGCGTTTAAGCAGACCTACGGCGTTTCCCCTTCTCAAGTGACTCGTTAATTTCATTTACCGAGAAAGCTGTCAGTTTTTTACAAGCGCCACAGATGACTTACCACGACAATAGCCGCATTGGTTATATTTGAGATGTGTTATGAATGAATCCACCATATTGCTGACGCTCGCCAGCATTCACTTTATTGCCCTAATGAGTCCCGGTCCCGACTTTGCGCTGGTCGTACAAAACGCGACACGTCATGGTCGTCAAACTGGCTTATACATTGCGTTGGGATTGTCTGTCGGTATTTTGCTGCACTCTTTGTTCAGCCTGACAGGCGTGAGTTATATCGTCCACCAGCACCCAGTGTTGTACTCCGTGGTGCAACTGCTCGGTGGTAGTTATCTGCTCTATTTAGGTATTGGTGCATTGCGCGCCGTGATCTCGATGATCAAAAACCCACAGGCGGATCAACCTAAGAAGCAAAACAACCTAGTGATCAGCAATAAGCGTCAGGCATTTGCTAAAGGATTTGCGACCAACATTCTTAACCCGAAAGCCTTGGTGTTCTTTATCAGTTTGATGTCGAGCTTAGTCCCTGCTGGTATGTCGATCACTGGCAAAGGTATTGCTTTAGTCATCTTGTTTGGCTTGTCGCTATTCTGGTTCTCTAGCCTTGCATGGATGCTATCGACGCAGCGCTTACAACGTAAATTGCAACAAGCAGGCATCTACATCGACGGTCTGTGTGGCGTGGTATTTACTCTCGTAGGCGGCAGCATTTTGTACCAAACCATCAGCACTTTTATCGGATAAGGTACTGATTTAAAAGCGTAGCACAATCGACATTTCTAAGATTGCTGACTCGACGTGACTCTTCATGACTGCCAAGCTGAAAGCACAAAACTGGCAACATGGAGAGTCATCATGCATTGGACGTTCAACCGACTCGTGACCACGGGTCTTTTTCTTACTTCCCCACTCGTCTTATCTACCTCAGCCTTTGCTAACCAAGCAGCAGATGCGGTTGCACCGGAGCAAAGTACTGGCTTCGAGCAAAAGCAATTGGTCAAAGCCAAAGATTATATGGTCACAGCAGCCAACCCACTTGCCACCCAAGCTGGGGCAGACGTTCTTGCTCAAGGCGGTAATGCTATTGATGCCATGGTTGCCGTACAACTGATGCTGGGCTTGGTAGAGCCGCAATCATCAGGTATTGGTGGCGGTGCCTTCTTAGTGTATTGGGACAGTGAGAAACAAAAACTGACTACGTATGATGGACGCGAAACCGCACCGCTCGCCGCGACGCCGAAACTCTTCCTAGATGACAAAGGACAACCTCTGCAATTTTACGATGCGGTTGTCGGTGGGCGTTCCGTTGCCACTCCTGGCACAGTGAAACTACTGTGGGACACGCACCAGAAATACGGCAAGTTGGAATGGAAGAAGATCATCCAGCCTGTGATTACCTTGGCTGAGCAAGGTTTCGAAGTAAGCCCTCGCCTCGCGAGTCTGATTGAGAAAGATGCCAAGCGCCTATCACGCTTCCCTGCGACTAAGGCTTACTTCTTTAATCCAGATGGCTCACCAAAAGCCGAAGGCACGTTGTTGAAGAACCCTGAATACGCGCAAACTCTGACGGCAATTGCAGAGCAAGGGGCAAAAGCTTTCTATCAAGGCGATATCGCCACAGACATCATCAAGACAGTACAAAATGCACCGGGAAATCCTGGCGTATTGGCACAACCTGACTTTGATGCGTTCCAAATCAAGCAACGTGAACCGGTTTGTGCGGCTTATCAGAGCTATGACATCTGCGGTATGGGACCACCTAGCTCCGGCGCATTGACGGTTGGACAGATTCTTGCGATCACCGAGCAATACGATCTGAAAGGATGGGGAGCCGAAAGCGCAAAATCATGGCAAGTGATCGCCGATGCATCTCGTCTTGCGTTCGCGGATCGCGGTAAATACATGGCTGACCAAGATTATGTGCCAATGCCAACCGAAGGCTTGCTTGATAAAGATTATCTCAAACAACGTGCTGAGCTTATCCAAGTCGGTAAAGCCTTGAGTAAGGTTGAAGCCGGCAATCCACCGTGGTCACACGCGATGAATTTAAGCATGGACCAATCAATCGAGCTGCCTTCCACCAGCCATTTCAATATCGTCGATAAGCAAGGCAATGTGGTTTCAATGACAACAACCATTGAAAACGCATTTGGCTCACGCTTGATGGTGCGCGGCTTCTTGCTCAACAACGAACTGACCGACTTCTCCTTCCGCACGCATCAAAATGGTGTGCCAATCGCGAACCGCTTAGAACCGGGTAAACGCCCACGCTCATCCATGGCACCAACCATTATGATGAAGGATGACAAACCTTACATGGCAATTGGCTCACCGGGTGGCAGCCGCATCATTGGTTACGTCGCACAAGCCATTATCGCCCACACGCAATGGGATATGGACATCCAAAGCGCGATTAATCAGCCACGATTACTGAACCGTTTTGGTACCTTAGATATTGAGCAAGGTACCGCTGCAGAAGGCTTACAGCCTGAGTTGGAAAAGATGGGTTTTAAAACTGATGTTCGTGATTTGAACTCTGGACTGCATGCGATACGTATAACAAAAGACGGTCTTGAGGGCGCAGCCGATCCAAGGCGTGAAGGTGCCGCTATCGGGCAGTAAGAGTCTTTCGCTCGACCCCTTGTGCGAGATCTCTCACAAAGGGTTGAGCAAACCTCTCTTTTTTAATGGTAAAACCGTACAACAAAGAGCATAAGTCATTGAATTTAATATTTATGTATCTTTTTTGAACGCTAAGAGAGTGAAAAAATGTGACATTAGCCCGTTGTTGGAAATCGTTAAACACGTAATATTAAACCTGTCGGAAGGATGCTGACACGGAACAGGAAACACCACGGACTTGGTGAACTTCAGGAAGAAGAAACGGTTATTCAGGATGAATAGTCGGGCATGGATTGCAAAATTGGACATTGAACGGAATCAATAGTGACTAGGATGGTTGCTACTAAGGACGGGAAATGGACACCTCTGGACGAGGCAAGGATTTGAACATCAGGATGATGTCAGGGACACCGCTCAGGGAACAAGTGATGAGAGCTAACGAGGATGGTTAGCAGACCAGGATAAGGTCATTAAGGACACCGCTAGGAAGGCGACGTAAGGATTAAGCTGACGGATTCAGCACACTATCATGGATTAGATGCATGGAGCACTCTTAGTAGCCGGATTGCTGCGAGTAAGACTATAACCCCGATGGGCGTAAGCCCTCGGGGTTTTTCTTTGCCTAAAATTTTTCTCAGCAGCTCTGCTGAAAACAGACATTAACCCACAACGCCCACCTTTCACTTCAAATGGCGTCGTTAAATCACGCTTTTGCACTCTATTTATCATTCCATTTTTTACTGCGTTAGCGACATGAAAACAGCACAAACAAAAAGAGCCACCGAAGCAGCTCTTAAGTTGATTAGTTTTGGTGAAGCCTTACAGTTTCTCTAGCCGTGCGTAAGCAGTCACCAACCATTTGATGCCCTCACCATTAAAGGCAATCTGTACGCGGCTCTGTGGACCACTGCCTTCGAAGTTGATGATGGTGCCTTCACCAAACTTAGGATGCATCACACGAGAACCTAGCGTAAAGCCGGTTTCATTGAAGCTTTCTTTCACCGCCGTTTGGCTAAATCGACCACTACTTGCAGGGCGGCTAACTTGCGCCTTCATGCGTACTTCGTCTAAACAAGTTTCTGGCAGTTCACGGATAAAGCGAGACGGTTTATGGTACTTATCCTGACCGTACAAGCGGCGCATTTCAGCATAAGTGATGTACAGTTTCTGCATCGCACGGGTCATGCCTACGTAACACAGACGACGCTCTTCTTCTAAACGCCCTGCTTCTTCTGCCGACATTTGGCTTGGGAACATGCCTTCTTCCACACCGACCATAAACACCAATGGGAACTCTAGACCTTTCGCACTGTGCAATGTCATTAGCTGAACCGCATCTTCAAACTCGTCCGCTTGTCCTTCGCCCGCTTCTAATGCTGCATGGGTTAGGAATGCCGTCAGCAGTGACATGTCTTCGGCTTCTTCTGGTTTCTCGAATTGGCGAGTTGCAGTCACCAATTCCTCCAAGTTCTCAATACGCGCCTTAGACTTTTCGCCCTTCTCTTGCTCGTACATCGCGAACAAGCCCGAGTATTTGATCACATGGTCAGTTTGGTGATGCAGCGGCATCTCGATGGTGTCGTCTTCTAGTGCTGTGACAAGCTCGATAAAACGGCTCAGAGCACCAGCAGCACGACCAGCAAGCACCTTCTCATCCAACATCGCCACACTCGCTTCCCACATGGTGCAACCACGGTCACGAGCCGCAAAACGGATGGTTTCAAGCGTCTTATCACCCAAACCACGCGTTGGCGTATTCACCACACGTTCAAATGCCGCATCATCATTACGGTTGGCAATCAGACGCATGTAGCTCAAGGCATCTTTGATTTCCTGACGTTCGAAGAATCGCATGCCGCCGTAGATACGGTAAGGCAGACCAGCTTGGATTAATGCTTCTTCAAGTACACGCGACTGGGCGTTGTTACGATAAAGCATTGCAGCATCATTCAGAGCTCCGCCCTTGTCTTGCCACTCTTTGATTTTGTTTACCGCAAAACGGGCTTCATCCAATTCGTTGTAAGCGCTGTATACCGAGATAGGCTCACCGACAACGCCATCAGTCCAAAGCTCTTTACCCATACGCTCGGTGTTATTCGCGATCAGAGCGTTCGACGCTTCCAGAATGGTCTTGGTTGAACGGTAGTTTTGCTCAAGACGAATGGTATTCACGCTTGGGAATTCCAACGTAAATTTCTCAATGTTCTCGACTTTTGCACCACGCCAGCCGTAAATCGACTGGTCGTCATCACCTACAATCATAACGTGACACTCAGGACCCGCCATCATACGTAGCCAAGCGTATTGGATGTTGTTGGTATCTTGGAACTCGTCCACCAAGATGTGCTTAAAGCGTGCTTGGTAGTGTTCACGAACGAACTTGTTATCACGCAGTAGCTCATGTGCGCGCAGCAAGATTTCCGCAAAATCGACTAAACCAGCACGATCACACGCTTCTTGGTAAGCGGTGTATAGCTGCAGATATGTCTTGGTCACTGGATCATGGTACGTATCAATGTGCGACGGGCGCAGACCTTCGTCTTTCTTACCGTTAATCCACCATGCCACTTGGCGTGCTGGCCACTGCTTCTCATCGAGGTTTTGCGCTTTGATCAAACGCTTTAGCAAACGCTGTTGGTCGTCACTGTCGATGATTTGGAAATCTTCCGGTAGCTTGGCATCAAGATAGTGCGCACGCAGAATACGGTGACAAATGCCGTGGAAAGTACCATTCCACATACCGCCTGCACTGCCCATCATTAGCTCTTCGATACGTCCACGCATCTCTGCCGCCGCCTTATTGGTAAAGGTTACCGACATGATTGAGAACGGAGATGATTGCTCGACCGACATCAACCAAGCGATACGGTGAACAAGAACGCGTGTCTTACCACTCCCTGCACCAGCAAGGACGAGCAAGTTTTCTAGAGGTGCTGCAACGGCTTCACGTTGTTTGTCGTTCAAACCGTCGAGTAATAGAGATGGATCCATCATGATGAGAGCTACTGGTTATTTATACATAAAAATAGATTATAACCTAAACAACCTCGTCAGATTAGACAAAAATTCATAAAAAATTCGTTGTTTTTTTACTCTACACATCAATAAGTTATATAAATCCCATTCTTTAAAACCATTTGTTTCGAAAATTTTTCTGAAAGTTTTTTAGCCAGTTTCCTATCTTTTAAGTTAAGCAAGTTGATAACAAAAACGCCAAAACAGGCGATTCATCTTGCCAACTTAAAGTAAAGGAAATCATTCAGAGGAATTTATTATGAAAAAGTCGAATCTAGCTGTTACTGCTGCTGTTACTGGTCTTCTAGCTCTTGGTGGCACAATGCTAACTGCAGCTCCAGCTGTCGCTGCTGATAAGGAGAAGTGCTACGGCGTTTCTAAAGCAGGTAAAAACGACTGTGCAACGAAAAGCAGCTCATGCGCTGGTACTTCTAAAGAAGATAACCAAAAAGACGCATTCGTAGTCGTACCAAAAGGTCTATGTGACAAACTCGTTGGCGGTAGCACTTCTTCTTCATAATCTTTTATCGCTAGCTACTGCAAGGATGCGTTGACGCTCAACCAGCGCATCCTTCTCTTCCCGCCCGCTTTGAAAAGGAGTTTCACGTGAAACACCACACCTTCCACGACCTTGTTGGAGTTGGATTAAGAACCCCTCACCTCGATTACTTTAGCCAAAACAAACCCGAGTTATCTTGGTTAGAAATCCACAGTGAAAACTATTTTCAACCCAACGCTGCTGAGCGCAATCAATTACAAGCATTGCGCGAGCAGTATCAAATTAGCTGCCATGGCATTGGTCTGTCACTAGGTTCGGTGGAACGTGTGAATCAAAAGCACCTTGCTCAACTTAAAGCGCTGATTGACTCAATCGACCCGATTCTTGTTTCTGACCATTTGAGTTGGAGTGAAAACGGCGGTCACTACTTTAATGACCTGCTTCCACTTCCGTACACGGAAGAAGCGCTCAAAGTGTTCACTC
Source organism: Vibrio harveyi NBRC 15634 = ATCC 14126 = KCTC 12724 (assembly GCF_001591145.1). Lineage (GTDB taxonomy): Bacteria > Pseudomonadota > Gammaproteobacteria > Enterobacterales > Vibrionaceae > Vibrio > Vibrio harveyi. The sequence goes on along the minus strand of NZ_BCUF01000050.1, from coordinate 15,348 downwards.
GTAACGTGAATGAAGTGCAGGATTATTTGCAACGCGAGATCTTGATAGAGAACCCATCTAGTTATGTGAAGTTTCAACATTCGACCATCAGCGAATGGGAGTTTCTTACCGAAGTGCAAAAGCGCACTGACTGTCGTTTATTGCTCGATTTAAACAATGTTTATGTCTCGGCGTTCAACCACGGTTTTGATTGCGACACATACCTAGATGCAATTCCAGCCGACAAAGTGGATGAGATTCACTTGGCAGGTTTTACCATCAAACAACTCGACAAAGGTGAGATATGGATCGATACCCATAGCCGCCCAGTTAGTGATGAAGTTTGGCAGCTGTTCGCACAGTGGACAAAGAAACACGGTCCACGTCATGCGTTGATTGAATGGGATTTGGATATCCCCGCGCCAGAAGTCTTGCTCGGAGAAGCGCAGAAAGCATCCCGACTGCTGTTGCAAGGCACACTTCCAAGTGAACAAAGCGAACCAAGGAAGGCATCATGAATCTAGCCACCTTACAAAGCCAGTTTGCGAAAGCCCTACACTATCAAGCACTCGGTGAAGATTGCGATATTGCCAGTGATGAGTTTACCGCTGATGAACGCATGCAGATTTACCGCAATAACTTTATCGTAAGCTTAAGCGAAGTGTTGTCCGCTACCTACCCAATGGTTGAAGCGCTACTTGGTGAAGAATGCTTTGAACAGATGGCTCGCCAGCACGTTCTCACTTATCCATTGGAAGAGGGAAATGTGGTGCATTATGGCGAAGGCTTTCAAGACACCATCATGCAATTCAGTCAGGTGATCGCACAAGCACCTTACAGCCCTGAAGTCGCACGCTTCGAGTGGCATATCGACCTAGCTCGTCAAGCACTGTATGAACAATCCAATGCGGCAGCATTAAAACCGCTTGCGTTGCTTGGCGAAGTAAGTGAAGAGCAACAACCCGCTTTGGTTTTGCTCCTCAAACAAGGCTGCCGCAGCTTTGACTCCAGTTACGCAGTATTTGATTTGTTCAGCGCGATTCAAACTGGGCAATTCGAACAACTTAATATCAACCAATTACAGCAAGGTGTCATCTCGATTCAAGCCAATGGAGAAGCCTTGTGTCACGCACTCGATGCCGATGTGTTCCAACTGCTGCAATGTTTAGAGCAGAAACAGAGTTTGAGCGAAATACCTGAAGTTTTACTCGCTCATCTCAATAGCATCATGGCACTCGATCTCGTTGACGGCTTTACATTGAAATCAATCTAAGGAGCACTCTATGACGGATACGGTTAAAAACTTAGTGAATCGGTACGACGATTTAATCAGCACCCTACAAGCTGGCTTTGTCCCTTTACTACTTCTCTTTTGTCGCTTGTGGGTTGCATGGGTATTCTTCAATTCAGGGCTAATCAAACTCTCGTCTTGGGATAGCACACTGTATTTATTTGAGTTGGAATACCAAGTGCCAATACTGCCATGGGAATTGGCGGCTTACTTAGGTACGGCTGCAGAATTGGTTCTACCTGTGTTCTTGGCACTAGGATTGATTACCCGCCCGATGGCTGCGATTCTGTTTGTGTTCAACATCATCGCCGTGGTCTCTTACCCGCTATTGTGGGAAAAAGGTTTCTATGATCACCAACTTTGGGGGTTGATGATCCTAGTTGTGATTGTTTGGGGACCAGGACCATTATCCCTCGACCACATACTGAAGAAGAAAATCACTCACTAAAAAAATCCCCGCATGATGCGGGGATTTTTTTATTATTTATTTAAGTAAGCCAGTAGCTCTTCAGGTGAGATACCCTGCTTCGCGAGATCTTTTGCCATCTGCTCTACTTGCTCGCCTTTACGTGACTCAATCACTTGCTGAAATTGGTACACGATATCGCGTAGGACTGGCACTGGAACTTGTTTTGCCGCGCTACGAATGCGCTCAGAGCTTTGGTTACCTAATTCGTTAAGCAACTTACCAAACATCACCTTTTCTGGTGACTCTTCCATTTGCTCTAGGATACGAGCCATTTCATACGTGGTTAACGACATTACTTTATGAGTTCCGTTATGGTGTCGAGAAAAGTTTGAACGACAAATATACACGCGTTAAGTACATTGGAAAATACTAAATTACCGAGTTTTACGCATTCGCCAATTTCGCATGCCAGTTCTTACCAGCTTTGCTAAACAGAATCACTAATGCTGGAAGCAATACCCACATATGAATCGCAATCAGAGTTTGTGGATCCAGTGATAAACGCTGTAGCGTACCCACCAACAAACCAGAGCCACTCATTTGGAACAAACCAAGTAGTGCAGCCGCAGTACCCGCTTTATCACCGAACGGTTCCAACGCTTTACCTGCTGCTGCGCCAAGAATCCAAGCAAAGCCGACCGATGAGATAAAGATTGGTAGCATGAAAGACAGTGCCGTGTGGTGCTCTTTCATCACCATCATGATCACGCCAGCAATTGCCAGTAAGCAGATACCAACAACCAGTGAATTGTGTGTGCCCCAGCGATCCATGAACTTAGGCGCAAGCATACAAGCAGCAATGTTGAACGCCGCATTCAGACCAAACCAGAAGGTGAATTCATTCATCGATAGTCCCATGCCTGTCATCAACACTACAGGTGCAGACGTTACATAAGCAAGAATGACCGCCATCGCCATCAAACACAGTGAAGCGTGGAAGATGAATGATGGTGTGCTCAAGACTGCCCAGTAGCGGCTCAGTTTAAATACCGCCTGCTTTTCTGTTGCAGGGTTGGTTTCCTTCATTCCAAAGAACATCATCGCTCCTGCAATTACAGCGAAACCCGCCATAAAGCTGAAGTTTGCACGCCAATCAAATTGTTGGGTTAACCAACTACCAAGAATCGGTGCTAATGCTGGGATAAAGCAGATCGCACCGTTAAGGTAGCTGATCATTTTGCCGCTTTTTTCCGGACCAAAGATATCGCGAACTGTTGCAAAGGCTGCTACAGATGTTGCACAAGCACCTAAGCCTTGTAGCAAGCGAGCCGCCAACATCCACTCAATATTTTGAGCACTCCACGCCAATAAAGCGCTCAATGCGTAGATGGTGATGCCTCCCAATGCAACAGTTCGACGTCCGAGTTTATCTGCCAAGGGACCAGCGAATAGCTGACCAACGCCCATAGCAAATAGGAACCAAGTGATGGTGTCTTGTGCCAATGCATTTTCTACCTGAAAAGTGGACGCGATAAGAGGCAAAGCAGGTAGATAGATATCAATCGCAAGCGGACTGAACAGAACTAACATGGTCAACAGCGCCATCTGTTTTTTGCTATTTGTAATATGGCTAGACACAAAACACTCCAAATTGAACAAGAACTTTTGAGCAAAGCTTAATCATCTGATGATATGAATGGAAATGATGTATACTCATTACCATTATTCCAATGAGGAAAATCACTGTGAACGTAGAGAAACTGGCACGCATCGACCTCAATTTGCTGGTCTGTTTTAAAGTACTGATTGAAGAGTTGAATGTCACCCGAGCCGCCCACCGACTGTGCTTGAGTCAGTCTGCCGTGAGCAAATCCTTAGCGAAATTACGTACCCAATTTGATGATCCCCTATTCACTCGAAACTCACACGGATTGACGCCAACACCGCGCGCATTGTTCCTTAAACCGAAACTGGATCTGTTGATAAACCAACTTGAGGTGCTGACTCAACCCGAAGAGTTCTCGCCACAGAGCAGTGAGTACCGTTTTCAAATCGCAGCGGTAGAGAGTGTCTACCCGCTCATTCTGCCCCACTTCTTGCCAGCAATATTCCAACAAGCACCAGGCGTGACCATCAGCACCCACTCTTGGTCGGAGCAAACGTTCAAGATGATTCAACGCGGTGAAATCGATTTAGGCATGACAGGTCGAGATATCGACATCAACGATGCCAAGCTGACTATGCTGCCGCCAGATGACATTTGTGAACAGGAAATCTATCGCGACCACCAAATGTGTATCGTACGTAAAGACCACCCGGCTTTGCGTGGTAACTGGAACTTAGAAGCTTACCTAGCCCTGCGCCATGTTCAGGTGCGTTGTGATGGCAACGACCGTTGGTTGCTCGACTATCGTTTAGCCGACATTGGTCGCGAACGTGACATCGCAGTCACCGTCCCGGACTTTAACAGTGCTGCCAGTTTGTGTTCTTACACTGATTTTGTGTTTACCGCGCCAAGCCACTTTGTGAAGCTGGCAGCCAAACAACATGACATGGCATTGCTGCCTCTGCCACTCGAATTCCCACCAATGGCTTACACTTTGTTCTGGCACCGAGACAGAGAAAATGACCCAGCTTTAACTTGGCTACGTACCATGATCACGCAAAAAACCGATCATCTTAGATAAAAATCCCGGACGCGATTTGCGCTCTTACGGTAAAATGAGTAGCTTAACAGTCGATAGTCCTTTTTGGCTCATCTATGGTCTGTTGTACTCCGACTCTATTGAAGTGATTGCGAACCTCAATGGAATCGTAAACTGCATGAAGCAGATGGAAACAGCTCCCACACCTGAGCATGAAGGAGCGGTAATTTGAAGGAATAACACAGATGCACAACGATACCCAAAGCCGCGTGAATGCAATTCGCGAATGGCTAGCACAACATAATATTGATGCCCTACTTGTCCCACATGAAGACGAGTACTTGGGCGAATACGTACCAGCGCACAACGAGCGTTTACACTGGCTAACTGGTTTTACCGGTTCTGCTGGTGCTGCGGTAATCACCAAAGACAAAGCCGCTATCTTTGTTGATGGTCGCTACACGGTACAAGTCACTAAGCAGGTTCCTGCTGATCTATTCGAATACCGTCACCTGATTGAAGAGCCTGCACTAGATTGGATTAAAGACCATCTTGCAAATGGCGCATCTGTGGCAATCGACCCTCGCATGCACAACTCTGCTTGGTTAGACATGGCACAAGCAAAACTTGCAGGTGCACTTGAGCTTAAGATTCTCGACAGCAACCCAATTGATGAGCTGTGGCACGACCGCCCTGCTCCTGTAGTTTCTGATGTTCGCCTAATGGCAACAGAAGCGGTTGGTCAATCAAGTGAAAGCAAACGCCAAGAAATCGCAGAGCTCGTGAAAAAAGCCGGCGCAGACAGCGCAGTGATCACAGCACTTGATTCTATCTGTTGGCTGCTCAACGTTCGTGGTCTAGATGTATCACGTCTTCCGGTTCTGCTTTCTCATGCGATTCTGCATTCAGATTCAAGTGTGGAATACTTCCTAGATCCAGCTCGTCTACCTGCTGAGTTTGACGCTCATGTTGGTTCTGGCGTAACAGTTCATCACCCAGAAGCATTGCAAGCACGACTAGAAACTCTAACTGGCAAGAATGTACTGGTTGACCCTGCGACAAGTAACGCATGGTTTAAATTGGTTCTACAAAATGCTGGCGCATCTGTGGTAAGTAAAGCTGATCCATGCCTAATGCCAAAAGCGGCGAAGAACGCAGTTGAAATCGCAGGTATGAAAGCATGTCATATCCGTGATGGCGTGGCGATGAGCAAGTTTCTATCTTGGTTAGATGCTGAAGTTGTTGCTGGTAACCTGCATGATGAAGCGACGCTGGCAGACAAACTGGAAGCGTTCCGTAGCGAAGACCCGACACTTATGGATCTTAGCTTCGATACCATTTCAGCTGCGGGCGGCAACGCGGCGATGTGTCACTACAACCACGAGAACCAACCTGAACCTGGCAAGCTAGAACTGAACACGCTTTACCTAGTGGATTCAGGCGGTCAGTACCTAGATGGCACAACAGACATCACGCGTACAATTGCGATCGGTCAGCCTTCACAAGAAATGATTAAACAATTCACTCTTGCGCTAAAAGGTCACATCGGTGTTGCACGTGCACGTTTCCCGAAAGGCACTCGTGGTTACCAAATCGATACGCTAGCTCGTCAGCACCTATGGGCGGAAGGCTACGATTACGATCATGGTACTGGTCACGGTGTTGGTCACTTCCTAAGTGTTCATGAAGGTCCAGCGAGCATTTCGAAGAAGCAAATCGATGTGCCTCTAACAGAAGGTATGGTGCTATCCAACGAGCCAGGCTACTACCGTGCAGATGCATTTGGTATCCGTATTGAAAACCTAGAGCTTGTTGTTGAAACACCAACTAACGGTGACTTCCCTGTTCTGTCATTTGAGTCGCTAACACGCTGCCCAATCGACAAGCGCAACATCAACGTTGATATGCTAACTCGTCCAGAACTTGCTTGGCTGAATGATTACCATCAGAAAGTATGGGATGAGATCAGCCCGCTGGTTGAAGGTGATGTGAAAGAGTGGCTTCGTCAAGCAACGCTACCAGTAGCACACAGCTAGAAGCTAGAAAAAGTAGAGGGTTGATGTTTTACATCAACCCTCTTTTTTTGCTTATGTTTCACGTGAAACATAACGATGACCAGTGGCTTTCTTTGCTACTTAACCAGAATACGCCGAGTGCCAATCTCGCCATACTGGGTCAAATCCTTTCGCTCGAATCATATCTTCCACAGAACCCGCGCTTCGCTCATCGCTGATCTCAAACTGCTCGAGTTCAACATCATCCATCGCATAACCACCCGGCTGAGTTTTCGATGCCGCAGACATACTGGTAATACCTAACGGCAATGCATTGTCTCTGAACTTCGGTGATTCACGAGTCGATAATGACAACTCCACTTCTGGATTCAACAAACGATAAGCGCAAATCAGCTGAACAAGTTGCTTATCCGTCATGACTGATTTGGGTTGGAGCGCACCCTCACAAGGACGCAAACGCGGGAAAGAAATCGAGTAACGAGTCTGCCAATACGTGCGCTCAAGATAGTCCAAGTGCGCTGCCACATAAAAACAGTCGGTACGCCACTCTTCCAACCCTATCAATGCGCCAATACCGATCTTATCGATGCCCGCTTTTGCAAGACGATCGGGTGTATCCAATCGGTATTCGAAATCCATCTTATTACCACGCAAATGGTGCTCGGCGTAAGTCGAAGGATGATACGTTTCTTGATAGACCATCACCGCATCTAAACCCAATGTCTTGAGCTCTGCGTATTCGTCTTGATCTAGTGGCTGTACTTCCATCGCCAAATAGTTAAAACGTTGCTTAATCATCGGCACCATTTCGCGAAAGTATTTCATCCCCACTTTGGTTTCGTGTTCGCCAGTCACCAGCAATACGCTATCAAACTTCATGCGTTTAATGGCTTCAACTTCTGCAGCCACTTCGTCCCTATTCAAAGTACGACGCTTGATTCTGTTCTCCATAGAGAAGCCACAATAAGTACAAGCATTGGCGCACAAGTTAGAAAGGTACAGTGGAATGTAAAGCGACATGGTATTACCAAAACGCTTGCGAGTTGCCGAGTATGACAGCTGCGCTATTTGCTCTAAGTACGCTTCAGCCGCTGGTGAAATTAGCGCTTTAAAGTCTTCCAAATCACGCTTGGGTTTATTCAATGCTCGCTCGACATCTTGTGCCGTTTTCGCGTAGATCGACATCGAGATGTCATCCCAATTAAGCAGCTTAAATTGTTCAACGAAGCTCATGTTTTCCTCGCTTAATAGCTAAACCAATCTAGGACTAAAGCTCATCTAGGAATGACGTCAGTGGACTCGACGCAACCGCATGAGAAACCTTACCAGCAAGTCCGGCTTCATAAGCCATACGCCCCGACTCTACCGCCAACTTAAATGCCTTCGCCATCGCAACGGGATCGCTCGAAGCTGCAATCGCAGTATTGACGAGCACGGCATCCGCGCCCATTTCCATCGCACGCGCGGCATGTGAAGGTGCGCCAATACCCGCATCGACAACCACAGGAACATTAGCTTGGTCGATAATGATTTCTAGGAAATCGTGAGAAACTATCCCTTTGTTAGAACCGATCGGCGCACCTAATGGCATGACCGCAGCACAGCCTACGTCTTCCAATCGTTTACACAGAACCGGGTCAGCATGACAGTAAGGAAGGACAATGAAGCCCTCACGAACCAGTTCCTCAGCGGCAGAAAGTGTCTCAATTGGATCAGGCATCAAGTACTTCGGGTCTGGGTGAATTTCAAGTTTTAGCCAGTTTGTACCTAACGCTTCTCTCGCTAATTGTGCTGCAAACACAGCATCTTTAGCATTCTTTGCACCTGAGGTGTTCGGCAATAAGTTCACACCCGCTTGTACTAGCGGCAGCAAAATATCGTCTTGTTGGTCGTTCACATCCACACGCTTCAACGCCATAGTCGCAAGTTGAGAACCCGATACTTGAATCGCTTCTGCCATTAATCGGCTGTTGGCAAACTTCCCTGTTCCTGTGAACAGTCTAGATTCGAATTGTTTATCACCAATTTTAAGCATCGACTTTAACCCCCTGCGATCGCTTGAAACAAAGAGATGCTATCTCCTTGTGAAAGAACTGTGCTAGCCCACTCACTGCGCGGCACAACATTGTTATTAATTGCAAAAACACAGCCCATTTCAGGCAGCGTAAATTGACTAATGATTTGCTGTAGATTCGACTTACTGGCGACTTGATGTGACTGGTCATTGATGACAATAGTGATCATATCTAAGTCAGCAGCGGTCATTTGTGTCGCTTGTTGTTCTGATAACGTCATTGCTTCCAACTCTCTTAATTCTGTCCATTACTCGTAAACTAAATCTGAGCACACACTTGGCACTGTTTGTCTTTGCTTATCGCCATGGTTTGCCATTGCATTTTCAATCCATCAAACAGATGTAACTTAGCAGTCTCAACATGAAACTTTCCCGTCGCCAGTTTTTGAATTGCCGCTATCGCTTGGTAGTTGCCAAGTGTGCCCACCACCGGACCGACGACACCGCTGTCACTGCACTTTTGCGTTTGCGGTAATTCGTCGAACGGATACAAACAGCGGTAACAGGCTTTACTCTCTGCTTCTTGTTCAATCTGCGTTTGATAATCAAAGACAGCGAATTGCCCTTGCCAACCAATTGCCGCCGCCGAGATGAGCGGCGTGTTTTGCTCGAAACAAACTTGGTTAATGAGCTGGCGCGTCGGCATGTTATCGGTGCAGTCGAGCACCACATCCGCTAGCATCACTTCAAGCTGCAGCTGTGCTTTGTCTAATCGCTTATTGAGAGCACGAATTTGAATCATAGAATTAAGGTCAGTCAGTTGCTTTACAGTCGCTTTTGTTTTCGCAACGTGGATGTCTTGCTCACGATAAATGATCTGACGTTGTAGGTTACTGCTATCAACTTCATCGTCATCGACCACAACCAATTTACCAACACCCGCTGATGCCAAGTACAAACTCGCAGCACTTCCTAACCCACCACAACCGATGATCAGCACATGCGATTTACTCAATCGCTCTTGCCCAACTTCGGCAATTTCTGGCAGAGCGACTTGACGTTGATAGCGAAGGAACTGCTTATCCGTGAGCATGCTCGCCTCTCTTGCTATACGCCAACTCACTATTCTGCTCAGTAAACGTTAGTTGTCTTTCCTTCATCAGTTGTGCAAAAAACTCGATAACGGACTGAGGTGATTCTGCCAACGTAATAGCACGCACAACCGCCAAACTAGAAACACCCGTTTGCCAAACTTGGTCTGCATTAGATTGATCAATGCCACCAATTGCGACCGTCGGAAAGCCAAGCACACAGTCACTACCTGCTTTGTCTTTTGCAGGTCTGAAAGCAGCCTCTGTATTTGTATAAGGAATGCTATCAATCAGCTTTTGATACAGAGCCAAGCGCACCAAACCTTGTGGTTTCGATGGCATCTGTTTTGTGGTGGTTGGGAAAATATGCCCTAGTGCGATGTAGCTAGGATGAATTTGTACGATGCGCAGTAGTTCGTAATAACCATGCGTAGAAAGACCAAGACGAATGCCGGCTTTAGTTATCTGAACCAAATTCGATTCTTCTATGTCTTCTTGTCCTAGGTGAACACCATAAGCGCCATGCTTGATTGCCAACTGCCAATAGTCATTGATGAACACTTGTGCTTGATACTGACGACCTAGCTCAATTGCTCGAATGATCTGTTGTTCTAAATCGGCTTGTTGTGGGTTCTTGATTCGCAGTTGAATAGTGTTGATGCCTAAAGGCAGTAAACGCTCAATCCAAGCAACATCATCAACGACTGGGTAGAGCCCTAGACTTTGCTTAGTTAGAGTTGGAAAGCTAACGCTCTCGCCTTGTGCAGACCAACCAACTTGAATCCCTAGTCGGTTATCCTCCAATACAGGTGTGGGGAAATCATCAAATTGGTCAGCCCACTGAGTAGATCTTCCCTCGTCAAGGTTGTCATTCAACAGTGTTTCACGTGAAACATTCGCTTGTTGAGTTAGCATTCCTCGAGCAAGTGTTAACGCATCTTCGATAGGAAAATCGAGTACTGTCAGCGTTACAATCCAAGCAAGGTGATGTCCGGGAGCGAACATTGCGTTGAATTTGGACTTAACGGAAAGCGCTCTCACTTCGTTGTTAATTGGGTGACGCCAGATATCAAGCTGAATCACTTTCTCCTTTTCAACGGAAACCTGCGTATCAGCAATACCAATATAAATCGCTTTCGACGGTTGCTTAGCACACGCTTCTACCGATAAAGCAGAGCGGTAATAGAGCACAAATGAACACTCTGACTCAGAGTCATAATCATCAATAAGATCAGTCGTTATATGTGTAATCTGTTGGTCGCGAACAAGCTGAATAGATTGAGTTGGGCTCACACCCAACTCAATGTCTTCGATGCTAAAACCCTGTTCTTTCGCCAACAACAAACATTGTTGAACTAAACCTGTTAGTTCAATCAATGATGACGGAATAAGGATTTTGCTCATTAGTCACTTACCTCGGCATGTGCTGCTGGGTGGTATAGCTCGGAACCTGACTCTCTAAATTCTTGCGATTTCTGGCGCATCCCCTCAAGTGGATCATCGAGCATTTTGATCGAGATAGCTTGGTCCGCAGCAACTTGCTCAGTGTCTTTCGCGTACTCTCGTACCTCTTGCGAAATCTTCATCGAGCAGAACTTTGGTCCGCACATCGAACAGAAGTGAGCAACTTTTCCAGACTCTTGAGGCAAGGTTTCATCATGGAAAGCGCGCGCTGTATCTGGGTCGAGTGATAAGTTGAATTGGTCTTCCCAGCGGAACTCGAAGCGAGCTTTAGAAAGCGCGTTATCGCGAACTTGAGCACCAGGGTGCCCTTTCGCTAAATCAGCAGCATGAGCAGCAAGCTTGTAAGTAATCATGCCTACCTTCACGTCTTCTTTGTTTGGTAAGCCAAGGTGTTCTTTAGGAGTTACATAACAAAGCATCGCACAGCCATACCAGCCAATCATGGCAGCGCCAATGCCTGACGTAATATGGTCGTAACCAGGAGCGACGTCTGTAGTCAGTGGACCAAGGGTGTAGAAAGGAGCTTCATGGCAGTGCTCTAACTGCTCTTCCATGTTCTCTTTGATCATATGCATTGGAACATGACCAGGACCTTCGATAATCACCTGTACGTCGTATTCCCACGCAATCTTGGTTAACTCACCAAGGGTACGAAGCTCTGCAAATTGCGCTTCATCGTTAGCATCTGCAACCGAACCAGGACGCAGACCATCACCGAGAGATAGTGCGACATCGTACTTAGCACAGATTTCACAGATCTCTCGGAAGTGGGTATATAAGAAGCTTTCTTGGTGATGCGCTAAACACCATTTCGCGATGATAGAACCACCACGAGAAACGATGCCAGTAACGCGTTTTGCTGTCATTGGCACATAGCGAAGTAGTAAGCCGGCATGGATAGTAAAATAGTCAACGCCCTGCTCTGCTTGCTCAATCAGAGTATCGCGCATCACTTCCCAGTTAAGGTTTTCAGCAACACCATTCACTTTCTCAAGCGCTTGGTACATTGGTACGGTACCAATCGGAACCGGACTGTTACGTAGAATCCACTCGCGAGTTTCGTGAATATTACGTCCAGTAGAAAGGTCCATAACGGTATCCCCACCCCAGCGCGTCGCCCACACGAGCTTCTCTACTTCTTCCTCAATCGAAGAAGTGACCGATGAGTTACCAATGTTGGCGTTCACTTTGACCAAAAAGTTACGTCCAATGATCATTGGTTCGGATTCTGGGTGGTTGATATTAGAAGGGATAATCGCTCGACCTTCGGCGACTTCTTTACGCACAAACTCGGCGGTAATGTCTTTTGGAAGATTCGCTCCGAAGCTTTGACCCGGATGTTGTTGATTCAGCACTTCATCGCGGTATTGAGCACGCCCCATGTTTTCACGTAGGGCGATATATTCCATTTCTGGGGTGATAATGCCTTTGCGAGCATAGTGCAATTGAGTCACGCACTGCCCATCTTTGGCACGTCGAATACGTGGTAGATTTCCGTAACGAAGCTCGTCTAGCGTTTCGTCTTCTAAGCGCTCTTTGGTGTACACCGAGCTTACTTCATCAAGTAGCTCAGTATCAGCGCGCTCTTCAATCCACTCTTCTCTCAGCTTAGGTAAACCGTTGTAGAGGTCTATGGAGTGATTTGGGTCTGTGTATACACCCGAGGTATCGTAAACGCGTACTGGCTCATTAGGCTCGAAAATAGGCGCTTCTTTTGTACCTCCAATAAGGCTATCAGCGAGTGATATTTCACGCATTGGCACACGAATATCGGGACGTGAACCCTCTACGTAGACTTTGCTTGAATTAGGGTACGGTTGTACCGAGAGTGTATCAATGAACTGTTTTGCTTCCAGTCTCGCTTGCTTGCGACTCGACATAGCATTTTTCCTTGCTTTGTTATGCTTAGATAAAAAGTATTGGGATAAAAATGCTTGGCGGATAGATGCGACAAGAGGAATCGAATTAAGGACAGATTGAGCGAGTGCTCTTCGTCTATAACAACATTCGACTATTTGATAGGTCAACCAGATAAAACTCTGGTGTAGGTATCTTCTCTTGTTCCCTTCGCAGATTCTAATCTGATCAGGTTCAACGGATCCCGAATTAACGGTCTCAGCCTTATGGCACTCCGACAAGTGAAATCAGTATATAAAAACGGCTTGGTTAAACCAAGCCGACCTGATTAATATTTGAGTGTTTTTGCTAGCTACGCATCAATAATTGGAAACCAACCCACGCAGCTGAAATGCTTAACACGACATTCAGTAGTACGTTCAATCCCATCTTAAAGAAGGCGCCCTGCTGCATAAGCAACACGTTATCCATCGAGAAAGTAGAGAATGTGGTTAATGCGCCCAAAAAGCCAAGACCGATGATTTGACGCCATGGGTCAGTGACCATCAACTCAGTTTCAAACGCAGCAATCAGTAGACCCATAATAAATGAGCCAACCACGTTCACGGTTAAGGTACCGTACGGAAAGCCACGACCGAGTAGCATCACACAAAGTTCAGAAATTAAGTAACGAGAACATGCACCAAATGCACCACCCAATGCAATAAAACCCAAAACGGATAGTTGTCCCATAATTCCCCCAGAAAAGTTAATGGCGACATTGTAATCAAATTTACGGCAATAGTGATTATACAATCTTAGAATTCAACAAAGTATAGCGCTTAAAACTTATCAAGATTTAAAAAGTTACAGGAGTCACTTTACTTCAATATAACCCATCAGCCCCGTCTTCATGTGTTCGATCACATGACAATGGTACATCCAACGTCCTGGGTTATCCGCAACAAATGCCGCTTTCGCACTTCCGTTTTTTCCAAGCAAGACCGTATCGGTATGAAACGGTTCATCGAGTTTTTTGCCATCTAACTCAAGAACAGTAAATGTGTGTCCATGAAGGTGAATAGGATGATGATATTGGGTGACGTTCTTAAGGTTGAAAATATAGGTTTTTCCGAGCTCCAATGTTGAAAGCGGTGCTGGAATATTATCTTTACTCATTCCCTCCCAAGCTCGTTTATTCATCAGCCAAAACTTAGGTATCGCTTTGCCCGATTTATCGGCAGGAGTGACCGCCCCCTCCCATTCAAACACATAATCAATTTGTTCCGCATTTTCCAAATCAAGATCTGGCACAGGGTTGAGAGGCAATAAAGGCAGTTTCTGATTACCCGGCAGGTCAGACTCAACAATATCAAACTCACACAAAGAAAATGGGAAACGTCCTTTCATTTGACGCACATAAACACGTTCTCCAGCCTTCGGAGCAATCAATCCAACATCTAACCTCATTCCTGGACCAATTTTGTGCTGAGTGAGCTTATAAGGCGTTTTAACAGGATTACCATCTATAGCAATAACCCAAGCCTCTGCGCCTACTATAGCGATCGGGTAAGTAATGGTGTTATCGACATTAGCAATTCTTAGTCGCGTGGTTGCATTCTGCTTCAGCGTATAAACAGGTTCATGCACACCATTGACGCTACTCCACTCTCCGGGAGTCCCCATACGAGCACTCAAGCGCGGTACCATAAGGTTCTTCCACTGACCTTGTTTGTCTAAATGCCAATGCTTGAGGACGACTTCGTGCTCTTCATCAAACTGAACAGGCTCTGCCTCTTCAACGACAATTAGCCCGACTAAGCCCATACCAAGTTGCTTAACGCTATTCATATGTGGGTGATACCAAAATGTGCCCGCATCTGGTGGTGTAAATTCATAAACGAATGTTTCACCTGGCATGATAGGCGGCTGGCTCAAGAAAGGAACACCATCCATTTCAATAGGGATTCGCAAGCCATGCCAGTGGATTGTAGTCGGCTCTGAAAGCTTGTTAGTAAACCGAATAATAACTTTCTCGCCTTGGCGACAACGAATCGTAGGCGCTGGAATCGAGTCATTAAATGCAAGTACATCCGTGGTAAACCCTGGTACCAATTCAGCAGTAGAAGGCTCTGCAGTGATGTCGTATATACGCTGACCCTGTTTATTAGCGCTCTCGGATAGAGAACATGCAGGCATAACGGTAAGCGCAGAGATCGCTAAGGAAGATTGAAGAAAGCGTCGACGAGATATATCCATGTATTTAGTCACTCATTATTCCAATTGATGTGAGTGTAACTAAATATTAATAATGATTCTCAGTTATCTTTTAAAGATGTGCAGTCATAATGCTTAGATTCAGAGATTATAAATGAAGATCTATATTTAATGGTCACTAACAAGATAGTAAGCACCTACACACATATAGTAAACAAGTAAAAGAGTTCAGTTTAAGAAGAAGGGAGCTTAATGGTAAATAAGGCTAGAGCGAGTAGGAAATTGAAGGCTCTAGAAACGACGAAAACCACTCCGAGAGCAGGTTTTCCAAATAAATGACTTGCATGCAATTGAACTCGCACACGAGTGGGACTCGTTGGTCGTAGA
>NZ_BCUF01000049.1 GCF_001591145.1 Vibrio harveyi NBRC 15634 = ATCC 14126 = KCTC 12724 | reverse complement strand
ATCAAGCAAAGCGTTAGCTATCACGCCAACTATTATGCTCGAAACCATCAATGATGTATCAGGTGCGACAACGGTAACCGTCAATGGTACCAGTACTCGTTTTGAGGTAGATGACACAATCGAAATCAAAGCTGTTGATAGTGCTGGCGTAGAAGTAACAGGGAATACACTTGTGCTTGTCGGCGGAGCATGGACGATCGATTTAGACCTTTCAACCCTAAAAGATGGTGTCATTACTGTCTCCGCAAAAGGCACTAACGCGTTATCTGCGACAGCTGATGAGGAGAGCACAACATTCAATTACGACAGTACGACGGCTCTTGTTATTCCAAAGTCTTGGGATAAACATCATGGTGATATCCCCTTGCTTAATGCAGCCTAATTGAAAGCGAGCTCTTAGCTCGCTTTTTTTACCTAGATTTAAGTGATCTAAATCAAACGATTCGCTTTTTATAATAATTTAACCGGATGATTCAATGGTCTTTCTACAAGGTGAATTATCTAGAATACCTATAAGTATTTTGTTTTTAGATGGTGTTGGTGTGATTGTGGTGGTCAATTTAGATATGTAATGGTGAATATGCCACGTTGAGAATATGTCGCAATATTATATAGTTACGGCTGATTGCTATACCCCAAGTATAGAGTTCTGCAAACGATAGGGTACAACCTATCACTTGTGTAATCGTATTGAAGTGACACCAACCTAGCATCACGTCAAAACGGTTATGCGTTTTTGTGGGTGTGATCAGCACTCACCTTTTTATTCACGCTTTCTCAGTAGTAATTAACCAACGTATTGTTACTGGGGAAGCTGCTCCCTTTAGAGCCTTGGCTTGCCGCTATATTTTGGTCTATTGAAATTGTTAACTTCTGCCCAAAAACGAAAAAAAACCGATTTCTGAAAATATAACTTTTGAAAGGTTTGGGTGGTTATTGTGTCTTTATTGCTAGTGATAATTACCAATAAGCCTGTCTTTCTGTTGTTTTTAATGGTTTTAACCTTTTCGTCGTTTTCTCTATCTGATTGAATGTTATAAATTTAATTAGTAGCATTGAGCTACCAAATCGTACTTGTAAGCCTTATCAGCTTAAATGTCACCGCAACCATATTTACGATGTTGGTTGTGGAGAATCCAAATGCATTTAGTTTGCAAATTTATACCTAGCTCGAAGCTATCCTCCAACGAGCTATCTTATGTTCTTACGCCAGACGAGTGTATAGGGCAGCTTTCGCGTTTGCGAAATTCAGATGACATTCTTAGAAACCTCCCTAAAGAGTTTGCGCAAAAGATTTCTCTCTCTGCCAAGAAAACGACCAGCGGATTGTTAGCTGCGATCAGAATCGAATTGGGCAAAGGTAGCTGGGTTTCATTATCTTCCTTCGCTCGTAGGTCGCCATTAACGGACTCTCAGTTGCAAAGTTTCCCTAGGCTTAAAACACTCGTTGACTCTGTTTCTGCTTCGAATGAAAGCAAAGTTTTCAAAGCGGGTTATAAGCAGGTTACTGATGATGTAGCTCTAGTCCGCAGTTACACGCATGTACCTTCTGAGCCAAGCCCAGAACAAAAAATCGTTGTCGAATTTGCAGGGCAGTGGGCTAGCAATGCAGCATGTTTGATGTTGGGTAAAACCGAAGCTCAAAAAGAAAAAGTGACTGTAGGCAAGGCCGATACCGAGAGCAAACACCGCAGCCTTGCCACGTTTAAAGATCTGGATGCTGAAGGCAAAACGCTTTATATCAAAATTCCTTGTTCCGACCAGCCTCAGCCAATCTTGCTTAAACTCGCCGAAGGCCTGCAACCCGTTGATAAAGAAACTCAGATGGATGAGTGGGATAACGTGTTAGTGCCAGTAGTTCCTCTATACAAATCGGGTTCTTCATGGGATGGCTACACATCAGGGCGTTTTTACGTTATTTGGAAAGGAGAAGTCTGGCGTGAGTTGCAAGTAACTAGCAATGGTTATTTTGCTGATGTAGACATAAGCAATAGCCGAAAAAAAACAACGGACACAAGACATGTCAATATTGATGGCTCTTCATTGTTCCCCGGTGAGAACGTTGCATTTGAACCATTCTCAATTTTGCAAGATGGGGTAGAAGTCTTTAGCGGTGAATTAGACATCAATGAGCAGGCAAGAGTGTTTAGCTTGGTTGCTGAGGAGGTCGAGATCAAGTTTGCCGGTTTTGCACATGAGCAAATTTTGGTTTCGACGAACCTTAGTCCCATAAAGGTCTCTTCTGCGCCGAGTGGTGAAGTGTTGGGTTATCCGCTGCCTCATATCTGGCTACCATACAAAATTAAAGGCGAATGCCAAGATGTGTATCTGTATTACTCGTCTCAAGCCTTGAGTGATGGTGCTGTCTCTGAGTTAGAGAGTAACTATCAATCGATGGCAATTTTACTATCCGAGATGTCGGATTACAGCAGCTCTAAAGGTTTTACTCTACAAACGGTTTTTAAATTACCAACGCTATCTGAAAGTCAAAAAGTGAAGGCGGTTGTTAATGAGCAGAACAATTGTAATGTCGCGGCAGTAAACATACCGCCTTCTGGAAGCGAGATCATATTACGCTATCGAGTCCTTGCCTCCACCGATCAGCCCGATGATTATTTTATGTTACAAAATGAAGAACATGGATGGTCACAAAAAGCTTACTTAAGGTGTGCCACTGCTGATGATGATGGTTACCTAAATTTACGATTTTTCGGCTGGCCTGAAAAGGTTAAAGAAGTCGATATTTTAAGGGGGGCTCATGCATCACGAGGGAATGTCACTCCCGAAACGTTTAAGTTGCGCGAAAAAGTAAAAGTTACGGATTTATTAGGCTAAAAAATGAAAAAAACACTACTAATCACGTTATTAGGCTTAGCAATCATTGGTTGTAATGACCAATCTCAACAGAGTGCTTCCCCTGTTTCGAGTTCTGCGCAAACAGAGCAAGAAAAACACCCAGATCGCGTTTATGTCGGCGAGCAAAATTACTACGTAATGGAATCGGCAGTCACCAATGAGAATTGGGTATCCGATGACAAAATAGAACCTATGCCGGGTCAGTTCCCTAAATACTATATCTTTAATTCAGATGAATGGCCTAAGGAAGATATCAGCGATGCTAGCTCTTATGACCTGCCGCGTTTTCAGTTTGCGTGGGCGAGTGATGGTGATCGTTACAACTTGCAAATCTGGAGCATGAAAACGAATGGCACGGATTTACGTTTAGTGGTGCCAGATACCAAAGCAGATGACATTGTGCTTATTCGACGCTCACCTAATTTACGCTATGTAGCTTGGATAGAAAGGCGTACACGTAAGTACGTTTATGACCTAAAAACAGGTGTGAAAACACGGTTAGTTGGAGGAGGTTACCCTGGCATGGTCTGGTCAGAGGATAGCCGTTATTTGTATTTTCATACTATGCCAGGGCAGAATTTTGATGTCGACAACGCCCGTTGGGATTCTGAAACTGGCGAAATTGAAGCGGTGGATTTTGGGATTGGTCCTGCCGCTGTTATGAAAGACAATCAGTTGATTACGCTTAATGATTACGGGTTAGTAAAGATAGATCTAGAAACTGAAAAAAGAAGCTATATTGACTTTGTTGATCGATTGCCGGATAGAGATATCTTAATGAAATTTCGCTCGATAAGCCCTGATGGTCATTATGCTTGGGGAGAAAATAGTAAATACGATTTCTTCTTTGATATTAAAAACAACACGGTTAAAAAATTTGCTGCAGAAGAAAAATTCTTAAGGGCTCTTATTTTGGGAGCGGATGCTCGCTTTAGCGCACGTGACCGAGTGTCTTACCTATCAGTGGTTGATCGCGAGAAAAAACAAACCTGGCAATGGTATGCGTTAGGTACTGGTGAAATAGGTGTTAACTCGAATATGAGTTTATACAATGGCTTGGCGAATGGTGGTTTGTGGTTTAAAGGAGCTGCGAAATGAGTGACGTGCAAACTTATGATAGTCCGCTATACCTCCTAGGCACAACCTATCAAAGAAGCAGAGATAAAGATAAAAACGTTGTCTTTTCAGATTGGAACCAAGAGGATGACTTGACAGGGGACGCTCAACTAAAGAATGTTCGGCCTATCCCATTTACCCCAATACTAATAGATGCTCTCGGCCAAGACTCTATAACCTTGCCTAGGTTTTGGGGAAGTGATCAGTATGGCAGGCTATGTAACCTATCGTACTTAAGTGAAGCTATAGAGGGTGAACGGCAAGTACTTCTTCGTCATAATAGCCCAATTACAACGATTGATATTAATCAAAGCTATGAGATGTTGTTTCCACCAACTAATCTAATTGGTCAATTAGCGCAAAAATCGTCATCTGTTGCTGAACTAAAAGAAACAGTGAAGTCTCTGTATACGGAGATGAGCTGGAGAAACGTAGCTCGAAAGTTTAAGCCTACCAAAATTTCAGTAAAACAACTTGCAAAACCTTTTACTCAGGAGTTTGGCGCGTCCCTTTCACAAGAAGAAGAAAACTATAACCAATGGTATGCTCGTATCCAGTCATCTGGTGTTGAGTTTATTGAAGGGTTTGTTGTACCCAGTGTAAATACTATTAGCATCGTGTTTAGCAGCGATATATATATAGGTGCTGAGGTGTCATTAATAAAATATCGCAGCCATCTTGATAATCAACAGCAAACCTCAGAACAGGTGTTAGCAAGAGGAATTGTAGTGCGACCATCTTATGAGGATGAAGATCCAGAGTCGCGAGAATCGAAAAACACTTTGCCATCTGTATCATTTAATCTACCTTCGGTCATCGCCCCTTCGAATTCTGGGTCAAGCACAGAAGATAATCATATCGTGCTAGGGGATGGCTTCTACGGACTTAGAGTCCAATTCTTTGTTAAAGATTATTTAAAAGCGAACGAACGTCTTCAAAATAAAGTTCCTGAAGTTATCAAGTCTGGACGACTTCGATTTGAACGTAATAAATTGTCAGCGGTTACCGGCGTAGAAGAGCAGGATTGTTATACCTACGAACTGAACGAAAAGGTAACGTTTAAATCAATCAGCGGTTATGGAAAACTAGCCATTGTGTGCGGCGACATGATCTCTCTTGAAGAATGTTTGTTTTATCAGTACCCCCAAGCGTTACCCCCTAATTACAGCGAGTTAATGACAAAAACCGGAAAATCGGTTCCTCTAAGCGGTACGGGTATTAATACTCTCGGATTAGCATCAGCAATCAAAAAGAATGCGGAAAGTTTGGCTGAAGGCTTTCTGATGGGAGGAAATCCTTTTTCAGATAACCTGAAAGCCACCATGTTTAGTGTATCTAAAGGGATCTGGTCGGATATTGAGCAACAAAAATTGCCTGATTTAATGACTAGCAGTGTTGCATTTGCTTTTGGCTTTTCAGCATTTAAGGAAAGCCGTAAAGAATTAGCCAAAGCGATAACATTTGCTAACCAAGGACTCGATTTTAACCAGGCGGCAGCCTTGGCGTTTCGCAAGAGCGGAATGAACATATCCTTTATTAAGCGTGAACTCGATGTGATAAAGGCTAGCTTGATCACGGGTACATTCAGTGAGAACTCAACACGACTCGCGAGGTCATGGTTTAATGGCTCCGTAATGGAGAAGATGAATCGCGCATTTCCGATTCTTGAATCTGGTTCTAGCCTAGTTGATTTGTACGATTTAGTACAAAAAGAAAACGAGCTTGAGAAGAAATCTCTTGAAGCCAAAGAAGATTTCGATGCGGTATCCCAAAGCTACCTTCAATCTATTTCGGTTATTAAAGCGTATCAAGAGTGGGCACAAGCGTTGGACGACGCTAAAAAACTCATCAATGGTGGTAATGGTGAGTCGATAGCTCACATAGTTGAGGACCGCCAAGGGTTGGCGATTCACATCAATTTTAAGTTCAACGAATGGCAATATGGCAATGAGCACGGCAAGCTGAGAACAGATATTAAACAAGTGTGCCAGAATTTGGCGCAATTGATGCTTGATAATCCGAGTTATAAGCTATCGATAGAGGGGCATGCGGGTAGGATTGGTTCTTCTGATGCGAACGATATAGTGGCTGCTAAACGTGCAAAGACTGTTACTAACGCGATTATCTCCATTGACTCCAACTTGGAAGAAAGGGTTTACACAGCGTCTTATGGCAATACTCAGCCGCTAACGGCTGATGGTACCAAGAGCGATATGTCGCAGACCGGAGACAGTGCACCTGCCGCCCTAGATCGACGAGTTGAAGTTCGATTGATTATTCCTAATTATCAAGTTGCTTTACCACCAAGCCGCAGTGGTATGGTGGAACTAGAGAAAGCACGCCAGTTACAGCAGGCATTGGATGTTGGCTTAGATGATACGCAGAAGGCGCAAGTCGCGGCGGTGTTAACTACTCTTTACGGGTTTGCGATGTTTACACCGCTAGCTCCGCTTGCTGCGGGCCTTTTGTACCTAAGGTCGGGAGCAGAGCTAGCAGACTGCGCGCTATCTGTGTTGGACGAGCTGATTACTGAAAAAGCCTATTCTGACTTTAAAGGACGTTATCAGAATATCGACCAACTAAACCAGTTAGGTAAAATCCATATCCGAGTCCTTCAGCAGTACAGAGATCTAGAAGTAACGATTGAGCGTAGTGAGATAAAGACACTTGATGAAGTTGAATCTCACCTGAAGAATAAAGAAACAGTGCAAGAGCTGCAGAAACGATTTTTACTCCGTGCACTTGCGCTTAATGGGCTTGTGGAACTGCTTGCTCGAATTTCACTTTGGAACCCTAATGTTCCTAAGTTGCAAGGGTTGCTTGAGGAATATCGGGTTAAGGATTACATCGATGTTTACGTTATCAATGATAACTGGGAGGCTCCGTTAAGTAGCTACAACACCATGGCTCAGAATTGGATACAACGAGTTAGGGATGATAAGTCAGGTGCAAGTGCTGCCCGTGCTTTTGCGCAATCTTGGAAAAATGAACATTCGCCACAATTGTCACCTTTGTTGAAGAGAGCTCGCATTCAAGGGGAGTTCAATAAAGGCTTCCCAGTACAAGCCCGTCTATATCAGGGGGATACGGACAATGGCTTTTCCGATTTCGCGAAAATGTTCGATAACAACGTGGAGGCGATTAAATCGGACGACATCGGCTTCAGCCGTTTGCTAGTTGATAGTAAAGGGGATGGGGTTTCTTGGAAGCCGCTTGAAGAGTGGATTTCCCCAAATAAAACCAATCGAATTACGCCTTTTACACGTGTTAAAGTACAGATCGTATTATCAAGTAATGCCTCTAAATCCAAGAAAAAGATATTTAAGACAACGCTGCAATACTGTTGTGAGCGGTCGCTTTGGGACTTTAAAGGACCAAGCTTTGAGGTTTTGATGGCGCCGCGAAAAGCGGATGATCTAACTTTGTGCGGAAGCAACGATAAGCTAAAAAGTTACTTTGACCAACACGCAGTTGAAGAGCATCTGACATGTGTTGAATTTGAGCCAACATATTGGTTCGGTGAGTATGAAATCCCAGGTCTTAAGCCTTTATACTCAAATTACGAGATGCAAGACTTTGATAAGTGGAAACAAAGTGGAGAAGCTCGCTCAATGCAATACTATTTCACTGCTGATGGGAATACGTTGTCTCTAGCTGGTATTGAACAGCAGTTATCCAAGTTTAACTATGGTGTCGATGACAATAATACCTATGGCAAGCAGTGTTATCTGAATGGTGATGGAGAAGTCGAGTTTGATGGCTTACCACTTGTTCTATACGACGGTTTAGCGAATAGGCAAGTGGTGATTAACGAATATGATTTACTAATCGAAGAGTTTGTTAAAAGTGCTTCTGCTAAAAAAACTGAAGGTATTGCTCCGTATCTAAAAGGTGATGTTTCGAGCTTTAGTGCTGTTTCGAAAGGGAGTAGTTTTGAGTGGTTCGATGACAAAGCGCCAAAATCCTCCGCGCTTGATTGGTCCAATGACAAACCAGTTACCATATATGTCGCTTTGCTTTCCGAAGGCGGCGAAAAAGAGACATATAAGCGCATGATGGGAGAGGGCTATAGGGTGCCAATGCGGTTATCTTTGTCGATTGAAGAGCAAGAATCGATGTTTTCAAAAGATGCGACTGAAGGACCAAGTTTCTTTGGTTCACTGCTTGAAGTAGGCGAGTACACTTATACGAAAGAAGTCCCTTCTCCTTATGCAAAAGTAGAAATTAAAGAGGTGAGTTTCACTGAGGCTGATACTGAGGTTACATCGGACCTAGCATCTTTTGTGGAAGAGTTTCAGTCGAAAGTCAAAGACGCTCCTAATCGATACTTAGACCCATTTAATGACCGCAGAACGCTACACATTGTTAAGTTTGAGCTTAGATACACATCTCCTACGGGACGACGAGTGCCTACTTTGAGACCATTTGGTCCTATTGTAGACAAGAAAAAAGCAGAGTTCTTACCGGTGCATATTTCGGTATCCTCGCTATCGCAAACGGGGCTTGCACCCGGTGTAGGGGAGTATCCTATAAAGCAGTCTCAGAAATTGTCTTTGCCTGGTGGTCAAAAATACAGTGTGCAAGGCGTGCCTTGGATGGAAATTGAGGGAGATGCTTCTCGAATGAATGATTCGGCTTTTCTCTATTGGCAAAAAGAGTTAGCGAACAACCCAGTGAAACGAAAAGCGTGGATCGAGGATTGGATTGTTAAAGAACCGATGAATGTTAGTGCTCCGCAGCAAAAATCAATATAAAAAAACCGCCTTCGGGCGGTTTTTCTTTTCTTATCAATGAAAACTGAAGTAGGAGTTTTCGCTTCTCCAATCAACCCGCTGCAGAAATATCGTATTTCTTCATTTTGTGGTTGAGGGTACTCATTGGTAGAGCCAGCTGTTCGGCGGCTTTCTTGGTGTGCCAGTTGCAGGCATTTAAGCAGTCGATGATCACTGTGCGCTCGTACTGACTGACCACTTCCTTAAGACCCATCAAGCCATCGTCAGAATCAGAACGCCTTGGTTCTTGAACTAGCTGTTCAGGTTGCTCGGTAACAGGGGAGACAGCATTAACTTCGAAGCTTGGCACATCTTCTAGTATTTGTTCACCAAACTCAATGTGAGTGATGGTTTCAAAATCGGACAGTAGCACTGAGCGTTCGATGATGTTTTTAAGCTCACGCACGTTACCCGGGTATGGGTACGCAAGAAGCTGCTTTCGTACGTTGGCACTTAAGCCTGGTGCCTGTGGTAAACCTAACGTGTTAGTCGTGTGCTGAACAAAATGTTCCGCAAGTGGAATAATGTCCGACTGACGTGCTCTCAGCGGTGGTAAGGTAATCGGGAATACATTCAAACGGTAGAACAAATCGGCACGGAATCGGCCATCTTTGATTTGCTGCATGAGATTACAGTGGGTGGCCGCGATTACGCGAACGTCTACCTCAATCTCTTTGCTAGCACCGATAGGGCGAACCTTACGCTCTTGTAGAACACGCAAAAGCTTTGCTTGCAGTAGCATTGGCATATCGCCGATCTCATCTAAGAAAAGCGTACCACCATTGGCTGCTTCAAACAGACCGACTTTGTCTTTATCTGCACCAGTGAATGAGCCTTTCTTATGACCGAAGAGTTCCGATTCTAATAATTGCTCTGGGATTGCGGCACAGTTCTGAACGATCAAAGGCTGCTCTGCTCGGTTAGAGTTTTCGTGAATGTATTTCGCGATCACTTCTTTACCAGCGCCCGTTTCACCACGCAATAACACATCGACAGGAAGGGATAACACCTTATCAAGTCGATTCAAGGCATTGAGCATTTCTTCGCTCTCTGCAATAGGGTCCTGATAGGTTTTTTGGGTACGCTTTTTGAGTTGAGTGTTCTCACGAAGCAGTGCTTGGTTATCGGCACTCAGGCTTTTGATCACTTGCCCATATTGCTCTAACCAAACCGCTTGGCGAATATTGCTTGCGGCCATGCGACAGAACTCGGTGAGTGCGGCTTCGTTGTCGATAACACTTAAGTCGAGCAAGACCAAGAGTCCAATGGTCTTACTTTCGCTATCAATCAAAGGCCAAGCCAGTAAATTTTCGCTCTTTAATCCAAGCGTCTGCTCAGTTAGATAAATGCTGTCACAGTCGTAGCCGTTGTACTTATACAACTCGTTAATCAACACCACCTCACCATTGCGAATGGCAAAGTTAAATGGGTCGTTCTCACTAGCGGAATCTATCTGCAATGCCTCCCAAGGGTGGGAAACAATCGTTTTATCGTTATGGTGAGCGGTACTTGGAATCAACGCCTGGCCAGTCTGATCCAAAACGTAAATGATGCCGTGCTTTGCGAGGGTCATTTGTCTCGCAGCAGTCAACACGGCATCTAAGGTTTGGGTAAGCTGGCTGCGATCAGCCAAAGATTGACTGATCGCAAGTAGGGCGTTGCTAAGTTCGCTATGGTTAGCTGAACGCATAGGTTAGTGTTCCTTGCTCATCGACAGACACTTCGATTTGCGTATGTGAATCATCCTTGTCATGCACTAGTAGCTGAGTCGATAGCTGAGGCAGTAGTTGACGGTTGATGACCGCATCAATGTTACGCGCACCTGTTTCAGCAAGGCGGCAGTTACCTAGTACGAACTCAACCAAGCTTTCTTCGTAGCTCAAAGACAACTTATGATGACTCTGTAGACGCTGAGAGACTTTGTTGAGTTTGTGGTGAATGATTTCTGTCATTGCTTCATCAGACAGCGGAACAAATGGCAGTACCGACATACGTGCCAATAGCGCTGGTTTGAAATGCTGGTTCAAAGTAGGGCGGATAGCCTCTGCGATGATGTTGGCATCAATGTCTTTTGATTGATGAACCAAAGATTCAATCTCATGCGTTGCAAGGTTGCTAGTCATGATGATTAGCGTGTTCTTGAAGTCGATAGTACGACCTTCACCGTCGTTCAGTGTGCCTTTATCGAACACTTGGTAGAACAGGTTCAATACTTCTGGATCCGCTTTTTCAACTTCATCAAGCAGTACAACTGAGTATGGACGTTGACGAACGGCTTCTGTGAGCATGCCTCCTTCACCGTAGCCTACATAACCCGGAGGTGAACCGATTAGGCGAGATACCGTGTGCTTCTCTTGAAACTCAGACATGTTGATGGTCGTCATGAAGCGCTCACCACCAAACATTTGGTCGGCAATTGCACGAGCGGTTTCGGTTTTACCCACACCGCTTGGACCAACGAGCAGGAATACACCTGTCGGTGCGTCTGGGTTTCCTAGGCCGGCTTTTGCAGTTTGGATACCTTCAGACAGTGCATCGATAGCGTATTCTTGACCTTTGATGCTTTGTGCTAGGCTTTCTTTTAGTTTAAGAGTGGTTTCTGCTTCGTCTTGAAGCATCTTGCCCATTGGGATACCTGTCCAATCAGAGATAACGTGGCTTACTTCATCTGGTCCCACTTCAAAGTGAACCAAAGGGTTACCGCCACGAATCGCGTCTAGCTGTTCTTGGCAGGCTGAAATTGCAATGCGAACTGCTTCTTCATCCATTTCTGCGCATGGAGAAACGTCTTGCTCATGTTCTGATTCTTCATCAGTAATCTGCTGTTCTTCGTCGGTTTCAGCAGACACTAACTCATGTAAACGAGAACGTAGTGCAATCATTTCTTCGATTTGATCTTTCTCTTTGTGCCATTGTGCTTCTTGTTCTGCTAATTCTTCTTTTGTTGCTTCCATTGCCAGTTTTAGGTCTGGAATATTAGCAAGACTGTGTTTATCGCCTGTTTGTTGTAGCGCATCTCGCTCAAGGGCTTCGAGCTCGCGCTGTTGTGCAGCAAGCTCTTGTTGAAGTGTTTCTACAGACGCAGGAATGGCATTTAGGCTGATGTTCACACGCGCGCATGCCGTATCTAGAACATCAATGGCTTTATCTGGCAGTTGGCGACCCGAAATGTAACGAGCTGAGAGCGCTGCAGCTGCGGTGATGGCATCATCGCGAACGTATACATTGTGTGATTTTTCGTAAGCAGGGCGCAAACCACGGATGATCAATGCCGCTTGTTCCGGAGAAGGCTCGTCGAGTTTCACAAGTTGGAAACGACGCGCAAGGGCAGGATCTTTCTCGAAGTACTTTTTGTATTCCGACCAGGTTGTTGCTGCGATTGTCTTGACTTCACCACGGGCTAGTGCAGGCTTTAGCAAGTTTGCAGCATCGCTGCCGCCTGCTTGGTTACCGCCACCAACAAGTGTGTGTGCTTCATCGATGAAAAGAATGATAGGGGTTGGCGAGTTTTTCACTTCATCCAATACAGCGTTTAGGCGTTTCTCGAATTCACCTTTTACGCTTGCCCCGGCTTGTAGAAGTCCCATATCCAAGCCATAAAGCTCGACACCTTTTAGGTTGTCAGGCACATCGCCTTGCACGATCTTAAGTGCTAGTCCTTCAACGACGGCTGTTTTACCAACGCCAGGCTCACCAACCGCAATAGGGTTGTTTTTGCGACGACGGGCAAGAATGTCCACAATTTGGCGGATCTCTTGGTCACGGCAGAATACTGGATCGATTTCGCCTTTGCGTGCTTTACCAGTGAAGTCGGTCGTGAACTTGCTCAGTGCTGAGCCATCTTCACGAGCTTGAGTGTTTTCTGACGTGGCGACTTGCGCTTCGATAGAGTGGCTCGTTAGCTCTGCGAAGTTGCGTTTGAGACTATCAGGATTTAGGGCTTCAAGGATAGAGGCGTAACCGTGTTGACCGTAACGTAGAGGGTTGCTAACAAGAGTAAGGAGCAGAGCACCGGAGCGGATTTGTGTTTCAGACAGATCTAAAGAAGAAACCAGCCAGCTTTCTTGTAACCATTCAATTAATAAAGCAGAAAAAACGGGTTTGCTGCCATTCCCTTTGGCGTTGGTATCGAGAGTAGATCGAACCGATTGTCTTAATAAGTTCTCTGAACAATCAAAATGACTTAATAAGACGTCAAAATCACTATTTGGCCTTTCTAATAGACTCAATAAATAGTGCTCAATTTGAACTTCGTTTGCTTTTTCAGAAACTGCAAGTGCAGCTGCGTCTTCTAGTGCAACTTTTGCTATCGGGTGTAGACGCTGAATTAATGAGGAAAGGTTTATATTTATCATGACCATTTAATTCTTTAGAGGAAAAGATGTAATGGCTATTATACTAAAAGTGACAATGTTCTTTTTTTATCAAGATATTTTAACTAGCGTTTATTGGTGATTTTAATGAGAGTATTAGTGGTAATATTTATCGTGGCGAATCATACTTTGTTATTTTGAATTAATTATTAGTGAATATAACTAAAAGGCTAGGTTTATTAACTTTATTGTCTTGTTGTTATATGGTTATTTCCACTTTTTATATTCGAAACAATTTATTATTATTTGAATCCAATTTTTTGGTTTTTCAACCAATAAATTGTACTTAATAAATAGGTAAATAATGGCTGATTTCTTGTAAGTCATTGTATTTTATTGTTTATTTTAGTTGGCATGGAGTTTGAATATACCAAGTAGTCGCGGTGATAAGCGATTTGGTGATTAAACAAAACAGATTTTAGAAAAGGAAATAGCGATGCCAACTCCAGCATATATGTCTATCAACGGTGAAACTCAAGGTCACATTACAAAAGATACTTACTCTGCGGACTCTGTAGGTAACACATGGCAAGAAGCTCACGTTGATGAGTTCCTAGTGCAAGAGCTTGATCACGTGCTAACTGTTCCACGTGACCCACAAAGCGGTCAGCCAACTGGTCAGCGTGTACACCGCCCGCTTGTTGTAACTAAAGTTCAAGACCGTTCTTCTCCACTACTATTCAACGCACTAGTATCTGGTGAAAAACTTCCTGAATGTGTGATTCGTTTCTACCGCACTTCAGTTCAAGGTAAGCAAGAGCACTACTACTCAATCAAACTGATTGATGCGCTACTTGTAGATATCCAAACTCGTATGAACCACTGTCAAGACGCAGCAACCGCTGACCGTGTGACAGAAGAAGTACTTAAGTTCACTTACCGTGCAATTGAAGTGACTCACGAAAACTGTGGTACAGCGGGTAACGACGACTGGCGTGCTCCACGCGAAGCTTAATTGCTCTTTGCGTAAAGATTCAGGGCCAACAATTGTTGGCCCTAATCCGATTATTTGTATCAGGTAAAAGATATGGTGAATGACGTAGAATTTAAATTTGAAGTGCCTGGATGTGGGCATGAATTTCGAGTAGAAAGTTTTCAAGTGAATGAAGAGCTTTCGAAACCTTTTCACATCAGTCTCTCATTACTTTCACTTGATCCAGATATCTCTTTTGATGCGTTAATACGAAAAGCGGGCACATTAACCCTTTATGGACAAGGTGTTGGTGCTGCACGTGTATTTAACGGTGTCGTGAATGAAGTTCGCTATTTGGGGACTGGGCGCCGTTTCTCTCGATACCAATTGGTTTTGGTGCCGCAAGCTTGGTTTTTATCTCAGCGTCAAGATTGTCGAATTTTCCAGCAGAAGTCTGCGCAAGATATTATTACTGAAGTGCTGGATGATGGAGCAGTCACCGATTATCGCTTCGAGCTTTCAGGCATATATCCTCCCAAAGAATACGTTCTTCAATATCGTGAATCGGACTTGCATTTCGTTCAGCGCATGATGGCTGAGCACGGTATGTGGTACTACTTTGACCATACTGATGCAAATCACACCATGATAATAGTGGATAGTAATGATGCGATTGCACCTTTGGTGAGTTCGCCAATCAATGCTTCTTACATTGGACCGATTGTTTATCATGCTGATGGTGGTGGCGTTGCCGATCGTGAGCACATCTCCGATCTAGAGTTAGTTAACCGGGTGCGAACGGGTCAGGTTACGTACACGGATTATAACTATGAGCAACCAAAGATCCCGCAAGAGATGACGCATGCGGGCGATCTTGACCAAGACTTGAAGCAGTTTGATTACCCTGGTCGTTACGTGGATCCTGCGATGGGGCAGGTAAGAACGACGGAATGGATGTCTGAACATATTGTTGATAATCAACAGGTTGAAGCGAGCAGTGATGTGATGCGTTTAGCATCTGGTTACAGCTTTAATGTCAGTGAACATCCTCGCGCTGAAATCAACCGTGACTACCTCATGTTATCTGTCATGCACACAGGGCAAGATCCACAGGTGCATGAAGACGAAACGAGTGGTATGCCAACCACTTACTACAACCAGTTCTCTTGTATTCCACGCGATGTGGTATTTAGAGCGCCTAAATTGGCTGCACCTGTTGTTGATGGTCCACAAACCGCTGTTGTGGTTGGTCCTGCTGGTGAGGAGATCTACACCGATAAACTCGGACGAATTAAAGTTCAGTTCCATTGGGATCGCTATGGTGATAACGATGAGCACTCAAGCTGTTGGATTCGTGTAAGTCAATCGATGGCAGCGCCAACTTGGGGGGCTGTGTATTTGCCGCGTATTGGTCATGAAGTGGTCGTCACGTTCCTTGAGGGTGACCCAGATCGTCCGTTAGTGACTGGGGCTGTGTACAACGGTCTGCATTTCCCTCCTTATGCGCTACCTGAGAACAAAACGCGTACTACGTTCCGTACCCAAACACACAAGGGGACAGGCTACAACGAGCTGAGTTTTGAAGACGAAGCAAACCAAGAAGAAGTCTACATTCATGCTCAAAAAGATATGTCGACTAAAGTACTCAACAACCGTTACCGCGATATCGGTCAGGATGAGTTCTTAAAGGTAGCGCGTCATCAAACCAACGAAGTGCATGGTGACCACAAAGAAACCATTGATGGTCATAAGACTACGCAAGTAAACAGCACATTTACCGAGACCGTAGAGCAAGATGTAACCGTCACTTACAACGCCAACGAAACTCAGTATGTAAAGAATAACTCTGATTTAGAAATTGGCGATAACCGCACAACTAAGATCGGTAAAAACGACGATTTGGACGTGGGTGAAAACAGTAACCTGACGGTAGGGGCGTCTAAGAGTTCGGACATCGGTGCCGATGACAATCAAACCGTAGGCGGCAATTTAACGGTGTCGGTCAAAGGTAACACATCATACAAAGCCGACGGTGCGACGCAAATCATCAGTGGTGACAAGATTGTGTTGAAAACAGGCGGCTCTTCATTAGTGATGAACAGTGATGGCTCAATCAAGCTGTCTGGCTCTTCAATCACCATCGAGGGCAGCGATAAAGTCGTCGTGAAGGGTGGTAACGTAGCGATTAACTAATGATGGAAAAACAACTGCTTACTACAGAAACCATCACGAAACAGCAAGCCGAAACTCCGGCTTGCTTTTCGCGCTTTGGAACCATAGTCGCCATCAACGAATCCACAGGCAGTGTTCGAGTTGATTTTGATGGAAATCCATTTAACCAGCCACTTACCGCAAGGTTAGGGCGTGGCTTTCGTCGTTCTGAGTTACAAATGGCCATCGATAACCAGTTAAGTTGTCGAATTGAATTCCTGAACGAAGACTTAAGCTTGCCATTCGTGACGGACATATTCTTTTCCATTTTGGATGATTCTGACGAATTTGTATTAAGAGCCAAAAAGATGGTGATTGAGACAGAACAGGAGCTGATCGTTAAAAGCGGAGAGACAGAAACTCGCTATAGCGGGCGCGATGGTCGTATCACCACAAAGGCTAAGTACGTCACCTCTCAAGCAGAAAAAGCACAAAAAATTCAAGGTGGAACGATAGCAATTAACTGAGCACAACGAGCTGATTGTTAATAACTAACCAATCATTACTAACTAATTGCTACTAGCTGACTGCTATCGCGTACTCGTACGCTAACAATGGATAAGTAGATGCGACAAAGAATCGGTGTCGAGCACCTAAAGGCACCTATAACCAATCAAGACGTTGAAGGTGCGTTGGCGAAAGCCGAACGTGCAGTGAGCGACCTTTCCCAACTGCCAGCAACATGGCTGACCTTTTGCAACGAAAAGCTTTCTATCGCCTCAGAGAGCCTCGGATTCTTAATTAGGCAAAGAGTCCAAATTCATAAACGTGGTTATCCAAGTCGTGAATTGGAGTATCTCAATCTCATTGAGCGCCAAATTGCTGAGCTCAAGCAGGTTTACTTATCGTTTTATCGATTAGCACCGGGGTTGATTCATCAATTAAGAAACCAAGAGCCAGAAATCTATACCTGGATCATGCTTCAAGGAGAGTTAGGCTCAGAGCTTGATAACCTTTTGTGTGGTCTGAGTTTACTCGAAGAGCTAGACAGGCATACCGCTATGGTGATTGTTACGCAATCGCCAGTAGAGCATATCGATAGTGTGATGTCTGAACTTATCGAAGGTAAAGTGAAAGCCAGCGCGTATTATTTTGAGTGCCTACGTGTCCGCCAAGCATTGAGTGTTGCGTTGATTAAACGTTGGCACAAAGCGGAAATCATCCTTTCCAATATCGCTTTGCCATTACTGGCGTTGCAGGATGTGGAAGAGGGTATTGAATGGATCAACGACAATGCTAATGGCGAACAGTATCTGTTTGAACGTTTGATTACTAAACGCGACCGAGGCACTTGGTTCCGTCAGTATTTTGGTACTGAACGGAGTCAGTTGCCTTCTGATCAGATACTCACTTTTGCAAAATTATTGGAGCTTAGAGAGTTTGAAGTGTTTGATATTTCTTCTTCGTTAGCTCCTGTCGATTTTGCACTGAGTGGGGATCACAGGCTAGTACCTAGAATCATCGATCACTTGCAAAGTTTAGAAGAAGATGAAGGCGAAGTTTGGATTCAAGCATTGTATGTGGTCTACGGAAAACTTCTTCCCCTGACTCCGCAAGACATTGGCGTTGAGCATGAGTGGGGAGAGATTATCGATTTGCTTAACGAGTGGGTGGAAGATGAAAAGTATGTCCAAAACCTACCCAGTCGTATGGGTTATGCATTGAGCTTCGAATCTACTTTAGCGGCGATGCAAGATGCCAATGTTGATGTCATGTTCCGCGATTGGCTATGGCGTCAAATCTGTATTCAATCAAGAGCTTATGTGCCATGGGATATGGCTATGCCGATCCATCAGCAAGACTGGAACTTTAACAATTTAAAAGCCGCACCTTCGGCGATCGAACGATTCAACTTAAGGAATAGCAATGCAGTTATGGGATATTGAAGCCAACCCAGAGCTATCACTTAAAGGGCGTTTTCAACGTGATGAAAACGGCGATGAAGTGTGGGTTGTTGTCGCTAAACGTACTTGGCAATTCGATGGTGTGGTTTGGCACGAATTAGGTGAAAGTGAAATCTTCGATGATCCCCAATATTTGGGCGAAGAAGGCTTCTCTGCGATGAAAGTTGACCACGAGTTTGCGTATACCAAAGACAACACAGATGTACTTGTTTACGGCAAAGCGCGCAGCTACGCGAAAAAGCCAGTGACATACCAAGAGTGCCGAGTTCTGATTGATGGTCATATCGATAAGACTCTCGCTATCCACGGAGAGCGCGTGTGGGTTGAACACGGGGGGAGTATCACACTCAGTAAACCGACGCCCTTTATAGAAAGAGATATTGATTAC
The DNA here is from genome assembly GCF_001591145.1 of Vibrio harveyi NBRC 15634 = ATCC 14126 = KCTC 12724. GTDB lineage: Bacteria > Pseudomonadota > Gammaproteobacteria > Enterobacterales > Vibrionaceae > Vibrio > Vibrio harveyi. The sequence continues at coordinate 21,568 of NZ_BCUF01000049.1, read as the reverse complement.
ACCTGCGCGATCGGTGGTGACTTACGTAACCGAATTGGCGGTGGTGTCGCTGATTCCAATCAAGCGTTACTTGAGCAGAAAGTGCCCTCGGTTTTCTACCCGAGAGAAGAGTGGAGTGCTACTTCAAAAAATCTGCGAGTGGCGGGCTTTGGACCTATTCCCCCATTTTTTGAGTCTCGCCAAAAACTGGCTGGCACGTTTGATGAAGATTGGATTGAAAATCGCAAACCAATGCTACCGCTGGACTTCGATAGGCGCTTTTTTCAAAGCGCGCCCACCGACCAACAATGCAAAGGTTTTCTTCATGGAGGCGAGCGTTTAATGATGAGCGGCTTTTGTCATGATGACACGCTTTCATTTCGCATTCCTAAAGAGAAGTATCGTGCAACCGCCACTTTCAAAGACGGCAGCTACCAGGTCGATATGGCGATGTATACCTTGTTCGTTGATACTGAAAAGAAAGCCGTATCAATCACTTATACAGCCGCGTTTCCCTGTCAAGGCAAAGAACATTTGTTGGTCTCTACGTCTATCACCCTATTAGAAGAGGTAAGCGAGCATGCCTAATTCAACCGGTCGTTACGTGTTAGGCATGGAAGTCATGACGCCTACAGGAATGAACCTGGACGTTGCTACTAGCGTGGCTAAGGCGGACTTAGCTAGGTTTGATCAAATGGTCGGTAAAGACGGTATTGAACGATTTACGTTTGCCACAATCGAATACACGAAAGAGAGCGAATTATTTGGAAAAACCTGTGAGCTAACGGCTCACTTACTGGATTCCCTTTTGGTCCAACTACCTCGGTCCTTGAAGCCGATTCCGTTACTTATTTCTGTGCCAACGACAATTTCATTAGCGAAGATACAAGAGTGGCTCGGTGAAAGTGACTATTCTGACTTTCTTTCTGTGGTTGAAGCCGTGCATGCAAGCGGTCCTAGCTTCGTGCTACAGGCAATGAAGTCTATGGATAAATACGACGCCATGATGTGCATTAGCGTGGACTCTACGGTGAGTTCGATGCAAGAGCTTATTGACGATGCGATGGTAATGAGTACGAATAACCCATGGGGTGTTATTCCGAGTGAGGGGGGAGCGGGGTTAATTCTTTGCAGAAAAAATACTTTAGAAACATTGAAACTTAAGCCTCAAGCACAGCTTGGTTATATCGACACAGAATTGAATACCGCAGACCGAAGAGGCATGTTTAGACTTGTGCAGCGAGTGAGTAAAAAACTTGATTCGTTTGGTGAAGTTTATTCAGACATGACAAACCTGCGCGCGCATACGGAAGATTATGGTTTTGCTCTAGGTGCTAAAGCAGAACGCTTTATTGATCCAGAACAACCTAATCTTATCAATGAGTTATGGGGAACGATGGGCAGTTGTTCGTCACTTGCGCTGATTGCGTTTACGGTTAAAAATCATCACTTTAACCACCCGGCATCGTTATTAATGTTTGATTTTAATGGCGACAAAGGGATGCTTCAATTATTGGCATGCTAGTGTGATTCTTAAAGTAATATCCTTGAAGTCTTTTCAAGAACCTTTACTCGATAAAAACAACATAATTGATGTAGTGAAAGCGTAAGTTAATGAGTCTAATAACTTAGTAATTATCACTAAAGTAATAGGTTTACCGTTCGTTTTAAATACCAGCCTTGAAACAAGGATGTTTCAGCAAATATTATTTCGGCCTAATAATATTTGTTCGATAAAAGAGTGCAAAGTGTCAGATAAGCAGGGAGCAGCCAAAGGTTATATTGATCAATTGGTTGTTAAAGCCATTGAGAAAAAGAAACAGAACGAGCAAAGATTGGCGCAAAAAAATAAGCCAAAGCTTGAGTATGTACTTTTTTCACAATTTGATGTGCTAGACACAATGTTATCGAAAAATGGTAGGACGACCGTCTATCATCTCGCCAAAAAGGGTCAACCAGAAAAACAAATCTGCTGTAAAGTCGTCAATGAAGACGCCCCAGATATTGCCAATAAAATGTTGGTCAATGAAGCAAGCAGATTAGAGCTCTCTCAGCACCCAAGCGTCGCTGATTTTATTAAGATCGGTAACGAATTCGAACGCCCATATTTAATGTACGAGTGGATTCAAGGTGAATCACTGGCAGAGAAGATGGAACGCCATTCCTCTAAAGGTTTTCGCCACGACCACATTGCTTGGTTAGTGTATCAACTTGCGGGTGCGCTGGAGTTTATGCACACCCGAGGTATTTGCCATCTTGATATTAAGCCGTCAAATGTTCTTGTTAGTGAGGGCGACTACGTTAAGTTGATCGACTTTGGTGCCGCGCGCTACATCGGTGAAACCGAGTCTCATGCTGAAGCGAGTTTGAGTTATGCGTCACCCCTGTATCTCGAGACAGGTACGACAGAACCACAAGACGATGTTTATTCGCTCGCGCTATTAACTGGCCATCTATTTATTGGTTCGATCTTTGGTGATGCTTGGCACAAACAGTTAAAAGATCGCAAACGTCCGGCATTAATTCCAAACCATATTTGGAAACTGCTTAAGCAGGTGATTAATAACCCAAGAGGGCACGGCTACACGGCAATTTCCTTTGCCCAGCAACTTGCACGTATTGACACTCAATCTATTGATTCACAATCGAATGCACCTATTTTTAGCAGTTTACGCAATGCCGATTTATTACTGACACACTGTAAACCTCAAGATAAAGCGAGTTACGGTCGCTTTAAAGTGCTAGAAGCGAGTTTGGTATTGAGTGTGGTGGCAGTAACGGGTCACTACTTGTACCAGCAGAATCAGCCAGAGTGGAAAACGATCGTTAAGTCGCAGCCTATCTCGCAAACGGAAACACCACTGGTGAGCACCATCAAACCAGCGCAAACGGCTTCTTTTTTGGCTCAACCCCCTTGGGCGATTGAAACTGCACTTAACGATATGGAAAAAGACGTGATTTCGACTGCGCCTTATCGTGAAGCTTACCAAGTACAACAAATGAAACTGTCTAAGTTGTACAAAAAGAATCAGGCTCAATTGACGTCTTATCAAGCTTTGGCGGATGAGTTACCAAAAACGCTGGTGGATTTACGCAAAGAGCTGGTCACGCTGCGAGAAAAACTCGTTGATGATGGAGCATTATTCCCATACGCAGACAAAACCTTGACCAAAGTGATGGCTGGTTTGAATGTTGCTTCGATAGATTCAATGAAGATCTCTGCTGTTGCAGGAAGTAAAGACGAACAGATTGCGAACTTAATCCTCGATGGCGAAGCAAAGCTTGCAGACGAAGAAATGAAAGCTGCTTGGTTATTAAATCAATCTGAAGCTTATTTCTATAGCCAAGTCTTGCCAAACAAAGTGATGGAAAATATCAATGCGTCTATCGATTCACACGCAAAAGATCACTTTTATACCAAAGCCATTGAAGAGGCTAAAGCCGCTAAAGCTTACTTTGGTAATACGCCAGAGCTCAACAAAAAGGTGACGGATCTCATTGTTGCTCGAAGCGAGTTCATTTTGTTTAGTACAGTCACTGAGCAATCCGTATTTGATAAGCAAAAGCTGCACGATTCACTATCCGACCTTGAGCGAAATGCCCCAAAGAAATTTGGCGAAATTACCGACCTGCTTGAGAGCATGGCTAGAGACTCCATTGATAAAAGTCATCAACTTTCTCGTCCTGCGCGTGGTGCAATCGCGGTTGAACGCGCGCTGAGAGACTACTTAGCAGAGGGGAGAAGTTAATGTCAGTCATTGAAATTGAACGCTTGCTCGCTCCCATCTCTGATTCCGCACCTGTAGGTGAGGATGCTCGCTACGAATTTTGCTATGAAATGATGGAATCCGAAGTAAAGAAATTCGGCTCATTGTTTGGTGAAACGGTAGATTGGAGCGTCGTAAAAACACATGCCACTGAAGTTCTAGAGCATCACAGCAAAGATTTAAAAGCAATTTGTTACCTCGTTCGCGCTCTAACAGAAGAGTTTGGACTGCAAGGCTTTGAACAAGGTCTGAAGCTGCTTAGTGAGGCGTTAAATCGTTTTGGTGTTGAACTGTATCCGTCGCGAAAGCGAGGTCGAGATGGCGCAGTGGAGTGGCTGAACCATCAATTTAAGTTGGTGAGCAGCAAGTTGGCTGAAAGCCCTCAGTCTTGGGAATTAGTTTCAAGTTGTATTTCAACCATCGAAGATGTGCAGCGTCAGTACGACGACGTTTATCAAGACTCGGAAGCGGACTTCTTCGAGATTCGTACGCAGTTAAATGTGTTGTCTCAACAAGTTGCTGTCGACAATCAGAGCGACGATGCAACAGCGACTCTAGAACAAGCGACACCAGCAGCACAGCCTGCCAAAGCCGAAGTGGTAGAAACGCCAGCGCAGAGTGATGTGCAAACTAGGGCATCTAACACGGTTTTGCAGACTTCTAAACCTGCACCAGTTAAGAAAGCCGTCACAAAAGAAGTCGATATCGATACGGACTTCTCGTCGCCAACCGCTTCGAAACGCACCTTGAAGAAAGTCGCGGAAGTGATGCTTCATGCCAACCCAAGTGATCCTCTGGCTTACCGAATTTATCGTCATCTAACGTGGGATGACATTGACGGTCTGCCTGATCATCAAAACAATCAAACGCCTTTGAGTTTGGCGGTATCGTCCGATCAACAAACGGAATACCGAGATAAAGCCAATCAAGAAAGCGATATCGACACCATCAAACGCTTGGAGCGCACATTAACTGATGCGCCGTTTTGGCTGACGGGTCACTACTTGGTGTCTTTGATGCTCAATAAATTGGGTTTTGATGACGCAGCAATTGCTGTGAAACAGGAAGTGAAGCGTTTTGTTGATTCGCTAGAGGGCATCGAGTACCTCACATTTAAGAATTCTTTGCCATTTGCAGATGAAGCTACCTTGAGCTGGTTATCGACTCAAGATGCAACTTCTTCGTCTTCTCAACCCGTTGTTCAAACGGTTGTGATTTCTGAAGAAGATTCGCTGCCGATGGAGGATATCACTCTAGAAAATCTAGGGGAATATGCCGCTGAACTTGCCCGCAAACTTGAGCTGGATAGCTCGGGACGTGGACAGTTCATGCTGTATTTACAATTGATAGCAGCTTACCAGTCTGTTGGATTATACCCGTTGTGTCTGCCTTATCTTGAGAAGGGTTGGGAAGTACAAAAAGCGTTTAATCTCGCGAGCTGGGAACCCCACTTATCTTCACAGTTAGAAGACCTGATTCGAAAAACACTCCATCAGTTATTCAGAAGTAAGGACCTTTTGCCTGAGAAGTATGAAGAGTGGAAAGCAATTTATGACTAATTAAAGAGTTAAATAAGGAACTAATTATGTCACGTGACGGCTCGGTGGCTCCTAAAGAGCGAATTAATATCCGTTATGTTCCAGCAACTGGTGATACGCAAGATGACGTAGAGCTGCCGCTGAGCATGATGGTTGTTGGTGATTTTACTGCACGTGCAGATGAGACGCCAATCGAAGAACGTACTCCAATCAATATCGATAAAGACAACTTTAACGAAGTGCTAGAAGGCATGTCTCCAAACGTTAAAGTTAACGTTGAAAACCGTCTTTCTGATGAAGAAGGTGGTCAAATCGGCGTTGATTTGACGTTCCAAAACATGAAGGACTTCTCTCCTGAAGCGATCGCGAAAAGCGTACCTGAGCTAAACAGCCTGCTTGAGCTTCGCGAGGCCTTAGTTGCACTTAAAGGTCCTCTAGGTAACGTTCCTGCGTTCCGTAAGAAGATCGCATCGGTTCTTCAAGATGAAGAAGCGAGAAAGAAACTGTTGGATGAACTAAGCATTGGCGATGACCAAGAAGCGAAAGAAGAGTAAGGGATACCATGTCTGCAGAAGCACAAGCGCCAGAACAAGAAGCAGCCTTAGTTGAATCAGGCTCACTTCTGGATAGCATTCTTAACGAAACTCGTTTAAAGCCAAGTGATGAAGGTTTTGACGTTGCGAAACGCGGCGTAGAAGCATTCATCAGTGAGCTACTAAGCAGCTCGAACACAGAGAAAGTAGATCAATCTTTAGTTGATTTGATGATCTCTGAAATCGACCAAAAATTGTCTAAGCAGGTTGATGCGATTCTTCACAGCGAAGAAGTTCAAGCGATTGAATCAACGTGGCGTGGTCTTAAGTACCTTGTTGACCACACCGACTTCCGTGAGAACATTCAAATTGAACTGATCTCAGCGAAGAAAGATGAAGTTCTTGATGACTTCGAAGACGCACCAGAAGTGGTGAAGTCTGGTCTTTACAAACAAATCTACACGCGTGAATACGGTCAATTCGGTGGTAAACCTGTTGGTGCGGTAATCTGTGACTACGACATGTCAGCGTCGTCGCCAGACATCAAACTGATGGAATACATGGCGAACGTAGGTGCAATGTCTCATGCTCCATTTATCACGTCAGCATCGGCTAAATTCTTCGGTTTAGACAGCTACGAAGAATTACCAAACCTAAAAGATCTTAAATCTGTATTCGAAGGGCCACAGTACGCGAAATGGCGTGGTCTGCGTGAGCACGAAGATGCGCGTTATCTAGGTCTATGTACTTCTCGCTTCATGCTACGTACGCCTTACTCTGTAGAAGATAACCCAATTAAGGCGTTTGACTACGATGAGCAAGTGACAGATAGCCACGACAACTACCTATGGGGTAACTCAGCGTACGCAATGGCGTCTAAGATCAGTGAATCTTTTGCTAAGTACCGTTGGTGTCCTAACATCATTGGTCCTCAAAGTGGTGGTGCAGTTCAAGACCTACCGGTTTACAACTTTGAAGCAATGGGTCAAATCGAAACCAAGATCCCAACCGAGATCCTTGTTTCTGACCGTCGTGAGTATGAGCTAGCAGAAGAGGGCTTTATTGCGCTAACAATGCGTAAAGGTTCTGATAATGCAGCATTCTTCTCTGCAAACTCAGTTCAAAAACCAAAAGTGTTTGCGAATACGCCAGAAGGCAAACAAGCAGAGATGAACTACAAGCTGGGAACTCAGCTTCCTTACATGTTCATCATCAACCGTCTAGCACACTACATCAAAGTGCTACAACGCGAGCAAATCGGTTCTTGGAAAGAGCGTTCTGACCTAGAAATCGAACTGAACAAGTGGATTCGTCAATACGTTTCTGACCAGGAGAACCCGCCAGCGGAAGTTCGTGGTCGTCGTCCACTGCGTGCTGCTAAGGTTGAAGTATCAGACGTAGAAGGGGACCCAGGCTGGTATAAAGTATCAATGTCTGTGCGCCCTCACTTTAAGTACATGGGCGCAAGCTTCGACTTGTCTCTAGTTGGTAAACTAGACCAATAGCCCTTTGCTTAAACCAACAAGCAGCCAGTGAAGACTGGCTGCTTTTTTCGTAGGACCGAACATGGAAAAAGGTTATCGTCTTTTAGAGCGGATCGAGCTAGGTGAACCAAAGAATTGCTACGAGAAAGTAATGTCTCACAAGCATTTGATCGAGTCCATTCATTCTCATCTTGCTGATTTGCTGAACACGCATTCTGGTAACGCGATGATAGACAGTGATTATGGGCTGCCAGATTTTAACGACGTGCTTTCCAACAATACGAACCTCGTTCGTCATATTCAAAAGAACATCACATCAACCATAGAACGCTTTGAGCCGAGGCTTCTGAATGTCGAGGTTCATTACCGTGAAGATCACCATAACCCACTACAACTCGGTTTTGGTATTCACGGCGAAGTTTCCCATAACGGCGGTAAAGTCCCAATGTCGATCGATGTCTACATGGGAACCGACGGTCAATTTAACGTTTAGTAGGTGCCACTTGAGTAACAGTAAATACTTTCAAGATGAACTCACGTATTTGCGTGAGTCGGGGAGTGAGTTTGCCAAATATCACCCGAAGTTAACTCACTTTCTCTCTGAAGGAACCTTCGATCCAGATGTCGAGCGACTGCTTGAAGGTTTTGCTTTTCTGACCGGGCGTATTCGAGAAAAGATAGACGATGAGCTACCAGAGTTAACACAATCGTTAATGACGTTGCTTTGGCCCCACTACATGCGCTCGATTCCGTCTTTGTGTATCAGTGAACTCAAACCACATACGGGCAGTGTTACTGAGAAAACCCTAGTAAAACGTGGCGCAGAGATGGCAAGCGAACAGGTGGAAGGTACTCAGTGCCTTTTCCGCACTTGTTACGATGTAAATCTATACCCAATCACGATTGCCAACATTGAACAAACCAACAGTCGCACCAGCTCGGCGATTGATGTCACGGTGTCAACCGAGCATGGACTTGAATTGTCTCGCATCGGTTTGGATACGTTGCGCCTACACCTGCATGGTGAGATTCATATCACTCGCACGGTGTTTTTATGGTTATTCCGTTATTTGGATTACGTTGAACTGGATGTCGGTGGCGGCTACAAACATCGTCTTGGTCCAGAATACGTTAAGCCAGTAGGGCATGAAGAAGATGAAGCGCTGCTGCCTTATAGTAAAAACTCATTTGCGGGTTATCGTTTGCTGCAAGAGTTCTTTTCTTTGCCAGATAAGTTTATGTTCTTCGATATTAAAGGACTCGAGTGGCTAAAAGGCATCCCACAGCGCAGTACGGTGAAAATCAAATTCCACTTTAAGCGCGCATTGCCATCAGAAGTCGTGCTTAAAGATAAACATTTAAGGCTGCATTGCACACCCGCCGTAAACTTGTTCCAAAAGGATGGGGACCCAATTCGTTTAGAGCACCGCCGGAATGAATACAAAGTTCGCCCGCAGAGCAGCACCCAAGAACACTATGAAGTGTATTCGATTGAGCAAGTAGAGAGCTGGAGTAAAGATGAGCGCCGTCGCAAACCGCTTATCGAATTCGAGTCTTTTGAGCACCAAATCAACCAACGTGACAAACGAGAGTTCTATAAATCGAAGGTAGGTGAGCGAGTAAGCGGAAGGGGTTTAGAGCGCTATATCTCGTTCCATACTCACAATGGTGACATTGCGGATTTAGGTACCGAAACAGTATTGATGAAACTGCAATGCAGTAACGCGGACCTAGCCGAGCGTCTGTCGGTCGGTGACATCACTTATGCAACCCATAAATCACCAACCTATGCGACGTTTAGAAACATCACAAAACCGACCCAATCGGTCAGCCCTCAGGTAAACGGCGAGCTTCAATGGCAGCTGATCGCCAATATGTCGCTCAACTATTTGTCTTTAGCGAATATCGATGTGTTGAAAGTTCTGCTCTCTACTTACGACTTTCATTCTCGTGTAGACAGGCAAGCACATCGCGCGTCGATTCATCGACTTGATGGCATTATTTCTTCAGAGATGAAACCAATCGACCGTGTGTTCAGAGGCGTTTCAGTACGTGGTAATCAATTTAAGTTGGTTACTAACTCTCAATTCTTCGTAAACGAAGGCGATATGTTTCTCATGGCAACGGTACTGAACGAGTTCATTCGTCTGTATTCGAGTGTGAACTCTTTTACCGAGCTGGAAGTGTTTGATGAAGCAACCGGGGAAGTTTACAACTGGGCAAGCCTCATTGGGCAGCAGACGATTCTATGATTAATACACTTTCTGATAAGTCGAATGAGTTTAGCTTCTACCAAGCGGTGTTGCTGCTTGAGAAGCATTACCAGCTTAAACCAAATTCTAACTTTATCGCAGTCGGTGAGAACAAATACTTTCATCAAGAACGTATCGAGTTCAGTGTGTCGTCAAACCTTTGCTTTCCAAAGAGCGATATGGAATTTATCACCCATATGGAAAGAAACGGGCAGCAGTATTCACGCGTAGAAACGAACTTTCTTGGATTGCATGGTTCTAGCTCACCACTGCCAGCTTCTTATACTGAGAAACTTGCAGGGCGAGACCCAGATGACAATCCGGTAAAAGACTTTTTTGATTTCTTCCATAATCGCTATACCAGTTTGCTGTATCGCGTATGGAAGAAATACCGTTACCATGTACAGTATCAAAGTGGTGCGAACGACGCTTTTTCCGGGCGTATACTGCATTTGGCTGGTCTATCCGGCGTAATGCAAGATTGCGACGTCGCTGAGTTAGATCGAGCGAAAATTCTCTCTTACGTGAATCAACTGTCCACACGCACACGTTCTCCTAAGTTGATTTCAGGTATAGTTTCACACTACTTTTCGTTACCTAGTGTCCGTATCGAAGAGTGGGTATATAGGCGTGTTGAAATTGCTGAGAGTCAGCGAAACAAACTAAACCGTTCCAATTGTGTGTTGGGTCAAAGCTTACATTTAGGGCAAAGCATTGCAGACTTAAACGGTAAGTTTAATTTGTGCATCGACAACATTGATTTTGAAACTTTTAAGCAGTTTTCATACGATGGTGAGTTACATAAAACCTTAGTAGGTTTGATGCGTTTTATTTTGCGTGACCCGATGTCTTGGGATCTTAAGTTAACGGTTAACCTCGATACTATCCCTGAAAACCAACTGGGGAATGGGGAAGGGAACCAGTTAGGGCAAACATTTTGGCTTGGTAATCCGGGTGACAAAGACGCCAAGATTCGTCTGATTGGCAGCATCTAATGCTTAGCATATGATGGGGAAAACGCCAGTTACAATAAAGCCGCGAGTTGTTCGCGGCTTTTTCGTCTGTATAGAATATTTGGCGGGAACCAAAAACTTATCGGCTGATTGGTTGATGAAGAACAACCGTCGTGTCGAGCTTCTGAATACCGCTAAAAGATTCAATCTCATTACATAGATGGTGAATAGACTGAAGGTCTGGTGCTTCTATAAGCGCGATAATATCGAAGCTACCACCTACAACGCTTGTCAGTCGTACCTCTGGAATTTCTTTAAGGGCATTTGTTACGTCGTTTTTTTTGCCCTTTTCGCAAGAAATCAGCAGGTAGCTGGCAGCTTTGCGACCTTCATTTTCAACGCGGATTTGTGCAGTGTAGCCTTTTATAATCCCCGTTTTTTCCAATCTATTAATTCTTTCTGCAACAGCAGTACGAGACAAACCGATATTTCGAGATAGATTCGCAATCGACTCTCGCCCGTTAGATAACAGACTGGAAAGTATTTTACGATCTAACTTGTCTAAGCCTTGTAAAGTCATGTTTGAAATCATGTGTTCTGCCTATTCTGGTTTTTATATTGTTATTAAATCGACTCTGGGAGTGTAAAGTTATACAGCTCAGCTAGAGTGAATGGGTTTTTCTGTGTCAAAGGGGTGATACGAAGGCTCAAATCCCTTCCTGACACTTTTATGTCACTGACGAAGCTACCGTTATGAGTGTTTGTCAGGGTCGAATCACCTAGCAATCTGTATATCGCCCACTGACCACTCTTATTTAGAACGTGTTGTTTGCCTTCGTCTGTCACATCTTGGATCGTGATTCTTATATTGAAGTCACCGTTCTGCGGCGGCCACTCCATTTCACGAATTCGGCTCGGACCATGATAGTAGTTGATATCAGTGTCTGAAATTTTCAGACTGGCTCTGATAGCACTGGAATCAAGGTCTAGTACTTTCGCACTGAACGGGATGTAAACTCGGTTTGTGCTCTTATTGATTAACGTATCGCGGATAACGTTGTAGTTGCGCAATTGCACCAATAGGGCAGGAGAAAGAGGCATGGTTTCGCCATCTACCTGTTTTGGTGTCCACAAGTTAGTATCGTAGAACGGTGCGAAGTTCTTCTGAATAAAGGTGTCTAATAAACCACCTGATGCGAACAACAGCTCGAAGTCTTCAATTGAGATCTCTTCTGTCGCGTTCAGATCAAATGGGTATTTACCAAGCCCTAGCTCTTTAAACTTGGTGTAAATCTCGCTGTACCATTGGGTTTGAATGCCTTTTGCTGATTCTTTGATCATCACTGACCAGCTTTGCTGAACGACATCAAGCAACCAACTGCGCACTGGCTCTGGCGATTTCTGAGCAATCTGCTTAAGTTTAATCAATGGATCGGCTTCAGTGCTGTTCATTCGGTGCTGGGCTGCAGCAAGTGCGGCCATTTGCGGGTCTGGCGCGTCAGCAATGTCTTTCATATAAGTACGAACACGGCTTAATGCTGCAATCGTTTCATCCCACGGAGTAGGGGAGTTAGGTGTTTCACTGACTTGAAGTTGGTTCAACAGGTGGAAGGCTTGTTCGACACGCTTCATTAACAAGTAGTCAGGCTTCACTGCTTCTTCTATTGCTTCTGATGCCGAATCTGCTGCTTCTGCCAGTTTCGGGTTTACTTTGGCAATCAATGCATTCTTCTCGCCGACAGGGGAGAACTGAGTGTTGGCGTAGACTTGCTTTAACACTGTGGTCATCGGCGAAGATGGACCTGAAATTAAGTCGATAGCATTGGTTAGATCACCGACATTGTTGTAATGGTGGACTTTCAGTTCACTCAGTGCATTACGCCAGTAGTTGATGTAGTCATCGGTGTACTTCTTACGGACTTGAGTTTTGAACGCTTCTTGTTCTTGTTTCGTAGGGATCACGTGGTTAGATAAACCAAGAACCCAGTTGTCACTGATCACTTGTTGTGACATCAAATCCACACGAGGGCGATAGAAGGTACTAAAGCCTGTTGAAGTGTAAACCTTATCGATGACCAAGCGGTTATCGTCGAGTGGTTCGTTGAAAACGTTATTGAATTCGAAGCCAACCGCGCGTTGAAGATCGAGCGTACCAAGGTCGATGGCATCTGCTTGGTTCAATATATCAGCATAAACAAGATCTACGTTAGAGTGAGCAAGCAATGAGCGTCGAGTAGCGCGAACAATGTCCATGTTGATGTCGACAGGGGCAAACTGGGTACGGAAATAAGCATCCAAGTAACGCATTGCCTGATTCACAACATCTGGTTTGTCACTCAAATCGTTTAATGTTTGTAGCGTCTGACGACGTAGGAATTGAATATCGCGCTTGGATGGATCATTCAGCATTAAGTAGCCTTTGAGTAAAGGCAGTGTCGCAGTAATGTCGTGCTGATTATGAGTCAGTTCCAGACGGTAGCCTTTCTCAACAACTGGCATGAGCTGTTGTGAGACTTCTTTGAGCAGTGCTTCGTACGCCAGTCTTGTCGTTTGGTCCAAGCGGCTGATGTTCAAAGGTAGTACTTCTTCATCAAGCGCACGAGAACCTTCTAACCATGCGCTGTATGAAGGTTGAATTGCACGAGTCGCACTCACTAATAGCTGATTAAAGCTTGCTTCTTGTTCTACCTGCCCTTTGTCGTCAATGCCGAGCAGTTGGTTAATCACACGCAAGTTGCTATCTAGTGTTGTGACAAAGAAATAGCCACCGCCAGCTAATAGAATAACTGATGCCAGCATAGCTAAATGGCTTTGGCGCTGAATCAAGCGCAGATACGTTTTGTTTTCTCCCGCAAAGTCGCTCTCCGGTAAGATCTGAGAATCAATCAAGAAACGAGAGAAGTAAGGGGTTTCTGTAAGTTGTGTGTGCTCAGAAGCAATGATCGGCAAATTGAAGTAATTGCTGCAGCTTTTCGCCAACAAGTTGTACTTACGACCGCCTTGCAAGCTAGAACAGAAGAAGATCTCACGAATATCGAGAGAGTAAACACCACTGTTTGCATCACAAAGGCGTTCAAGTACATAACTAATTTCTGCTTGGCAAAGTTCAAACTGTTTTGGGAAAGCAAGAATGGCTTGTTTTTCGTCGATATCCGCTGAGTTTGCGGATGCGTCTAACGCATTCGTTTCCAGCACTTTCACTAAGTTACGGAATCCGTCACGATAGTACTCAGTGATTACGCCTTTCGCTTCTTTTAAAGGAATGGAAAGAAACTCTACTCGAGTCTTAAGAGAGCTGAAATGAACGTATTCTTTGAAACCATCTAGCTTATCAAGCTTAGACATCATCATGTAAACAGGCAGTGCTGAAGACGTTTTCTCGCTGATAGAGCTTAGTCTCTGCAACAGGGCAGTAATCGTGTAGTCTTTTTGTTCTGATTCTGAAACGATCATGAATTCAAAGTCTGTAAAGAATAGACATCCAGAAAATGGTTTTCTTGGGCGATGACGAATAACTTCATCAACGAATGTATTCCACAGTGATGCGTCGCTACTGGATACCTCTTGAAATACGAGGCGTTGGTCTGGTTTGACATAAACGGCACTGTCAGACTCATACCATTCAAAGAAGTCATTTTTTGCCGTACGAGAACGGTCCATCGGTTTAATCGCACTGGAGTTAAACAAACATTGGCGTCGTCCAGAGCCTTTATTACCAATCATTAGATAAATTGGCTTTTTTCCAGCGTTAGAAAGAAGAGGGCGAATCACCATTGAAAGCGCCTCTTCTTCGGTTTCTAAACGTTGTGCTTTTGAGTTGTTCTTTTTCTTAAGCCAGAGTGAAAACTGGAATATAAGATAAAAGGTAGCAATGACTCCTAGACCAATCCATAGATAAAGCTTATCTGCATCTTCGAGTAAGAATAAATATACTGCTGCAAATATTACAGCCAAGATTAAAGCCACTATGGTAGAAACCACGATCGGGTTTCTTAGTATTTTTTGTTTGAACATAAGCCTATAACTTCTTTACTTGTATTGTTATTTATTGTCGTTTGACGCAGTTTTTAACTGATTAATCTTATATAGGTAGGTGTTCAGTAAAAGGAGGGAGCGCTCAATTTCCTTTTGCTGCGCATTTTTTTCTGCAAACTCTATTCGACCCAGAAGGGGAAATAGCGAATTGCTATACTCATACGCCTTCTTAGAGTCTTTATCTGAATTCTGATTAGCGACATTAGCGAATACCGTCCTAGCATAGGTAAAGCGTTTGTATATGACATCGAATTCATTTTCGAAACGAGAACGTTGATCTAAAAAATTCTCACGAAGTTGTTGAGCTGAAGATGAGTCAGGGTAGATTTCCGTCAATTCATGAGTGAGCTCATCAATCGTATTTACTCTGCTTACTTTTACAGGATCGAGCGTCCAATCCGTCATCAACGTATCTAATCGTTCTATCGTTGCTGAACGTAAAGAGAGGGAGTGATCTTTGTTTTCAACGCTAAATGAGCCGACGATGTTCGTCAGCTCTGTCAAAGAGGCATGCTCAATCTCAACTTTTAGTGTCTGAAACTGATGTTGCTTATAAATAAAGTGAGAAGCCAAAGCCGCACCCAGTAGTCCAACCACGGAGAGCAGCACAACGCGGCTTGATTTGGATGTATCAGGCTCTTGAGCTGGTGGTATATGTTTCGCATTGGTCTTCGGTGGTGGTGCGATATCAACTTTAATTCCAGTGACCGATTTAGGCGGCTCTGGCTTAGTTTGCTTCGCTTCTAATGCCATGACTTCTTTGGCTTTCGCTTCCTTAATCTCTTCAATCCATTGATTCAAGATACGACGAATACGACCAAAAGATGGAGCCTTAATACCATAGTGAAGACGCAACTCTTCCTCGATGCGCAAACATAATTGATGTGCCGCTTCGATGAGAGGAAGTTCTTCTGGTAAAACTCGTTGTTTTTTGATTCGTTTCTCGGTGTATTCAACCATCCATTCGATGGCACTGATACGAGCATTAGCCTTTGCGTGTTCAGGGTAGGCGGTGTACCAATACACGACACACAAATCAAGCAACGAGTTCAAACCCTCAACTAAGCCTTTTAAGCCATCGTTGTGGGTGGCGGCTACCGTAAAGTAACAGCTACATCGAAAGTCTTTACCTTGAGTGCTAAGAATCTTCTTTGACAGAGTCTGAACAGTCTTCCATGAGACTCTTCCGGTTACTTTATTTAAGTTATTTATTTGACGCTTTATTTCGTCAAAATCATCTAAGCCATTAGGATTTGATCCACTAGGGTTACTTTCATCGATCGGTCTTCGAGTGAAGTCGCTGAAAAACATATTTTTTTAATTCCAACTGATTATATGGAAGGCAGAAGTTGACCATTTAATTATAAATGCACTGCTATCATCTTTTTTTTGAGGGATTTTATAGGCAAAAGAAAGAATTTGAATCTTAAATAATATCTAAATCAATATAAATTAACTTAGTGTGACGTTCCTTCACAAAAAAAGTCGGTTATGTTGATTTGTTTGGTATTAGCTTTAGTGATGTATATTCCAATTGTTGAGACAAAAAATGAAATTAATGGATTTCCTAATATTAAGCGTAGTTATGAGAAAAGTTATTTTTTTGAATTAAGATCAAATTATTAAAATTAAGACAATGTCGGTCTCGAAAGTGTCTCAATATCGAAAACTAATCATTTGTTTAATATTTCTGAATCTAGATGATAGTGGGTTTTCTAATTAAGAGCGCGCTAATTTAGTTGTTTTGATTGTGACCACAATATCTGTACAAATAACCTTTGCCGATTTTATGAATATATCAGTAGTTATATTGCTTTTATTTATAGGTAATTTGCCTTATTTAATGGGGCTATTTTTAACCATATTGAAAAAGAAAAGAGACTTGATATCTTTCGTCCCTGAATATTATTACTAGGTTTTCCAAGAGGGATGAAATGCTAAAACCAAGTCAAGTTGGGCTAATCTCAGCCATGTGTTTGTTCTCTACTTTTGCTGTCGCGAAAGGTGAGCGGTATGGTGGCTCGGTCAGTATGCTTACGATTGAGAGCATTGACTATGACGAAGGTTCTAGCGGAGACGTAGATACGTTGCGGTATGGTCTTGTGCACACACGTCCGATCGACGAAAACAACAACCGCTGGCGCTGGTGGCTTGGTCTTAATTACCTTACAGAGGATGTTGACGCTCCTTCAAATGGGATTTACCAAGAGGTCACAAACTATGAGCTTCGTGTCGTTCCTCAATACGCACTGAGCTCTTGGAGTATCTTTACTCCATACGTTGGCGCCGGGCTTTCTCTTGGTTACTCGCAGTATTCGAATCGCTGGAAAGTAGACTCGGATGGCTTTCGTTACGAAAGTATTGATGACATCGACCAATTCGAACTTGGTGCAGTTGTTACTCTCGGCACTGCAATCAAACTGGGCAGTAACCCAGATGCACATATTCAGATTATTCCTCAAGCTTCCTACATTCTTCCGGTAGTCAATGACGGAGTTGGTGGGGTAGAGCTTTCTGTCTCTTTACTATTTTAAGGTTTAGCAATGCATACACATCAGCTAGTCCTATTCATTTCAAAGTGTCCAGAGGAATACACGGGTGCCAAGCATATTGAAATGCCAGAAGGTGGCGGTTCAGTTGGTAGAGCGCCAAGCTGTACTCTCGCTTTGACAGATCACAACCGTTTTATTTCTGGTACACACTGCTTGGTCAGCGTATACGGAGACACTTTTTACATCAGTGATGTGTCTACAAATGGCACTATGGTCAACGGTAACAAGATCCTCAAGAACCAGCCGGTTTCGATTGTGGACGGTGATGTGATTTCTCTTGGTCAATACGAGATTGGTGTTTCATTGGAGCATGTTTCGGCTGCTCAAGACATTGCTGCGGATATTGCTCCAGAGCGTGTTTCCAATGACCCTCTTGTTAATCTTGGCGAGGCTGTGGTCGAGGAAGAGGAAAAAGTCGGTGCATTGGAAGATTTGTTCATGGAAACAAAACAAGACGATGTGGACAGTGATGACCCGATCGCTCACCTGAAGTTTTCGATGCAACGCGACGATGACCATCTTATTCGTGACGTCGAAAAGCCAGATGCTTCTCATTCCAAACCAATCGGAAATACACGACAAGTTGTTGATGATAGCTTTAGCATTCACTCAGAATTCGATATCCCTAATTTGATTCCAGAAGATTGGATGGCAGGTACAGAGACGAGCCAGGCATCAGTTGGACCAGAAATAGTGTCCGCTCAAAATCGCACGGTTATCCCAGAGGATTTTGCCAACTCCGAACCTCTTGCATCTCAAGCAGAGAGGGGGCGACCTGAAATCCATCAGTCTGGTTCGCAACCATTCGAGCAACGCGCTAATCCCTCAATTCAACCGTCTCCACAAAGATCAGAGCCTGCCGGTCAGAAGTGGGAAGAGGTAACACAAGCCTTTATTCCTTCGACACAATCGTCTCAACAAGAAGTGAAAACTACAGAAACGAAAGTGGGCTTTGTTAGCAATGAATCGTTGAACCCAGAGAAAGAAGGCGCTTCCTCTGACATTAGTAAAGCCTTCTACGAAGGTTTAGGGATCAGTAATCCAGATTTGATCAGCGACGAAGCCTTGCTGTTTAAGCAAATGGGAACGTGTCTTCGTCTGTGTATCGACAATTTGCAAAAAGACCTTCATGAGGTGGAATCACTTAAAGGTGAACAGGGATTAAGTGAAGCGGATTCGAATCTTGCGGAACTGATGTTGACGCTAAACAGCCAGAACCTTCTATCTCCTAACGAATTGGTAGAGCAAATGCTGGATGAGCTCAACGACCATCAAATTATTTTTAATAAGGCACTCAATGAGTTGCTGATCGAGCAGTCAGAGACGAATGACCCTGTCACGTTTGCAAGCGATGTGGCAAGTAAATCTATGTTCACCACTAAATCAAAGTTGTGGGGTGAATATGTGGAGTTTTACGCCAATAACCGTCGCCAGATGAATGAGATGTCATTGAAAGGTCTGATCAAGAAAAACTACACCAAAGCGATTAAGGGAAGTCATGCGTAGTATTGCGATGTTGCTCGGATGTGCTTTGCTATCCGGTTGTTCCATGTGGGACCAATTTAAAGAATCAACGGGAATTACACCCGAAACGTCCTCAGTCGAATTAGTGATTGAGGCATCTTCTGTGCTTAATGTTCGTGAAGGTGGTCAATCCTCCCCAGTTATTTTGCGTGTTCATGAACTGACATCACCAGTGCTATTTCGCAGCTTAGATTTCTTCGCACTGTTTGAAAACGACAAAGCGTCGTTAGGCGATGAATACATCAAACGTTACGAATACCAAATGCAACCGGGTGACAAAATCCATGAATTTTTGGAGCTTGACCCTGCCACTCGCGCTGTCGGATTTTCGGTAGCGTTTCGCGATATTGATGGCTCTTCTTGGCGCAAAGTTGAAGTGATTGAAGAGAAGAGCGAGTACTACATCAAACTTAAGTTAGAAGGCAGTGAGTTAATTTCTGACAACACTCGCGGCATTGAACAAGTTTACTTTTAAGGAATAAAATCATGTCTTTATACAATCCAGTTGTTTGGCAAGATGGAATGTTCATGAAGCCGCAGCACTTTCAGCAACTCGATCGTTCGCAAAGTAAACTGTCGAGTATGTTGAGCGCTAATGCATCGCCTTTGCATTGGGGAATTAAGCGTTTAGAGATTAACTCTCAGCTGTTAGCGCTGGGCAAAATTGGTATTACCCGCGCTGAAGGCATTCTTCAAGACCGAACGCCTTTTGACCTGCCGCTGCTCGCTGAACTACCAGAAGTAAAAGATGTCGATCCTTCAATTGCCGATAAAGTGGTTTATCTTTGTTGTCCATTACCCTCTGAGCGTTCTGAACTATTCGGCACTAAGAAAGACGGTGCTCGTTATACGATGGAATCGCAAGAAGCGGTCGACGCTTGTTATGATTCGGAAGACATGGCAAACATCGTGGTCGGTAAGCTTAACTTTTGCTTGATGTATGACCATGAAGACAAGAGTGCGTACACATCTATTCCAATTCTAAAGATCTCAGAAGTGAAGCCAGATGGCAGTGTCATCTTAGATGATAGCTTTATTCCGACTTGTATTGATATTCATGCTTCAACTGTACTGAACAAGTTCGCAACCGAGTTTGCCTCTATGTTGAAACATCGCGCAGAGTCTATCGTTCAGCGTTTAGGTGTTGTTGACCAGCAAGGTGTATCTTCAGTTTCTGATTTTATGCTGCTTCAAGCTCTCAACCGATATGAACCATTGTTTTGGCATTTCGCCAGTGCAGAAGGTATTCACCCTGAGTCGTTTTATCGCATTCTTCTTCAAGCAGAAGGCGAGCTTTCAACCTTGTGTTCTGCATCTCGTCGACCAGTCGAGTTCACTAAGTACAACCATGGCGACTTAACCAGTTGTCTATCGCGTACGCTTGATAGCGCAAAAATGACATTGAGTGTGATGTCAGAGCAACGCGCAATCCCACTGACGTTGAAAGACCAAAACTACGGTATTAGAACTGCAGCGATTCCAGACAGTAAGATCATCGACACAACGACCTTTATCCTTGCGGTTAAAGCAGATGTTACTTTGGATGTTCTTCACACCCAGTTTGTTAGCCAAACGAAGATCGGTTCTATCGACAACATTCGTGACTTGATCAATCTGCAACTGCCAGGTATCGAGATAAAACCAATGCCAGTTGTGCCTCGTGCGTTGCCTTACCACGCTGGCTACACCTATTTCGAACTGGATAAGACAGGTGAAGAGTGGGCGGCACTGAAAAACACTGCTGCGATAGCGGTTCACGTAGCCGGCGACTTTGCTAACTTATCATTGCAACTATGGGCTGTTCGTCTATGAGTTACGCAGAAACCGACGTTACCGTAGTTTTATTCCAACCAGAGCCTGGCAAACCTATGGAGGTGATGCCAGCGCCGGACCTGTCTCGTAATATCGCGGTACAAGACTTAAACATCGAAAACATGGGCATCAACCCTTTGGTCGACCAGTTCTCATGGTTGATCGCCAGTTTATCTTGTATGTCTTCGATTCCTTGGCTTGATGACCCAATGCCGTTTCGTGAGCAAGTGGCTCGTGAGATAAGAAAAGGCGAGCGTAAGCTCAATGAAATGGAATTGGATCGCGCATCCATTTTGGTCATCCGCTACTGTTTGTGTGCCGCGATTGATGAATCGGTCTGCCGACAAGAGTGGGGCGCTAACAGTCATTGGAGCCAGAATAGTTTGCTATCCGAGTTTCACAATGAAACATCTGGCGGTGATAAGTTTTTCGTCATTCTCGAACGTTTAAAAGCCGACCCACGCAAATACCGTCACGTTATTGAATTTTTGTACTTACTGCTTCAGCTCGGTTTTCAGGGAAAATACGGTCGTGAAGAACGCGGTAACGAAAAGCTCGCTGAAATTGGCAATACCATTTATCGCTTGGTACGAGACGAACGCTTGGCAGAGCAAGAGAAAGTCTCTCTCGTTAACCTTAAGGCCAAGTATCTTAAGAAGCCGTTAAAAAGGGTTGTCTCACCCAAGCTGATTTTAGGTATCAGCGCGATTACCTTCGCAATCATGTATGCCGCGACCTACATCGTCATCGATTTAAAATTCCAACAACTGCTTGAAGTGTATCGATAAACAGGAGAACTCAAAATGAGATCTTCTGCCAGTTTTCAGCTTTATCGTGAGTATTACTAGCTTATTAGTGAAATTCACTAGGTATTTAGAGAGATTGCAATATGCGATCTCTTTTATTATTCAATCAACAAAATTCAAATGGATTGGTTATGGGCGTAACAGTTGGTGCAAATGGACTTTCGATAGTTCATAAAGGCTCAGGTGGTGAAGCGAATGCAACGCTCCCAGATGTTTGTTTAACGAAGGTCGGCAAGCCGATCGTTCCTATCCCTTATGGTAACAATGCTAAATCAGCAGACCTTGCTGGTGGTACTACGACTATCTCTATGGATGGCGGCAACAGTGTCGCGA
>NZ_BCUF01000048.1 GCF_001591145.1 Vibrio harveyi NBRC 15634 = ATCC 14126 = KCTC 12724 | reverse complement strand
ATTAGCGTAATTTAGCGCTAGAAATGAAAAACCGAGCATTAGTGCTCGGTTTTTTTGTGCCTATTCAAATTCGTTTCCCCAGTTATCCTTCTCTTTGTGTCCACATTCCTTACAAGTGACATAACGATCCATATCGTAATAGTGACCGCCGTTTATCAGGGTATGAGCCCAAAGTTTTAAGGTTCCAAGAATCGATTTATCCGTATCGTAACTGCTTGGTTTACGGACCAGCACCTCTGAGTGTGGTGTTTCTCTATTGCATCGCTTGCAAAAGTGAGCAGTGGGAAAACCTGACATACGCATTTCCTTTTGGTGGTCAAACAAGGAGTTAAAATGCCAAGCGAAACATGCGATGTCAGAAATCAATATATTAGTGAAATGAATATTTCGGGAAGTGAAAAGATAGTTTACCGCGAGGGAGATCACTTACTTAATGCGTTCAGTCTTCGTATCAGGTACTATCTGTGACACGAATTTTTGGTGAGGCGAAGGATAAATGCTAAAAGTTGCGATCAATGGATTTGGACGTATCGGTCGTAATGTACTGCGAGCAGTATACGAGAGCGGTAAGCACCAGCAGATCAAGGTTGTTGCAGTTAATGAACTGGCTCAACCAGAAGCGATGGCACATCTTCTTCAGTATGATACTAGTCATGGTCGCTTCGGAAAGAAAATCTCGCATGACCAAGAACACCTCTACGTTCACCACGACAGTGGCGAATACGATCCAATTAGAATCCTCCACCTTGCTGAAATCGAACTTTTGCCATGGCGTGACTTAGAAGTCGATATCGTACTGGATTGTACTGGCGTCTTCGGCTCACAAGCTGACGGACAAGCCCATATTGAAGCGGGGGCTCATAAAGTTCTGTTCTCACACCCTGGCGCAAGCGATCTCGATAACACCATTATCTATGGTGTGAACCACGAAACTCTCAAAGACGAACACCGCGTGGTGTCGAACGGCTCATGCACCACCAACTGTATTGTCCCTATCATCAAAGTTTTGGATGAGGCGTTCGGCATAGAGTCGGGTACTATCACAACGATTCACTCTTCAATGAACGATCAGCAGGTTATCGACGCTTATCACAATGATTTACGTCGCACTCGTGCTGCCAGCCAATCGATTATTCCGGTGGACACTAAGTTGCATAAAGGAATTGAAAGAATCTTCCCGAAATTTTCTAACAAATTTGAAGCAATTTCGGTTCGAGTTCCAACAGTTAACGTCACTGCGATGGATTTAAGTGTCACAATTAGTACAAATGTGAAAGTTAATGACGTAAATCAAACCATTGTTAACGCATCTCAGTGTACATTACGTGACATTGTTGACTATACTGAATCGCCACTCGTTTCCATCGACTTTAATCACGATCCCCATAGTGCAATTGTGGATGGAACTCAGACAAGAGTGAGTAACGGGCAACTCGTAAAAATGCTCGTTTGGTGCGATAACGAATGGGGCTTTGCTAACCGGATGCTGGATACCGCTTTAGCAATGCAAGCTTCTTCACAGGTGGAGCAATAAGAGTGAATAAGCGATGGAGAAAATTTTTATTTCAAGCCTTGAAATAAATCTGACGTATCTCCATATCAATAACCAGTTTGAAGAATTAACGGGCTTGGCAGGATTGCCGAGTTTTTAAAAACTTTAATTATTTAATATTTGAGAGGACACATCATGTCTGTAATCAAGATGACTGACCTGGATCTTGCAGGTAAACGTGTATTTATCCGTGCTGACCTAAACGTGCCAGTAAAAGACGGTAAAGTAACTTCAGATGCACGTATCATCGCATCTCTTCCAACTATCAAGCACTGTCTAGAAGCTGGTGCTAAAGTTATGGTTACTTCTCACCTAGGTCGCCCAACTGAAGGTGAATACGCAGAAGAGTTCTCTCTACAACCAGTAGTTAACTACCTAAACGACGCACTAGACTGCGAAGTTAAACTAGCGAAAGACTACCTAAACGGTCTAGAACTAAACGCTGGTGAACTAGTCGTTCTTGAAAACGTTCGCTTTAACAAAGGCGAGAAGAAAAACGAAGAAGAACTATCTAAGCAGTACGCTTCTCTATGTGACATCTTCGTAATGGACGCATTCGGTACAGCTCACCGTGCACAAGCATCTACTCACGGTGTTGGTATGCACGCAGACGTAGCATGTGCTGGTCCTCTACTAGCAAATGAACTAGAAGCACTAGGTAAAGCAATGGACAAGCCTGCTCGTCCAATGGTTGCTATCGTAGGTGGTTCAAAAGTTTCTACTAAGCTAACTGTTCTTGAGTCTCTATCTAAAATCGCTGACCAACTAGTTGTTGGCGGTGGTATTGCTAACACATTCATCGCAGCTGCTGGTCACAACGTTGGTAAGTCGCTATACGAAGCAGACCTAGTTGAAACAGCGAAGAAGCTAATGGACGAGTGTGCAATTCCAGTAGCAACTGACGTTGCATGTGCGAAAGCATTCGATGAGAACGCAGAAGCTGAAATCAAGCACGTTTCTGAAGTACAAGACGACGACATGATCTTCGACCTTGGTCCAGATTCAACTGCTGAACTAGCAGAAATCCTTAAGAACGCTAAGACTATCCTTTGGAACGGTCCAGTAGGCGTATTCGAATTCAAGAACTTCGAAGCAGGTACTAAAGGTATCTCTGAAGCTATCGCAGCTTCTGAAGGTTTCTCTGTTGCAGGTGGTGGTGACACGCTAGCAGCTATCGACAAGTTCGGTATCAAAGCTGACGTATCTTACATCTCTACTGGCGGCGGCGCTTTCCTTGAGTTTGTAGAAGGTAAAGTACTTCCAGCAGTTGAAATGCTAGAAGCACGCGCTAAGTAATAATCGCAAAGCGGGGGAGTCATCTCCCGCTTTCTTGTTTGCTGCAACGAGAGTGGAACTCTGCTAGAATAGCCTCAGTTGTGAGCAAACGTTTGCAAGATTTTTCAATTTAACAAGTTTTGTTTAAAAAACGACAGATAAATAGGATTACATCCATGTCTAAGATCTTCGACTTCGTAAAACCAGGTGTTATCTCTGGCGATGACGTTCAGAAAGTATTTGAAGTAGCAAAAGAAAACAAATTTGCTCTTCCTGCAGTAAACGTTGTTGGTACTGATTCTGTAAACGCAGTACTAGAAGCAGCTGCAAAAGTTAAAGCTCCAGTTGTTGTTCAGTTCTCTAACGGCGGTGCTGGTTTCTTCGCTGGTAAAGGCGTGAAACTTGAAGGTCAAGGTGCTCAAATCCTTGGTGCTGTAGCTGGTGCTAAATACGTTCACACTGTAGCTGAAGCTTACGGTGTGCCAGTAATCCTACACACTGACCACGCTGCTAAGAAACTTCTTCCATGGATCGACGGTCTACTAGACGCTGGTGAAGAGTTCTTCGCTCAAACTGGTAAACCTCTATTCTCTTCTCACATGCTAGACCTTTCTGAAGAGTCTCTAGAAGAAAACATCGAAACATGTGCTAAGTACCTAGAGCGCATGGCTAAGATGAACATGACAATCGAGATCGAACTTGGTTGTACTGGTGGTGAAGAAGATGGCGTTGATAACTCTCACATGGACGCATCTGAGCTATACACTTCTCCAGAAGACGTTGCTTACGCATACGAGAAACTAAGCGCTGTTTCACACCGCTTCACTATCGCAGCTTCTTTCGGTAACGTACACGGCGTTTACAAGCCAGGTAACGTTGTTCTAACTCCAACTATCCTACGTGACTCTCAAGCATACTGTGCAGAGAAGTTCGGTATCGCACCAAACGCTCTAAACTTCGTATTCCACGGTGGTTCTGGTTCTACTGAAGCAGAAATCCAAGAGTCTATCGGCTACGGTGTTATCAAAATGAACATCGATACTGATACACAGTGGGCAACTTGGGATGGTATCCGTCAGTACGAAGCTGACAACCACGATTACCTACAAGGTCAAATCGGTAACCCAACTGGCGAAGACGCTCCAAACAAGAAGTACTACGATCCACGCGTATGGCTACGTGCTGGTCAAGCTTCAATGGTAGCTCGCCTAGAGAAAGCATTTGCTGACCTAAACGCAGTAGACGTACTATAATTCGTCTCAACTGAGTTTCTAAAAACCCGCTCTTAGAGCGGGTTTTTTTATGTCTAAACAATGAGACAAATCCTATTCTTCCTCTGCGTGCAATTGATAACTTAGTCAGCTGCTATATGATCGCCTCACTTCATATCCCTTCATGTTGGTACAAATTTCGAAACTCAGCGCATTTCCGCATCAAGTGGCAGAAAACCAAGTAAAAAGTGTGGCGGAATGTAAATCCATTGCGTACTCTGTAACATGCCGGTATCAGAAAATTCTGATAAAGCTTTGTTTTGTAGGTCTTTGCTAAACTCTGACTTTGCAAAATTTCAGTTTTGAGATATTGTGCCAAAAATCTGACACTGTTCAGGAAAACAATAGGGATGTTGTTGTGAATAAGAACCTATAAAAAACAAGGTTCATAAATTAACGGCAATTAGATTTAATATCTTTATTTTGAGGATACGAATTATGGCAGGTGAATCGATGGGTATCGATACCTCTTTAACAGATGGTTTGAGCAAAGCTGAAACATGGCTAAATAACAACTCAGATCTTCTTATTCAATACGGTGTGAACATCATTTCTGCATTGCTGATCCTATTTATCGGTAACATTATCGTTAAAGCGGTAGCAAACAGCGTTTCAAAAGTGCTTGAAAAGAAAAAGATGGACAAAGCTGTTGTTGAATTCGTCAATGGTTTAGTTCGTTACCTTCTATTCGTTATCGTACTTATCGCGGCACTAGGTCGTGTCGGTGTTCAAACTGCATCTGTAGTTGCGGTAATCGGTGCGGCAGGTCTTGCTGTTGGCCTTGCTCTACAAGGTTCACTATCTAACTTCGCTGCGGGCGTACTGATTGTTGCATTCCGTCCATTCAAGTCTGGTGACTACGTAGAAATTGGCGGTGTAGCGGGTAGTGTTGAAGCAATTCAAATCTTCCAAACTGTACTAAAAACACCTGACAACAAAATGGTTGTTGTACCGAACTCATCAGTTATCGGTGGTGCAATCACTAACTACTCTCGCCACGCTACGCGTCGTGTAGACCTAGTTATCGGTGTTTCTTACAGCGCTGACCTTAAACAAACTAAGCAAGTTATCCGTGATGTGCTAGAAAAAGATGAGCGTATCCTTAAAGATCCAGCAATCCAAATTGGTGTGCTGGCTCTAGCTGACTCTTCAGTAAACTTTGTGGTTCGCCCATGGTGTAAAACAGCGGATTACTGGGACGTTTACTTCGATTCTACTCAAGCAATCAAAGAAGCGTTAGACGAAGCAGGCATCGAAATTCCATTCCCACAAATGGATGTTCACTTGAATAAAGTAGAAGCTTAATCACTTCGATTGAGAACATAAAAAGCGAGGCGTTTGCCTCGCTTTTTTTATCTCTAGCGCTTTTATATTTCTAATAAAGTATTACTGCCGGCTAGGAGTAGTCGCTTGAGTTCTTTGCCTGCAAAACCGAAAGTCGATTCGGGTAAACCCGGGGTATAGAGCAATTCTTCATGTTGATAAAGTGCAGTATCCACAATGATAGTGACATGCTCTGGTAACCCTATCGGACAAACCGCACCGGGTACGCAGCCTAGTTGTTCGATCATTTCATCATCACTACAAATTGAAGGTCGTTTGCCGGTAATGGTTTTGATTTGTTTAGAGTCTAAACGCGAGTCTTTGTCGGTCAAGTATATGGCGTAACCTAACCCTTTCAGTTTGAGAAAAAGGCTCTTGGTGTGAGTGCCTGTCCAGCCGAGTTCAGCGGCAACTTTGATATCGGTTTCAAAGTCGAGAATGGCTTCATGCTGCCATTCTCGAAAGGGGATGGAGAGCGCACTAAACCGCTCTCGATTGAGTTGGTAGATTTTCTGCAGTGACTCCATGTCGTATTTCTTTCCTATTTTTCTTTACCAGTATTGGGTGATTAGTTCATTTGCGAGAGCAAAAGCGATAGTAAACATCATAACGGCAACCGCAATATCGATGCCTTTTTTCACTTTTGGTTTTGAGAGCGTCGGGCCTAATTTCGCCGCACCTAATGACAGCGTGTAGAACCACGCAAATGATGCCATGATGGTTCCCATTGCAAATGCGATGCGATCGTTGCCTTCGAACTGACCACCGATGGATCCCAAGATCACTACAGTATCCAAGTATAGGTGTGGGTTCAAAACGGTGACGGCAAGTGCGCCAAGAATTACAGTGCGACGACCGCGTGCGACCACTTCACTTTTTGACTCCGATGCATCAGATGGTTTGAATGCGCTCTTTAGTGACAGTAAACCGTAAACGCTCAAGAAAGCGATACCACCTAATGTCACCGATGTCAGTAGGATTTCATTTTGCGACAGGATCGCACCGCCACCGAAAATACCGAGCGAAATGAAGATCATATCTAGGATGCTACAGATAGTCGCAGTCGTCAGGTGATGTTGACGCTTAATACCTTGGTTAAGGACGTACGCATTCTGCGCACCGATTGGAATGATCATCGTCGCACCTAAACCGAATCCTTGTAATAACACCCAAAAGCTCACAACACACCTCAAAAATTAGCAATAGAACAACAGAGAAATGGAAGATAAAGCTTTTATTGAAATAAGTATAATTAATGATTTTAATATATTATTAGTGTTACTTATCTTGTGTGTTTGGCGTTTGTTAGGGAGGAAAAACACGTGCGAGGATTGGATTATAAATGGATAGAAGCTTTAGATGCCGTCGTGCATCAAGGCAGTTTTGACAGAGCAGCAGAACACTTATTTGTTTCACAATCAGCCATTTCCCAGCGAATTAAACAGCTCGAAAAGTATCTTGCTCAACCTGTGCTTATCCGTGAGCAACCACCAAAGCCGACACCGATTGGTAAGAAGTTACTTGGACTATATCGCCGCGTTAGACTTCTAGAGCATGAAATCCTCCCTGAACTGAAGAACGACACTACCACTCGCCCTGTACAACTCTCCTTGGCGACTAATGCAGATAGCCTCGCAACATGGTTGTTACCTGCGCTGCAGGATGTAATGAAGCATCGCCAAGTGGAGCTTAAGTTAACCATCTACGGTGAATCGCGCTCAATTGAAAAGCTAAGAAGTGGTGAGGTTGCAGGGGCTATCAGTTTGGAATCTCAAGCCATCCCGGGCTGTCGTGCCGACTATCTCGGTCGCATCGATTATGTCTGTGTCGCCAACCCAGAATTTTATCAACGCTATTTCTCTGAAGGGGTTAACAATCAAACACTCGCGAAAGCGCCGGCGGTGTCTTACGACCAATATGATGATCTGCATAAGAAGTTTTTGACTGAACATTTCAACGTAAGACCTGACAGTGTCATTCATCACAACATTAGTAGCTCAGAAGCTTTCCTCAAGATGGCGTTAGCAGGTGTGGCTTATTGTTTGATTCCTCGATTACAGATCACCGATGAATTAGAAAATGGTAAGTTGATTGATATTACGCCGGGTTTTCTGATGTCCTATCGAATTTACTGGCACCACTGGCAGTTAGAAACGGGGGTTCTTCAAGAAATCTCACAAGCGATTATTGGTTACGCTCAACAACATTTACCGCAATAAGTTCCCAGTTGGCTCGCGTTTTAAGTTGAAATCACTGCGAAGTAACACAGTCAAAGTTGTGTTAGAAGTCGCTTAGGGCGCTTGGATAATTGGCAGAAGTTTCTATGATGAGTCTATATACACTCCAGTTCACTCTCCTCGTTGAAGCTAGGATACCAACTCAGTTGCTACAGTGTTCACCGAGTCTCTTGAGATGAGATCTGGCACTGGAGTGACCTTAATCTTTCAAAACGGATGGATTTGTCGAATGAAACTGTCTTCATGTTTATTGGCGTCTGCATTAAGCCTTACCAGTATTTCTGTGTTTGCGAGCGATGTACCAAGTTTTGCCCATGTATCAACCACTGGTTACGGTGAGGTAGTTGCAACACCAGATATGGCTACTTTTTCTGTGAAGGTAGTTGATACGACAATGACAGCAGAGCAAGCGAAGCAATCGGTCGACAATACAGTTGATGCGTTTCTTAAGAGCCTTGCAGATGCAGGTTTATCAAAAGATAACATTACTAGCTCAAACTTATACTTGGCTCCACAATATCACTACCCAAAATCGGGCAAGGCGGAACTTGTGGGTTACCGTGCATCACGTAGCATTGACGTGACGGTCAATGATCTTGCGAACTTGAATGAGTACTTGGACATGGCGCTGAAAGCCGGCATCAACCAAGTCGACAATATTCAGTTAAAAGTGAGCAACCAGTCTGAATATCAGCAAAAGGCACGCATGGCAGCGATTAAAGACGCGCAGAGTAAAGCTGCCTCATTAGCGACCGGATTTGATAAGAAGTTAGGAGACGTTTGGCAGATCAACTATAACCAAATGCATGCTCGCCCGGTATTGATGCGTTCAATGGCAATGGATGCAAGAGAAAGTACAAACAGTTACCAAGACTCTACACTCGTGATTCGTGACCAAGTGGATGTGGTTTACAGGCTGAAATAATGCTTAAGTAAATACGGACGAATAAAACGAAAAAAGGCAGGGAATCCCTGCCTTTTGTGTTTGTTCAAATAGATTAGTGAAGGATACGAGCACGGATTGTGCCTTCGATGCCTTTTAGTTTCACTAGTGCTTCTTCTGCGCGAGAAGTCTCAACGTCGATAACTACGTAACCGATCTCAGCGGCAGTTTGTAGGTACTGACCTGCGATGTTGATGCCGTCTTCAGCAAAGATGGTGTTGATTTGCGTCAGGATACCAGGGCGGTTTTTGTGGATGTGTAATAGACGTGAACATTCACGATGCTCAGGCAATGATACCTCTGGGAAGTTCACACTTGATAAGGTTGAACCGTTGTCAGAGTATTTCGCTAGTTTACCAGCAACTTCAACACCAATGTTTTCTTGCGCTTCTTGCGTTGAACCACCGACGTGCGGAGTTAAGATTACGTTGTCGAACTTCTGCAGTGGAGACTCAAACGCATCGGCGTTAGTTTTCGGCTCTACAGGGAACACGTCAATCGCTGCTCCTGAGATATGACCAGATTCTAAGCTATGACATAGAGCAGGGATGTCTACCACGGTACCGCGCGCGGCGTTGATAAAGATAGCGCCCGGCTTCATGCGAGCAAACTCTTCTTCGCCCATCATGTTCTTGGTTTCTGGTGTTTCTGGTACATGTAGAGAAATCACGTCACACTTGTTCAAAAGCTCACTCATAGTGAACACTTGCGTAGCGTTACCTAGCGACAATTTGTTTTCAATGTCGTAGTAGTAAACGCGCATCCCCAAGTTTTCTGCAATGATACCCAACTGAGTACCGATGTGACCGTAACCGATGATGCCCAGACGCTTACCACGTGCTTCGTAAGAACTGTCTGCACTCTTCTTCCAAATACCACGGTGCGCTAGCGCGTTCTTTTCCGGAATACCACGAAGAAGGAGTAGGATCTGACCTAATACTAGTTCAGCAACACTGCGCGTGTTTGAGAATGGTGCATTAAAAACAGGAATACCACGGCTTGCTGCCGCGCCTAAATCAACTTGGTTGGTACCAATACAAAAACAGCCAATTGCAACTAGCTTGTTCGCTGCATTGATCACTTCTTCCGATAAGTTCGTTCGAGAACGGATACCGATGAAGTGCACGTCTTTTACTGCTTCAATCAGTTCTTCTTCCGGAAGGGAACCTTTGTGATATTCAATGTTGCTGTAGCCAGCTGCTTGAAGAACTTCAACTGAAGAAGGGTGGAGTCCCTCTAGCAAGAGGATCTTAATCTTTTCTTTTTCCAGTGAAACTTTGGCCATTTTTCTCGTCCTTAAAATGGAAAGGTGGGCTAATGTGGCGCACATAAAGCAAAACTATTAAAAAGGGGATAATTAACAGTTTTGTCGGAAGACAAACGTTTCCTTGTGCGTCTTCTGTTCAATAAAGTAACAAAAAATTTTTGCTTTGGGTAAGAAAATTACGGAATAAGGCATGCTTTTCTTAGAAAAAGGAAGAAAAAACGGCGCCCTAGGGCGCCGTCTGTAATGAAATAACAGAAAATTTAAATCATCTAATGATTTATTCTTCTATTTTCGCACCTTCTGGTGTGCCAGTGATAACCACGTCTGCACCGCGGTGAGCGAATAGACCCACAGTTACTACGCCTGCAATGGCGTTGATCTTGTCTTCAAGTTCTTTCGGGTTAGTGATTTGCATGTTGTGTACGTCTAGGATCACGTTGCCGTTGTCCGTTGTTACACCTTCACGGTATGCAGGGTCACCACCTAGTTTTACCAATTCACGAGCCACGTAAGAGCGTGCCATTGGGATAACTTCTACAGGAAGTGGGAACTGGCCAAGTACGTCAACGGCTTTTGTGCCGTCAACGATACATACGAATTTTTCTGAAATAGCCGCAACGATCTTTTCACGAGTCAGTGCAGCACCGCCACCTTTGATCATTTCACGCGCTGCGTTGATTTCATCTGCACCATCAACGTAGATATCTAGCATTGCTACGTCGTTACACTCGTAAACCTCGATACCAAGCTCTTTTAGACGCTCAGTAGAAGCAACAGAGCTAGACACTGCGCCTTTGATATCATCTTTGATACTGCCTAGGGCATCGATGAAGTGATTCACGGTAGAGCCAGTACCAACACCGACAATGCTGCCTTTCTCAACATATTTAAGTGCTGCCCAACCAGCCGCTTTCTTCATTTCATCTTGAGTCATGCCAATCTCCTGAATAGATGTTCGTTAACGTTTGCGGCGTGATTATAGCGGTTAAGCGTTACTTTTCCCATTGCCAGGTTTGGCTTGGAGTCACGATCTTAGGTAATGGAATATCCCAACTTTCGACGGGAAGATGCTCGACATGCTGACAATCATGGGCGATGCCGATAGGTTTTGCGCCTTCTCCAGTACTAAACCAACGTGAAAGCGTCCGGTCGTAGTAGCCTCCGCCCATTCCCAGGCGATGCCCAACACTGTCAAATCCGACTAGTGGCGTGCAAATGACATCAAGCTCACGAACTGGTTTGAGGAAGCGGATATCAAGCGCAGGTTCTAAGATTCCGTATTTGTTGTATATCAACTGTTCATCATCGATGTATTGCAAGAAGAGTAATTGACCTTTAGAGAAAGGATGAATGACGGGCAGGTAAATCGACTTACCTTGCTGCCATAGTGATTCAATCAGAGGTTTGGTGTCTAACTCGCCATCGGCAGACAAATAGATAGCAATGTGCTGTGCGCTTTTGATTTCCGGTAACTGCGAAAACTGGTGAACGAGATCGCGTCCAGCTTGAAACTGAGTATCGCTGCAAAGTGCGTTGCGTTTTTCGCGGATAAGTTTGCGGAATTCTTGTCGAGATAGGTCAGACATAGAGAGGATACCCCAGGGTGCCGTTGAGGATTGTGGCCCTTGAACCAGCTGGTTCAAGGCGGATCAGCAATGATAACCGTAGGCTTCTCGGTGCATGCCAAGCTTGCTCAATAGCTATCAAGTACTAACCCTTTGGTATTGCTTATCGGCTCAGGGACTTAAATCCAACTGACGCACACCCCAGGGTAAATTTGGTATCTACTGCTATCCTTGCTTCACTTTACTAAGCGCGCTTTCTAAAGACGCGGTGAGCTTTTCCATTCGCTCAGTAATTTCTTGTTGCTGACCGTTAGATTCGTATGATTTGGTATGCAATTCATAGCAAATGTTCAATGCAGCAAAGGTCAGTAGCTGAATTTCATTGGTTACCTTAGTACGCTCGCTCATCTCTTTCAATCGACGATCAAGATCTTTAGCCGCTGTAATTAGTGACTCTTCTTGCCCCGCAGGACAATTCACTCGTGTCATTTTGCCAAGGATTTCAACGTCGATCGCTTGATTGCTCATGATGAATAAACTCTATATTCGCGCTATCTAAGGCGTTGCGTTATACAACTACCGAGGAGGAAACTATAGGAAAACCGCTATTAAGATTCAAGCATTTCCCTTCACAGAAAGAAAAATGGTGAAGTGATCACACAGGAATTGGGCAAATTGCTCAAATGGTGTCCAAAATTGAATTTGATAGCCGTTTCAGCCGACTAGGCTTGATGGTAGGATATGTCGATACATTATTACGCAAGAATGAGCCAAGATTATGAGTGAAATCACCCTTCCTGAATACCAATCTATTGCTGCCGAATTGAAATCTGCAAGCCTTGCTGTGACACCAGCAGAGTTGCATGGTCTACTTGTTGGCATGCTCAGTGGTGGATTGGCGATTAACGACCAAACCTGGCAACCAATTCTGTTTGATTACACCAACGAAGGTATGGGCTGGCCATCAAGCGCATTAGCACTGGCACAAAGCGTGTTCCAAGTAACCGTTAACGAGCTAACTGGCACTTCTATGGAGTTGTCTTTGCTGCTTCCTGATGAAGCGGGTGAAGAAGGTTTGTTCGCACTAGCAGATGGTGTGTCTGATTTTGTGAACCACTTTATCTCAGGAATGGGTTTAGCGGGTATTGCGATTGATAAAGCGTCAGACGATGCAAAAGAAGCCTTAGCGGATCTAGAAGAAATTGCCAAACTGGGCATTGATGAAGATGATGATCTAGGCGAGCAAGCACTATTGTTAGAGCAAGTAATCGAACACGTTAAAGCCTGCGTATTAACTATTCATGCAGAGTTTGGTGCTCGTCCTGAAAGCAACGAAAACAAACCAACGATTCATTAATCACTTGTTTCCCATTATCGAATAGCTTCTAGAGGTTAGCATGAGGCAATATGACGTTGTAATTGCTGGTGGAGCCATGGCAGGTGCCACACTTGCGTTGGCAATCGACCGTTTATCTAAAGGCGCGCTGCAAATTGCGGTTGTTGAGCCTTTTAAAGCTCAATCGGATCAACACCCGGGCTTTGATTCGCGCTCGATTGCTCTGTCCTACGGTACGGTCAACATTCTGCGTCACTTGCAGTTGTGGTCTGCTATCGAGCCTTGTGCAACTCCAATTGAACATATTCATGTTTCTGACCGCTCTCATGCGGGCATGACTGAGATTACCAAGCATGAAGTTGGCGTTGAAGCCCTTGGCTACGTAGTGGAACTCGCCGATGTTGGCCGCGTCTACCAAGAACTCTTGGATAAGAGCAAAGCAATCACTCTGTTTTGCCCTGATTCGGTTGCGAACATCGAGCGTGAGCAAGACAAAGCACACATTGAGTTGAGCAGCGGTGAGAAGCTGGAAGCTAAGTTGCTAGTGGCTGCTGATGGCGCTGTGTCGCAATGTTGCCAGCAAATCGGTTTAGAGCTGTCTGAGCATGATTTCGACCAAGTGGCAGTGATCGCGAATATTGTGACGCAAGAGCCTCATCAAGGTCGCGCTTTTGAACGCTTTACAGAGAATGGTCCAGTCGCACTGTTGCCGATGAGTGATAACCGTATGTCGTTAGTATGGTGTCTGCGTCCTGAAGAAGCGCAAAGCGTCGTGAACTTGTCTGACGCAGAGTTTCTTGAGCGCTTGCAGAACGATTTTGGTTGGCGACTAGGTGCGATGCAGAAAGTCGGACAACGCGCGAGCTATCCGCTTCTTCTGCGTCATCGTAAGCAGAACATTTCGCACCGCTTTGCTATTGTCGGCAATGCTGCACAAACGCTTCACCCGATTGCAGGACAAGGCTTCAACCTTGGTATTCGTGATGTGGCATCGTTAGCGGAAGAGGTGGTTAAGCAAGCTGAAGACGCGGGTCGCTACCAAGGCTTAATGCGATTTAGCCAGCGCCGTGAAGATGACCGCAGCGAAACGATTTGGCTAACCAGCTCTCTCGTGCATATTTTCTCAAATGATTTACCGGCGATGCGAATTGGGCGTAACCTTGCTCTCGCAACGATGGATAACCTTTCTACTTTTAAGCAGCCGCTGCTACGCCATACGCTTGGTCTAGTGAAACGATAAACGGCAACGAATTAGGTAACAAAAGCAATGATGCAAAGTGTAGATATCGCCATCATCGGCGGTGGAATGGTAGGTTTAGCATTAGCTGCCGCTTTTAAGGACAGTGACCTGCGAGTAGCCGTTATCGAAGGCGCAGTGCCGAACGACACCCTAAATGAACTGCCAGATGTACGCGTATCGGCGTTGAGCCGTTCAAGTGAAACCATCCTTCGCAAGCTTGGTGCTTGGCAAGGTATCGAGCAGCGTCGCGCTTCACCATACCATGCGATGGAAGTGTGGGAGCAAGACAGCTTCGCGAATATCGCATTTGATGCGCAGAGCATGGCTCAACCGGATCTTGGTCATATCGTTGAAAACCGCGTAATTCAATTGGCGCTGCTAGAGCAAGTTCAAAAGCTCGATAACGTGACGCTGTTTATGCCTGCTCGTTGTGCAACGCTTGCGGTGGGTGAGCAAGAAAGCTGGCTAACGCTCGATAATGGTCAAGCTATGACAGCGAAGTTAGTGGTTGGCGCTGATGGTGCAAATTCTTGGCTGCGTAACCAAATGGATATCCCACTAACGCATTGGGATTACGGTCATAGCGCGCTTGTTGCGAACGTGAAAACCGCTGACCCACACAACAGTGTTGCGCGTCAGATCTTTACACCGCAAGGTCCATTAGCTTTCCTTCCAATGTCTGATCCTCACATGTGTTCGATTGTTTGGTCTACCGATCCAAATCGCGCAGAGCAACTGCTGGCGATGAACGAGCAAGAGTTTAATAAAGCACTGACTAGCGAATTCGATGCACGTTTAGGCTTGTGTGAAGTAGTTGGCGAACGTGCAGCATTCCCACTTAAGATGCGTTATGCGCGTGACTTTGTGGTTGAACGCGTGGCGTTAGTTGGCGATGCTGCCCATACCATTCATCCGCTGGCAGGGCAGGGTGTGAATCTTGGTTTATTAGATGCAGCAAGCTTAGCGCAAGAAGTGTTGGCACTGTGGAAGCAAGGGCAAGACATTGGCACCAAACGTAATCTACGTGGTTACGAGCGTTGGCGTAAAGCCGAAGCGGCGAAGATGATAGCGGCAATGCAAGGCTTCCGTGATCTGTTCTCTGGTGAGAATCCTGCCAAGAAGTTGGTTCGTGGCATTGGTTTGAGCCTAGCAGGACAACTGCCGGGTGCGAAAGATGAAATCATGAAGCGTGCATTAGGTTTGAAAGGCAACCTGCCGGAACTAGCGCGTCAATAAATACGTTCTTCGCTTCGCAAACAAAAGATACAAAAAAGGCTGGTTAATCCAGCCTTTCTTTTTACATCGATGTTTAAGCTAAGCGTATGCGCATCTGAGCTTCATAATCTCTTGGTTAATCTCTTTTACTGCCTGAAAGTGACGTTTCTCAGCTTTCTCTGGCAACATCAATTTTCCGTTATCAAACTCGAACTTACCGACTCCGTAAATATAGATTCTTCCTTTAAAAAGACGACTTATGTGTTTAGCAATCATACCTGGTGTATAGCGCTTAAACAGTCTCATATTTACTCTTCCTTATCTCTTACCTAGCCCAGTTATTCTACGTTTTTCGCGTAAAAATTATTGTGACAGCAATAGTATTAAGTGCAGTTGAGGTACTTGGCTTTAGAGATTTGTGCTGCCTTAGACAAATTGACAGAGTCATATCTCAAATAGCGTGAGGATTACCTCAAAAAATCATTGTCGAAGGAACCAGTCCTTGAGCTCTCCTGTTCTTACGTGGTGCATTAAGCAACAGTTTTGTTACAGAAATAAGAATAGAAGGAAAATGATTGTTTGCTAAATGTTTTTACTCAATGGGTTGCATTTTGTTCGTTTTGACGAGGTTGAAACCTCAAATGCATTGCTTTCATTGAGTTAGAGGAAGGAAAAGGAAAAAAGTTCCACGCAAAAAAAAGCCCGCTTCGGCGGGCGAATAGTCACAGATGCATTACACAAAAGTGGACGACTGACTTAATGAACGCTGTCATACAAGTCAGCAGATTCACTTTACGTTGGCTGAGTCGTTGTTGAAAACTTAACCAACGAATTCAGCATATACGAGTTTTTCATTTGTGACTATTTATGTTTTAAAAATGATTAAAAATTCTTGAATGTAATCGAAGAGATATGAGTGAGATCACGCAGGAGTGAGAATCCTGCGCTTGATTACATGTTAGCGGCAGATATCAGCCACGGTTGGTTGGCACAATTGGATTAGATCA
Organism: Vibrio harveyi NBRC 15634 = ATCC 14126 = KCTC 12724; assembly: GCF_001591145.1. Classification (GTDB taxonomy): domain Bacteria; phylum Pseudomonadota; class Gammaproteobacteria; order Enterobacterales; family Vibrionaceae; genus Vibrio; species Vibrio harveyi. Next base: position 24,608 of record NZ_BCUF01000048.1, on the reverse strand, counting down.
TCGATGGATAGCGCTAAGCCTGCCATGCGATCTCCACTGCTTATGGTGATTTCTTTTTCTTCAAGCAAACTTGGGTCAAATACGATCGGCATGTAGCGTTTTAAGAGTAGTGGTGTGACAGTTCCAATCTTGTATCCGGTAATCGCTTCTACGTCTGCTTGATCAACACACGTCATACGACGGCACTGCAGTAATGCGCGCACCTTCTTTGGATCAACACTACGATCACCTGGTGCACAAGCAAGCGCATATTGATTCCCCATATCGCGCAAAAGAATCGTTTTGACCATTTGAGAAGGGCGAATGCCGCGTTGTTGCGCGGCATCCTCAATAGTTGTTGCTGGTCTTTGATGAGGAAGAAGACGGAACTCGATGTTCTGGTCCGCCAAAAACTGCATCAAAGGGGTATGAATGGTATTACTCATCGTCAAGGCTGTACGGCAGTGCTGCGATTTCCCATTCACACTCTGGTTGAGCAACCAAGCGCAGACGAGTGTCATCGTCTAGGTTGTTTGGCAATACAATGAGTCCTATCGCTTGGTTGTCGCTGAATTGGTAATGCGTGAGCAATGCGCCTACTGAACGCCAGTTTTCACCAACGCTACGCTCCAGTTCAATCGTACCTTCACCTAAGGCTTCAGCAGTTGCACCTTTAACAATGTACATTGCACGTTTGTTGGTGCCGCGGTATTTCGCGCGCGCTACGGTTTCTTGACCTGTGTAGCAGCCTTTCGTAAAGCTGATGCCCCCCAGCGCTTGTACGTTTAGTGCTTGTGGAATGTGCTCGTTTTGCGCATCAGCTGCCACGTATGGTAGTGCTGCTTCAATATCGAAACGAGTCCAAAGCTCGTGAGTAGTCAGCGTTGCTTTGCTGTCTTCTAATAACGATTGTGCTGCTTCTGCTGTAAGCGCAAGCAACCAGCGGTTTGGAGTCACTTTGACTGCCGTGCCACCTTCAACTGTACGTACGTCGCCAGAATCAGCATTTAATGTTGAGATGAACGCATCTGCATTCTCACCTGCAACACCCAGCACGATGTCGTTTGATTCTTCGATGGTCACTTTCGAGAACACCGCGTACTTTTTGATTTCTTTCAGTTCTACTTCAATCGCTGATTTCGGCTGAACCATTGCGTAGCCATCGTTATGGTGGAATAGGCGGAAGACGCTCCATACTTTACCTTTTGCATCACAATGGGCACCCAACATTGATTGGTCTTTCTCAAGAGAAACCACATCGCAGGTAACTTGACCGTGTAGGTATGACTTTTTGTCGTCCCCGACCATGGTGATCATGCCCAGATTATCCAATAGCGAGATAGACAGCTCAGGTAGTGCGTCTTGTGTCGATAGGTTCAGCGGTGAAAAGCGAGTTTGCCATTCCATGATTACAATGCCTTTTGAAGATATTTTTCAGCTATGTTAATTGCAGAATTGGCATTTGTCAGCACTCAATATAACCACGCAATTTTAAGGTGTTTGGCTTTGCTGAACGTTTGTTTATTAAATGCGTTCAGGATTTGCAGCGACTTGGCTACATATTGTGACCCGCACACTAGTGACGTTGCACATCCCTTGTTACACTCCGCACTAAGAACAAGACATCTATGAAGGAATACTGAATGTACACTGCGGAAGAAAAGGCGCGTATTAAATGGGCTTGTCGTCGTGGCATGCTTGAGCTTGACGTGGTGATTATGCCGTTTTTTGAAGAGTGCTTTGAAGCACTGAATGAACAAGAGCAGCGTGATTTTGTCTCATTATTAGAATGTGATGACCCAGATCTGTTTACTTGGGTGATGGGACACGGTCGCAGCGAAAACCTAGGTCATGCATCGATGGTTGATAAAATTGTCGCGCACAACCTCAGCAAGGTTCGTTAATCTCAAGGTTAACACTTCTCTGTACGCCCAAATTGCCAACCAACTTCTTCTCCTAGGTTGCGTTTGGGCGCTTATCTGTTCTGCTATCCCACTCGTCTTATCAACTTATCTGTTATTACTGATTCTTCGCTGCCAAATGCAGGGCGGTTTTGTCGTGCCTTCTGCTCGTGGTGGCTGGTATTTACATCGTGATGGCACGGTACGTAATGACAAGCAAACCTCTACATTATCGAGCGTTGATGTGTCGGCGGCGATGTTCAAAGTCACGTTTGAATTAACGTCGGGTGAAAAAGTCACGATTTGGCGAGACAGTTGTGAAGACGTGGCATATCGTCAACTGTGTTTGATATTACGACAATGGAAAATGGGAGCCGAAGCTCCCATTTGATCTTATATCTGACTCTTACTTTTTAGTGTCAGTGCTATTTGTTTGGCGTAAGAATTGTTGGACCACTATTTTCTAGCTGATTTGGATAATCCAAGGTGTAGTGCAGACCACGACTCTCTTTACGCTGCATCGCGCAACGCACCATTAGCTCTGCGACTTGCAGCAGGTTACGTAGCTCTAGCAAGTTGTTTGATACGCGGAAGTGACTGTAGTACTCATGCGTCTCTTGTTGCAGCATCTGAATACGACGCAGAGCGCGTTCAAGACGTTTATCGGTACGAACGATACCCATGTAATCCCACATAAATAGGCGCAGCTCATGCCAGTTATGTTGGATGATCACTTCTTCATCACTGTTGGTCACTTGGCTTTCATCCCAACATGGAACCTGCGATGCTAGTTCTACTTCGCTGTGATGTTTAAGAATGTCTTTGGCTGCCGACCATGCGTAAACCACACACTCAAGTAGTGAGTTCGATGCCATACGGTTCGCGCCGTGCAAGCCTGTATAGCTCACTTCACCAATCGCATAGAGGTTCTTCAGGTCGGTATGACCATTTTGATCGACCATGACGCCGCCGCATGTGTAGTGCGCCGCAGGTACAATTGGGATCGGCTCTTTAGTCATGTCGATACCCAAATCCATCAAACGAGAGTAGATAGTTGGGAAATGCTTAGTAATGAAATCCGCAGGCTTATGGCTGATATCGAGATACATGCAATCAGCACCTAAGCGCTTCATTTCGAAGTCGATCGCGCGAGCCACGACATCACGTGGAGCAAGCTCTTTACGCTCGTCGAAATCCGGCATAAAACGTGAACCGTCTGGACGACGTAAATACGCCCCCTCACCACGCAATGCTTCAGTCAACAAGAAGTTACGTGCTTCTGGGTGGTAAAGACAGGTTGGGTGGAATTGGTTGAACTCTAGGTTCGCAACACGACAACCTGCACGCCACGCGATTGCGATACCATCACCAGATGACACGTCTGGGTTAGAAGTGTATTGGTAAACTTTGGAAGCGCCGCCCGTTGCGAGAACAACAAATTTAGCGCGAACAGTTTCAACTTGTTCTTCGTTGCGGTTCCAAATATAAGCGCCAATGATCTTGTTTTTGTCGCCGCCGATTTTATCTTCGGTGATCAAATCCAGAGCATTATGGCGCTCAAGAACATGAATGTTTGGGTGGCTGTGTGCATTGTCTTGTAGAGAGGTTTGCATTGCCATGCCAGTGGCATCAGCAGCGTGCAAAATACGTCGACGGCTGTGACCGCCTTCGCGAGTTAAGTGATAACGTGGCTCATCGTCAGAATCATCATCTTCACGATCGAATGGTACACCACCATCAATCAACCACTGTACACACTCTTTTGAGTTTTCCGCGATGAACTTAACAGTCTCTTCATCACAGATTCCATCCCCAGCAATTTGCGTATCTTCAACGTGAGACTCAATGGTGTCCGACTCATCAAATACGGCAGCAATACCACCTTGCGCGTAATACGTTGCGCCTTCGCTGCGCGGTCCTTTACTTAGAACCATTACCTTACAGTGGTTTGCGACACGCAAAGCCAACGACAAGCCCGCGGCGCCACTCCCTACCACTAACACATCACATTCATGTTCACGATTTGTGTTCATATTACTTTTACAATCCCAAGCTAAGGTAACAAGGCTACCTTGTGTATATTTTGCACACCATGTGCATTCCATTAACGCGACATCCGTCGCTAAGGGCTAAGTTGGGAGACGTATCGAAATCGGCGTTACCTTGGTGACTTCAGCCACTCTTATTTTGCCATGCCTTGGGCATGCAGATGCTTCCTGAGTTTTGTTTGTAACGCGATGTTCTGATAGCCATTAGCCATGCAAATGAAAAGTAATAGTTTGTCAATGCCATTGCTTTTCTATGCTCTACCCAGCACAATCTGGGACAGAGATCATCCATTATACCCATTTCCCCACCAGTATGCTCGCTTGTCAAAACGAGACTTAAGTCGGACGAGGAGCGGGATTTGGCTAGTGACATCACACTATGAAAAAACAATGACAAAAAATTTGAGAAACCATGGAACTTTCTCATTCACGTCAGGGTCACAATAGTGCTCAAGTAAGCAGTGGTGTCAATACTACGTTTTGCATAATTAGTACCCATATCTGAGAAGAGTAGGGGCATAACAAATAGGAGTATCCGCTCGAATGAACGAGCAGCTGACCGATCAAGTATTGATTGAGCGAGTTCAGAATGGCGATAAGCAAGCATTCAACCTGCTGGTAACAAAGTATCAGAACAAGGTATGTAACCTTATCTCCAGATACGTAAGTAATCCTGGCGATGTTCCAGATGTAGCACAAGAAGCGTTTATCAAGGCTTACCGAGCTATCCCTAGTTTTCGTGGGGAGAGTGCGTTTTACACTTGGCTGTATCGCATTGCAGTGAATACTGCGAAAAATCACATCGTTGCTCAAGGTCGTAGACCACCTGCAACAGACGTTGATGCTGAAGAAGCTGAATTTTACGAAACAGGTAATGCACTTAAAGAAATTTCGAACCCTGAGAACTTAACGTTGTCCAAAGAATTGCAACGGGTAGTGTTCAGTGCAATCGAAGCCTTACCTGAAGATTTAAAAACCGCAATGACTCTGCGCGAGCTTGATGGCTTGAGCTACGAGGAAATTGCTGAAGTAATGGATTGCCCGGTAGGAACGGTACGATCGCGTATCTTCCGTGCTCGTGAGGCGGTGGAAAAGAAAATCAAACCTCTTTTGCAGCGCTAGTACAAGTGATAACTATGGTGAAAATAATGGCTGACAAAGAAAAACTTTCAGCTCTCATGGATGGAGAATTGGTCGATAAGGCTTTAATTCAAGAATTAGAGCAAGACCAAGAGAGCCGTGATGCTTGGCAGAACTATCACCTGATTGGTGATGTGATGCGAGGCGAAGCGCCAGCAAAGCCTGAGTGGAATATTGCTGAAAGCGTAGCGTTAGCGTTAGAAGACGAGCCTGTGCATCGTGCTATCGATTCGCGCAGTGCTAACGTAATTTCAATTAACGACGCGCCAAAAGAGTCGCAACCAGAGCCACAAAAAGCGAAACGCCAGTTGCCTGCATGGTTGACTCAGTTTGGTCAAGTTGCCGTTGCTGCGTGTGTGTCACTTGTTGTGATATTAGGCGTTCAACAGTACGGCGGTAGCGACCCAATGTCGCCACAAGCTGACCAACTTCCTGTGCTTCAGACTGTGCCATTTGCGGGCAGCGCTGAACCAGTAAGCTTGACGCGTGAATCCGTAGAGCGTTCCGTTGGTGAAGCAAATATGCAAGAGCAACGCAAACGCGTTCATGCTATGCTTCGTGACTACGAACTGCAGCTAAGAATTAACAGTGATGCGTCTCAACAAGATGCACATCTGACACCGGATATTGAATGAAAAAATTTCTGATCAGCGCTTGCGCTCTGTTCAGTCTGATGTCTTCGCAAGCCTTTGCTGGTGATAAGCCAGCGGAGGCTTTATTGCATCAAATGAGCGAGGCGAGCAAGAATTTAAGCTACGAACTCTCTTATATCCTTATCAAAAAGAACAGCATTGAACCTTTGCTGTATCGTCACGCGACTCACGACAAAGACCAGTACGCACATCTTGTGTATTTGAGTGGTCCTGTACGTGAAGTGATCCGTCGCGGCACAGAAGTAAGCTATATCGAAACTGGCGCAGAACCGTTTACCATCGAATCGGGTAAAATGGTTGCTCCAATCATGCCGATGCTGAACGCTAACATCGACGAGCTAAACTTGTACTACGACTACGTAAAAGTAGGTCGTGCCCGTGAAGCGGGTGTTCCAACACAAGTGCTGCGCATCGTGCCAAAAGATGGGCTACGTTACTCTTACGTATTGTGGATTGATGAGAAGAGTAAACTGCCACTGCGTGCTGATCTCGTTGATCGTGATGGTGAAATGCTTGAGCAGTACCGTACTATTTCTTACTCAGTGAACCCTAAGATTGGTGAACTGATGAGTGGTTTGGAAGAGGTTCAATTACCCGCGGTTCTGACAATGCCAAAAGGCGATATCGGTACCAGTAACTGGACCGTGGGTTGGACACCGGAAGGGTTCCATCCCAATGAACTGAACCGTTACCGCATGGCAGTGACTGACCAAATGGTAGAAAGCCAACTTTACTCTGATGGACTATTTAGCTTTTCAGTGTATGTAGCTGACAAAGACGAGCACTCGTTGAAAGGTCAACTGGTTCGTCAAGGTCGCCGTACATTGCACAGCTTTGTCAGCGGAAACCATGAAATCTCAGTTGTTGGTGATATTCCGCCGGCAACGGCTCAGCGTATCGCACAATCGGTCACTTTTAATGTAACAAAGAGTGAAGTGCAATGATGACTGCATTGGCTACCGTAACGGGCGTTCACCGTCACGGTCAGCAATATGATGTCGATATCAGCTGCGAGCAACAGACCAGTTGCAGCAGCTGTTCATCGCAAAAAAGCTGCGGCACAGGCGTGGTTACCAAAGCGATCGGTAACAAAACGCTGTCGTGGCATTTGCGTACCCCAAAATCCGTCAAAGTTGGTCAGGTCGTGGAAATTGGTTTCCCCGAAGCAAGCCTGATCAAATCAGCTATGGCGGTCTACCTTCTTCCTTTGTTTGGTTTGATTCTCGGTGCTGTAATTGGCAACTTCCTGCTAGTGCCTTTAACCGCGGGCGGTGAGGTCATCACCATCCTAGCTTCGGTATTGTTCGCAGCTGGTGGTATGTGGCTCGCAAAACGTGTGTCACGCCCACTAGAAGATGAGTCAAAACGCCAAGTCACCCTCATTAGAGTTCTCGGTGAACCTATTCAATAAGTTCTAGACTTTAAATAAGGTGCGCCCGTTAACGAAATTGGGTAGAATCTGCCAACTTGATTGAAATGCCGTCAACAGACGGCTTTCTTACTGTCCCTATTTGTAAAGAGTTAGTCACCCTAAATCTATGAAGCACATTCGTAACTTTTCGATTATCGCCCACATCGACCATGGTAAGTCGACCCTATCTGACCGTCTAATCCAAGTTTGTGGTGGATTAAGCGATCGTGAAATGGCCGCACAGGTTCTGGATTCTATGGATCTTGAACGTGAGCGTGGTATCACCATCAAATCTCAGAGTGTGACGCTGAACTACACCGCTAAAGACGGCGAAACGTACCAGTTGAACTTCATCGATACTCCGGGACACGTTGACTTTGCGTACGAAGTATCACGTTCTCTAGCTGCTTGTGAAGGCGCGCTACTGGTGGTTGACGCAGGTCAGGGTGTAGAGGCTCAAACCCTAGCTAACTGTTACACCGCAATCGAAATGGATCTAGAGGTTGTGCCAATCCTGAACAAGATTGACCTACCAGCTGCCGATCCCGAGCGTGTAGCGGAAGAAATTGAAGAGATCGTTGGTATCGATGCAATGGAAGCAACCCGCTGTTCTGCGAAGACAGGTCTAGGTGTTGACGACGTTCTAGAAAACATCGTATCAGCAATTCCAGCACCAGAAGGTGATCCAGACGCGCCACTTCAAGCGCTGATCATCGACTCATGGTTCGATAACTACCTTGGCGTTGTTTCTTTGGTTCGAATTAAAAACGGTTCACTGAAGAAAAACGACAAGATCAAAGTAATGAGCACAGGTCAAACTTGGGGTGTGGATCGTCTAGGTATCTTCACGCCTAAGCAAGTGGACACTGATGTTCTGCGTACTGGCGAAGTAGGCTGGGTAGTTTGTGGTATCAAAGACATCCTAGGCGCACCAGTAGGTGATACGCTGACACTAGCGAAAAACGGCAGCGAGAAGCCACTTCCAGGCTTTAAGAAAGTAAAACCTCAGGTATACGCGGGTCTGTTCCCAGTATCTTCTGATGATTACGAAAACTTCCGTGACGCACTAGGTAAACTTAGCCTAAACGATGCATCGCTATTCTACGAACCAGAAAACTCAGCAGCACTTGGCTTTGGTTTCCGTTGTGGTTTCCTTGGTATGCTGCACATGGAAATCATCCAAGAGCGTCTAGAGCGTGAATACGATCTTGACCTAATTACAACGGCACCAACGGTAGTTTACGAAGTAGAACAAACTAACGGTGAGACTCTGTACGTTGATAGCCCTGCAAAACTGCCAGCGGTTAACGACATCGAAGAGATCCGTGAGCCTATCGCGCGCTGTAACATCCTAGTACCAGCGGACTACCTAGGTAACGTAATCACACTATGTGTTGAGAAGCGTGGCGTACAGGTGGACATGGTTTACCACGGTAACCAAGTTGCGATCACTTACGACATCCCAATGGCAGAAGTGGTACTGGACTTCTTCGACCGTTTGAAGTCGACATCACGTGGCTACGCGTCTCTGGATTACAACTTCCAACGCTTTGAAGCATCGAACATGGTACGTGTAGACGTACTACTGAACGGCGACAAAGTGGATGCGCTAGCGCTGATTACGCATAAAGATCAGTCTCAGACTCGTGGTCGTCAGCTTGTTGAGAAAATGAAAGAGTTCATTCCTCGTCAGATGTTCGACATCGCGATCCAAGCGGCTATCGGTAACCACATCATCGCACGTTCTACAGTGAAACAGCTACGTAAGAACGTAATCGCGAAATGTTACGGTGGTGACGTGAGCCGTAAGAAGAAACTTCTGAAGAAACAGAAAGAAGGTAAGAAACGTATGAAGCAGATCGGTAACGTAGAGCTGCCTCAAGAAGCGTTCCTAGCAATTCTTCACGTTGGTAAAGACTAGAGTTGAACTATCTCGTGCTCTTGTCTGTCATAAGACGTTAGATAGTAAAATAAGTGAAAGGGTTTCGGCTCTTTCACTTTCGTATTTTTAGATAAGGGAATTTAATGGCGAATACATTCTCACTGATTCTAGTTATCGTGACTTTGGTAACTGGCGTAGTTTGGCTACTAGAAAAGCTGGTGTTTGCGAAAAAACGTCAAGCGAAAGTAGCGGAGATCCAAGCGCAAACAACCAATGGTCTGGATGCGGTGACGCTACAAAAAGTAGAAAGCCAACCGTGGTGGGTAGAGAACAGCGTTTCTATCTTCCCAGTGATTGCATTTGTATTGGTATTACGTTCTTTTATCTATGAACCGTTCCAAATCCCTTCAGGCTCAATGATGCCAACCCTACTAGTAGGTGACTTCATTTTGGTGGAGAAATACGCGTACGGATTGAAAGATCCGGTATGGCGCACGCAGCTAGTGGAAACTGGCAAGCCTGAGCGTGGCGACATCGTGGTATTCAAGTACCCACCACAGCCAAACGTTGACTACATTAAACGTGTGGTAGGTTTGCCTGGTGATACCGTTCGTTACTCTGCGGATAAGCAGGTATGTATTCAATCGAAAGGTGAGTCATCTTGTAAGCCAGTTAAGCTGAACAATGTTGAAGAAAGTCAATTCATCCAAAACGGTATTCCTCTGATTCAGATGAATGAAAAACTGGGTGAAGTTGAGCACCAAATTTTGGTGAACCCATTAACTCGTGACCGCGTGCAGAACTACCAACCACGTCCAGGTGTTAACGAGTGGGTTGTACCACAAGGTCAGTACTTCGTTATGGGTGATAACCGTGACAACAGTGCTGACAGCCGTTACTGGGGCTTTGTTCCAGAAGCAAACTTAGTCGGTAAAGCTGTTGCGATCTGGATCAGCTTCGAGTTTGATCGTGGCGCAGATAGTGTTCTACCTTCATGGATTCCAACTGGTGTGCGTTTTAACCGCGTTGGTGGCATTCACTAACCATTACATATCGAGAGAGTATGAATTCTCCAATTGAGAAACTAGAGAGAAAGCTCGGCTACCAATTTAAGGATGCTGGGCTTATCAACTTGGCGCTGACTCACCGCAGCGCCAATAGTAAGCACAATGAACGTCTTGAGTTTCTGGGCGATTCAATTTTAAGTTTTGTCATCGCTGATGATCTGTACCATCGTTTCCCGAAAGTGAACGAAGGTGACATGAGCCGTATGCGCGCGACCTTGGTTCGTGGGCACACATTGGCGGAACTGGGTCGTGAATTCGATCTAGGAGATTATTTAAAATTAGGTCCAGGTGAATTGAAGAGTGGCGGATTCCGCCGAGACTCTATTCTAGCCGATGCGGTAGAAGCCATTATTGGTGCGATTTACCTTGATAGTGATATTGAACAAGTTCGCGGTATCGTACTGAGCTGGTACAACTCGCGTCTTGAGGCGATTAAGCCTGGTGTATCACAAAAAGATCCAAAAACTCGCCTACAAGAGTTCCTGCAAGGCAGAAGAAAACCGCTGCCTGTCTACACAGTGACTAATATTAAAGGTGAAGCGCACAACCAAGAGTTCACGGTTGAGTGTGACGTAGCAGGTGTGGATAAGCCTGTAATCGGTAAAGGCACCAGCCGCCGCAAGGCAGAACAAGCGGCTGCAGAAACGGCACTTGAGCAATTAACGAATGGCTGATAACGAATTCGACATCGATGCGTTTTTCGCATCACATGGTGAAGTAAGTTCACCAGAGAACCAACACTGTGGCTTCATTGCGATTGTTGGTCGTCCAAACGTAGGTAAATCGACGCTTCTGAACAAAATCTTGGGTCAGAAGATTTCGATCACGTCTCGTAAACCGCAAACGACGCGTCACCGCATCATGGGCGTGGATACCGATGGTGATTACCAAGCGATCTACGTAGATACACCGGGACTTCACATTGAAGAGAAGCGCGCGATTAACCGCTTGATGAACCGTGCAGCCAACTCATCTCTAAGTGATGTGAACCTAGTATTCTTCTTGGTCGACGGTACGCATTGGACCAAAGACGATGAGATGGTGCTGACTAAGCTTCAAAAGTCGAACTTCCCTGTTGTGCTTTGTGTGAACAAGGTAGACAACGTGCAAGATCGTAACGAAGTGATGATGCACATGGCCGAGATGTCGAAGAAGATGGATTTCGTTGACGTTGTGCCAATCTCTGCAAAGCAAGGTAAGAACATCGACGTACTGCGCAAGCACGTTCGCGATCACTTGCCAGAAGCAACGCACCACTTCCCAGAAGAATACGTAACAGACCGTTCTCAGCGTTTCATGGCGTCTGAAATCGTGCGTGAAAAACTGATGCGTTTTACTGGTGAAGAGCTGCCATACTCGGTAACGGTTGAGATTGAGCGCTTCGATTACAACCCAGAAACGGACGGTTTCCATATCAACGCCCTAATTCTTGTTGAACGTAATGGTCAGAAGAAAATGGTGATTGGTAAAGGCGGCGAGAAGATCAAAACGATTGGTCGTGAAGCGCGCCTTGATATGGAAGAGCTATTCGGTCGTAAGGTTTACCTAGAGACTTGGGTAAAAGTGAAATCTGGTTGGGCAGACGACGAACGTGCACTGCGCTCACTAGGTTACATTGACGATCTATAAGCTTGGTTGCTTGTAAGTTTGGTAACGAAGACACTTCGTTCCAACATCGACTAAAATATAATATCGATTAGAATAAGGAGCCGCTTGGCTCCTTATTTTTTATTACCGACTTAGGCACACAGATTGAAATGAGCAACCAGTCTTCAGAAGGCTTCCAACGCTGCTTTGTATTGCACCGACGCCCTTACAGTGAATCGAGCTTGATCCTTGATGTATTCAGCGAGGAGTATGGTCGTATCACGTTGATGGCGAAAGGTGCGCGCAGCAAACGCTCCAATCTTAAAGGGGCATTACAGCCCTTCACGCCACTATTGTTGAAATGGTCCGGCAAAGGCTCAATGAAAACCTTACGTCAGGCTGAGCCAATCAGTTTGGGTTTGCCGTTGTTCGGGATAAACCTTTACTCCGCAATGTACGTAAATGAATTAGTCGGGCGCGTGTTAATGGCGGAGGTGCCGATGCCAGCCCTGTTTCATGATTATCTGCATGCACTAACGGAATTGGCTCAGAGTGATAACCCTGAACCGGGATTGCGTCGTTTTGAATTGGCCTTGCTTTCTTCAATGGGCTATGGCGTCGATTTCTTGCATTGTGCCGGGACGGGGGAGCCTGTCGATCCTGAGATGACTTACCGTTATCGTGAACAAAAGGGATTCATAGCTTCAGTAAGGCGCGACAATCTGACATTTTTAGGTAATGAATTGATTGCGATTAGTGAACGGCGATTCGTCACTAAAGAGCAATTAAAAGCGGCGAAACGCTTTACACGTATGGCATTAAAGCCGTATCTTGGCGGCAAACCTTTAAAAAGTCGCGAATTATTCATTCAGACATATCGAGCACGGAGTAACGGAAAATGAGCTCAATCTACTTAGGCGTTAATATCGACCATATTGCCACTCTACGTAATGCACGTGGTACTAAATACCCAGATCCAGTTCATGCTGCTGAGATCGCAGAGCGTGCCGGTGCTGACGGTATTACCATCCACCTACGTGAAGACCGTCGCCACATTCTAGATCGTGACGTACGTATCCTACGTGAAACCATTCAAACTCGTATGAACCTTGAAATGGCGGTAACGGGCGAGATGGTTGAGATTGCGCTACAAACTAAGCCTGAGTTCGTTTGTCTGGTTCCTGAAAAACGTGAAGAGTTGACAACAGAAGGTGGTCTGGATGTTGTCGGTCAACTTGAGAAAGTGAAAGCGGCAACGCAAAAGCTAACTGAAGCGGGCATTAAAGTCTCTCTATTCATCGATGCTGACCGTCAACAGATCGATGCGGCAAAAGCTTGTGGCGCACCTTACATTGAGCTTCACACAGGTCACTACGCAGATGCGACAACAGAAGAAGATCAGCAAGATGAACTGAAGAAGATTGCAGCAGGCGCAAGCTACGCTGATGACCTAGGTATCATCGTAAACGCAGGTCACGGTCTGACTTACCACAACGTTGCACCAATCGCGGCACTGCCAGAAATCTACGAGCTTAACATCGGTCACTCGATCATTGGTCGTGCGGTTTTCGATGGTTTAGAAAAATCTGTGGCAGAAATGAAAGCCATCATGGTTGCGGCTCGTAAATAATCAGATTTAAGCATGGCAATTTTAGGATTAGGTACTGACATCGCAGAGATTGAGCGCATTGAAAAAGCGCTCGGTCGAACGGGTGAGCCCTTCGCAAAGCGCATTTTGTCGCAAGATGAAATGGTACAGTTTGCTGAATTGAAGCAAAAAGGGCGCTACCTTGCGAAGCGTTTCGCAGTAAAAGAGGCTGCCTCAAAAGCGCTAGGTACAGGCATCGCAAAAGGCGTGACCTTCCATGATTTTACAGTTTCGAATGATGAGTTCGGTAAACCGATATTGACCTTATCCGGTGTGGCGAAGCAAATCGCCGAGTCGATGGGCGTCAATCATGTTCATCTGTCGATTTCGGATGAACGTCATTACGCGGTCGCGACGGTGATTTTTGAATCCTAACTTAGCCTGATTACGGATTAATAACCGAATACGAAAAAGCCAGAGTGGATGCTCTGGCTTTTTTATGTCTCTGATTTACTCCGTTATTTTCTACTGTTCAAGATAGAGTTTCGCCGTCGTGGTGACTTTAATCATTTCATCTTGCAGTTCGAACATTTCCGGTTCGATGTCTTCGATGTCAGCGCCCGAGCGCAGTGCTTGTTCCAAGGTTGCACACAGAGACTTTAATCTCGGCACGCCACAGTAAGAGCTGCTGCCGTGAAGTTTATGTACCACATGGATAAGATCATCACGCGAGAAGTCTTCTTGTTCTAATGCTTGATCGACCACTTCTTCCACCTCAGGAATAAAATCAATCAGCATGCGCAGCATGTCTTTGGCTAAATCTTCTTTGTTGGCACTTTGTTTTAACGCAGCTTGCCAGTCGATGATGACATCTTGCTGTGGCTTTTCTGGCGCTGATGGCGCAGTTTCCACAACTGGTTCGACATACGATGGCGCAATTTTATCGACACTCTCAGTACAGGTATTTGGGTTCCAGTGGACCAAAACCTGTTGCAGTACATGCTCTTCGATTGGTTTGGTTAGGTAGTCATCCATCCCCGCAGCTAATAGTCGGTCACGCTCGCCTGCCATGGCATGCGCGGTCACCGCAATCACAGGGGTGTCTTTGTTCAGCTCTAGCTCTTTAATGTGCTGACAAGCCGTCACGCCGTCCATCAATGGCATTTGAATGTCCATGAAGATCAGATCGTATTTCTTCTCAGTCGCGAGATTCACCGCTTGCTGGCCATTGCTGCACGCTGTTACCGTTTCTACACGCTCTTTCAATAGCGCAGAGATCAGTTTCAAGTTAGCTGGGTTATCGTCGACCGCAAGTACCGTCAGTGGTAAGCGTTCATTCACCACTGGCTCAATTGGTGCAATCACTGCTTGAGGTGTTTCGACGTGATCCGTTATTAGGCTTTGTAGAAGCTTACGGCGTGATAATGGCTTAGTCAGACATTGGATCTGATGATCGTTCATCACTTGATCTGCCAGTGCCAGTTCGGTACTCGGCGTACCCATGATCACACTCGGCGCCATGCGTTTGGCTTGCTCAATCCAAGTTGCTACCGATTGATCATCGTAGGTTTGGTTGGCAGCCAAGTTCAACAATACGTAGTCGTAGTTCTCGTCGTTTTCTGGCAACGAAGAGCGGTAGGTCACCAGAATGCCTTCTTGGCTCAGGATCTGCTGTGTCACTGACGCCGCTTGCATGTTTGGTTCAACCAACAGCAATTGCTTACCAGTTAGTAGTTCGACTTCAATCAGATCGCTCATTGGCATTTCAGTTGAGTGCAAGCGAACCGTAAACCAGAAGGTTGAACCTTGGTGTAGGCGACTGGTTAGGCTGATTTCGCCGCCCATCTGGCTTACTAGTTTCTGAGTGATAACCAGACCAAGACCGGTACCACCATAGCGACGTGAAATACTTGCATCCGCTTGGCTAAACGCTTGGAACAACTGAGCTTGCTGACGCTCAGAGATACCAATACCAGTATCGCGCACCATGAATTGCAGTTCGACCGAATCACCAGATTGTGAGCGCATCTCAACGCTGATGTCGATATTACCGCGCTCAGTAAACTTGATGGAGTTGCCGACTAAGTTGGTGAGGATTTGTTGGATACGAAGCGGGTCACCCACCAAGCCTTGCGGGATCTTCGGATCCACTTTCAAGGTGATTTCCAAACCTTTCTCGTGCGCGCTGGTGGCTTGTAGGTTGATTACTTCTTCTAAGCTTTCACGGAATTCAAATGGAATGTTTTCCAGCGCCAACTTACCGGCTTCTAGTTTCGAGAAGTCGAGGATGTCGTTGATGATGTTCAGTAGGTTGTTGGCGGACTTCTCAATAGTCTGCAAGTAATCCGTTTGGCTGTTCGATAGCTGTGTTTTCAGCATTTGACGGGTAAAGCCAATCACACCATTCAGCGGAGTACGGAGTTCGTGAGACATGTTCGCCAAGAATTCGGATTTCACGCGTGCTGCCTCTTGGGCACGCTTCTTCGCGATGTCCAGCTCCACGTTCTGAATCTCTAGCTGTTCCAGAGTCTCACGCAAGTCTGATGTCGCTTGGTCTATACTGTGCTGCATCTCAACGTGGTATTCCGACAGCGAGACCGCCATGGCGTTGATACCGTTTTTCAACTGGTCCAACTCACCGTGCATTTTACCTTCGATACGCACATCAAGGTGACCACGACGAATGCGGTCAACAACGTTCTTCATGTGAGTGATCGGTTGGGTTACGTCATGCATTAGACGAGAGGCGAACACACTCGCGAGACCAAGACCGAGGATCAACACCAAGAACGCAGAGAACACTTCTTGGTATTGCTGCAATCGAAGTGACGAAAGATCCATTTCCACTGCGATGTAGCCGATGGCTTTTGTGCCCTGATTCTCATTTGAGAGCTCCGAAAGATAGTGACCTTCAGATAGAATCGGCACGCGCAGAATAAGCGAGTTATCGAAGATTTCCGAATTGCCTAATTGAGGGATAGGCTTATCCTTCGGGAACATCAGAGCTTCAAAATTGGGGTGGAAGTTAGAAGTGACGAAAAGCTCATGATTTTCATCGAACACCGCGATACTACGAACTAGTTTCGAGTTTTTGCGGTGGGCGTAACTGATAAGGCGACGAACAGCTTCGCGACTTTCGGAAAGTAGGTGAGTTTCACTGGCAATCGCAAGCGGTTCGATAATGCTATTGCCTGTGGTGATAACTTGTTTCTCGAGGTCTTGGTAGCGGTTAAATGAGAAAAAGCCGCTCAGTAATAAACCAATAATGAGAGTGGGAGCGAGAGTTAGTGTAATTACACGTGCTCTTAAGCCATATCTGGTCATGTTATCTAATTACATCGGAGTCTGGATATGGGAAAATAACGCATTATTTCTCAAGCGCACGATAAAGCCTTGAGCAAAGAAGTGACGTCACCGGATAAACGGTAAGCATAATCAAGTCACTCGAATCACACAACGGCTGCAATCAAGAATAGTGAAGCAGTAGAGCAATTAGACACAAATCAGGCACAGAGCATGGCACGTATCTTTCAACCTAAAAAGAAAACGCAACTGAATACCCGCCACCAAGCGGTACAAGTGGAGCGTTTGGATCACCACGGCGCAGGCATTGCTTACCTTAAGAAGAAACCATTGTTTATTGATGGTGCGCTACCGGGTGAGGAAGTGGTAACCCAATTGGTGGAAGAAAAGAGCAAATTCGCTCGCGGTAAGTTGATTAAAATCCTTAAACCGAGTGACGTTCGCGTGGAGCCATTTTGTCCGCACTACCATGAATGCGGTGGCTGTGACCTGCAGCATCTGAACTATGACCAACAATTGACGCACAAGCAGCAAACGCTTCGTCAGTTGATGAGAAAATTTGCCGGCAGTGATATCGAGTTGGATGCGCCTGTGTTAGGTGAGTCTCTTGGCTACCGTCGCCGTGCTCGTGTGAGCTTGTTCGTGGATAAAAAGACTCGTCAGTTGCACTTTGGTTTCCGCAAGAAACAGAGTAAACAAATCGCGCAAGTGACGGATTGTCCAGTGCTCGCACCTGAGTTGAATGTGCTATTGCCAGAAATCTACTCGACGTTAAAAGCGTTTAAGAAGCCAGAGCAACTTGGTCACGTAGAGTTGGTGCTAGGCGATAATGGTCCATGCATTACATTGCGCCATCTAAGTAAGCTGACTGAAAAAGAAACCAACTCGTTGGTGGAATTGGCGAAGCGTCACAATGCATCGCTCTACTTGATGCCAGAAACCGATCAGCTTGATTTGATTGAAGGTGAAGTGCCTTTCTATCAAGAAGCGAATGTCACCGTACCATTTACGCCAAATAACTTTATTCAAGTGAACCAAGCGGTAAACCAGAAAATGGTCGCTCAGGCAGTAGAGTGGTTAGACCCACAAAATGACGAGCGAGTGTTAGATTTGTTCTGTGGCTTGGGTAACTTCAGTTTGCCTATCGCGAAGCGTGCAAAGCACGTGGTTGGCGTAGAAGGCGTGGCAGAAATGGTGGAAAAGGCGGCAAATAATGCATCTTTGAACCAAATCAATAACGCGCAATTTTATCACGCTAACCTTGAGCAGGATTTTGAAGGGCAAGTTTGGGCGGCTGAACAATTCGACAAAGTGCTGCTTGATCCGGCACGTGCGGGCGCGAGTGGGATCATCGATCAAGTTTCTGCGCTTGGCGCACAGCGTGTAGTTTATGTTTCGTGTAATCCTGCTACCCTTGCAAGGGATAGCCAGAGCTTGCTGGAGCAAGGCTACCAATTGACCAAATTAGGTATGCTGGACATGTTCCCTCATACCAGCCATCTAGAATCGATGGCACTGTTTGAAAAGTCCTGATAATTGGGACTTTGTTGATCACTTACACGTGGTGGGTGGTCAATAAGCCAACGCTTAAAGCTTGGCGAAAGAACTAACCTGGATGGTGTTAGTCAAACCACACAAATATAATAATTAGGATGATGAGATGGTTGCGGTAAGAAGCGCGCATTTAAACCAAGATGAACAGTTTGAACTTGAAAACTGGGTGGCTAGCCTAGGTCAAGAGAAGAACACAGCGAAACGCTTAACCGAAGTGTATCGTGACTGCCAATCTGTGTTGGCGGATAACGAACAGGCGGAGCTTTTGTTGTGGCGTGGACGAGAGATGATCGAAATCTTGATCACCTTGTCGATGGACAAAGCGACACTTGTCGCGGCGCAACTGTTCCCTTTGGTCTCAAGTGGTGCTTTTGATAGAGAGCTCCTTGAGGAAAAATACAGCAAAGAAATCATTAAGCTGATCGATGGTGTCGACGAAATGGCGGCAATTGGTCAACTAAATGTAACAATGGATGGTGGTGCTGCCTCGTCTCAAGTAGATAACGTTCGTCGCATGCTGTTGGCAATGGTGGATGATTTCCGCTGCGTGGTCATCAAGCTGGCGGAACGTATCTGCAACCTGATTGAAGTAAAAAAAGCGCCGGACGAAGTTCGTCGTGCTGCGGCAAAAGAGTGTGCAAATATCTATGCGCCTCTGGCAAACCGCCTTGGTATTGGTCAGTTGAAGTGGGAAATCGAAGATTACGCCTTCCGCTACCAACAACCAGAAACCTACAAGCAAATCGCGAAGCAATTGGCTGAGCGTCGTATTGTCCGTGAACAATACATCAAAGACTTTGTCGACGATCTTACCCAAGAAATGACCGTATGCGGCATCAACGCAGAAGTCAGTGGTCGTCCAAAGCACATCTACAGTATCTGGCGCAAAATGCAGAAGAAGAGTCTGGCGTTTGATGAATTATTTGACGTACGTGCAGTACGTATCATCGCTGACAAACTTCAAGACTGTTATGCCGCTCTAGGTGTGGTTCACACCAAATACAAACACCTACCAAGCGAGTTCGACGATTACGTAGCGAACCCGAAACCAAACGGCTACCAGTCTATCCATACCGTGATTCTTGGTCCTGAAGGCAAGACCATTGAGATCCAGATTCGTACTAAAGAGATGCACGAAGATTCTGAGCTAGGTGTTGCTGCGCACTGGAAATACAAAGAAGGTGCAAGCAGCCGCAGCGGTTACGATGAGAAGATCACATGGCTACGTAAGCTACTCGATTGGCAAGAAGAGATGTCTGACTCTGGCGAGATGTTGGACGAGCTACGTAGTCAGGTATTTGATGACCGCGTGTATGCCTTTACCCCACGTGGCGATGTTGTCGACCTACCAATGGGCGCAACACCGCTCGATTTCGCTTACCACATTCACTCCGAAGTGGGTCACCGTTGTATCGGCGCTAAAGTTGCGGGTCGTATTGTACCGTTCACCCATAAACTGCAAATGGGTGATCAGGTTGAAATCATCACCCAGAAAGAACCAAACCCTTCACGTGACTGGTTGAACCCGACTCTGGGCTTTGTGACGTCGAGCCGAGCACGTGCGAAAATCAACGCATGGTTCCGCAAACAAAGTCGTGAGAAGAACCTAGAAGCGGGTCGTGAAATCCTAGAGCACGAATTGGCGAAAATCGGCGCGACACTGAAAGACGCAGATCACTACGCACTAAAACGCTTTAACGTTAATAGCGCCGGTGAATTGTATGTTGGTATTGGTAGTGGTGACTTGCGCATTAACCAGATCATCAACCACATCAACGCGTTAGTGAACAAGCCAACCGCGGAAGAGGAAGACCAGCAAGCGCTGGAAAAACTGCAAGAAGCAGAAAATCGCGCGCCAGCGCAAAGCCGTCCGAAGAAAGATGCGGTTGTGGTAGAAGGTGTCGATAACTTAATGACGCACCTAGCGCGCTGTTGTCAGCCGATCCCAGGTGATGAGATCTCAGGTTACATCACTCAAGGTCGTGGTATTTCGGTGCACCGTAGTGACTGTGAGCAACTAGAAGAACTTCGTCATCACGCACCAGAACGTATCATTGATACCGTCTGGGGGAGCGGCTTTGTCGGCTCTTACATCTTGACGGTTCGTGTTGAAGCGATGGAGCGTGGTGGTCTACTAAAAGACATTACAACGCTATTTGCGAACGAGAAAATCAAAGTCACCAGCATGAAGAGTCGCGTCGATTACCGCACGCAAATGTCGATCATGGACTTTGACCTTGAAGTGACCAACCTTGAGGTGTTCTCACGCGTTTCGAAACGTGTTGAGCAGATCAAGGATGTTATGTCGGTGAAGCGCTTAGGCTAAAATTCTCGTCATACTTGAAGCTGATAGCGTTGTTGCCTACGCTCACTCGCTCCATCACATAGGCAGGCTATGCTCAGGAGTCTCGCTCGCTTGCCGCCTAGCTACAGCTTCAATTATTTAGAGAATTGATCAACATATAACAAAGGTGAGTGGTTTTGGCTGCTCACCTTTTTCTTTAGATAGAAAGGTTTAAAGGAACAGAGAAAATGAGTCATCCAATTGAACAGTTAGAACAAATCATGGCGAAGTTGCGTGACCCAGAAAGCGGTTGTCCTTGGGACTTAAAGCAGACCTTCGACACCATTGTTCCTCACACCATTGAAGAAACCTACGAAGTGGTGGATGCGATTCAAAACCGCGATTGGTCGAACTTGCAAGAAGAGTTGGGGGACTTATTGTTCCAAGTGATTTTCTACAGCCAAATGGCGAAAGAGCAGGGATTGTTCGAGTTTTCTGATGTGGTGGAAACCGTTAACGAGAAGCTGACGCGTCGTCACCCGCATGTTTTTTCAGAAGTAGAATTCGATTCTGAAGAAGCGATTAACGCCAACTGGGAAGCGGAAAAAGCCAAAGAGAAAGCACAATTAGGCAAAGCTGAAGAAAGTATCCTAGACTCAATACCAAACTCTCTACCTGCGCTTTCGCGTGCTACAAAGATTCAGAAAAAGTGCGCAAAATTCGGCTTTGATTGGGACTCGCTTGGTCCCGTTGTCGGAAAAGTGCAGGAAGAAATTGAAGAGGTAATGGAAGAAGTGCTTCAAATTACTCCGGATGAGGAGAAAGTTGAACTCGAATTAGGCGATCTTTTATTTGCTACCGTGAACCTGTCTCGTCACCTAGGGAAAGACCCTGAAGTGGCACTGGCAAAAGCCAACTTAAAGTTCTCGAAACGCTTTAAAGGCGTGGAAACTAAAGTTGCAGCGCACGGTAAACAGCTGACAGACTTTACTCTAGATGAACTCGATTCCATGTGGGATGAAGTGAAACGAGAAGAGCGAAGCTGAAATTGCATGAATACTCGACTTTGATTTGAAGCAAAAAATAAAAAATTACGGTGTGATAGATTTCACGTTGTGGCGGTTAGGAGCTTCTGGTATATTTACGTCCCGTCCAGAAGCACTCCATTTCCCTCATTCAACCAATTTCAGGTTAAACATGACGACAAATTACATTTTTGTTACTGGCGGGGTTGTATCCTCTCTAGGTAAAGGTATTGCAGCAGCATCTCTTGCAGCTATTCTAGAAGCTCGTGGTCTTAAAGTGACTATGATGAAGCTTGACCCTTACATCAACGTTGATCCAGGCACAATGAGCCCAACTCAACACGGTGAAGTGTTCGTTACGGAAGATGGCGCAGAGACTGACCTTGACCTTGGTCACTACGAGCGTTTCATCCGCACCAAGATGACTAAGCGTAACAACTTCACTGCTGGTCGTGTTTATGCAGACGTACTACGTAAAGAACGTCGCGGCGATTACCTAGGTGCAACCATTCAGGTTATCCCTCACATCACTAACGCTATCAAAGACCGCGTAATCGCAGGTTCTGAAGGCCATGATGTTGCTATCGTTGAAGTCGGTGGTACGGTAGGTGATATCGAATCACTACCATTTATGGAAGCTATCCGTCAGCTTGCTGTAGAACTAGGTCGTGAGCGCGCAATGTTCATGCACCTAACGCTAGTTCCTTACCTAGCCGCTGCTGGTGAAGTGAAAACTAAGCCAACTCAGCACTCTGTTAAAGAGCTGCTATCTATCGGTATCCAACCAGATATTCTTGTTTGCCGCTCTGATCGTATGATCCCAGCGAACGAGCGTAAGAAAATTGCGCTATTCTGTAACGTTCCTGAGAAAGCAGTAATCTCAATGAAGGACGTAGATTCAATCTACAAGATCCCTCAACTTGTTAAGTCTCAAGGTCTAGATGACCTAGTTTGTGCTCGCTTTGGTATCAACGCACCAGAAGCTGACCTGTCTGAATGGGAACAGGTTATCTATGAAGAAGCGAACCCAACTGGCGAAGTAACTATCGGTATGGTCGGTAAATACATCGAACTACCAGATGCTTACAAGTCAGTAAACGAAGCACTTAAACACGCAGGCTTGAAAAACCGTCTAAACGTCACAATTAAATACGTAGACTCTCAAGATGTTGAGACGAAAGGCGTAGAAGTACTTGAAGGTCTAGATGCAATCCTAGTACCTGGTGGCTTCGGTGACCGTGGTATCGAAGGTAAGATTCGCGCAGCACAATACGCTCGTGAAAACAAAGTACCTTACCTAGGTATCTGTCTAGGCATGCAAGTAGCACTGATCGAATACGCGCGCAACGTAGCGGGTATGGAAGGTGCACATTCAACAGAATTTAACAAAGACACTAAGTACCCTGTGGTAGGTTTGATCACTGAATGGGTAGACGGCGAAGGTAAAGTTGAAGAACGTACTGAAACGTCTGACCTAGGTGGTACGATGCGTCTTGGTTCACAGCTATGTCACCTAGAGAAAGGGACGAAAGCTCGTGAACTATACGGTAGCGCGACAGTTCACGAACGTCACCGTCACCGTTACGAAGTAAACAACGTTCTTCGTCCGCAAATCGAAAAAGCAGGTCTGAAAGTATCTGGTCTATCAGCGGACAAGAAACTAGTGGAAATGATTGAGAACCCAGCTCACCCATGGTTTGTAGCGGCTCAATTCCACCCAGAATTCACCTCGACTCCTCGCGATGGTCACCCACTATTCGCAGGTTTCGTTAAAGCTGCTGGTCAAAACGCTCGCGGCGAATTCGAGAAGTAAAAGGATACGGGCGGCGGCGAAGGTTGTGCTGCTGCCCTTTAAAATTGACATTTATATTTGAACGAGAGGAAACATTAATGTCTAAGATCGTTAAAGTTCTAGGTCGTGAAATCATCGACTCACGTGGTAACCCAACTGTAGAAGCTGAAGTACACCTAGAAGGCGGTTTCGTAGGTATGGCGGCAGCTCCATCTGGCGCATCTACTGGTTCTCGCGAAGCTCTTGAGCTACGTGACGGTGACAAAGCACGTTTCCTAGGTAAAGGTGTTCTTAAAGCTGTTGAAGCTGTAAACGGCGCAATCGCTGAAGCTCTAGTTGGCAAAGACGCTAAAGACCAAGCTGCAATCGACGCAGTAATGATCGAACTAGACGGCACTGAAAACAAATCTAAGTTCGGTGCGAACGCTATCCTAGCTGTTTCTCTAGCAAACGCTAAAGCTGCTGCAGCGGCTAAAGGCATGCCTCTATACGAGCACATCGCTGAGCTAAACGGTACAGCTGGTCAGTTCTCTATGCCTCTACCAATGATGAACATCATCAACGGTGGTGAGCACGCAGACAACAACGTTGACATCCAAGAGTTCATGATCCAACCAGTTGGTGCTAAGACTCTTAAAGAAGGTCTACGTATCGGTGCAGAAGTATTCCACAACCTAGCTAAAGTTCTTAAGTCTAAAGGCTACAGCACTGCAGTTGGTGACGAAGGTGGTTTCGCTCCTAACCTTAAGTCTAACGCTGAAGCTCTAGAAGTTATCGCAGAAGCTGTTGCAGCTGCTGGTTACGAACTAGGTAAAGACGTTACTCTAGCTATGGACTGTGCTGCATCTGAGTTCTTCGACAAAGAAGCTGGCATCTACAACATGAAAGGCGAAGGTAAAACTTTCACTTCTGAAGAGTTCAACCACTACCTAGCTGAGCTAGCTAACCAATTCCCAATCGTTTCTATCGAAGACGGTCTAGACGAGTCTGATTGGGCTGGCTTCAAGCACCAAACTGAACTACTAGGTGACAAGCTTCAACTAGTAGGTGACGACCTATTCGTTACTAACACTAAGATCCTTGCTGAAGGTATCGAGAAAGGCGTAGCTAACTCTATCCTTATCAAGTTCAACCAAATCGGTTCTCTAACTGAGACTCTAGCTGCAATCAAGATGGCTAAAGACGCAGGTTACACAGCAGTAATCTCTCACCGTTCTGGCGAAACTGAAGATGCAACTATCGCTGACCTAGCGGTAGGTACAGCTGCAGGTCAAATCAAAACTGGTTCTATGAGCCGTTCTGACCGTGTTGCTAAGTACAACCAACTAATCCGTATCGAGGAAGCTCTAGGTGAGCGCGCTCCTTTCAACGGTCTTAAAGAAGTTAAAGGTCAA
>NZ_BCUF01000047.1 GCF_001591145.1 Vibrio harveyi NBRC 15634 = ATCC 14126 = KCTC 12724 | reverse complement strand
TTTTCTCGCTTCTCGCTTCTCGCTTCTCGCTTCTCGCTTCTCGCTTCTCGCTTCTCGCTTCTCGCTTCTCGCTTCTCGCTTCTCGCTTACCAATTGCATTGAAATGCCTGCCAATGTCACAGCAAAACGATTGCCTGTGAATGGGTCTATAATCTGTTGAAACGTAGCGTCAGAGTTGCAGTTGTTAAAATAGTCATTAGTGATCCATGCATCATAATTATGAAATCAATATGTTAGCGTGCAATTCTTCCTATAAACTACGTCAAGTTTTAGCGCTCTTAATTATATGGACGGAGCTCCTTTAAAGGGTTAAGAGCGTCTGCAGTGGACCCCAGACGATAAAAAGGTAAAACAATGAAGCAACGCCTGATTGTAAAAACCGCTTTGAGCGCGGCGATTCTGGCAACTCTTGCCGGATGTGCAACGCAACCA
The DNA here is from genome assembly GCF_001591145.1 of Vibrio harveyi NBRC 15634 = ATCC 14126 = KCTC 12724. Classification (GTDB taxonomy): domain Bacteria; phylum Pseudomonadota; class Gammaproteobacteria; order Enterobacterales; family Vibrionaceae; genus Vibrio; species Vibrio harveyi. Next base: position 41,362 of record NZ_BCUF01000047.1, on the reverse strand, counting down.
GCACATGAATGGAATGAAGATACAACATACAAACTGACTGTACTGCACACGAACGACCACCACGGTCGCTTCTGGCAAAACAAATACGGTGAGTATGGTATGGCAGCTCGTAAGACACTGATCGACGAGCTACGTACAGAAATTCAAGCAGAGGGTGGCAGCGTTCTTCTACTGTCAGGCGGCGATATCAATACAGGTGTTCCTGAATCAGATCTGCAAGATGCGGAACCAGATTTCAAAGGTATGAGCAAAATTGGTTACGACGCGATGGCGTTGGGTAACCATGAGTTCGATAACCCACTTGACGTGCTATTCAAGCAGCAAGAGTGGGCTAACTTCCCAATGCTGTCTGCGAACATTTACGATAAGGAAACCGGTGAGCGCTTGTTCCAACCTTACGCAATGTTCAATAAGCAAGGCATCAAGATTGCCGTGATCGGTCTAACGACAGAAGACACAGCAAAACTAGGTAACCCAGAGTACATTGGTCAAGTTGACTTCCGTGATCCGAAAGAAGAAGCGAAGAAGCTGATCGCTGAGCTAAAAGAAACTGAGAAGCCAGACCTTATCTTTGCAGTGACACATATGGGTCACTACGAAAACGGCAACCGTGGTGTGAACGCTCCGGGTGATGTTGCGTTGGCTCGCTACCTAAATGAAGGTGATTTGGACATGATTGTGGGTGGTCACTCACAAGAGCCTGTATGTATGGAAGGTCCAAACGTTATTAAGAAGAACTTCAAGCCGGGTGAAGAGTGTAAACCAGATGAGCAAAACGGCACTTACATCGTACAAGCGTACGAGTGGGGTAAGTACGTTGGTCGAGCTGATTACGAATTCCGCAACGGCGAATTGTCTATGGTGAGCTACGATCTGATCCCTGTGAACCTGAAGAAGAAGATCAAAGTTGATGGTAAATCTCAACGCGTGCTTATCCAAGATGAGATCGCGCAAGATGAAGCTATGCTTGATTTCCTACGTCCTTACCAAGAAAAAGGTCAAGGCAAGCTAAACGTTAAGATTGCAGAATCCAATGGCAAACTGGAAGGTGATCGCAATGTGGTACGTTTCCAACAAACGAACCTTGGTCGTCTGATCGCAACAGCACACATGGAGCGTGCGAAAGCAGACTTCGCTGTAATGAACTCAGGTGGTGTTCGTGATTCAATTGAAGCGGGTGACATCACGTACAAAGATGTGCTGACCGTTCAACCATTTGGCAACATGGTTTCTTACGTAGATATGTCTGGTAAAGAAGTACTAGACTACCTAAATGTTGTTGCAACGAAACCTGTTGATTCTGGCGCTTACGCTCAGTTCGCTGGTATTTCAATGACTGTTGAGAATGGCAAAGTAGCAAATGTATTTATCGGTGGCAAACAGCTTCGACTTGATGGTGAGTACCGCTTTACTGTACCAAGTTACAACGCTTCAGGCGGTGACGGCTACCCGAAAGTTAACACTCACCCAGGTTACGTAAATACAGGCTTTACGGATGCTGAAGTACTGAAAGAGTACCTAGAGTCACACAGCCCAATTGACGTAAACGAATACGCGCCTTCAGGTGAGATGGTTTACAAGTAAAAAGCGATTGACTCAAAGTCGCTGATACCATTAACTTAAAGCGCTGCACCTCACTAGGGGCAGCGTTTTTTGTTTTATAAGGAGAATCTTGATGACTCCGGCCATTAATCTTGCGAAAAAGAAAAAAGTTTCACACACCATTCACCAATATGAGCATGATCCAAGAGCAGACAGCTACGGATTAGAAGCAGCAGAAGTATTGGGACAAGATCCAAAGAAAGTATTTAAGACTTTGCTGTTTTGCTTAAACGGCGAGCCTAAGAACCTTGCCGTTGCGATCATTCCTGTCGATCAAAAATTGAACCTAAAATTGGCGGCGAAAGCTGCGAAAGGTAAGAAAGCGGACATGGCAGATCCTGAAATCGCTCAAAAGACCACAGGTTATGTTGTGGGTGGAATCAGCCCATTGGGGCAGAAGAAAGCGCTGCCTACTTTTCTGCATGAAAGTGCAACACAGCAAGAGACGATCTGTGTGAGCGCAGGTAAGCGTGGTTTAGAAATTGAATTGGCACCCAAAGATTTGTTGAGTCTAACACGTGGTCAATTTGCTCCTCTTTGTCTGTAAATACATGACCAATAAAAAGGACGCTGATGAGCGTCCTTTTTTGATCTTGTGATGGAGCGAATGGTTACTTCTTCAGGCTCAACGTGCCGCCTGTGCGTTTCGTTGGTTTGCTTGGCTTCGCTGCATTTGGATTCATGTAATGCTGCTTAGGCTTGCTCGGTGATTGAGGTTTATTGTGATCACCTTGAGGCTTACTGCGTTCACCTTGTGGTTTCGCTTTGTAGTGCTCTTTTGCAGGGCGTGCATTCTCATCATCACGTTGGCGACGTTTTTGCTGACCTTTTTTAGAATTTGGCGCATGTCGGAATTCATCCGCGTTGTTACCACGGAAGGTACGTGTTTTTTGGTTACGGCGTGCCGTTGAACCTTGGTTTTCTTCGCGGCTATCAAATAGTTTGGCATCGGTCGCTTTACGAATGTTGCGACCTTTAGAATCTGTCTTTGACGCTTCCTCTGTGCCCACTGAACCTTCACACATTGCTAGGATCTCTGCCACTTCATCGTCACTCAGGTAACGCCATTTACCATTTGGAATGCCATCAAGTGAGATGTTCATGATGCGTACGCGACGCAGTTTAAATACTTCGTAGCCGAGCGCTTCACACATACGACGGATTTGACGGTTCAAACCTTGCGTTAACACGATGCGGAAAGAGAATTTGGTTTCTTTTGTTACCTTACAAGGTAGCGTGACTGTATCGAGGATCTTCACACCGCTCGACATCTGTTTTAGGAATTCGCCAGTAATAGGCTTATCAACACGTACCACGTATTCTTTTTCGTGGTTGTTACCTGCACGCAGAATCTTATTTACGATATCACCATCGTTAGTCAGAAAGATCAAACCATCTGAGGGCTTATCCAGACGACCGATAGGGAAGATACGCTTTTTATGACCGATGAAATCAACGATGTTGCCCGGGATGTCGCGTTCAGTTGTACAGGTGATGCCCGTTGGTTTGTTCAACGCGATATAAATCGGTTTTTCTTTTGCTGCAACAGGGTTTCCATCGACACAAACGTCATCGCCTGGAAGTACTTTTGTTCCCATTTCTGGTTGTTGACCATTAATGGTGACACGACCTTGCTCGATAAGACGGTCGGCTTCACGACGTGAGCAGAAGCCCGTTTCGCTGATGTATTTGTTTAAGCGTTTTGCGTTGTCTTGTGACATGTTGGTCTCCTAACGTTTCACAACGGCGGTTAATAAAGGTTGCCTTGCCGCAGTTAATTGCAGCAAGACAAGATAAGGTCGGGCATTCTAGCACCGAGATTCGAGTTAGCCTAAACGTTTTTGATGACGTTCACGCGTCTCCATTTTCTTTTCAGCACTCTTTCTTAATAGAACGTAAACGGCGCCGCTGCCACCGTGGAATCGTTGTGCACTATGCACGCATTGCACTTCACGGATCTGTTGTAACCAACTGCTGACGAAACTTTTCATTAATGCTGGTGGATTAGAGCGCTCGCCACGACCATGTACGATCACGACGGTACGGATATCCATCTCAATACATTGCTTGAGGAATTTGACTACTTCGTCACGTGCTTCTTTCAGTGTCTTACGGTGCAGATCAAGTCGAGCTTGAATTAGGTATTTACCAAGGCGTAGTTTGCGGTATACACCATCTTGTACACCATCCCGTTTGAACTCGATAAAGTCATCGGGTTTGAGCATTTCTGCATGGTCAATCGACAGGTACTCTGGGTCGTCTTCAGTAAGCCAAATAGCGGCTTCGCGTTTCGCCATCTGAGCGTCCGTCACTTGGTGCACTTTTTTGTGCTCTGCAGTATCGTGGTCGATAGGCTTTACGTCGCCCATCATCTGTTGAAACAGATCAAAATCGTCGTCTTGAGACATAACGGCAATCTCATAAAGAACAGGGTAGGAATAGTAAGATTATATCAATGAGTAGTGCATTGAGATCAAATAAAAAACCGGAGCAGGCAAGTAACCAACTCCGGTGCAAAGCGTTTCTAGAGCTAAGCGAGATCTAGTGAGGAGATTTGTCGTTCATAATCTTGTAAATGAAGAAACCGCCGTAAAACAACATCAGACCAATTGCCCCAAAGATTACTATCATTGACGATAGTCCCACCGCATTACCAAATAGGAGATCAAGCCAAAAGTCCATACGTTTCCTCCAAGATATTTCCGACATTGATAACGTTAATGGGTGGTGTTTTTTTGCACACTGATCTGGATCAATTATGTTGCCAAGGTTAATAAACTGTGTTTTATTGTGGGTTCTTAGTCACATTTCACGTGCTAGTGTTCAGTAAATCGTCAAACGAATTAAGACATTACGTTTTTTTGTAAAAAGCGCTTGCGTCTAACTAAAGAATCCGTAATATACGCATCCGTTGACGGGGATAAGTCCTCAGTTAAACATCTCGGTGAATAGCGCAGCTTGGTAGCGCATCTGGTTTGGGACCAGAGGGTCGGGGGTTCGAATCCCTCTTCACCGACCACTTTCAGAAAGCCTGCTCAATGAGCAGGCTTTCGTCGTTTCAGCGGTCGCAAATTTGGCTTTGATAGTAGTGAACCAAATGGGGTTCGCCTGAAGTTAGAATATGGCTCTTCACCGACCGTATTAGAGAAAGCCGTAGCAGAAATGCTACGGCTTTTTTGCGTTTTACGGCTTTTTGAATCGAGAACGCTTCGCTTCGGGAACAGACTCTGCTCTTCGAGATGCGAGAGAAGGAACGCTTTGAGGCAAATCAGCTTTCATCAACTGGTAAATGAAAACGTAAGAGATCCCCAACTCGCTCGTCCCTCGCTCTTGAGGATGACGAATAAAAAGCACTGAATTCAAAGGCGTCATTCCCGAAAGCGACGAAGGAGCGCAGTCGGGAATCTCTCTATTGTTCTGAGTGATATGATAAAACTGCGCTTCTCGCTAGTTCACATCACAACTAATGTCTTTAATCGGAGTTTCGGACGTCGTGAAACAAACGTAAGCCGTTTTTGGATGGTTTGGACCGATTTTAATGTACCCAGCTTTTAGCTCATCTTCATCAAAAGTAGCGGAATGAGACTGACCAGTTTTGCCATCAAAGTAAGTAGCTTCAAAGTTCTGGTTCATCATATGAGCGACGCGGTTACGAGTATGGGCGGTTGAAAAAGTGATGTTTGCACAACGCATCATAGGCTTTTGGTTAATGAGAAACTGTCCACTTTCTTTATCCAAAACACCGCCTTTTGTATCCGGCGTAATATCAATAGGTTGGAAGTCTTCAATCGTACAAGACGATTTTGCATGGGCAAGCGATGGCAATAGTAGCGCGCTAGCAAGGCATAATAATGAGGCTTTGAACGTCATAAAGGCTCTTATCAAATTTGAAGTTGTTTAAGGATTGACTCGATAGTATCCAATAGGTGATCGTATTTGTCAGCGTGATGTAAGCGTCATTTGCCTACAAATACAACACGATAAGTAGATGTAAGCATACCAGCAAATGGAGCTATCTTCTTTATCCAATATCGCAGTCTGCTTTGTGAGTTTTTGCTAGAGGTTTGACAGTGAAACCGCGTTTTTCTAATAGTTCGATTACATTGTCTTTACCTACTAGGTGTAAGCTGCCTACCACCACGGTGTATTTACCGGATTTTTTCGGTAGTACACTACCTGTATCTAGTTTCTGAGCCCAGTCGCGATTACGGGAATAGAGAAAGGCTTCATTGAACTCATCACTGGATTGTTCACTCGCTGATGCTGCTTCAAGTGAGCTACCATCGCCGCTCTTCCAACTGTCGATTAAGCATTGTACCAGTTTGTCGCCACCGTCATATTCTTCAATAGAAGAGAGCAAAAAATCTTTACCGCCATCTTTTTGTCCCGCAATTAAGTCCAATTGGAATTGCACATTCTCCAAAGCAAGTACTGGTACTTTTTGTTGGTCAGCTAAGTTAATGAGGTGCATGTCGACACCTTGATCAGACTCGTAACCAAGTTTGTTTACCAACATTAACTGGATTGTCAAAGCCGCAGACCATGGCGGTGCATTGAGCAACTGTGCTTCTTGTAGACCTAGGTCATTGGCTATTTCAGCAAGATGTTTGCGCTGTGTTTTATCTAAAACATCTCTAGCGTGAAGCGAGGTTTCCGGGTAAGTCACCCCTTCTGTATTTCGAATGTCTGCTTCGATGATTAAACCATCACTGTTTGTCAGGAACCGAGTCACAGCTTCTGGTAATGGATACATGCTTTTATCGCCGACATGTACAGACCCGATAATCATGTATTCCGTCTCGCCCTTCTTTGCCAGCCAGTGTTGTGGTTCGGCTTGAACAGAATAAGAAGTAAAAAAGACGATCAGAGATGACATCACGGACAAGAGTCGAAACATATTTTGCTCCTCGAATTCAATAGGCACTTTATCTATAACATGGTTCGGCAAAATCGTCATTTTTTAAAAAATTGACGAGTTTTAACGGCTAGGAAATGAGAGGTAATTCACGAAAGTGTTTCAATTGAGTTTGTTGTTAATGGTTCACTTAATAACCAATAGTGATCAGAATCCTACAAAATCAGTCGAAACCCATCGATATTCGTGATTGAGATCGCAACAAACTCGTCAAAAAAAGTTAGCCGCTTTTAACGTCAAGTTTAACTTGTTGAAATTATTATGTTTATATTTTTGAATGCTTGGCTTAATTTGAGCCAGATCACTTCTTAGTTTTATTAATTTTACGCTTAGAAATAACTGCTTGTATGTTGAATGCAACTGTTAAGCGCCTCGCATTTAGGTGCTCACCATTTTTAATAAATGTCGTTTTGAACCACTGACTTTTTGGGGAAAGTAAGATGTTGAAACATAGTCTGATTGCTGCTTCTGTTATCGCTACATTGGCAGGCTGCTCTTCACTACAGAGCTCTGAGCAACAAGTTGTAAACTCACTGGCTGATAACCTTGATATCCAATATGAAGTGTTAACTAACCATGGTGCTAACGAAGGTCTTGCGTGCCAAGATATGGGCGCAGAATGGGCTTCTTGTAACAAAGTAAACATGACGCTTGTTAACCAAGGTGAAGCTGTTGACTCAAAAGATTGGGCTATTTACTTCCACAGCATTCGTCTGATTCTGGATGTTGACAACGAGCAGTTCAAAATCTCTCGTGTAACGGGTGACCTACATAAGCTAGAACCAACAGATAAGTTTGACGGCTTCGCTGCCGGTGAAGAGGTTGTTCTTCCATTGGTTGGTGAATACTGGCAACTATTTGAAACTGACTTCATGCCGGGTGCATTCGTTTCTGCTCCAAACGCAGAACCTAAGATGATTGCTTCTCTAAATACTGAAGATGTTGCGTCTTTTGTGACGGGTCTTGAAGGTAACAACCTAAAACGTACACCAGATGACAACAATGTATTTGCAAACGCTGTGTCTCGTTTTGAGAAAAACGAAGACCTAGCAACACAAGACGTATCAACCACGTTACTACCAACACCAATGCACGTTGAAGCGGGTAAAGGCAAAGTAGATATCGCGGATGGTATTGCGCTGCCTAAAGACGCATTCGATGCGACTCAGTTCGCAGCGATTCAAGATCGTGCAGAAGTGGTAGGTGTGGACGTTCGTGGTGATCTTCCTGTAAGCATCACTGTTGTTCCTGCAGACTTCACCGGTGAATTAGCAAAATCTGGTGCTTACGAAATGAGCATCAAAGGCGACGGTATTGTGATTAAAGCGTTCGACCAAGCAGGCGCTTTCTACGCAGTACAATCTATCTTTGGCCTGGTAGATAGCCAAAATGCTGATTCTCTACCACAACTGTCTATTAAAGATGCGCCTCGTTTTGATTACCGTGGTGTGATGGTGGATGTGGCTCGTAACTTCCACTCTAAGGACGCAATCCTTGCAACGCTAGACCAAATGGCAGCGTACAAGATGAACAAACTTCACCTTCACCTAACCGATGATGAAGGCTGGCGTTTAGAAATCCCGGGTCTGCCTGAGCTGACAGAAGTGGGTGCTAACCGTTGTTTCGATACACAAGAGAAAAGCTGTTTACTGCCTCAGCTTGGCTCTGGTCCAACGACAGACAACTTTGGCTCTGGCTACTTCAGCAAAGCAGACTACGTGGAAATCTTGAAATACGCAAAAGCACGTAACATTGAAGTGATTCCAGAAATCGATATGCCAGCTCACGCTCGTGCAGCAGTAGTATCAATGGAAGCTCGTTACGACCGCCTAATGGAAGAAGGTAAAGAAGCTGAAGCGAACGAATACCGTCTGATGGATCCTCAAGATACATCAAACGTAACGACGGTTCAGTTCTACAATAAGCAAAGCTTCATCAACCCATGTATGGAATCTTCAACTCGCTTTGTTGATAAGGTGATTTCAGAAGTGGCAGCAATGCACCAAGAAGCTGGCGCTCCACTAACAACTTGGCACTTCGGTGGTGACGAAGCGAAGAACATCAAGCTAGGTGCTGGTTTCCAAGACGTTAACGCAGAAGATAAAGTAAGCTGGAAAGGCACGATTGACCTGTCTAAACAAGACAAGCCGTTTGCACAGTCTCCACAATGTCAGACGCTAATCACAGATGGCACAGTCAGTGACTTTGCTCACCTACCAAGCCACTTCGCGGAAGAAGTGTCGAAGATTGTTGCTGAGAAAGGCATTCCAAACTTCCAAGCTTGGCAAGATGGTTTGAAATACAGTGACGGCGAAAAAGCGTTCGCTACAGAAAATACTCGCGTAAACTTCTGGGACGTTCTTTACTGGGGCGGTACTTCGTCAGTGTACGAGTGGTCTAAGAAAGGTTACGACGTGATTGTTTCTAACCCAGATTACGTGTACATGGATATGCCATACGAAGTTGACCCGAAAGAGCGTGGTTACTACTGGGCAACACGTGCAACGGATACTCGTAAGATGTTTGGCTTTGCACCAGAGAACATGCCTCAAAACGCAGAAACTTCTGTAGATCGCGATGGCAATGGCTTTACTGGTAAAGGTGAAATCGAAGCGAAACCTTTCTACGGTCTATCTGCACAACTTTGGTCTGAGACAGTACGTAACGACGAGCAATACGAGTACATGGTATTCCCTCGCGTCCTCGCTGCTGCTGAGCGTGCATGGCACCGTGCTGACTGGGAAAACGACTACAAAGTTGGTGTTGAGTACTCGCAAAACTCTAATCTAGTTGATAAAGCATCGCTAAACCAAGACTACAACCGCTTTGCGAACGTACTTGGTCAACGTGAACTGGCTAAGCTAGAAAAATCAGGTATCGACTACCGCCTACCAGTACCAGGTGCAAAAGTAGAAGATGGTAAGCTAGCAATGAACGTTCAGTTCCCTGGCGTAACGCTTCAATACTCTCTGGATGGTGAGAACTGGTTGACTTATGCAGACAACGCTCGTCCAAATGTAACTGGTGAAGTCTTCATCCGTTCGGTATCTGCGACAGGTGAGAAGGTAAGCCGTATCACTAGCGTGAAATAATAGCGCTCAGTATTCACTAAAATCATAGTTCCTTACTCAAAGCCCTCAACTTATGTTGGGGGCTTTGTTTATTTTTCTTCGGAAAATAAGCGTGATCAATGTCTAATTATTTTTTATTGATAATTAAGTTTCTAATTTAGGGTGTCTGTCATAGTGTGATCTGGATGTGTATTTAACTGTCAAATAAAAGGATAGATATGCCTTACTTCACACTTTATTTTTTTGACGAATTTTTAGTTTTTATATCAACTTACTGTATTTAATAAACTTTTTTTAATTTCGAAAATCACGATTTGAATTTGATCACTGTTTCAAACGATTTATTTTTCAATGCGAATTAAATTGCGCAGTATTGCCGTCGCCAGGGAGGCACATCCCAAAGTATGTGATGAGAGGCAAGTGATAGCCAAAAAACTCGTCGCATAACGTGAACAAATAAAGGCAGTAATTATGAAAAACGTTTTAGCACTAAGTGCACTTTCTCTTGTTTTCGCTTCAAGCGCTTTCGCGGGTTCATCTTATGTAACTGGTAACATCCAATTCCACGATGACGGTCGAATTCACGGTTCAGACATGACATCTACGCTAGAAGCGGGTCATACGTTTGATAACCAATTCGGCGGTCTTACGGTTTACACTGAGTTTGATGGTATTCAGCTAGGCAAACTAGAAACTGAAAATGGCGGCGCAGGCAACACAACGCCAGCCATCACTGTAGGTGGTGAGCAATCTTTCAACATCACTGATCATCTATGGGTTGCTGCGGGCTACCAACACCTATTCTCTGCGGGTGAGAGCATCCAGTACCGTCCACTTGTAAAGATCGGCTACAACTTTGATAACGGCATCTCATTGAGCAACCGTACTCGCGCGCACATCGATGCAACGTCTGCAGACGCGAAAACAGACTACCGTATGGATAACCGCATTGGTTACGTAATGAACGAAGATGTGACTTTGAGCTACAACAACGTTTACATGATTGAAGCAGAAACGATGGACCACGAACTACGTGCAACATGGACTCGTAAGGGCGTTCAGCCTTACTTCGAGTTCCGTAGCCAAGCACACGGTGCGGAAAATGCGGCGGGTGATAGCCTAGTGAACAACGCATTCGTATTTGGTGCGTCTTACGGCTTCTAATTAAAGAGTTTTGTCTTAACTGTCCATTAAGAAAAAGCCCAGCGGTATGTCTCGCTGGGCTTTGTTTTTACTGGTCGTTGCCTTTGTGGAAGCGGTATTCGTAAACCTGACCTTTGTTGTTGTAGGCGTAGACGGCGTAACTGTCTTTTTTATCGCCATACTCCATACCCGGTGATCCCATAGGCATGCCGGGTACCGCAAGGCCTTTTGCGTTGCGAGGTGGGTTTTCTAAAAAGGCTTTAATGTCGTCAGCAGGAATATGACCTTCAAATACGTAGCCATTAATTTCTGCGGTGTGGCACGAGTAAAGCTGTTCATTCTTGATGCCCAAGTCGCGTTTAACCGCGTTCATGTCATCGTGCAGCTTTTCTTCGACGGTAAAGCCGTTCTCTTCCATGTGTTTCGTCCATTCTCCACAGCAGCCACAGTATGGCGATTTGTGGTTGATGACATCAGCGGCTAATACGTTCGCCGATGTGACAGCAAGCATTGTAAAGGTCAATAGTTTCAACTTCATAATATCCTCTATAAGAAGTGTCGCTTACTTAATGGTAAACAGTCGTAGTCGATTTGCATTACTCACGACTGTGATTGAAGACAGTGCCATTGCTGCGCCAGCAACAACAGGACTGAGTAGGAATCCGAATGCTGGGTAGAGCACGCCAGCGGCGATTGGAATACCCAACGAGTTATAAACAAAGGCACCAAACAGGTTTTGTTTCATGTTCTTCAATGTTGCACGAGACAGTTCGATGGCATGAACAATTGCCATTGGCGATGTATTAAGAATCGTCATTTGTGAACTTTCGATTGCCACATCACTGCCGCTGCCCATTGCAACGCCGAGATCGGCGAGAGCGAGAGCGGGTGCGTCATTAATACCATCACCAATCATGGCGACGGTTTGTCCTTGTGATTGTAGTTGTTTTATATGTTGCGCTTTCTCATCTGGCATCACCTGAGCAATGACTTCATCAATGCCTAATTCGTTGCCGATGGCTGTCGCTACGTGTTGATTATCACCAGTGAGCATCACTGTGTTGATACCCTGTAATTTTAGTGCAGTGACTGCTTGTTTGGCATCAGATTTAATTGGATCAGCGATGGCAATTAAACCAATCAGTTCGTTGTTGAGGGAAATGGCAACCGGTGTCCATGCGTTGTTGGCGCAATCTTGAATGGCTTGCTCCATCGCGGAAGTATCTACCTGCTCTGTTTGCATAAACTGCAATGAACCAATCAGCAGTGGTTGTGCTTGGTAAGTTGCAAGAATGCCGCGACCGCGAATGTTTTCAAAAGCGTCCAACTCGATATCTTCAGCCGCATTTTCCTTAGCGTAATCACACACGGCTTTTGCTAATGGGTGCTCAGATTGACGCTCTGCTGCGTATGCTAATGCTAACAAGTGTTCATGGCTGGTGGCGTGAGTAAATACTTGCTGCACACTGGGTTTGCCCTGAGTTAACGTACCGGTTTTGTCGAATACGACGGTGTCGACTTTGCTCGCCAATTGCAGTGCGTCTGCGTCTTTGATCAAGATACCCAGTTCTGCGGCTTTGCCCACGCCTACGGTGACCGACAATGGTGTTGCTAAGCCCAGCGCACAAGGACAGGCAATAATCAGTACAGTCGTCGTTACCACAAGCATGTAGCTGGCTTTAGGTTCTGGACCTACTGCGAACCAAACCAAAGCAGCAAGGATTGCGATACCGACAACCAGAGGGACGAATACAGCAGAAATCTGATCCGCTAATTTGGCAATTGCTGGCTTACTGCTTTGTGCGGTACGCACCATACGAATAATACGCGCTAGCATGGTATTTGCACCGATGCCGGTGGCTTCAATAATCAGAGCGCCATCGGTATTTAGTGTGCCCGCAGAGACTTGAGCCTCTTGCGCTTTTAACACGGGTACGGGTTCACCAGTTAGCATAGATTCATCAATGTATGATTCCCCCTGAATCACGATACCATCAACGGGCACTTTCTCACCCGGTTTGATGCGTAGCTTCATGCCCAACGTGATTTGCTCAACCGCAATTTGCTGATCGCCATTTTCAGTAATGACGGTGGCTTGCTGAGGTTGTAGGTTAATCAGAGCTTGCAATGAGCGTGTTGTATTTGCCTTTGCTTTTGCTTCTATATAGTGACCAAGAGAAATCAGACCGACGATCATCGCACTTGCTTCAAAGTAAACATGGCGAGAGGCGAGTGGGAACCAATCAGGAAAAATCACCACAAGCATTGAATAGAACCACGCGGCACCAGTACCTAGGGCAACTAAAGTGTCCATGGTGGCACGTTTGTGAGTGGCTGCTAACCATGCGTTAGTAAAGAAGTGCTTACCTGCTGTCGCCAGCAATAATAGACAGAGAATACCTATCGCACCCCAAACCATTTGATCACTGGCATCTTGGATAACCATGTTGCCACCAAACACACCCCAGAGCATCAATGGTGCACCAACGACTAAGCCTGCGATAGCATCAAGTTTAAAGCGCTTTTGTTGAGCAAGTTGCTGTGCTGCTTGTTTTTCTTGTTGCGTTGCTGCGTCTTGAAGGATTTCTGCTTGATAGCCCGCTTGTTTTACTGACTCGATGATGGCTTGATGAAGCATTTCACTATCTTGGTTTGCAAATACTAACGCGCTCTGCTCTGCAAGATTGACCTGTGCTTTCTCTATGCCTTCGACATTAGTGAGTGCTTTCTCTACCGAAGATACACAGCTGGCACATGTCATGCCTTGAATCAGCATCTGTAGCTGAACATTGGCAGATTCGGGTTGGTTACGATCGAGATGCGCTTCTTTTATTGCGGGCGTTATTTGCTCTGTGACTTCTTCTTTAGCCTCGATAGTCTCGATGCTAGCGGTATAGCCCAATGTCGCAACGAGATCGATCACTTGCTGCTCAGAGAGTAGGGTTGTGATGTCAAGTTGTGTTGTAGAGGCTTGGAATGTAATGACGTCTTGATTTGATTCTAATAAAGAAGAGAGCTTTTTCACGCAGCCACCACAGCTCAAACCCGTTAAATGGAATTGATATTGGTGACCGGCGTGGTAGCCCAGCGATTCGATGGATTCAATAATAGAAGAGAGTGAAGATTCGGTTTTCACCTCTACCATCGTCGGGGACAAATTAATGATCTCAACACTGTGATTGGCATGTAAAGCTTTCTCAACTTTTCTCGCACAGCCCATGCAGTTGAGTCCCGACATAGGTACAACAAACTGATACATAATTTGTCCTCAATAATAGTAATGTGCAGAGCATAAACCTTCCTGCAAGGGGAAGGTCAAGCTTTTCGACGCGAAGCAAATTCGTCAAAATCCCCTTTATTGAGCCGCCCTTACGCCCCTATTGTTGCGAGTTATCTCAAAGTTTTTTCTCTCTGAATATAAAGTTCCGTTAAAACGCCTAAAACCTGAGTGAAGTTGCTCACGATTTTTGAGCTTTTTATATAAAAACGAAGTTGATTAGAACGGTTTTGACGTTTTTATATTTTTATTTATCACTATAAATGACTGTTATTTAAAGATTTATATTCTTTTTGATCTTCTCATTTTGAACTTGCTCAGATTGCCGCTGGGAAAGTTTTTTACTGCGAAAAAAGTTTGTCATATTTGCCCTGTCCACACATTGTTTCAAGTTCCTGCAATGTCCTAGTTAGCGAATTTGAAAATGGAAAAAACTAAAAATATAGGGGTTTAAAATGTCTTACCTAAAGAAAAGCCTACTTGCTACTGCAATCACAGGCATGATGTTCAGTGGTTCAGCTTTTGCTGATGGTGCAAACAGTGATGCAGCGAAAGAGTACCTAACTAAAGACTCTTTCTCTTACGAAGTTTACGGCATTATCGCGATGCAGGCCGCGTACCGCGATTACGATTCTGGTAGCAAAGCAACTGACGACGATTTGGGCGGCATGCAGCTAAACAACGAATCACGTATCGGCTTCCGTGGTAAAAAGCAATTCGCTAACTTTGAACCAACGTTCATTTGGCAAATTGAAGGTGGTTACGTAGACCCAAGTTTCGGTGGTGAAGGTGCAGGTCTTGGTGAGCGTGATACATTCGTAGGTTTTGAAAGCGCTTCTTGGGGTCAAGTTCGTCTAGGTCGTGTTCTTACTCCAATGTACGAGTTGGTTGACTGGCCAGCATCTAACCCAGGTCTAGGCGATGTTTACGACTGGGGTGGTGCGATCGGTGGTGCTAAGTACCAAGACCGTCAATCAAACACAATCCGTTGGGACTCTCCAATGTTTGCTGACAAATTCTCTCTAGATATCGCAGCGGGTGCAGGTGACAAAGCTGGTCTAGGTGAAGGCGACGATTACTGGGGCGGCATCGCGGCTCACTACAAGTTAGGTCCACTACAATTGGATGCTGCGTACGAAGGTAACCGCAACATCGAAGGTGAAGGTCAAACTTGGGAAAACAACACGTACCTAGTAGGTGTTCAAGGTTGGTTTGAAAACGGCATCTCTTTCTTCGCTCAATACAAATACATGGAAGCTGACGCAAGCAACGGTGTAAACGAGAAGCAAGATGCAATGTCTGCAGGTCTTATGTACACAACAGGTGACTGGCAGTACAAACTGGGTTACGCAGCAAACTTTGACCTAGAACGTGACGGTAAGACAATCGACAACACAGCAGATGATGTACTATCTGCACAGATCATGTACTTCGTAGACCCATCCGCAGTACTTTACGCTCGTGCACGTACTCTAGACTTCGGTGACGGTGCGTCTCAACTAGACAAGCCAACAGAAGCACGTTGGAAGTCAGCTGACTACGACGAGTTCTCTGTAGGTGTTGAATACTACTTCTAATATAGAAGCAGCAAAAAGGGCGGAAACGCCCTTTTTGTCTTGATACTTATTCACATAAGCTATTGGAATGACCGGCCTGTTAGTTTCAGTGGCTTATCTAAATTGGTATAAGACGAGAAAACCATGATGAAAAAAACAACCACACTATTAGGACTTTGCGCAATCCTTTCTGCGCCTGCATTTGCTGCTCAACTGACTCTGCAAGCGGAATTGGTTCCTCGCGTTCTCAACAGTGAGTTCGTCTACCCTGAGTGGATCTCTGACAACAACAGCATCAAAGTTGAAGATGGTGCAAACCAACTTGCTGTAAATGTTGGTCAAATTGTGTTTGAAGATGGCAAGCGTCGTAAGTTTGATTCACAGCCGCTTTTACTTGAATTTGATGCACCGAAAGATGCTGAGCTTACGCTGACATACAACAAGTTCCGCACTATTGAAGAAGCCAAGGCTTTTGAAATGGACCCTAAACTGACGCTAAAAGATGCGAACGGCAAAGACGTTAAGTTCTCAATGGTTCAACTTCGCAAAGGTGGTTTACAAGGTTTCCGTGACTACGAACGTGAAGTCGCTGACTACAACCAAGCAATGAACAAGCAAACGACAAAAGCGAGCATTGAAGCTTCTCCAGCGGTAACAAAAACACTGAAAGAGTCGTTCAACGATCTAAGCCGTGAAGAGCAGCAAGAGTTCATGCAATGGGCAATGCGTAACCTAAAGTAATCTGGTTTTCTTCTTTTATATAGGCTTTCTATAGCGATAGTAGTTATCTAGCAACAATTGTACTTAAGAGATAAATCAAAGGGCAGCACCGTGTTCGGTGGCTGCCCGTTTTTATTTCTGGCGTTAAACCACAAGGAAGGATTGTAGTATTGACTTACGGTGGTAAAATGTCGCCACTTTTATCCTTGACATTACAACGAGAGCCTTCTCGTTGCTCATTATCCCTAAGGAACTCAAATGACGGTTAAAACTCGTTTTGCTCCTAGCCCAACTGGCTACCTACACGTTGGTGGTGCTCGTACTGCACTTTACTCTTGGCTATACGCTAAAAACCAAGGTGGTGAATTCGTTCTACGTATCGAAGATACTGACCTTGAGCGTAACTCTCAGGAAGCGGTTGATGCGATCCTAGAAGGCATGGAATGGCTAGGTCTTGAGTGGAACGAAGGCCCTTATTTCCAAACTCAACGTTTTGATCGTTACAACGAGATGGTTGATAAGCTTCTAGAAGAAGACAAAGCATACAAATGTTACGCGTCTAAAGAACTGCTAGACGAAGTTCGTGCAGAGCAAGAAGCAAACAAAGAAATGCCTCGCTACGATGCTAACCATCCAAAAATCAAAGCGGCAAACGAAGCGGCAAAAGATGGCGATCCATGTGTTATCCGTTTCCGTAACCCGAAAGAAGGCAGCGTAGTATTTGATGACCAAATTCGTGGTCGCATTGAAATCCGCAACGACCAAATGGATGATCTGATCATTCGTCGTACTGACGGCTCTCCAACGTACAACTTCTGTGTTGTGGTTGACGACTGGGATATGGGTATCACTCACGTTGTTCGTGGTGAAGACCACATCAACAACACGCCTCGTCAGATCAACATCTACGAAGCGCTAGGTGCGCCAGTACCAACATTTGCGCACTGTGCAATGATCCTAGGTGATGACGGCGCGAAACTGTCTAAGCGTCACGGTGCAGTATCTGTAATGCAGTACCGCGATATGGGTTACCTACCTGCTGCGCTAAACAACTACCTAGTGCGTCTTGGTTGGTCTCATGGTGATCAAGAAATCTTCACTCAAGAAGAGATGATCAACCTATTTAGCCTAAACGCAGTATCTAAGTCAGCGTCTGCATTCAACACTGACAAACTGCAATGGTTGAACAACCACTACATCAAAAACTCAGATCCAGCGTACGTTGCACAGCACCTACAATGGCACCTAGATCAACAAAAACTAGACGTAACTAATGGTCCAGCTATCACGGAAGTGATCAAGCTTGTTGGTGAGCGTTGCAACACGCTTGTTGAGCTAGCTGAGCAGATCCGTTACTTCTACGAAGATTTCTCTGAGTTTGAAGCGGGCGCAGCGAAGAAGCATCTACGCGGCGTAGCTAAAGAGCCTCTAGAGCTTGCTCTAGCGAAAGCTGAAGCACTGACTGAGTGGACGACAGCGAACATCAAAGATGGTGTTATCGCAGCTGTGTGCGAAGAGCTAGAAATCGGCATGGGCAAAATCGGTATGCCACTGCGTGTTGCAGTAACAGGTGGCGGTCAGTCTCCTTCTGTAGACGCAGTAATGGAACTGATTGGCAAAGAGCGTTGTGTTGCACGCATCAAAATGGCTCTTGAGTTCATCGCTGAGCGCGAAGCAAACGCATAATTACTTGAATAAATAATCAGAAAGCCGCGATATATTTCGCGGCTTTTTTGTGCCTGACGTTAAGAAAACATCTTAACTCAACATAAATGACGTCGAAATCTGTATGTTTTCCCAACAATAGTTCGAAAAGTTAATAAGTTTTACTTATCCAAATATATCCTCGACGAATGTTTTTTTTGACCTTTCAATACAAAATATCTCTCTGACTTAGCACCAAAATCCATAAAGTTCCTTAAATATCGTCTCATTAATGAGAAGTTAATTTGCTTTACTTATTTTATTTTGAAATGACACGCAAACGTTTGCGTCATTGCTATCACTCGTATTTAAGTGCTCTAGATCACATAAAGTCATGCTTTTCGATGACATTAAATTGACAGTTTTGGGATTTGTCTTGGGATTTCTTGGAGTTATAGTGCTCGCCATCAGTGAAGCAGCAATATGCATCACTGGTCAGGATCCATACCCAAGTAACTTTTATGCAAAATTGCGGAAGTTACTTCGGTATCAAAATCAAAGGATTTGAATAAAAGAATTGAAATACAACGTCACTCAGGCGGCGCATTTCGTTACGAACAAGAGAACTTCTTTTAGAGGAATCAATAATGAAAAAACTAGCAGCGGTAATTTCAGCTTCTTTACTTATGGCTTCAGCAGCACACGCAGAAGTGTACGTGGGCGGTAAGATGGGTAAGTCTTGGATGGAAGACGCTTGTGTAGCTGGTCAAGCTTGTGACAAAGATGGCTCTACTCTAGGTGCTTTTGTTGGTTACGAAATGAATGACTACTTCTCAGTAGAAGCAGGCTTCGACAACCTTGGTGATTTTGACCAAACTTCTTTCGGCGGTCACGTAGAAGCAATCACTCTTGCTCCTAAATTCAGCCTACCAATCACTGAAGACATCGCTCTTTACGGTAAAGTTGGTGGCGCATACCTAATGATGAACGACGGTAAAGACGATTACTCTTACCTAGGTGCGGCTGGTCTTGAGTTCAACGTTAGCCAAAACGTAACAGCACGTGCGGAATACCAAACAATCACTGATATCAACAACGATTCAGTAAAAGCAATGGGTAACACAGCAACTCTAGGTGTGTCATTCAAGTTTGGCGGTCAAGACGAAGTGGTTGTTGAAGAAGAGCCAGTAGTTGAAGAAGTAGTAGTAGAAGAAGTTGTTGCACCAGTTGTTGTAACGAAAACTTTCGAAACTCAAACAATCGGTACAGGTAGCTTTGCGCTAAACAGCACAACGCTTAAACCTGCGAGCGCAGCAAAACTAGACGACCTAGTAGCGTTCCTAAATGAGTACCCACAAGCAAACGTTGATGTAATTGGCTACACAGATACTTCTGGTCCAGCGGCATACAACCTAAAAGTTTCTGAGAAGCGTGCTGAATCTGTAGCAAATGCTCTTGTAGAGAAAGGTATCGATGCTTCTCGCATTCACGCTCGTGGTGAAGGTGAAAACAACCCAATCGCTTCAAACGACACTCGTGAAGGTCGTGAGCAAAATCGTCGCGTAGAAATCGTTGTTCCTGAGTTTGAATACCAAGTTCAACAATAATCGCGAAATCTAACACTAACCGTTAGAAAGCTAGATACGAAAAGCCCCAAAGAGTTCGCTCTTTTGGGGCTTTTTCTATATACCCAAGTGACTTTAAGATTCCGGATTCAGAGCGTTGTCATTGATTCCCTGTTTACCGAAAGCAAGCAAGGAAAACAACGTAGCGTACCTGCTCTTTCCAAGTTGTTTGACGCAGCCATTGGTTTAATAAAAAAGCGAGTCAATGACACACTCCCAAAGGGTACTCTTTGCAAATAGTAAGAACCTTGGCTTGTATACTTTGTTGTCGATTCTTGATTTAGGTCCACTAGACCTTTAAATCGTCGCCGCGTCTACAAACCAAGTCATTCTCGCTGAACCCAGCATCTCGAGGTTACTTAGGTATATCTGTTTATCAGCGAAGAACACTCAATGAAAGGAAGGAATAAAGGTCACTTGAGGTCAATGCTGTTGAGACGCCCCATAAACGTCAGGATTTCCAGGTTATCTTTGTGTGCATCCAGCAACGCTTTCTTTGTTTGCATATAGGCGGCCAGTTTGCCGTACTTGTTAATAGAGCGCACGACCGTTTTATATTTGTACTCGCCAGCATCGTTAAACTCACGCCATTTCGCAATGTAGCAGGTGTCTCTATTATCAGGATCCTCTAGGGTAGGGTTAGGCTTATGGACAATCTTTGGTTCGACGCTATGCGGCAGTCTGGTCATTAAATAGGGATCTTTCAGCAGACGACGCCAAAATTTACCCCACATCTCCCGTCCAAGCTCGTTACGCAGCTTGATAGCCTTTTTAAGCCCTTTCTTTTCTCCAATGCGAACGAAACCTACGGAGCGGTGTAAAACCGTGTCATCCGGTGTGTGGATATGAATCTTGAAGGCCGTTTTGCCCTTCGAGATGAAGCGGTGTCCAGTGTTTGTAATTAAATTGCTCTTAGACATAGTGCTAACTAATAGTTTTGTTAATAGCTAAAAGGGTAAGCAAAACTCATAGATAATTAAAGTAATAAAATACAAAACTGTAAATAGCATGAGTATTGAATCTTTTCTGATACATCTAAATCAAGACAGAATTCTAGAGTTAGGCACTCCCTCAAAGCCGGCAAAAAGTTTGTCTGCTAAGAGTAGTCGATAAAGGCAAGGCGTCATCATACAATCGTTATCCTGATAATCTTAGAAGTGGTGAAGAGTTATGGAGTCGGATGGCTCAGTCGACGTAGGCGTTACGTTTAACACTGATTTGAAGTGGCTGCGATTGATGATGGAGAAAATGGATGAGCGGCTTACTAGACTAGAGAATCAATCAAAGTAATGAAGAAGAGCCCGCATTAAACAAGTGGGCTCTATCTTTGTTATGTCGGGATTTATCAGGCATGGTTATTTTTCTAGGCTTTTTAAAACTGATTCAACATATGAATCTAATCTTGCCAAGTGTTCTTGAAGCTGTGAGCTACTGTCACCTTGTGGGGATATAGCAGTTTCGATCAATTTCAGTACGGCAGTCGTTACGATTACTCGCTTTTCGCTTTCGCCCATTTTTAGATAAGGAACATACCATTCGTTATTTTGAGTACAGCGCGGGGTGGTCATTGACAGACAGCTAAGACATGTATTGTGCATCGTTATATCTCTCTTTCTAGTTTGATTAAAATCTCACATTCTCGCAGCGCTTTTTCAGATGTATTCTCTTGAAAAATTGTCCACCAACGTTCAAGAACCAAACAAATCTTATTGCCATACATCAAGCGATCGCCAACAGATGGGATATTTACCATTTCAATATCAAAGTCAGGGGAACCGATAAGTTCTTCAAATGAAACATCAGTACCTTCAAAGTAAAAGTTTACGTGCATAAGAAACTACTCCTCTGTTTTGTTTTCAGTTACACAATATATCTTTTTTCTTACCTGTCAATCTAAAAAATCCATTTAAATCAACGCTTTAGTGTCAGTATTGCATCTGCATGGATACAAAGGTTCATTTGTGTTCTGCTCTAATTTTTTAATTGCCAACCAAATCGTTTTTTGTGGATAGTTGGGTATAGAGTCACGACTTGCTAAAGAATATTTGAAGGACTTTTTTTGTTCAGTTACTTGGATGATACTT
The DNA here is from genome assembly GCF_001591145.1 of Vibrio harveyi NBRC 15634 = ATCC 14126 = KCTC 12724. GTDB lineage: Bacteria > Pseudomonadota > Gammaproteobacteria > Enterobacterales > Vibrionaceae > Vibrio > Vibrio harveyi. The sequence goes on along the minus strand of NZ_BCUF01000047.1, from coordinate 19,725 downwards.
CCTGTCGAGTAGTCATTTTTAAACAACATGTTAGTTCTCACTGTTCGGGGGGCTTGATTTGCTCGTTTTTCAAACAAGAGAAATTTTGTAAGACTAGTTGTTAACTCAGTTAGAAAGTTTGATTAAGAGTCGGAAGGTGTAGCCATTTTATGGATACAAACAAAAACGCCTTAGCTAAAGTTATAGCTAAGGCGTTGATCTATGTGGCGCCCCCAGTAGGATTCGAACCTACGACCTGTCCCTTAGGAGGGGACTGCGCTATCCAGCTGTGCCATGGGGGCGTAATCAAATAAGATGCGTTGCCTATGATATTCAAAAGTAGGCATATGGCAATGCTTTATACGTGCATCTACAACATCTTGTTCATTACGTCGCCAATTTGCACGCTAGACGCAAGGTTTGGCTGGTCAATCGTGAGCTCCGCTTCGTGTTCGTAAACACGAGAAACCGTTAGGGTAATTTCACTCTGAGATACCTTGTTACGCGGCAAGCCATTTTGATCGATGAACGACGCCGTGTGCCAAAGTTGTAGCTGGTCGCCTTCTTTTACGCCGTGCATACGACCAAGATCCATGGTTACGGTATTGCCAAATACTGCAACGACTTCAGGAAGCGTGATCTTACAAGACAGCTCTGATTCTAGGTCTAGCATGATATTGCGGCTCACACGCAGCATCATCTCACCGTAAGTCGATGCCCAGAAACGTGCGCTACGAGTATCTACTTGACTGGTTTTTGCAAAAGGCCAGTGTGCCACTTCACGATAGTTTTTGTGGTAGACCTCGTGACCTGTTTTGCCATCAAAGACTTTCATCTCTAGTGCAAACTGACGGTTGATCACATCATCTTGGAGTAGTTTGGCATCAATGGTTGCCGTTAAGTCTGTAATCACACCACCGATGATGTACTGAGCGCCATTATCTTGAGCAATCATCTGGGTGCGTTCTGGTGACTTCGCTGAGATCGAATAGTCTGTGGTGCCGACAGAAACAAAGCTGCGCGATGTTTGATCTAACTGGCGGTTGACGACGTGGCTAAAATCATTGCCCACGTTGTAGATCTGTCCCATCACCGCTTGCTGCGGAGAGGCAACATCAATATTGCCGACTAATACCGTCTTCTTGTATTGATTCACGTGGCAACCCGTTGCCGACGGATAGATGTCCACTCGGATCCTCATCTCCATCTTGCCGCCACGTTTACGTTCAGATTCTACCAAGATGTAACGTACTTCATGGTTCGTGAATTGGTACTCTTTACGGCTTTCTTCTAGCAGTGGCATCAAGTTACTGATGCTACCGATATCCGCACCCGAAAAGTTGACGGCTTTAAAGAGTGCGTCCTCTAACGCATGTAGCCTTGCCGCTTCATCTGAAGAAACGATCGTGGCAACGCCTGTCACTTCATACCAAGATGCCACCGCACGAAATGGTAGGATCAATATGAAAGTGATTGATATAAGGCTAAAAAATATTTTTTTCATTGTTTGTAACCGTTCGGGTATAAATATTGCTTTACCAATTTCAGTGAAGTTTGGTGAGCTTTCTTTCGTTCGACAAACAGAAGAAAAGCAAAGACTGTTCCAAGATTGCACTTTATAGAAATGAAGTCAGTAAAGAGCAGTAACACCTAAGATTATCTGGAGAATCAAACCATGAAAAGATGGCTTGTTGCCGCATCGATGATGACGCTTTTAACATCGTGCGCATACTCACCAATTTATAATGGTAAAGAACCGTACTCTGGCAGTCAGTTCATGTTAATGGACAGTCCACGCCATACGATGGATTTCTTTATTGAAAGCATGACTGAAGAGTTGATGGTTTCAAACGTTGCAGTGTCGTCACGTACGCCCGTTGCGATTACTTCTTTTGTCGACCTGCAAAACATGGATTCAACCAATTGGTTGGGTAACTCAGTATCGGAAGGGTTTATCCACCAGTTCCAACGTCGCGGTTTTAAAGTTGTCGACTTTAAAACGACAGGTTCAATCCAAGTAACCCAACAGGGTGATTTCGCTCTGAGCCGAGATTGGCAAGATCTGGCACAAGAGCAAGAGATCCAGTACGTATTGACGGGCACAATGCTACGTCAAGAAGGCGGTGTCCTCGTCAACGCACGCATTGTCGGTATGCAGAGCCGCATTGTTGTTGCTACGGCGCAAGGCTTCTTACCTGCGGACCGTATCGGTCGTGATCTGGATACGCTTAATAGCATCCGTACTCAAGATGGTGTGTTGATTCGTTCTGACCCAACCATCCGTCAGCCATACACAGTGATTCTCCGCCCGTAGGAAACAGACATGAAGAAGTTATTATTTATTATCGCGACCTTAGTGCTGGTGGGTTGTCAGCCTCTGCAGCAGATGCGTCAAGACGAAATTTTAGTGGCGGTGGGTTATGCAAGCGTTAGTGAACAAACCGGTCGCACAATGGAAGAGAAGCGCGTTCGTGCAATGCGTGCATCTAAGATCGATGCGTACCGCGAACTTGCCGAGCAAGTATATGGCATGCGTGTAAGTGGTCGTGCGCAGTTGGAAGACCAACGTTTAGGCATTGAAAGCACAAGCGGTGCTGTAGACGGTGTGATTCGTGGTGCAGAAGTGGTACGTAGTTACTTAGTTGAAGACAGCTATGTGACAGAGTTGCGTTTGGATATCCGTAAGATGGATAAATTGCGCGACTACGGTGAAGTGCAGCAGGTGCCTGAGAAGCGTCAGCAGACCTTGTTCTAATTCAACCTTCACTAAACAGATGATCTTTTTGAGCGGCTGATTGGCAACAATTGGTCGCTTTTTTATGCGTGATACTTTTTGGGAATGAGTGAAGCTAATAAGCTTGCTGTATTAGACGGCAGTTTAAATAGACTGAGGGACAGAAGAAAAGAGCTAGGCTTTGATGTTGGTGCCTAGTGTGGAGATGGTGTGAGTTTTACCGCCGGAGTTGTAAGTCATGCCGACCTTTCCGTGCGTGCGTTGAAGCATGTTGTTGAGTTTATTGAAACTCGATTGGGCACGATTGAGCGATTCACCATTCATTTGGTTTACTTGCTGACAATCGAGAACGATAGATTGGATTTGAGCGACAACCTGACTCAGGTTTTCATCTTCGGTAAGTTGATTGACGTGCGGGTGAGAGGCGATTCGCTGGTCGGTGGTTCTTAGTTGACCAATGAGTGTCATCTTTTCCTTGGCGAGTTTTTCGATCTCAGTAGACACACGAGCGCTGATCGCCTGTGTTTCTTGACGTAACACACCAGAAAGTGCTTTTGCATTTTCTAGTTGGAAGTTTACAAGATCGACTAATGCTGCCATGAATACTTACCTTGGGCCTAAGTCAGTTAGCTGTTGCCTTGCAATTCATTTTCAAACTTAATCATATTGTCAGCCAGTTTTTCTGGGTCAACTTTGTATGAACCGTTTGCAATTGCTTCTTTAATTGCCGCCACTTTCGCGCTGTCATAAGCCGGAGAAGCTGCCATATCCTTTTGGAGTTTGCTGACTGCTTTGCCTTGTTGGCTTAATGATACCGCGTCTTGTTGTGCTGGCGCTTTCTTTGATTCTGTTGTGCTGGTCGCACTAGAATCAGTACGTGCAGGAGCGCGACTTGTCGTCGTCATCATCTGACCTGAACGTATATTATCTATACCTGCCATATCTCAACCTTAAACTCGTATCGTAATACTGGTATCCAGACTATCGACCAAGCGCAAAATAACTTTAGAGATTTTTTGCATTTTTATTGATCGATTTGCCGTACACCAGCCTACCTTAGAAGGTGATGGTGATTTCCGCAATACCTGTCACAATTCCTTCTATTATACGTTGGGACTTATCATTTTTCACTCTTACTTGATCACCAGATGATCCATCTTGCAATGCCGTACCCTGTGTGGTGATGGTCATGCCGCCTTTTACGGCTCGAATCGTCACTTTTTCATTTCGGCAAACTACGCACACATCGTTACGTTCGACCACGTCACCCAAGCGAACATTGCGTTTTAACTTTGCGCCAACTACTTGCTCAAAGTTAGTAAAGCCATCTTTGCGAAAACGCTGAAGCTCGATCATTGATGTGGTGACATCTGAAGCGCTAATGATCTCGCCGCGACCCAATTGGCGGGTAGAAACGATCATTGGCACTGACGCTGAGATCCTAACTGGGACATAAACTTTCCAGTTGTCAGCCAGACACTCGACTAAGACGTTGATGTTGCTACGTGTGCTACTGGTTGATGATGCAGACGTTTCCAGTGGCTCTGGGCAATCCGTGGCTTTGATACGTGGATCAATATTTGCCGCATTGACTGTTAATTTCCCTCCCGCTGGCTGCTCTACCGTGCTAAGAATGTGCTGTTCAGCGGCGGTTCTGATTTGCTCAATTTGACTTTCCGTTGCTGAATGAACAAAAAAGCTAAACATACTGAGCAAAATGCCGATAAACTTAGCGTACTTTGTAAATAACGCTCTACATATTGTCATAGTAAATGGTGTCGAATTCATATTATGATACGCCATACTGTTTCTCTGGTATTATGCCTGCCAGTGGTAGAGTATCATTTAAAAACAAAAAGTTTGAGATGGAGATGAGCATATGACGGGGATTCTTGACTCGGTGAATCAGCGTACGCAACTCGTCGGCCAAAACCGATTGGAGCTACTTACTTTCCGATTGATGGGTCGACAGCGCTACGGCATTAACGTATTCAAAGTAAAAGAAGTACTTCAGTGCCCTAAGCTGACTTCGATGCCAAATCTACACCCGCTGGTTAAAGGTGTCGCTCATATCCGTGGCCATACCGTGTCAGTGATCGATTTAAGCTTGGCTATTGGTGGTCGTCCGACGACTGATATCGACAAGTGTTTTGTTGTGATCGCTGAGTTCAACCGAACAATCCAGGCGTTCTTGGTATCTTCTGTTGAGCGTATCATTAACATGCACTGGGAAGCGATTTTGCCGCCGCCAGATGGCGCAGGTAAAGCACACTACCTAACGGCAGTCACTAACATCGACAACGAGCTAGTTGAAATTCTGGACGTTGAGAAGATCTTGGCTGAGATTGCACCAGTAGATGAAACCATGGATTCAACCATCGGTGAGGAAATTGCAGTCGCAGAGCAAGAAAAGCCAATCGTACGTCGTATTTTGATTGCGGATGACTCTACGGTTGCGCGTAAACAGGTTGAAAGAGCAATTACTTCTATCGGATTTGAAGTTGTCTCTGTGAAAGATGGTAAAGAAGCGTACAATAAGCTGATCGAAATGGCACAAGAGGGTAGTATCTACGATCAGATCTCCTTGGTGATTTCGGATATCGAGATGCCAGAGATGGACGGCTATACCTTAACAGCTGAAATTCGCAGAAATGCAGATTTGAAGAACCTTTATGTTATCCTTCACTCCTCATTGAGTGGCGTCTTCAACCAAGCCATGGTTGAGCGTGTAGGTGCGAACACCTTCATTGCGAAATTTAACCCAGACGAATTGGGTAACGCGGTTAAATCTGCTTTAACACAATAAAAGAGACATTAATGACTGCTATTACAATCAGTGATCAAGAGTATCGTGACTTTAGCCGTTTTCTAGAATCACAATGTGGCATCGTATTAGGTGACAGCAAACAGTACCTAGTGCGCAGTCGACTGAGCCCGCTTGTGACTAAGTTCAAGCTTGCTTCTTTGTCGGATCTGCTGCGTGATGTCGTGACAGGTCGCAATCGTGAGCTGCGTATTGCTGCTGTTGATGCAATGACGACTAACGAAACATTGTGGTTCCGAGATACTTATCCGTTCACGGTATTAGCTGATAAACTATTGCCGGAGATGGCGGCAAACAAACGACCAATCAAAATTTGGTCTGCAGCCAGCTCGTCAGGTCAAGAACCTTACTCAATGGCGATGACTGTTCTGGAAACACAACAACGTAAACCAGGACTGCTTCCGAACGTATCGATTACGGCTACGGACATCTCATCGAGCATGTTGGATATGTGTCGTGCGGGTTTGTACGACAACCTAGCATTGGGACGTGGTCTTTCTCCTGAGCGTCGCCGCACCTTCTTTGAAGATGCGGGAGACGGTCGCATGAAAGTGAAAGACAACGTAAAACGCCTAGTGAACTTCCGTCCTCAGAACTTGATGGACAGTTATGCACTTATGGGCAAATTCGACATCATCTTCTGTCGCAATGTACTGATTTACTTCTCGCCAGAGATGAAGTCTAAAGTACTAAACCAAATGGCAAACAGCCTTAACCCCGGTGGTTACTTATTGCTTGGTGCGTCAGAATCGCTAACAGGTTTGACTGACCGATTTGAAATGGTGCGCTGCAACCCTGGCATTATTTACAAGTTAAAATAGCGGACTCTTTAACCCATTCCAAAGCCTGACCTTGTGTCAGGCTTTTCTTTTTTATTCGATTTTCTTTTTCCTTGTCTTTTTTCATGTCTCTTATTCTTACATCGCTTTTTCGCGCCCTTGTCCTAAAAGCTCACGCCATTTTTGCCTGCTCCCGACCATAGGGTGTATATTTTTTAAAGAGTCGAGCTCATTACTCGATTCGTATGACACTCCATCAATAACATTGGCTTGCTTATTGCAAACCACTACGTCGATAACTGAAGCGGCAAAATGGCATGTTCTATTTTTGGCACGCTAATTGCTTTTTAGTTATTAATTACGGTCAGTTCTTAATGTAGAGGCAAACATGGCTATATCTTTTGACAACGCACTAGGCATCCACCAGTACACGGTGGGCGTACGTGAGCGCAACGCGGAGGTGATTTCCACCAACATCGCGCAAGCAAACACGCCTGGTTATAAAGCAAGAGGTTTAGACTTTGCCAAGGAATTGCAGGCGGCAACATCTGGGGCAAGCATTGGTCTTAGCCGCACAGATGGTCGGCACATTCCTGCCACTACAACGTTGGTCGGGGACAAGCTATATCGTCTACCTACGCAACCAGATACGGGCGATGGCAACACGGTTGATTTGGATTTAGAGCGTAACTTGTTTATGCAAAACCAAATTAGACACCAAGCATCACTCGACTTTCTAGGCAGCAAATTCAAGAACTTAACCAAAGCAATCAAAGGGGAATAATTTAGATGAGCTTATTTAACGTTTTCAATGTGACAGGTTCCGCAATGAGCGCTGAGTCCGTTCGTCTGAATACTACCTCAAGCAACTTGGCGAATGCCGACAGTGTCAGCAGTTCTGCGAAAGACACTTATAAGGCTCGTCATGCTGTGTTTGGTGCTGAGTTAAGTAACGCCATGCGTGGCGGTGATACGGTGCCAGTGAAAGTGATGGGTATTGTAGAAAGCGATAAACCGCTTAGTGCGGAGTACAACCCTGACCATCCCCTTGCAAACGAGGAAGGCTACATCTACAAGCCTAACGTGAATGTAATGGAAGAAATGGCAAACATGATTTCAGCTTCTCGCGCATACCAAACTAATGTGCAAGTGGCTGATTCTAGTAAACAAATGCTGCTGCGTACGCTGCAGATGGGTCAATAAGGATAAGGGGGTAGCGTATGGCCGGAATTAACAACGTTGGTCAAAGCGGCTTGTCCTATATCGACCAGCTTAAAAGCCTACAAGAGAACAAGAAGACTGAAGAGAGTACAGGTAAGCAGGACCTGAAACAGGAAGACTTCCTATCTTTGCTCACTAAGCAACTGTCTCAACAGGACCCTTTTAAGCCGGTAAGTAATGACCAGATGATTGCGCAAATGGCGTCATTTGCGACCGTAGATGGTATTGGCAAGATGAACTCTCAGTTCGAGAGCTTAAACTCGTCAATGACATCAAACCAAGCGTTACAAGCTTCCTCTTTGGTTGGTCGTGACGTATTGGTCCCAGGTGCGGCGGGTGTGAAGCAAGACAATGCGGCAATGGCGGCAATGGTTAAGCTAGCACAACCGATCGACAACTTATTTGTCCGAGTAGAAAACGAAGCGGGCCAACTGGTGCGTACTTTTGAGGTAGGTGCGAAACCAGCCGGTGATACTCGTGTACTTTGGGACGGTAATGATGAAAACGGTAATCCGATGCCTGCTGGCAAATACAATGTGAAAGCGTCTGGCTTGGTAGAAGGGGAGTCTCAAGAGTTCCCAGTATCTACTTACGCGAACGTGAACAGTGTGTTGCTAGGCAAGGGTGACGGTAACGTATTACTCAATCTGGCAGGCTTTGAATCGCCAGTTCGACTTGCAGAAGTTTTGGAAGTTGGCAAAGCGTAATCAATAGCACGTCAGGTTAGGAGATTTTGGAATGTCATATGTATCTTTAAGCGGTTTGTCCTCCGCTCAACTGGATTTGAACACCACCAGTAACAACATTGCGAACGCCAACACGTACGGCTTTAAAGAGTCTCGTGCGGAATTCAGCGATGTGTACTCAAACTCTTTGTTCACTAACGCAAAAACCACTCCGGGTGGCGGTGCACAAGCGAACCAAGTGGCGCAACAGTTCCACGAAGGTTCAAGCATTTACACCAATAACCCAATGGATTTGCGTGTATCGGGTACTGGCTTCTTCGCGGTAGCGAAAGATCGTCTTATCCCACAGCAAAATGAAATGACACGTAACGGTGCATTCCATTTGAACAAAGACAACTACATGGTAACAGCGAACGATGAGTTCCTACTTGGTTACCAAGTAAACCCAGAGTCTGGTGAGGTTTCATCTTACGAGCCACAACCAATCAATATTCCTGCAGAATTTGGTAAGCCAAAGCAAACAGCGAACATTGAAGTGGGTGTGAACTTACCTGCTAACGGTGATTTGAAAGATCCAACTCAGTTTGATTTTTCTGACCCGGATACATATAACCGCTCTACGTCTTCGACGATTTATGACTCAATGGGTCAGTCTTACAAGTTAACAACGTACTACTTGAAAGACCAAACTCAACCGAACACGTGGCAAACCTACTACACCGTGACAGATAAAGGTGGTGAGAAGCCATTGAACATCGCAAACGGTGATGCGGCAACGCCAACGGGTCATGTTGGTCACACAATGAAGTTCAACAACGACGGTACATTGGCGAGCCTAAACAATGGTCAGCCAATCACATCGGTAGCGTTGGGCGATCCTGCGACAAACACGACACCACTTGATCTGAACGGTGCGGACATTGCGCAAACACTTAACTTTGGTTTAGGTTCAGCAACACAGTTTGCCGCTCCATTTGAGCTAACTAAGTTCGATGAAGATGGTGCGACAACAGGCTTCCTAACCAAAGTCGACTTTGATGAGAACGGTAGCGTGTTGGGTACTTACTCAAACGGTGAAAACGTAACATTGGGTCGTGTAGCGCTGGTTCGTGTTCCTAACGAGCAAGGTTTGGATAAAAAAGGCGGTACTCAATGGGATTCAACACAGTTCTCTGGTGACAAGATCTGGGGTGAATCTAATAAGGGCTCTTTCGGTACTATTAACAACGGTATGCTAGAGCAATCAAACATTGATATGACTCAGGAGCTGGTGGATCTGATCTCTGCTCAGCGTAACTTCCAAGCGAACTCTCGTGCGCTAGAAGTACATAACCAGCTACAACAAAATATCCTGCAGATTCGCTAGAGCGCTAGTTGATAGCTCACTAGGTAATCTGTTTAATCAAACGCTGCGTGCGCTTGCCGCTTCGTTTGATAACATCATGACATTCATCTGATGCTCAACCTGAAATTACCTCAATTCAGGTTGGGCATGCTTTGATCTCCAGCTTGCCGCTATTGCCGCTAAGCGGATCAAAACATTGCCTCTCTTTTGGTTGATTCTCATTGAATTGCCATCTTAAAGACTACATTTCATATTCAAGCTTTTGATTAATAACATTATTTTAATGTTGGCATAACTATTGCTTTTACTCCTTCGTACAGAGAATTTTTGGAGTAATTTATGGATCGCGCACTGTTTCTCGCAATGAGCGGCGCCAAGCAAAATATGCAGGCCCTGCAATTGCGTGCCAACAACTTGGCAAACGTGAGTACAACGGGTTTTCGTGCTGACTTGGCACAAGCTCGTTCTATGCAAGCTTATGGTGAAGGTTTACCTTCACGTGTATTCAGCATGACGGAACGTCCAGGGCACAACTTTGCGCAAGGTAGTGTGATCACTACAGGTCGCGATCTTGATATTACAGTGGAAGGCAGCGGTTGGATTGCGGTTATGGACCAAACTGGTAAAGAAGGTTTGACGCGTAACGGTAACCTAAAAGTTGATCAAAATGGCTTGCTGACAAACGCTAGTGGTCATGTGGTACTGGGCGAAAACGACGCGCCAATTACGTTACCCATTCCAGTCTCCAAAATCGAAATCGGTCGTGATGGCACCATCTCTGTACTGCCTCAAGGTGCGCCGGCCGAAGAATTAGAAGTGGTTGATCGTATTAAGCTTGTACGCACAGACGATCAAAGCTTGTTTAAAGATACCAATGGCTTATTCCGCCATAAAACTCCAAACCAGCCTTACGAAGCAGACGGCACTATCAGCATCCAAACTGGTGCAATTGAAGGTAGTAACGTAAATGCCGTGGGTGAAATGACTGCTCTGATTGACCTTCAGCGTCAGTTTGAAATGCAAGTCAAGATGATGAGCACCGCTGAAGAGATGGATAAATCTTCAGATTCATTGCTTCGTATGAGTTAACAGAGTTAGAGGTTCACAATGCATCCAGCACTATGGGTAAGTAAAACGGGTCTAGATGCCCAGCAGACCAACATCGCAACGATTTCGAACAACTTGGCGAACGCCTCTACCGTGGGCTACAAAAAAAGCCGTGCGGTATTCGAAGATCTTTTCTACCAAAACATTAACCAGCCTGGCGGTCAATCGTCTCAAAACACTGAACTGCCAAGTGGTTTGATGCTGGGTGCCGGCTCTAAAGTGGTTGCGACACAAAAAGTGCACACGCACGGTAACGCGCAAACTACAACTAACGCTCTCGATATGATGGTAGAGGGTGATGGCTTTTTCCAAGTGACACTGCCAGACGGCAACATTGGTTACACTCGTAACGGTCAGTTCACGCTAAACGGCGAAGGTACGCTAGTGACCTCTGGCTCCGGTTACCCAGTTGAGCCAGAGATCGTGATTCCTGAAGATGCTATCTCGATTACTGTCGGTACTGACGGTGAAGTCTCTGTACGTATCCGTGGTGAGCAAAACAACGTTGTGGTTGGTCAGTTAACCATTACCGATTTCGTAAACCCTGGTGGTCTAGAGCCAATCGGTCAAAACCTTTACCTACCAACAGGCGCAAGCGGTGACCCACAAGAAGGTGTCCCAGGTCTTGATGGTTTGGGCGAAATTCGTCAATCCATGCTTGAAGCATCAAACGTGAACGTGACTGAAGAGTTGGTCAACATGATCGAAGCGCAGCGTGTGTATGAAATGAACTCAAAAGTGATCTCATCTGTCGACAAGATGATGAGCTTCGTTAACCAGCAGCTTTAATCGCTAGAATCGGGATTTAGGAGCCAATGATGAAACGTATTTGTCTACTTGCACTTATCGCTACGATGTCTGGCTGTACGATGCTAGAGCCTATCGAAACAGATGAAGTCAGCCAAGCAACAACAGTGGTTGATGCGGTTGAAGGCGATAAGTCGAAAGACGAGAGTAGCGGCATCATTGATACTCTGCGTGGCAGAAGCGATCCAGTAGCAGGCGATCCGGCATGGGCCCCGATTCATCCTAAGCAAAAGCCAGAGCATTACGCGGCGGCAACGGGCTCTTTGTTTAGCGCAGAACACATTACTGACCTGTACGATGACTCTAAACCTCGTGGCATTGGTGACATCATTACCGTGACGCTCGATGAGACGACTCGTGCGACTAAGAGCGCAAATGCGGATCTATCGAAAACCAACGACGCGAAGATGGAACCGCTGTCGGTGGGTGGTCAAGAGCTGCAAGTGGGTGGTAAGTACAACTTCTCTTACGATTTGAACAACACCAACACGTTTGCTGGCGATTCTTCGGCGAAACAGAGTAACAGCATCAGCGGTTACATTACGGTGGAAGTGATTGAGGTGCTGGCAAACGGCAACCTAGTGATCCGTGGCGAAAAGTGGATGACGCTAAACACGGGTGACGAGTACATTCGCCTGAGCGGCACAATTCGTCCTGATGACATCAACTTCGACAATACTATTGCGTCAAATCGCGTATCTAACGCAAGAATTCAATACTCTGGCACGGGCCTACCACAAGATATGCAAGAGCCTGGTTTCTTGGCACGATTCTTTAATGTAGCCCTATAAAACGCCGCATTGACGGCAATTTGACTGCAAGAGATTAAGTAAGCATGAAAAGAATCCTATTAGCACTGATGAGCGTTGCACTGTTCGCAACCACAGCCCAAGCTGCACGTATCAAAGACGTCGCACAGGTGGCAGGTGTGCGTAGTAACCAACTCGTGGGTTATGGCTTGGTTTCAGGCTTACCAGGAACGGGTGAATCCAATCCGTTTACAGAACAAAGCTTCGCGGCAATGCTGCAAAACTTCGGCATTCAGATGCCGCCGGGCACAAAGCCAAAGATCAAAAACGTTGCCGCAGTAATGGTAACGGCTGAGCTACCTGCGTTTTCGAAACCGGGTCAGCAAGTTGACGTGACGGTTTCTTCAATCGGCAGCGCGAAAAGTTTACGTGGCGGTACCTTGTTACAAACTTTCCTAAAAGGTCTAGATGGACAAGTTTATGCCGTTGCTCAAGGTAATCTTGTTGTCAGTGGTTTCAGTGCAGAAGGTGCCGACGGCTCAAAAATCGTTGGTAACAACCCGACGGTCGGCCTTATCTCTAGCGGTGCAACAGTAGAGCGTGAAATCCCAAACCCATTTGGGCGTGGCGACTACATCACATTTAACCTACTGGATTCTGATTTCACGACTGCGCAGCGTATGGCTGATGCGGTAAACAACTTCCTTGGTCCTCAGATGGCAAGTGCTGTCGATGCCACGTCTGTGCGTGTTCGTGCTCCACGAGACATCAGCCAACGCGTTGCATTCCTATCGGCAATTGAGAACCTAGAGTTTGACCCGGCAGATGGCGCAGCAAAGATCATTGTTAACTCTCGTACTGGCACTATCGTGGTCGGTAAGCATGTGCGTCTTAAACCAGCGGCCGTAACGCATGGTGGTATGACAGTCGCAATCAAAGAAAACCTTAACGTTAGTCAGCCGAACAGCTTCTCTGGTGGTCAAACGGTTGTCGTGCCGGATTCTGATATCGAAGTGAGTGAAGAAAAAGGCAAGATGTTCAAGTTTGAACCGGGTTTGACACTGGATGATCTCGTTCGTGCGGTTAATGAAGTTGGTGCAGCACCTTCTGATTTAATGGCGATTCTGCAAGCATTAAAACAAGCTGGTGCCATTGAAGGCCAGTTGATCATCATCTAATCGATTAGGAGGCAAACCATGGTGAACAATCCTAACGATATCGGCTTTATTCACGACATCAGCTCCCTTGATACGCTGCGTCAGAAAGCCGTAAAAGAAGGCAAAGACGGCGAGCATGAAGCACTGCGTGCGGCCGCTCGTCAGTTTGAATCTATCTTTACGTCGATGATGCTGAAATCAATGCGTGAGGCGAATGAAGGCTTCGAATCGAACTTCATGAATAGTCAGAACGAAAAGTTCTACCGCCAAATGCTTGATGAACAAATGGCAAGTGAACTGAGTGCTTCAGGTTCAATGGGGCTAGCTGACATGATTGTTAAGCAGTTGACGGTAGGCCAGAGCGATGACAAGAGTGAAACAGCAATGCGCGATGCGGCAAACAATGCTGTGGAATATCGTCGTGTAGACCCTAAAAAGGCGCGCGAGATTGAGCAGCGCTTGATTGAATCGGGTCAGCTGTCTCGTCCTGGTTCAGAGCCGTCACGTTTTGATACACCAGAATCCTTCGTTAACTCGATGAAGCCTTACGCTGATCGCGCAGCAAAAGCACTGGGTGTCGAGCCGTCATTACTGCTTGCTCAAGCCGCGCTAGAAACAGGCTGGGGGCAAAAGGTGGTGAAGAATGCGCGTGGTAGCAGCAACAACTTATTCAACATCAAAGCGGACAGAAGCTGGCAGGGTGATAAGGTAACGACTCAAACCTTGGAATTCCATGACAATACGCCAGTGAAAGAGACTGCCGCATTCCGCTCTTACTCTAACTACCAAGACAGCTTTAATGATTATGTGCGTTTCTTGAATGAAAATCCGCGCTACGAAACCGCTCTTCAACAGAAAGGTGATTCGGAATCATTTATTCGTGGTATCCATAGTGCAGGTTACGCAACCGATCCAAATTACGCAGACAAAGTACTGCAGGTGAAGCAGAAAATCGAGAGCATGTAATTCATAACGATTTTGAATGCTTAAGACACTTCTTGATAAGGCTTGCTATGGTGCAAGCCTTTCTTTTTTCCTAGGTTTCTCTTTCTTTTCTAAACTGGCACATCTTTTGCTAAATGCTAACTAGGTGATCGGTCAATACCGATTTTATTTCGTTTTTGGGGGCATGTATGGCGTCAGATCTGTTGAATGTGGGTACACAAAGTGTGCTTACTGCTCAGCGACAGTTGAATACGACTGGTCATAACATTTCTAATGCTAATACAGAGGGTTACAGCCGTCAGTCTGTTATCCAAGGCACCAATGACCCACGCCAATTTGGCGGCTCTACCTACGGCATGGGCGTGCATGTGGAAAATGTTCGCCGCTCATGGGATGAATTTGCCGTTAAAGAGCTTAATTTGTCCACCACCAACTACGCCAATAAGCTAGATAACGAAAAGAACCTCGATTTGCTGTCTGGCATGTTGTCTTCTGTGGCATCGAAAAAGATCCCAGAGAACATGAACGAATGGTTTGATGCTGTGAAAACCATGGCGGACACTCCCAATGACATGGGGGCGCGTAAAGTAGTGTTGGAAAAAGCCAAACTGCTTAGCGATACCTTAAACGAATTCCACGAAACCGTACGTCAGCAATCCGATGTGACGAATAAGTCACTGGATATGGGCATTGAACGCGTGAACCAACTTGCCGTTGAGATCCGCGATGTTCATCGATTGATGATGCGAACCCCAGGTCCTCATAACGATTTGATGGACCAACATGAAAAGCTGATTAAAGAGCTGTCTGAATACACCAAAGTTACCGTGACCCCGCGAAAAAACGCTGAAGGTTTCAATGTGCATATTGGTAACGGACATACGCTTGTTTCAGGCACTGAAGCTAGCCAGCTGAAGATGATTGATGGCTTTCCTGACGTCCATGAACGTCGTCTTGCTATGGTTGAAGGTGGCGGCATTAAAGCGATCAAATCGGACGATATTGACGGCAAAATTGGGGCACTATTGAAAATGCGCGACGAGCACATCCCTCAAGTGATGGATGAACTTGGTCGCCTATCGGTTGCTTTTTCAAGTGAAGTGAACCACTTGCAATCACAAGGTTTGGACCACTACGGCAATGTCGGTGACCCTTTGTTTACCGATGTGAACTCAGAGCCGTTAGCGAAATCTCGTGTGGTAGCCGGACCTCAATCTACTGCTGATATGGCGGTATACATCAACGACATTAGTGCGCTGAAAGGCGGTGAGTATTCGCTTCGTTACGATGGCGACAGCTACAGTGTGACGAAGCCGAATGGTGAAACCGTTAAGCTGAACACCGATTCAGGGAATGCGTTCTATCTTGATGGTATGCGAGTGGAAGTGCGCAATGAACCTAAAGTCGGTGAGCACATTTTACTTCGCCCAACACGCAGCAGTGCGGCACAAATAAAAGTTGAAACCAACGACCCAAAAGCCATTGCAGCGCAAAGCTATGAAGCGTCAACCACATTCGCTCAAGGCAACGCGAAGTTTGAAATCGTTGACGCAGGTGACCTACGAGAGTTTGAGGTAGTGGTTTCTCCTACCGGCGATCAATTTGCTGTTACGGACACCAAAGGCAATGTGCTTATGGCTCCGCAGCCATACCCTCCAACTGGACCTGTGTCGGTAAGCCTACCAAGTAACCATCCGGGTTATAAAAACGGTGGCGCGACGGTATTTGAGCTCACGAGTGGTGCACTACCTAACGATAAGTTTACGGCTAACCTTGTGCCTTCTGAAGGTGATAACGGCAACTTACGTAAGATGCTGAATATTCAAACCGACAAGAAGATGAACGGCAATGAGTCGACGCTGGTTAGTCTTTACTACAACTTGAACACAGATGTGGGCTTGAAGACATCCACTGCAAGTCGCTTAGCCGATGTTGCTCAATTAGAAAGTGAAGCAGCGCAAGAGCGAGTGGCGTCGATCTCGGGGGTAAACCTCGATGAAGAAGCGGCAAACATGATGAAGTTCCAACAGGCGTATATGGCCTCTTCTCGTGTGATGCAGGCGGCAAATGACACCTTCAACACCATCTTGCAATTGCGATAACAGGAGGCCGTAGATGTTAACTCGAATTTCCAGCTTCCATAACTACCAGTCGGTGCAAAACGATTTGCGCCGTCAGGAAAACAAAGTTCACCACAATCAGGAGCAACTTGCTTCTGGTAAGCAGTTGACCAAGCCGAGCGATAACCCGTTGGCGACGCACTACATACAGAGTATTGGTCAACAAGAAGAACAGCTAAAGCAGTACCTTGATGCAATCGTTCTGGTTCGTAACCGACTAGAAAACCAAGAGGTCGTGATTGCCAATGCTGAGGAGTTCACCGATGAATCGAAGCGTATTTCGATGGAAATGATCAACGGTGCTTACTCTCCAGAAGACCGTGCCGCGAAAAAGCGCGAGCTTGAAGAGATTGCCAATAACTTCTTGGCGCTAGTGAACACTCAAGATGAATCAGGTAACTACGTTTTTGCCGGTACTAAGCCGAAAACTCAGCCGTTTTTTAGAGATAACGATGGCAGCGTTGTGTACACCGGCGATGATTACCAACGCAAGATGAAGATTGCGAGCAATATTGAGCTAGGCATCAACTACCCGGGTAACCACTTGTTTTCAGAGATCCCGAATCCGTTTGGTGATTTCGAACCACAATACGATTTACAAGAAGGCTCTGAGTTGTTGCTTGGTCAAGCAACGAGTGCGTCAGAAGATAACTCAAACTACAAAGTGACCTTTGTGGATATGAGTAACGGCAAGTTTGGTTATCAGTTAGAAAAAGATGGCAGCATCGTGCAGGTTGATGATTATTCACCTGTTGATGGCATCAAATACGAAGGCGTGAATATTCAGCTTAAAGGTCAAGTATCGGCTGGCGACAGCATTGCGTTAGAGCCACGCCAAACCTTTAGTATTTTTGATGCGTTTAGAGAAACCATGCAATGGTCGGAGAGCTCAGTATCAGACGCTTCGGCGACCGCGAAGCTGCATCAAATGACAGAAGAATTCCAAGCGGCATTTGTTCACATGAACAAAGTAAGAACCGATTTGGGTGCTAAGTTGAGCACGCTCGATATTCAAGAGCAAAACCACGAAGATTTTAATTTGTCTCTGGCGAAAGCGAAGAGCAATTTTGAGGATTTGGATTATTCCAAGGCGGTCATCGAGTTCAGCGAGAACTCACGTGCACTGCAAGCCTCGCAACAGGCTTTTGGTAAAACCAAAGACCTAACGCTATTTAACTATATTTAGCGACACTTAATTCGATCTAGCGCTGCTGAAACCTAGCGAGATGCCCATAGCATCTGAATGGAAGAGTAACGCCTTTAATCCGTAATTTTAATGCCTTATGTGCAAAGCCTTAAGCGCGAGAAATCAACGGAAAATGCCGAGTAATGCGAGCCAAGCGGCACGATTTTACCGAAAGCGGCAATGAGGTTCGCGGCAAATCAAGCGGCAATAGATCAACAACTGGCTGATAACGTAACTCAGCAGAAGGAAAAGGCGAATACGCCCTTTCATTGCTGAACTAACTTGTTGTTTATTTGCTCGTTTTTAAAAGAGTGAGTTATTAAACTCAAGTTGGCACACAAATTGTATTGATGTTGTCAGAACAGACTTACGAGATTCTAAACCCTGCCATATAGGCAGATTTAGCAAGTAATTTTTACGGTCAGTGCTTATCCAAATGAGAGTAAAGCTGGCCGCTTCGCAAAAGCTTGCGAACTCAAAAGGAGAGCAAAATGGCTGTAACAGTTAGTACTAACGTCTCCGCGATGACCGCGCAGCGTTATTTAAACAAGGCGACCAACGAACTTAATACTTCGATGGAACGTCTTTCATCTGGTCACAAGATTAACAGTGCAAAAGACGACGCAGCAGGTCTACAGATCTCTAACCGTCTAACGGCTCAGTCTCGTGGTCTAGATGTGGCAATGCGTAACGCAAACGACGGTATCTCGATTGCCCAAACGGCGGAAGGTGCGATGAACGAAGCGACGTCAGTAATGCAACGTATGCGTGACTTAGCGATCCAATCTTCAAACGGTACTAACTCTCAGGCTGAGCGTCAGGCGATCAACGAAGAGTCATCAGCGTTGACGGATGAACTAAACCGTATCGCAGAAACGACATCATTTGGTGGTCGTCGTCTATTGAACGGTTCGTTTGGTGAAGCAGCATTCCAAATTGGTTCAAGCTCTGGTGAAGCAATGATCATGGCCCTAACAAGCATCCGTGCGGATGACCAACGTATGGGCGGTGTGACTTTCTTCTCTGAGAATGGCAAAGACAAAGACTGGGGTGTTGATCCTGCTAAAGCAGATCTAAAAATCACACTACCAGGTATGGGTGAAGATGAAGATGGCAACCCAGATGATCTAGAAATCAGCATCAATGCGAAAGCAGGCGATGATATTGAAGAGTTGGCAACGTACATCAACGGCCAATCTGATATGATTAACGCATCGGTGAGTGAAGACGGCAAGCTGCAAGTATTTGTAGCGCACCCGAACGTTCAAGGTGAGATTTCAATCTCTGGTGGTCTAGCTTCTGATTTGGGTTTAAGTGACGAGCCAGTACGTACATCAGTACAAGACATCGATATGACAACCGTACAAGGTTCTCAAAACGCGATTTCAGTATTGGATTCAGCACTTAAGTATGTTGATTCACAACGTGCGGACCTAGGTGCGAAGCAAAACCGTCTAAGCCACAGCATCAACAACTTGGCAAACATCCAAGAAAACGTCGATGCGTCTAACAGCCGAATTAAAGATACGGACTTTGCGAAAGAAACAACGCAAATGACCAAAGCGCAAATTTTGCAACAAGCAGGTACTTCGATTCTTGCTCAAGCGAAACAATTGCCAAACTCTGCGATGTCACTATTGCAGTAGTTTACCTAGCCTGTACTCAATACATTCAGACGTGGATGGGAATGCAGGCTTTTGGCAAGCAACTTTATAATAGAATGTGCGGCTCTCTCATCTCTCACCTGCCAATCATTTTCAATGTAAGGTTGCACCCGGTGTGTCGGATATGTGTTCATTTCTCTTGATCTCCACATAGGCTCTGGCTACCAACCTAGCCCCGGTTCTCTCAAAGGAAAAGGGGCTTTTTCTTTTCTATCTTCCAGCAAACCTCCTTACTGATACCGCTCTAACTGACTGCTTTTATTCGCTTTTGGTTGTTTTATGTACAAAACATTCCGCTCGGCGTAAATCTAAGAAACTTGAGCGCTTTTTTCTACTTTTCTCCAATTTTTCTAGCCAAATCTCGCTAATTCACTTTTTTTTATTTTTTCCTAAAGCTTCTGAAATCCGAGTCGTTAATAGAA
>NZ_BCUF01000046.1 GCF_001591145.1 Vibrio harveyi NBRC 15634 = ATCC 14126 = KCTC 12724 | reverse complement strand
TTAGCATCAATGGCAGAAGAACCATCAACTGCTGAATCTGACACTATTAGTCCAGAAGCATCGAATGAGTGCTTAGAAACGCCTCAGCCAGTGTTGCAAGCTGATAATGACCACGATGCTTTGTTCGAAGTCTTTGCGCAACCAGAAGCTTTCAGTGCCGATGTGGAGCCAGAAGCGAAAAATGCCTTTGAGTCAGAGTTAAATGACTTCGAAGAATCAGCGATGGCGAACCTGTTATCGGAAAATGCTGAATCTGAGGTCTTTGATGGCAAGCTAGATAGTGACACGATTGCAAGCGCTGGTATGGACTTCGAGACTATGCTGGATGTTGGTGATGACTGGGACGGCTTTAAACTGTCGCCAGAAAGCACTTCATCAGCAGCAGAGGTACCAGAAGATCAGCGTGAAGTATGGAGTTCGTCTGACGCGTTAGCACAGCCAGAAATCGCGCAAGAAAACTGGGGTGAGCAAGAAGACTTAACGGACTTTGATCCTAAGAAGAATCAATTCATGACGATTGATGAGTTGATGGCCCAAGTGGATAAAGACGGTGGCGAGTTTGAAGAGCAAGATCTCAAACTCGATGTGGGTCTGAACGAATTTCCTGACGTGATTGGTGATATTGGTGATGTCGATGTAGATACCAATGCAGAAGCTGCAGGTAAGCTGGATCTCGCAAAAATCTACCTTGAGATGAACGATCCTCAAGGCGCGATTAAGTTGCTAGAAGAAGCGATTGTCTACGGAGAAGATGATATTCGCCGAGAGGCTAAAAACCTCATCGATACGATTAACGGTAGGTAACTAAAAGGGCAGCAAATGCTGCCCTTTTTGTATCTGGAAGGACTTACGTATATACTTCCCGCCCCATTTTAGAGTTCGAAGGTTAAAATGAGAATCGCATTAGGTATCGAATACAACGGTACAAACTACTTTGGCTGGCAACGTCAAAGAGAAGTGAAAAGCGTCCAAGAAGAGCTAGAAAAAGCATTGTCTGTGGTAGCGAATCACCCTGTTGAAGTTCAGTGTGCAGGTCGTACAGACGCTGGTGTGCATGGCACTGGTCAGGTTGTTCACTTTGACACCAACGTGAGTCGTAAAATGGTGGCTTGGACTATGGGTGCAAATGCAAACATGCCAAGTGATATCGCTGTCCGCTGGGCAGTGGAAGTGAACGATGACTTTCATGCTCGATTCTCTGCAACTGCGCGTCGTTATCGCTACATCATCTTCAATCATGCACTGCGTCCAGGTATTTTGAATTCTGGGGTGAGCCACTACCATGGTGAACTCGACGAGAAGAAAATGCATGAAGCAGGGCAGTATCTATTGGGTGAGAACGACTTTAGCTCATTCCGTGCTGCGCATTGCCAATCATTGAGCCCATTCCGTAACTTGATGCACCTTAACGTAACTCGTCATGGTGACTACATCGTGATTGATATCAAAGCCAATGCATTTGTTCATCATATGGTGCGCAACATCACCGGTAGCTTGATCAAAGTGGGTCGTGGTGAAGAAAAACCAGAATGGATAAAATGGCTACTAGAAGCGAAAGACCGCAAATTAGCAGGCGCGACCGCCAAAGCTGAAGGCTTATATTTGGTGGATGTGGACTACCCAGAAGAGTTTGGATTGCCACGAGTGCCGATCGGTCCGTTGTTTTTGCCAGATAATTTGAACTAAATTTGCGATTTTGTTTCAAAATATCGGTACTTTAGGCTGGATACGTGCTGAAACTGTGCGTTATTAATGATATCAAAAATAGGTACAACCAGTTTTTTATCTACAGTCGCGGCAAGATATGTTTTAATCCATCCGCAATATTCCCGAATTTATATCTTTCGCAATGAAGCGGAAGAGTTGAGAGAAAAGGTCTTCCATGAGTTGGCTTGAAAAGATTTTAGAGAAAAGCAACCTAGTAAGTTCACGTAAAGCTTCTATTCCTGAAGGCGTGTGGACCAAATGTACTTCTTGTGAGCAGGTTTTATACCACGCTGAGCTTGAGCGTAACCTAGAAGTTTGTCCTAAGTGTAACCATCACATGCGTATGAAAGCGCGCCGTCGTCTAGAAACATTCCTAGATGAAGGTAACCGTGTGGAACTTGGTACTGAGCTTGAGCCGCAAGATAAACTGAAGTTTAAAGATTCTAAACGCTACAAAGAGCGTATCTCTGCTGCACAAAAGAGCAGTGGTGAGAAAGATGCACTGATCGTAATGCAAGGTGAATTGTTGGGCATGCCACTAGTGGCGTGTGCTTTTGAGTTCTCTTTCATGGGCGGTTCAATGGGTTCTGTTGTTGGTGCGCGCTTTGTAAAAGCAGTAGAAGCAGCAATTGAAAACAACTGTGCACTTGTTTGTTTCTCAGCAAGTGGTGGTGCGCGTATGCAGGAGGCGTTGATGTCTCTAATGCAAATGGCGAAAACCAGTGCGGCACTTGAGCGTCTTTCTGAGAAAGGCTTGCCATTCATCTCTGTACTGACTGACCCAACAATGGGCGGTGTATCAGCAAGTTTGGCAATGCTAGGTGACATCAACATTGGTGAACCTAAAGCGCTTATCGGCTTTGCTGGTCGCCGTGTAATTGAACAGACAGTACGTGAAGATCTTCCTGAAGGCTTCCAACGTAGCGAGTTCCTTCTTGAGCACGGTGCGATCGATATGATCGTTGACCGTCGTGAAATGCGTCAGCGTGTGGGTGGTCTAGTAGCTAAGCTAACTAACCACAAGTCTCCTATGGTGGTTTCGGTTAACGAATCTCCAAATGAAGAGCCATATTCTGTACCAGAAGCGGACGAAAAAGGGTAAAGTATCAACTAACATAAAAACCAAAGAAATTAATGGTTAAAGTTAGATGACCCAAAACTCTATTCCTCAAGCCACATCTCCTCTAACGATGTGGCTTGATTATTTAACAAATCTCCACTCTTCAGCGATTGACCTTGGCTTAGACCGCGTTCAAGCGGTAGCGCAAAAGGCTAACCTTACTAAACCAGCTCCTACTGTGATTACTGTTGCCGGCACCAATGGCAAGGGCTCAACATGTGCGTTGATGGAAGCCATTCTATTAGATGCCGGTTACTCTGTCGGTGTTTACAGTTCACCACACCTGATTCGCTACAATGAGCGAGTACGTATCAATGGCGTCGATGCAGAAGATAGCAAACACTGTGAGGCGTTCGATTACATCGAAAAACAGCGCGGCGAGATAAGCCTAAGTTTGTTTGAATTTGGTACGTTAGCGGCACTTCGTATTTTCCAAGTTGAGAAAGTGGATGTGGTCCTGTTAGAAGTTGGTCTAGGTGGACGCTTAGACGCGACTAATGTGGTTGACCATGACGTGTCTGTTATCACTAGCTTGGCTATCGACCATGTTGATTGGCTGGGCGATGACATCAATGTGATTGGCTTCGAGAAAGCCGGTATTTACCGTGCGGGCAAACCTGCAATTTGTGGTCAGCCAACACCGCCGGCGACGGTTGCTGCCCATGCTGATGATATTCAAGCTGAGTTTTTCCAAGTCGGTATTCAATTTGATTACCAGATAACTGAGAAAGGTTGGAAGTGGAGCAGTGGCGCATTTGATTTAGAAGATCTGCCATTGCCATCTCTACCGTTACCGAATGCAGCAACAGCGTTAATGGCTCTCGGCGCGTCAGAATTGCAAATCACTGACATTAATATCGTTAATGGCTTGAATAATGCTCGCTTGGCTGGCCGAATGCAGGTTTTGCAAACAGGTCCGGAAATCGTCCTTGATGTTGCACACAACCCTCATTCAGCTGAATACTTGGTTGAGAAGGTGAAACGTCAATACGCGGATAAGAACATCCACGTTGTGGTTGCTATGCTGCACGATAAAGACATCAAAGCAACAATCGAAGCATTAACTCCAATTGCAACGCAATGGTATCCAGCATCGCTGACAGGTCCACGAGCAGCGACAGCAGATGAACTGTGCCAATACTTACCTCAAGGTCAAGTTGAGTTCCAAGCTCCAGTAGAGGCGTTTGAGAGCGCGAAGACTCACGCAGCTCACGACGATGTCATTTTGGTGGTTGGTTCCTTCCATACTGTGGGCGAGGTGTTGGAGCATTGGCAATCAAATAATGAGTAATCAAAGGTAATTTGATGGCAAGTAAATTCCAAAGTCGTTTAGTCGGCACCATCATTCTAGTAGCGGTGGGGGTCATTGTGCTCCCTGACGTCCTAGATGGTAAGAAACTGCACTACAAAGAAGAGTTTGCCAGCATTCCTATCAAACCAGAACTTGATAGCGATGTGGAAAACTTTGAAATCTTGGAACCTGAAGAAGACAACGTTTCGTTACCAGAATCTCCGGTAACTGCGACGGTGGATGAATCTGAAGTGTCTCCAGTTGACGTTTCTGTACCAAAAACAGAGCCTGCTACTCAACCTGAACATGCGAACAAGCAGCCTGAAAAGGTAGAGGTCGCTGTTCGTTCGGTTGAAGAAAAAAATCAATATGAGGATTCGGCTTGGATCATTCAATTGATGGCACTGAAAAATCATGAGAATGCAGTTGCATTGGTAGAGGATTTACAGAAGCGCGGGTATCAAGCTCATGTAAAAAAAGAGAATACCTTTACTCGAGTAATTGTTGGTCCTGATGTATCAAAAAGTAAACTTGAACGACAGGTCAAGGAATTACAAAAAATTACAGGCTCAAAAGGTCAATTGCTTAAATTTAAGCCATTAAATCCATAAGAAAACGTTTGCGTCAGCATTTTTTCTGTTAAAATGCGCGCCAACTTAAGATGAAGAAAACATGAATTGGTTAGATTTTGTCATTTTAGGTGTGATCGGATTTTCAGCTCTGATCAGTTTAGTTCGCGGTTTTGCTAAAGAAGCTTTGTCTTTGGTGATTTGGTTCGGAGCATTTTTTATCTCCAGTAACTACTACGCCAAATTGGCGGTGTACTTCACCAACATCGAAGATGAAATGTTTCGAAACGGAGCCGCAATTGCGGCGTTATTCGTCGCAACCCTAGTGGTTGGTGCAGTGGTGAATTACGTCATTGGTCAACTGGTACAAAAAACAGGGCTATCAGGAACCGATCGAATTCTCGGTGTGGTGTTTGGTGGTTTACGCGGAGTACTGATTGTTTCTGCGGTGCTGTTTTTTATGGATGCGTTTACTGCATTCCCAAGCTCGGATTGGTGGAAAGAGTCACAGTTGGTCCCTGAGTTCAGCCGTATCATCGCCCCATTCTTCGAGCATTTAAAAGCAACATCAAGTTTTCTGTCTGGCACTATCTAGTAGTGCCAGCTACTGTCGCAAATCGAGGATTAGGACATGTGTGGTATTGTTGGAATCGTGGGCGCAACGCCTGTAAACCAGTCTATTTATGACGCGTTAACGGTGTTACAGCATCGTGGCCAAGATGCCGCAGGTATTTGTACCATAGAAAGCAATCGTTTTCGTCTGCGCAAGGCGAACGGTTTAGTGAAGGATGTGTTCGAAGCAAGACACATGCAACGCTTGCAAGGTGAGGTGGGTATTGGCCATGTTCGTTACCCTACTGCAGGTAGCTCAAGCGCCTCAGAAGCTCAACCTTTCTACGTAAACTCTCCTTTCGGTATTACACTTGCCCACAACGGTAACCTGACAAACGCTCATGAAGTTCGTCAGAAACTGTTTGAAAAAGACCGCCGCCATATCAACACCACTTCAGACTCAGAAGTGTTACTTAATGTACTGGCTCATGAAATCGACACCGTTAAAGGTAACGTGACTTCTGAAGACGTGTTCCGCGCGGTGACTAATGTGCATCGCACTATTCGTGGTGCATACGCAGTAACAGCGATGATCATTGGTCACGGTATGATTGCATTTCGTGACCCTCACGGCATTCGTCCTCTTTGTCTTGGCAAGCGAGAAGTAAACGGCAGAACAGAGTATATGGTGGCGTCAGAATCTGTCGCATTGGATGCTGTTGGCTTCGATTTTGTTCGCGACGTGGCGCCTGGTGAGGCAATTTACGCGACATTTGACGGTGAGCTATACACTAAGCAGTGTGCTGACAACCCTAAGCTGAACCCATGTATTTTTGAGTTCGTTTACTTTGCTCGTCCAGATTCATTCATCGATAAGATTTCAGTGTACAGTGCTCGTGTTGAAATGGGTAAGAAGCTCGGTGAGCGTATCAGCGAAGACTACGCAGATTTAGACATCGACGTGGTTATTCCTATTCCAGAAACATCTTGCGATATCGCACTGCAAATTGCTCAAGCGATTGATAAGCCATACCGCCAAGGTTTTGTGAAAAACCGTTACGTAGGTCGTACCTTTATCATGCCGGGACAACAGCAACGTAAGAAGTCGGTACGTCGCAAGCTCAATGCGATCCGCTCTGAGTTCAAGGGCAAAAATGTCCTGCTAGTCGATGACTCTATCGTACGTGGTACGACTTCAGAGCAGATCATTGAGATGGCTCGTGATTCCGGTGCGAACAAAGTGTTTATGGTTTCTGCCGCGCCAGAAGTTCGTTTCCCGAATGTTTACGGTATCGACATGCCAAGCGCAACAGAACTGATTGCTCATGGACGCGATAACGAGACCATCTGCAAGCAAATCGGTGCGGATGCTCTGATTTATCAACGTCTCGATGATTTAGTCGAGGCAGTTGGTCTTGGTAACCAAGACATCACTACGTTTGATACATCCGTATTTAACGGTGAGTACGTGACGGGTGATATTGACCAGCAATATCTGGATTTCCTTGATGGTCTGCGCAACGATGATGCGAAAACACAGCGCGAAATCCAGCAAGACCTAGCAAACTTAGAGTTGCACAACGAAGGCGCTTAAATCGCACTTCTCAAGAGATAAAAAAACCAGAGCTTCGGCTCTGGTTTTTGTTTTCTATCGGCTTCTGTTTTTAGCTTAGTGAATGTTGTAAGCAATCACGAAGTCGATGAATAAGCGTACCTTTTCAGGTAAGTGGTCTTTGTGGTTGTAGAGCATGTAGATGTCACGCGGGTTTGCGCTCCAATCTGGTAGTACGCGCACAAGATCGCCGCTTTCGATGTACTCTTTGATCATCACGTCAGGCATCAAAGTAATACCTAAACCTTCTGAACAAGAGCTACGAACCACGTTAAGTGCGTTTGCTTGAAAACGACCGCGCTCTACGTTCACCACAGACTCTCCTTTGCTGTTAATCAGTGTCCACTTGATAAGCGGTGAGCCTTTTAGCAAAGAGTGGTTAGAAAGCTCCTCAGCGTGATTTGGAGCTGGGTTCGCCGTTAAGTAGTCAGGGCTTGCAACCAAAATATCTTTTACTTCACCAATTTTGCGTGCAATCAGACTTGAATCACGTTGCGGACCAACACGGAAGATCACGTCCCATTCGGTCGGATCAAGTTGATCCGCATTGCTTTCCGTCGTCAACTCAATGTTGATATCTGGGTACTGCTTCATGAACGAATTGAACATTGGCATCATCATGCGCTTCGTCAGATTGTACGGCGCAGAAATTTTGATTTTGCCCGATGCACCGCGGCAGTCATCCGTAATTTCCTCAGCTGTCGAGGTTAGGCGTTGCAGCAGAGGTGAGCATTCATGGTAAAAGCGTTCTCCAGCTTCAGTGAGAGAAAGCTTACGCGCATGACGGTTCAGCAATCGAAGATTGACAGAGTCTTCTAGCGCTTGAATGCGTCGGGTGATGGTTGCCACCGGAATCATGGTTTTTCGCGAAGTTGCGGTATAGCTCCCATTTTCGACAACCAATCGAAACAGGTTTAGATCATCTAATTTCATATTTCCAGACACATTAAATTACCGTTTATGGCTAATTTATAATTAACTTTGTGATCAAAGTTTGCTTTAAGTCAACATGTTGCACCATTTGAACACAGCAGGACGCTCTTAGTAAATACTGATAAACCATGGAATATTTGTATAAACGTCAATTTAAGGCTACGGTTTATAACAAGGTGAAAGGGCCTGACGTCTTGCTGCACAACGTTTTGTAAGATGTGAATACAACAAAAATAATAACGTATAAATTTGTTTTTTGACTGAGCTTTGTGAGGTGCAAAGGTATGTTTAAGACTCACGGTCAAACGGCAATGGTCTCGGCGCAGGAAGTGGTCAATCACAAGCTCATCATGTTGGTGGACGATGACCCCATATTTCGTAGAGTAACTAGTGCCTATTTAGAAAGTCAGGGTTACAAGGTAGTAGAAGCTGAAAACGGTTTAGAAGCACTGCAGCAATTGCGTGAGTGCGAGCCTGACCTTGTCTTATGCGACTTATCCATGCCCGTTTTAGACGGAATCGAGTTTGTGGAGGAAGTAAGCCTAGAATATCCATCGATGCCATTGATCGTGGTGTCAGGTACAGACGAAATGTCTGACGTGGCAAAAGCGCTTCGATTTGGTATCAAAGACTTCCTACCAAAACCTATTGGAAATTATCACCATCTCTCTCAAGCGATTGACAATACGCTGGAAGATTCGGACTGCCACTTTGCTGAACAACGAGATTTTTCGAGCCAGTGGTTCCGAGTTGATGATGGTGGAGAGATGCCAGATGACCAAGAGCTTCATTGGCATCTTGAGTATCTACAGCAAAACCCGAATGCAGCGCGTGATTTGTTGCACGCTCTATTGCCTGAGAAAGACACCTCTCAGGGAGATTGGAAGTGCTCGTACCGATTACTGCAATCGACAGACGTGATGCCCTTGGTGTTTGACTACCGATGGTTAATGAACGGGCAATTTGCTTTCTACCTTGTGGATTCGGCTTCACTGCAGCAAGACGGCGTAGCAACCACATTACTGGTGAGAGCTCTGTTTGATGATTATCTACGCAACTTAAAAAGCTTTAGTGCCGATCTTAAAGACATGGTTGAGATCATTGAAAAGGGCATACAATGTTCAGAGTGTGCAGGTGCAGTAAATGCAGTGTTCGGCGTGGCTGATTTAGCATCATCGTCAGTCTCTATATTGCCGGCAGGTCTGGACAGCCAGTGGTCTGATGGACATGTTAATCAACACATCGCGGCCGGCAATCGTCTTGGTGATGGTAGTATGAAGAATTTTATTACCCGCGAACTTCCAATTACCACAGGTGGACAGCTTTCAATTGGCTGCTTAGGGACCTCAAGCTTTAGCCTAAACATTGTACGATTGAATCGTTTAATGTAATGAATTTAGAAATTCACGAGCAGCACTCATGTGCTGCTTTTTTTATTGTTTAAAATCCTATATCTTATTAATAATCATTCTCACAATAGCCTTACTTTTTGTTGGTGTTTAGCGTTTGCTGTTTAAGGTATAGTCAGCGCTTAAAACAATAATGACCCATTTACGTAACGATAATTTAACGATATGTAATTGGGAGAAAGCTAAGTCAACAAGTGAGAAGAAGCATCATGGCAGACAAAGATTTTAAAGAGCCTTATAATATTTTTTACTTTTTAGGTTTCATTGCAGTTCTTTTGATCCCAACTTTACCTGCAACGCTAACCTGGATTCGCGTACTGAACGGTTACGCAGGTTTTTAATTAAACGATTGTTTTTTGGAGTCCACCATTCGTATTAAGCGTTACTTTTTCAATATTGCTGGTGGACTCTGCATGATACTTGGCATTGCTGGTATCGTCCTTCCATTACTTCCAACCACACCTTTTATTCTATTAGCCAGCGCCTGTTTTATGCGTGGTAGTCCTGCTTTTCATCGTTGGCTGCATGAGCATAAAACGTTCGGACCTATTCTAGAAAACTGGCACAAACACCGAGCGGTTACACGAAAAGTGAAGCAGCGTGGTGCTGTATTTATCGTGCTCAGTTTTACCGTATCTATTCTGGTTGCTCCCATTGTCTGGGTAAAAATTGCGCTTTTAGTGATGCTAATCGTTTTACTGAGCTGGTTTATGCGTCTACCTGTGACTGAGCTGGTTGCTGACCGAGAAGAAAATCACTAAGATTGTAGAGAATAGTGTGCCCGCTCTTCGAGTGGGCGTTTGTATTTTCAGCGCTTGTAACTTTTAAAATAATGAGTACGTCGCGCTGAAAACCTATTGTTTATTGCCCTCATATATACTGCGATAAGAACAGAGGGTGATGAGCCAATCTAAGTAAATCGGTATTATGACTACAGAAACAATTTCGCTGATCAAATCTAGCATCAAAAGCATCCAAGATTACCCAAAACCAGGCATTCTTTTCCGCGACGTAACTAGCCTACTGGAAGACGCAAAAGCTTACCAAGCAACGATTAACCTATTAGTTGAACGTTACAAAGACATGGGCTTCACGAAAGTGGTCGGCACAGAAGCTCGTGGTTTCCTATTTGGTGCGCCTCTAGCACTTGAACTGGGTGTGGGTTTTGTCCCTGTGCGTAAGCCAGGCAAACTACCTCGTCCTACTGTGGCTCAATCTTATGAGCTTGAGTACGGTGTGGATACGCTAGAGATTCATACTGATGCAATCGTAGAAGGCGATAAAGTATTGGTTGTTGACGATCTGCTAGCGACTGGCGGTACAATCGAAGCAACAACAAAACTGATCCGTCAGCTTGGCGGTGAATTAGAGCACGCTGCGTTCGTTATTAACCTACCAGAAATTGGTGGTGATAAGCGCCTAGAAGGTCTAGGTCTTAACGTATACAGCATTTGCGAGTTTGAAGGACACTAATACATTCAATGAGTTATTTAGCTTTAGCGCGAAAATGGCGTCCTAACAAGTTTGATCAAGTGGTTGGACAAAGTCATGTCTTAACTGCTCTGGAAAACGCGTTAGCGCAAAATCGCTTACACCATGCGTACCTATTCAGTGGCACGCGAGGCGTTGGTAAAACGTCAATTGGCCGCCTGTTTGCTAAGGGCTTGAACTGCGAAACAGGGATCACTGCTAACCCTTGTGGGAAATGTGATACTTGTCGTGAGATTGATGAGGGTCGCTTTGTAGATTTACTTGAAATCGACGCAGCTTCTCGTACTAAAGTTGAAGATACTCGTGAACTGTTAGACAACGTTCAATACAAACCCGCGCGCGGACGTTTTAAAGTGTACCTCATCGATGAGGTACACATGCTTTCGCGTCACTCTTTCAACGCGCTGTTAAAGACATTGGAAGAGCCGCCAGAGTATGTGAAGTTCTTGTTGGCAACGACAGATCCACAGAAACTGCCAGTGACGATTTTGTCACGTTGTTTGCAGTTCCATCTTAAGCCAATCAGTGTTGATGATATCCATCAGCAACTTGACCATATTCTGGAAAAAGAACAAGTCTCTGCAGAAGCAAGAGCACTTGGCATGATCTCGCACGCTGCAGATGGCAGTATGCGCGATGCACTGAGCTTAACTGACCAAGCTATCGCCCTTGGTAACGGTACGATTCAAACTGACATCGTTAGCCATATGCTGGGTACGATTGATACAGACCAAGCTATCCATTTGCTGGAATCAATCAGTAGTAAGCAACCTCAACAAGCGATGGATAAAATCCAACTACTCGCATCAAATGGTGTAGAGTGGGATGGGTTACTACAGCAATTAGCTTCTCAGCTTCATCGTGTTGCGATGCACCAAGCTCTGCCTTCGACTTTGGACCAATCGCAGCCTGATGCTGAAAAAATTGAATTATTAAGTAAAGCTCTGACACCGCAAGATGTTCAGCTTTACTACCAGATCGCCTTGAAAGGTCGTGAAGACCTGACGATGTCACCAAATGGTCGCGTCGGCATGGAAATGATTGTATTGCGTATGATGGCATTCCGTCCGTCAGCAAATAACAACGCAAACGTAATTTCTACCTCATCGCAGCCTCAAGTCGCGCCGACTGCGACAGTGAGCCAACCACAAATTGCTCCACAACAGCAATCACCTCAACTGCAGCCATCGAAGCAACAAACACCTGCAGCACAAGCGCCAATGCAGCAGATGCAAAGCCGCCCAGCGCAATCAGCGCCACAGTATCAACCTGAGTATCAGGGTGGATACGATATGGCACCACCGCAATATGACATGGCTCCACCAATGAGTGAGAATCCTGCGCCAACGCAGCACGCTCCTCAACAGGCTCAGCCACAACAAAGTGCGCCTTCTCGCGGTAATTTGAGTGGTTTACGCCATCAATTGCGCTCACAGCGTCAAGGACAACAACAAGCAACAACTCCGACTGGTGGTCCAAAAAAGCCTAAAGCGGCACCTGCACAAAAAGAATCGGTTATTGACCGTTTAGCGCAATTGCATGGCAATTCTGCGCAGGTGTCGCCTAAATCTACTCCTCAAGCTGAAAATCAAGAGCCGGAGGATGAGGCATACCGTTGGCGACCAACAAAACCGGTCGAAAAGAAAGCCAATACGGAACTGACACCGACGCAGCTCAAACAAGCGTTAGAACATGAAAAAACGCCAGAAATGGCGCAAAAGCTGGTGGATGAATCTCTAGAAAGAAGTGAATGGGCGAATCTAATTAGCCAAATGGACACACCTAAATTGGTGGAACAATTGGCTTTGAACTCGCACTTTGATAAAGAAGGTTCAACGGTTTCACTACAATTAAGAGGCAATCAAGCTCACCTCAACACCGATAGAGCGCAGAGCGAGTTATTAAATGCTCTCAATACAGTGCTAGGGGAAGAGTGCCATTTAAGCATTGATGTCGGTGAAAATGGTGAAACCCCGCTAGAGTTAAGAGATAGGCTCTACCAAGAGAAATTACAACAGGCTCTGATCAGTTTAGAAAACGATCCACACGTACAGTTCATCGAACGTCGATTTACAGCAGAGCTTGATAAAGATAGTGTACGCCCTATCTAAAAATTGAACGGAATGGGGTTGAAAACGTAAAGTGATAACCCCATTAACAGATGCAACACCTAATTAAACCAGAGAGATAAACATGTTTGGTAAAGGCGGTATGGGCAACCTAATGAAGCAAGCCCAGCAAATGCAAGATCGCATGCAAAAGCTTCAAGAAGAAATCGCGAATATGGAAGTAACTGGCGAGTCTGGTGCTGGTCTAGTTAAAGTTACAATCACTGGCAGTCACAGTGTGCGTCGTGTAGAAATCGATGAAAGTCTGATGGAAGACGACAAAGAGATGCTAGAAGATCTAATCGCTGCAGCATTCAACGATGCAGCACGTCGCGTTGAAGAGACTCAAAAAGAGAAAATGGCTTCTGTAACTGGCGGTATGCAGCTACCACCAGGTATGAAAATGCCATTCTAATCTGCTGAATTCTAACTAAGCGGATTTTCAATGCGTACCAGTCATATGCTGGAACAATTGATGGAGGCCTTACGTTGTCTACCTGGGGTAGGTCCCAAGTCGGCGCAACGTATGGCCTTTCATTTGTTACAGCGTGATAGAAAAGGCGGTCTGCAACTAGCAGACGCGCTGAGCCAAGCAATGACAGAAATCGGTCATTGCACCGAGTGTCGTACCTTCACTGAAGAAGAAATTTGTCATATTTGTACTAACCCAAAACGCCAAGAAAACGGTCAAATTTGTGTAGTAGAAAGCCCGGCAGACATCGCTGCAGTAGAAGCGACCGGTCAATACTCAGGTCGATACTTTGTACTTATGGGGCACTTATCACCACTGGACGGAATTGGTCCAAGTGATATTGGTCTTGATGTTCTTGACTACCGTCTGCGCCGAGGTGATATTTCTGAAGTGATCCTTGCTACCAACCCTACGGTAGAAGGGGAAGCAACAGCACACTACATTGCAGAATTATGTAAAGAACACCAAGTCGACGCCAGCCGCATTGCACATGGTGTACCTGTAGGTGGGGAGCTTGAGCTCGTAGATGGGACAACCTTGTCACACTCACTCTTAGGTCGACACAAGATTTAATAAAAAAGCCGCTGAATTCAGCGGCTTTTTTGATCTTGCGGTTTGATAATCAATTAGTCGTTTGATTCTACACCTAGAAGATTCTTATAGATAAGCGCACCTAAGATACCACCAACAATTGGTGCTACCCAGAATAGCCAAAGCTGAGAAACTGCCCAATCGCCAACAAATACGGCAACACCAGTACTACGCGCAGGGTTAACGGATGTATTCGTTACAGGGATACTGATCAAGTGAATCAGGGTTAAACATAGACCAATCGCGATAGGTGCAAATCCCTGAGGAGCACGTTTGTCGGTCGCGCCCATGATCACGATAAGGAACATCATTGTCATCACAACTTCTGTTACAAGTGCTGCTACCATTGAGTACTGACCTGGAGAATGTTCACCGTAGCCATTTGATGCGAAGCCAGAACCAACTACATCAAAGCCAGCTTGACCTGTTGCAATAATGTAGAGCACACCGCCTGCAATCACGCCACCAATCACTTGTGCGATGATATAAGGGATAACGTCTTTGGTATCAAAACGACCGCCAGCCCATAAACCGACTGTTACAGCTGGGTTTAAATGACAACCTGAGATATGACCAATCGCAAATGCCATGGTGAGTACGGTTAAGCCGAACGCAAGAGAAACACCTAGTAGACCGATGCCAATATCTGGAAAGCCCGCAGCTAATACCGCACTGCCGCAACCACCAAGCACTAACCAAAAAGTACCAAAAACCTCTGCCATGTATTTATTCATGTTGTTTCCTATTTCGGATTTAGATTACCCGCTGAACATAGTAGAGAATTGTCAGAAAAGTGTGATTCGAAGCACGGAAATTAAGCGAATAACCAGATCGGCGGGTTTTTGTCTCAGATATGAAACGAAATACTCTATGAAGTGGAAACGTAGAGAACCTCGGTCATCATCATGAAGACGAATAACCGAGGTGAGAGGAAGGGTTAACTAAATGCGATGAAAGGTGAGATACACAGTAGAATACCTGTCGCAATGATTAGGTAGAGTGAAGCACCTTTGTATTTATGCAGTGAAGGAACTTGATACACCAAGTACGCAGGGATCAAACAACCAATCAAACCAAAGATCGGGCTACATATTGAAGTAAAACTCAATACTGGCAAGTTCAACACGATAGCGCCCCAAGCCATCAAAATAGCAAATAGAATGATGCCTTTGGTTACCAAATTACGGTTAATCTGCTCTTCAGGCATGACTTTCTTAAGAGCCAGCATTGCAAGACCTTGGCAAGAATCGCGGAACCCTAGGTACACCCCAAAGAACGCCGTCATAACAGAGAAAATGTTCAACATTAAGCTAAGCAATTTCAATGTTGTCCCGTCCATACCCTGTGCGACCATCGCTAATGCAGAGATGTTCTCTTCAGCTGCTTTTACTGCTTGATCGTGAGACATCGCAAGGGTGAACGAGATTGCATAGAAGAACACGGTGACAAACAGAATACCGAAAGCAATCTTCATCGCACGCATCGCTTTAAAACGCGCAACCTCAATTGATGTTTCTTTAGAGCGGTAAGAGATAACCATTGGGCTCAAGCTTTGAATAAACAAGATTGAAGTAAGAGTGAAGGGCAATAGTTCAATGGCGTCTTTCAAACCTGCACCTGCCGCAGGTACAGAGCCGACGTTAGCAAAGTCCCACTTTTCAATCATCATCACGCCAAGTAAGGCAACGGTACATAACTTGATCAAAACCAGACCAGTGCTCACTTTAAATAAGATCTTTTCACCACGTGACGCGATGGCCACTAAAGCACAAACTAAAGCAAGACCATACAGCGGGTTTTCCGACAATAGCCCCTTAGTGATGCCAAAGCTATGTAGGAAAGAGGCTGAGTCATTGTTGATTGCTGTGGAGTAAACGAACACCCAAATCACCAGCATGATGAAGTAGAGTATCCCCAACAGAGCCCCCCATTTATTTCCTAGGTACCCTGAAATGACACCAGCGTAGTCTTGGCATTTTGGTGACGTCGATAAGGTGTTAATGAATAATCGTTGGAATAAGTACATGGCAGGGTAACCAATAACTGCCGAAGCAAGGAATACCCAAATGCCCAGTACACCAACTTTTACAGGAAGAAAAACAATACCAGCACCGATTGCCATGCCGATACTCATGATCACCCAACCCCAGTCTGTGCTGTCAAACTTGGTTGCGGCTTTCCATTCTTCTACGGTCATTCCCGCCTTAACGTGAGGCGGCTCTTTGGTTATTGGAAGAGTTTGTGTAGGTACAGTAACGCTCATTGTCGTTGTCTCTTTGTTAGTATGAATTTTTCTCAAATCTATTTGAGAAAAAGAACAACAACAATTTTTTTGTGGAAAATTCAGATAAATTTGAGATCTCGGCAAAAATACTCAATAAAATCTGAAAAAAGATCGATTTATGTGATCTGAAGTAGTTGTTGTATTCGCATATAGTTGAAAGAATAGCTTTGAAATGAAAACTTACTTAAGAGTTTTCTTATTAAAACTAAAAATTATGTGAGGATTAAAATGAAAGAATTGATTACTTCAGAGTACGCTCCAGCTGCTATTGGCCCTTATTCGCACGGCACTGCTTACGGAGACTTGATTTTTACGTCTGGTCAACTGCCAGTTGATAGTGCAGTAGGCAAAGTAGTTGAGGGGGGCATTACTGCTCAGAGTCATCAATCTTTGATGAACCTAAAACACGTCTTAGAAGCAGGCGGTGGTAGCATTGACACTGTTTTGAAAACAACTTGTTATTTGGCAAACATCAGTGACTTTGCTGAGTTTAACAAAGTCTATGCTGAGTTCTTTAATAAAGAGTGTCCTGCGCGCAGCTGCTTTGCGGTAAAAGATCTTCCGCTAGGCGTATTGATTGAAGTTGAAGCGATTGCTTGCAAAAAGTAATACGGAGAAAAAACATGAATCAGCAATGGAACCAATATATCCAAATCATTAAGCAAGTTGTAAAACCTGCACTCGGATGTACAGAACCCATTGCTGCTGCATACGCGGCAGCAGTTGCAAAACGTGAGCTTGGATGCCAGACCCCAGAGATGATAGAAGTCCGTGTCTCTGACAATCTATTTAAAAACTCAATGGGAGTTTATGTCCCTGGAACCGGAAAGATTGGTCTAAAGATTGCCGCATCTGTAGGTGCGTTGGCCGGCGACCCTAATGCCGAATTGGAAGTTCTTGCCCATATTAATCAAGACAATGTGACTGCTGCTCAACAACTGATTGATGAAGAGCGCGTTAGCGTTGCGCGCATTGATACTCAAGAATTCATCTTTTGCAGCGTCACCATGACTGCTGGAGAAGACACGGTATCAGTGACAATCAGTGGTGGACACACCAACATTATTCAGATCACTCACAATGGCAAAGTGACATTTGATGCGCCCCAACAGCAACGAGTTGCAACTGGGTCTGTTTGTGAAGGTGTGGACATCTCTATCAAACAAATCTACGACTTTGCACTTAAAGCGCCTTTTGAAGAGATCAAATTTATCCTACAAGCGGCCGTGCTCAACAGCTCATTAGCGCAAGAGGGTATCGATAATGGTTATGGATTGGAGATCGGTCGTACATTAAAAGGTAATATCGAGCAAGGGTTGCTTGGTAATGATTTGATGAGCCGTATCCAAATGATGACCTCTGCCGCCTCGGATGCACGTATGGGGGGAGCTACGCTACCAGCCATGAGTAACTTTGGCAGTGGTAACCAAGGTATCGCGGCTACTATGCCAGTGGTCATTGCAGCAGAGGTTTTCCAAAGTACTGAAGAGCAATTAGCTCGTGCGTTAATCATGAGTCACTTAGGTGCGATTTACATTAAATCGTACTACCCACCGCTATCGGCGTTTTGTGGTAATACCGTCACCAGTGCCGCAGCTTCTATGGCGCTAGTATATTTGGCGGGAGGTTCGTTTGAACAGTCATGTTATGCGATTCAGAACGTGATTAGCGACAGTTCGGGCATGGTATGTGATGGAGCGAAATCGTCCTGCGCGATGAAAGTCTGCACTTCCTCAACCACCGCAGTACGCTCATATTTGATGGCTATGGGTAACCACAGCGTGAAGAATCAAGGTATAGTAGGTAACGAAGTCGAACAAACGATTAGAAATGTAGGCTCGATGGTTAGACTCGGTATGCCGTATACTGACAAATCTATTATCGATATTATGTCAGCCTAGCCTCAACGTTTTTGCTAAGGGAAGTAACATTGCTGCTTAAGAAACTCACTAAAAGTGATTTAGATATTTTGAATTCAATGAAGAACGTCGTGGATGGTATTGCACGCATGTATGGTGAGCACACCGAAGTCGTTCTTCACAGCCTTGATGCGGAAGCACCGGAAATTATCAAAATTGCCAATGGTCACATTACTGAACGTGGTGAAGGTGCACCGATTACCAACTTAGCAAGAATGAAGCTGTTAGAGGGCAATGACGTTTCAGACTCGTATTTAACGAAAACGGCGAGTGGAAAGACCTTGCACTCCATTACTACGATAGTTCGCAACCCTAAAAATAAACCGATCGGATTGCTGTGTATTAACGTGGACATGGACGTACCAATGCAAGATTTCTTGCGTTCAATTATGCCGCAACAGCAAAACGAATGTTGTACAGGAGCGCGTTCACCTGAGACATTCGCGCGTAATATTGATGAGACCATCATTAGCACGATTGAAACTGTTCAATCAGAAGTGTGGATGAATGAAGCGATCACACCATCCAAACGTAACCGAGAACTGGTCACCCGTTTGCAAGGGCTGGGTATTTTCAAATACAAAGATGCGGTTTTGATGGTGGCAAATCATCTCGGTATCTCACGCGATACGATCTACCTGTACCTAAGAGAGCTGGGGAACGATTAAGTGAGTTGCTCTAATTCTGTAATGTTGTTTAACGCTTCCTGATTTGTTTTGCCACACACAACCGGACATGGTTTGAAGTCGTGGCAAACTTTCGGGCGTTCTGGTTTTCCGAACAGCTTACACAGATTATCGTCATTTAATTGGATACAACGTTCACCTGCTGGTTTGCCATTTGGCATGCCTGGAATCGGGGAAGAGATGCTCGGTGCTATGCAGCATGCCCCACAACCTAATCGACAATCCATCTTAAAGCCCTCGTAAAAATGAAGGGGGCATTATGGACATTTCTCGCCAGATTGGAAGAGGCGCGCGTAAATTCATCGCAATATGATCGCATTGCTAAATGCGAACAAATCTTACTCAATATTCCTATCACTTCACTCACACCGTAAAACTTGAATTTTGATGCCCAGAGGGGTATAAAACGCACCCAATTCATTCCCACTCAGTAATAAGTAGTAAGCGTATGAGCACTCCATTTTGGCAAAGTAAATCGTTAGAGAACATGACAGAAGAAGAATGGGAATCTCTCTGTGATGGGTGTGGCAAGTGCTGTCTACACAAGCTAATGGATGAAGATACGGACGAAATTTATTACACCAATGTTGCTTGCAGTTGGCTGAACAGCAAAACGTGTTCGTGCAAAGATTACCCGAATCGTTTCACTTCAGGGGAAGAGTGCACCAAGCTAACACGTGAAGATATTGATGACTTTACTTGGCTACCGCACACTTGTGCCTACCGTTTGCTCGCAGAGGACCAACCACTACCAGAATGGCACCCACTGATAACGGGTTCCAAGTCAGCCATGCATGCTGCTGGCGAAAGTGTTAGAAACAAAGTGGTGTACGAGATAGACGTGGTGGACTGGGAAGACCATATCTTAAATCACCCTAATCGATAATATCGGAATAAAAACAAGCCTTTCATGTGAGTGAAAGGCTTGTTTGTTATTGGGGGAAATCGCCTAATTTTTCAAGAAGCGGTTGTAGACAAACAACAATACAAACGCGCCTAATGTGGCAGTGATGATGCTGCCGATATTTACGCCATCAGCACCGCCCAGCCCGACAAAGCTTCCCAAGAATCCGCCTACGAAGGCACCAGCAATGCCCAACACCATAGTCGCGATCCAACCGCCGCCATCATTGCCTGGCATCAGCCACTTAGCGAGTGCTCCGGCTATCAAGCCCAGAATGATCCAAGATAGAAAACCCATGATTTCTCCTTATTGATGAAACAATTAGCGTTCACTCCGTTCAATCATAGTCCATTCTTACTCAGGTGCTGTATTTGTGGCGACGGTGATGCACACTTAATCTTCAGTTTGTATCAATATCAACACAATGGAACTTGTCATAGGTTTGAGCTAATAGCGAATAAAACAGAGTAAATAATGGACATTGATTATGAATTTTGACGCTTAATTTACTAAATGCTGCTCGGTTTGCGAATTCGTGTTGTAAACTTAGAGCATCTAATTTCAAGAATTTACATTCCATTTCTCGATCGTGTTGATTGGGATTGTCTCTTACGAGGTAAAAATGACGTTACTATCCCCCCTTAAAGTGCGTTTGACCCCATGGTTGGTTTTAATGGCTCTGCTGACTCTGACAATGAGCCCTTTCATTGTACAAGCAACGGAAAGCGTTGAGACCACAGTAGATATGCCAAAGGTTTCTGCAGCAGAGAAGGCTATTGATAA
The DNA here is from genome assembly GCF_001591145.1 of Vibrio harveyi NBRC 15634 = ATCC 14126 = KCTC 12724. Lineage (GTDB taxonomy): Bacteria > Pseudomonadota > Gammaproteobacteria > Enterobacterales > Vibrionaceae > Vibrio > Vibrio harveyi. The sequence continues at coordinate 21,389 of NZ_BCUF01000046.1, read as the reverse complement.
TATTAACCGAGACATTCTCGACTTATCTGAAAGTTTAAAGTTAGCTAGTGGAGACGAACGCGATGCACTTCAACTACAGCTTTTCCAGAAAAACGAAGAACTGAGAAGTCGTCTCGCTACTGCGATCAGTAATAAGTCCATTCCTCATGAGAAGTTGATTGAGCTCGTACAAACTCAAGAGAAGTACTCAGAAGGTGCCGTGGTTTATCTCGATGACAAAATCAAAGCGCTGAATGAGGAAATCAATAAGTCAAAAGACGAAGATAAGCTTTCTTTAATCAATAGCTATCGCGAGCTGCAACAGTATTTGGATGTGAGTTATGAATCGAGTTGGCAAAATTTAAACTGGTTGAAGAAGTTAGACGTTCAAGACGAAGATGCTGATGCTGAGTTTAAAGAGGGCGTAGATAAGCGTATGCGTCTGCTATCTGCGTCTATCGAGTACCTCAACCAGCAAAGCGAAATCATCGGTTCACAAGTCTCTTCCAGCCCAGAATCTGAAAAAGCGTCTTTACAACTGAGCCAACTGATCCTTAAACAACGCCTTAATATTGCTACCGATAGCCTTCGCAAATTAATTTCGATTGGTGACAAAGTAGGGCTGGAGACGTCTGAGTATAAACGTCAGATATTTGAAGTGACAGGTAGCATCACCCATGATCTTCTGAACTCAAAAGTCATTCTGTCTATCCTGAGTCATTGGTCGAACTCTGCGGTAGATTGGTTCGCGGAGAATGCGCCACAGCATGTTTTCCAGCTTTTTGTCTTTGCCCTGATCTTATTGATTGCTCGTTCATTGGCGAAGTTAACCCGAAAAGTCGTGAGTAAAACGGTAGCCTCTAAGAATTTGAAATTGTCGCATTTGATGCAAGATTTCTTTATTTCGATGTCGGGCAAGGCGGTATGGATCATCGGTATCATGGTCGGTTTGTCTCAAATCGGTTTAAACCTTGCTCCAATCCTAACTGGTTTCGGTATCGCCGGTGTGATCATTGGTTTTGCCCTACAAGATACATTATCGAATTTTGCGGCAGGCATGATGCTGCTGATCTATCGCCCATTTGATGTTGGCGATTTCGTATACGCGGGTGGTGTTGACGGTAAGGTAAGCCACATGAGTTTGGTGAATACTACGATTCGTACATTCGATAACCAAATTATCATTGTGCCAAACAGCAAGATTTGGGGCGATGTGATTAAGAACGTGACGCACGAGCGTATTCGTCGAGTTGATATGGTCTTTGGTATTGGCTATGCCGATGATCTGCTAAAAGCAGAAGAAGTTCTGAATGATATAGTCACGTCTCACCCTTCAGTGCTTCGCTCACCAGAGCCAAACATCAAGGTTCATACGCTAAATACATCATCGGTTGATTTTATTGTTCGCCCTTGGGTGAAAACCGACGATTATTGGGATGTGTACTGGGATGTGACAAAAGAAGTGAAATTGCGTTTTGACCGCGAAGGTATTTCGATTCCTTTCCCGCAACAAGATGTTCATTTACATATGGTCGACAAGAAAGACGCGTAACTCTCTCAACAGAAACTAAAGGCACTCACTTGAGTGCCTTTTTTATTTTTGTGCTTTAACGCTTATAGCTCTTCAAAGAAGGTGATTTTTGGCTCACTAGCTAGTAAACCATCGATAGTACTAAGCAGAGCTTGGAAATGTTCAGTATTACAGTGTTGGTCAAAAGCCGCTTGGTCAGCAAATTGCTCTTGGAACAAAAATTGGCAAGCGTCATTTTTGTCTTGGAAAAGTTGGTAACGCACGCATCCTTCTTCATTACGAGTTGGCACTAACATAGCTTCTAGTGCCTGCTTAAGTGTCGATGTGTGTTCTGGTTTTGCGTGAAATGCAGCAGTTAAATGAATCATAGTTATGTTTACTTCTTTGTTGTTATTAAAGGTAACGACCTTGTCGTTGTAAGAATTCGATTTTGTAACCGTCAGGATCGGTGACGAAGAAGAAGGTTGCTAAGTGTTTTTGCTGGTGGTCAAACACCTTGATATCACTTGCCTCAATATCAAGTGATGTTAAGCGGCGGTGTGCGGCTTCAATGTCTTCAACACTCACCGCAAGGTGACCATAACCCGAGCCGTGAGTGTACGGTTCGCTTTGGTCATGATTGTGAGTCAGTTCAAGTTCGAACCCTGTTTCTGAGTTCGCTAGGTAAGTAAGAGAAAAGCCGTCGAATACGTATTGGTCTTTGATTTCTAGCTCAAGTGCGTCGCGGTAGAACTTAAGAGAACGCTCCAGATCGCTTACGCGGATCATGGTATGAATTATTTTTGTCATGAGTACTCCTTAATCGTGCGTCTAGACTAGTCAGTTTCGACGCGCAATGGGTAGTACTCAGGTACGACAATAAAATGCAGGGATTAGTGTTGCTCGCTCAAAGCTCTTTCAATCGTTGCCTGAGGTTGGCGGGCGTAGGTGAGGCAAGCGCAACGAAGTAGGGAAGCAAAGTTGTTGACTTCACCGTTGTGTTCCAGCGCTTCTTGGTAAACAGTACTGATGAATTTTGGTACCGTCATGTCTTGTGCTGAGGCAATTTCTTCTAGTGTTAGCCAGAAACTTGATTCGAGCTTCACACTGGTTGCATGGCCATCAATACGAATCGAACGGGTCACAAACCGATAATTTTCCTGGGGCTGTTTGGCAAATATTTCACACATAGCATTGGTCATTTTTATAAATATTTGGCAAATAGTGGAGCGCAAAGCACGAAGCGTCAACCGTTTCAATGTAAAAAAACGCCCTCAAACGAGGGCGTTGAAGTTTCATCAGAAGATGAAAGTAAGTGCAGAGCGGAAATTATTTAATTTGTTGAATGAGGTATTCGCCCAGTTGTGAGTGATGCATGATCTTTGATACTGGCAGGATGGTCCCCGCAGGTCCCCAAGCGAATACATTGACCGGCGTATGCGTGTGTGTACCCGTTCCCCACACTGTATTTTGTTTGGTCGCTTGCTCTCGAGCCAACAAGTTTCCGCGATCGTTGTATGGGAAAAAAGCATCAAAATCATTGATTGCTGGAACATTCTCTTCACTCAGGTACTTGTGGCTTGCCAGTCGGTAAGGGTTTGGCTTACTTGCCAATACGCGCTCAGCTTGCTCCGGAGTAATGGTAAAGTCGCTACTTGCATTCACGATTTCTGCTAACTTCTCTGGCGTTTGCTGCGCTTTATCGAGTTTTTGGAACTCGCTGATCATACCGTAGTAGCTTTGTTTTTGATTGTAGAGTCCATCGAGAATGTCAAACTGACCAAAGTTGAAGTTTGGTGCGTAATCACGCTTAGCAAAAGCTTCGCCACTGCGCTTTTCTGGTTTAGGAAGGTTTGCTGAGGAGTAGCTGAAGCCAAAAGAGCCTGTTTCATGGTCGGCAGTGACGATTACTAGCGTATCTTCACGACCTTTCGCCCATTCATAAACGGAATTGACGGCTTCATCAAATTTGATCAACTCATGAAGCATGGTACCTGCATCGTTGCTGTGACCTGCCCAGTCAATTTGACCGCCTTCTACCATTAAAAAGAAGCCATCTTTGTCTTTTGATAGCACATCCAGTGCTTTTTCTGTCATCTCTTTAAGGGATGGTTGGGTGCGTTTCGGGTCATTTTTGCTATGGCTGTAAGCAATGCCATCGTTCATTCCTGAGTAAGCAAATAGACCAAGAACTTTTTCTCCTTTAGCGTTTTCTAACATGTCGCGATTAAACGCTAAGCTGTAGCCTTGCTGTTGCGCTTCTGTGAGCAAGTTGCGCTCATCTTTACGCTTTGATTTTAGGTAAACATCGCCTTGGGTGAGCTTTTCAAGTTGCGTATATGTGTCGCCTTTGTCGTTGGTAGATTTTGGGATCCAATGACGAAGACCGCCAGAAAGCATGACATCAACACCCGTCTCTAGCATGTCGACGGCGATATTGTTTTCTAGTGAGCGGTGAGGTTGGTGCGAGGCGAAAGCGGCTGGGGTCGCGTGCGTCATTCGAGTGTCGGAAACAAGACCTGTCGCTTTACCTTTTGCCTTAGCTTTTTCTAAGATCGTTTCAACGTGGTTGCCTTGGCTGTCGATACCAATTACTTCAGAAGCGGTTGGAATACCAGTGGCAAGCATGGTTGCAGAACAAGCAGAATCCACCACAATGGCATCTTCAGGGTTGGTTAACGATGAACCAATAACACCTTCCTGTGCCAGTTTATAAAGTGCGGTGGTTTCGCCTTTGTAGATTGAATTAGGTGCATGATTCGCGTAGGTCTCAAGCAAACCGACTTGTTGAGGTCCCATACCATCGCCAATCATTAAGATAACGTTTTTGATCTCTGCCGACAGAGCGCTGAAAGAGAGCGTAGATGCCGCCACTGCTGTGACGATTGGGGTCGCTAAGTGCTTCATTGTATATTCCTTATTTATAAAAGCGCTCGAATTACAACAAGGATTTATGACAAAAATACTACCGTCACAAAAGATTCATATGAGATACACAGGCGCATACTACGTCAGACACAAAAAAAAGCTCACCGAAGTGAGCTTTGAGTTATGTTTAGAAGTTGAAAGTCATGGGCTAAAGCTACACTGCGTAAGAGGTACTTTGGGCCACGATTTGATTAAACTCGGCTCTGGATTGCTGGGCAGTTTCCGATAACTCGAGTTTTCTCTCTTTTGCCTTCATCACATTATCCAATAGGGCTTGCAACTCCTCTTGCATACCCTGCGGTAAGTGATGATCGGCAAAATCATTGTCGTCGCTATGTTCAAGAGCGAAAGCACGAATGCGTTTACGCAGTGTCATCAATTGTGCCAGTGCGTCACGCTCTTGCTCCGCCGCTTCTTGAGCGGCGTCACGTGCGCGCTCAAACCTAGCCATTGCCATCCCTTCAGTTGACCAAGGATCAAACTCTGGTAGCTCTTCAATATTAATGGTTGGTTCGATGTAATCTTCCTGATGACGAATATCCAATGTTGTCGCTCGAACAGCCGACACCATGAGCATAATTGAGATGCCAAGTAGAGGTAAGCCTCCAACAATCGCCGCTGTTTGTAAGGTGCTTAGTCCCCCCATAAACATCAGAACAGTAGGCAGAAAAGACAACGTAAATGCCCAGAACATTCGGTTCCAACGCATTGGCTCCTCAGTTACGTTGTTTTGTACAACAGAGGCCAGAATGTATGAAATCGAATCAAAAGTCGTCGCTGTAAAAATGATGCACAGCAAGGTAAATACAGCGATAACAAAATAGCTCATCGGTAATGCATCAAGCATCGAGAATATCGCTGCTGTAGCGCCTTCGGCATTCAAAATGCCGACGACATCGAGTTCTCCGGATAACTGCAAAGACAAGCCGTAGTTACCTAAGATCATGAAAAATAGGAAGCAGCCCAGTGAACCAAAGAAGATGGAACCGGAAACCATCTGCTTGATGGTACGACCGCGAGAAATGCGAGCGACAAACAGTCCCATACTTGGAGCGAAGACTAGCCACCACGCCCAGTAGAAGATAGTCCAATCTTGTGGGAAATGTGTGTTGTCAAAAGTGCCGTATCCACCAAATGGCTCTGCCCATGTCGCCATAACAAAGAAGTTAGATAACATACGACCAATCGAATCTAAGCCAGTCTCCAGCATGAAGATGGTTGGTCCTACTGCCAACACAAAGGCTAGTAGTCCCATCGCTCCCCAGAAGTTAATGTTGCTTAGTACTTTGATGCCTTTTTCCATGCCTGCGTAAGAGGAGTAAGCAAAGATCGCAGTACAGATCAGCAATACAAGCACTTGACTGTAAGTATTTTTAGGCATGCCGAAGAGGTAATGCAGACCTTCTCCGATCAAAGGTGCAGCTAAGCCTAAACTGGTTGCTGCGCCGCCAAGTAGACCGAAGATAAACAGTACGTCAACAATCTTGCCAGCGGTACCTTTGCTGCGTTCTTCGCCAAGTACTGGCATCAATGCACTGGAGACTTTCAGTACGGGTTGTTTTCTTACGTAGAAGAAGTACGCAATTGGTAATGCAGGAATAAGGTAGATAGACCAGGCAATTGGTCCCCAGTGGAACAGACCGTAAGTTGCAGCCCAACGTACAGCTTCTTCGCTACCAGGCTCTAGTTGAAACGGAGGAGACTGGTAATAGTATGCCCACTCGATACAGCCCCAATAGAGGATACTTGCCCCGATGCCGCCACAGAACAGCATTGCGGCCCACGATGCCGTGGTGAATTCTGGCTTTTCATCAGGATCGCCTAACTTGATTTGGCCCATGTCGCTAAAAACGACATAAATCATGAAAATAAAAGCGGCAAGTCCTAGTGCAAGGTATAAGAAACCGAGCTTGTCAGTCATAAAGGTTTTAGCAACGGCAATCCATTGTGCACCTTCAGCCGGAAACAAAATTAAAGGGAAAACAATCGAAAGGAGCAGCGCGATTGCGCCAAAAAAAGTGGGTTTGTCTATAAGCGAAAATGCGTTTTTCACAGTTCATCGTCCGTTAATGAATAGTTTTCCATTATGGACTTGGACAAAAAAAGCGTTCAAATGAGGTTACTTATCGTAACGAAAGAAACTCTTGTTTAACCTGATACTAAACGGTTAACACCTAAACAAGAGCTAAGATGATACCACCAACCGTGAGGGCTGCTGAAAGATATTGACCTGCAGAGTAAGAGCCATCTTCCTCTTCTTCGATAGTGTGAGGATGGTCCATACCCAGTGCTCCATGAGCAAAAGATTCGACTTTGTCGCCAACGGTTTGGTTTTCGAGTTCCGCCTTCTTGCTTTCATGATCGATTTGCTGAAGCGCAGCGAGTAGTGCTTTCCCTTCACTAGAGAGTGATACTTTATTTTGCTCAATCTTTAATGGTGCGCCATCGGTGATTTTTTCGCTGGCTTTCGCTTGTTCAACTTTATTTTGTTGAGCAGCGTATGTATTGACTGAATTGCTTCCTACTGGATTCATCTGTTACCCCTTCGAACAACGACACTCTCTGATTGAGTGCAGGTAAAAAGCAGTTATCTTTATATCGACGGCAATAGGTATATCTTGAATCAATCAGAAAAAATAGGTCTGTTTTTGCCGCTTCTTAGGTATACAAACCAAGTTGCTTGCAAAAAGCAGACCTATTTCTCTATATCGGTTGTAAGATGCTTCTGATTACTTACATTGAAGGTCACTGTTGCGTGTTGCTAGGTGCTTGTACGCTGCCATTCGGTTGGCATCTTGTACATAACGAACTGGTGGAGAAAGTACTTCTAGTTGGTAATCCGAACTTTCCGAAGTAACCTCTGCTGTTGGGGTAATAACAACGACTTTTAGGTCTGGGTTACGGCGTAAAATGGAAGCAGCAGTGCCCAAACCATCTTCTGTGTGGAACTTACCGGCTATATGCACGACTTGAGTGTCAGGGTGTTTTGCAAGGTATTTGACGATCGAGTCCGCCATCGTTTCATCCCAAGTAACCTGAGCGGCGTATTGTTTCTCGGTTTGCTCTGGCTTGCCATGGTGCATAGATGCCATGAACTTTTCTTTGTATGGGCTGTTTGCCGTATTTACTTCATCAGCGATGAAGCTGCGCTCGTCACTGTCGAGCTTATTTATGTAATCTGCACCCTGACGACCGATACAGCGAACGATGTTCTTCGGTGCGTTTGCTGCGATCACAGGAATATCGGCTTGCTTAGCAAATTCCACCAAAGGACGGTAATCGCTTTCGTAGTTCGGCCATGCGTTGCTCTGCTTCATGAAGTACTGCTCGCCAATCTCTCCATCAAGGTAAGCGTCTAAGATAGCTTGTTTGTCGCGAGTAACTTGTTCCATTGAAAGTGCTATAGGACGGTCTGTCTTTGACAGCTGTTTGAGCATATCTGTTTGAAAACGATGGATACCTGCGTGAGTGTGCCATTCACCAATTAAAATAACGTCTGCTTGTTGTAATTCAGAGGGTAATTGGTTGATTGAGATGGCTTTACCAGCAGGGTCATGTAGCTGGTAGTCATAGAAACTGGTTACGTCACCAGTTATCGCGTCAGGAGCGGTGGGTGCGTTTGAAGCACAGCCAGTTAGCAAGCCTGCAAAAATCAGACTTAGTGTAGAAAAGCGCATTAAAAAGCCTCCAAAAATGTCCGGACGATATTAATGGAGGCTGATAAATGAATCAATGGTAATGAGAATAATTAGCGTTACATTTATTCTTCGGTACCTGCTTGAGTCGTTTTCTTACGGTAAACACGCAACATAAAGTCAGCCTCACATTGGAAAAGTGTAGATGACTTTAGCTCGTCACGAAGTTCATCGCTGGCTTTCCATGCAAATGGTGTCATTTGCAGCAAATCGAATGCGACGCCATCTTTTAAGTCCATGGTGTAGTTCAGCTTCTGTTGGTGCTCTAATTCGAAACCTTCGATGTGCTCTGGCTCTTCATTGTGCAGGCGAACTTCTTGATAAATGCGCTCGCGGAACTGATACAAGTGGCGACCCGCTGGCGTCACAGTGATCACCACACCATTGTCTTTGATAACACGCTGCAATTCTTCTGCTTTGCATGGTGCATAGATGCGCAAAATAGCATCCAGAGACCGATCTGCATATGGTAGTCGATGGCTTGATGCGACACTGAAATCGCAATGTGGGTAGCGTTTAGACGCATAACGAATAGCGACTTTTGAGATATCTAACCCATAGACATTGGCGTTTTCATCTTGTGCATGTAATGAGCGCTGAACTTGGTCTGTGTAGTAACCTTCACCACAGCCAATATCCAATAACTGATGACTTGTACCTTGAGTATAGGTTGCACAAAGATGAGCGACTTCTTGGCGCATTGGGTCGTAATGATTTCCCTCAAGAAAGCGACGACGCGCCTGCATCATCTCTTTGTTGTCACCTGGATCTTTTGAGCGTTTGTGGTGTGCTGGCATCAAGTTTACGTAGCCTTCTTTCGCTAGGTCGAATTGATGATTGTTTTCACATTTAAACGTCTTTGCGGTGAGCTCAAGAGGTTGATGACATAGAGGACATTGATAGTTCATGACGATCTCTGGACAAGAAGTAGGGCGGCAGATTCTATCAAAAAGGGGGTGGGTAAGCGAAACAAAAAAGAGCCGAAAATATCGGCTCTTTGATGGTTTTACTTGATGGCTTAGTGGAAGAAGTCCACTTGGTGTTTCAAGTTTTGTGCTTGCTGTTGCAGCTCGGTCGCACTGTGTGATGTTTTTGCACTCGTGTCACGGCTTTCACGGTTCAACTCACTGATAGAGTGAGCATTTGCCGCGATTTCTTGAGAAACTTGTGCTTGTTCTTCAGACGTTGCCGCAATTGCGTCTGCTTGAGAGGCGATGGATTGAACTTGACCCGCAATGGCTTCAAGCGCAGTGCCTGCTTCTTGTGCTTTATCAAGTACCTTATTCGCGTTTTGCTGACTTTCCGTCATCATGCTTACGGCATTGCTTGTTGAGCCTTTAAGTTTCTCAATGATTTCCACAACGTCTTTCACCGAGGTTTGAGTGCGATGAGCCAGTGTACGAACTTCATCTGCTACGACCGCAAAGCCACGACCCTGCTCACCAGCTCGCGCTGCTTCAATTGCAGCATTAAGAGCGAGTAGGTTAGTTTGCTCAGCAATTTCATCAATCATTTTCGTGACAGTTTGGATGCTTTCACTATCACGGTTTACTTGCTCAATCGCTGCCGCAGATTGGTCTAGCTGATCGTTGAGCTGTGCCACATCAATGCAAACCCCTTCAACTACGCCCAAACCAGATTGGCTATCTTTGTTTGCAGAGCGGACGTTTTCTGCAATTTGTTCAACCTGTTGTGCGACAGATTGAGCGGATGATGCCATCTCCTCAATCGCAGTCACAACTTGTTCAACCTGTTCTTGCTGAAGATCGGATTGCATCAAGTTGCGGTTCGCATCATCCACAACACTTGTTGAGTTGCTCTCAACTTGGTCGCTTGTTGTTCGAATTTGACCAACTAACTCGTTCAATTGCCCCGCCATGTTAGCGACGCCGTTGTTCAGGTTAATGATTTCATTTTTAGACGCTTTTCCTGATGCAGGAATATCAATACTTACTTCACCTTTCGCTAAGCGGTTCATATAACCGTTCAGTACAGTGAGTGGGTTTAGCATGCGGTTTAGAACCAATGTCAGCACCAAAAATGTCGCCGCAGCAACAATGACAGAGATAGTCGCGATCAGTTTAAGCAACGTTTGGCTGCCTTTGGTCACTTCGTGGATAAATGTGCCACCCAACAGCTTCCAATTCCAACCAGGCACTTGAGTGTAAACAAGGTATTTCTCACCTACCGTTCCTTGATATTCAAATGGGTATCGAATCAGACCACTGTCTTGTTCGAATAATTGGTGGAAAGGCTTGTTACCGTTGTAGTCAGCAACTTCTTGAATTGGTGGCTCACTTTCTGTTCGTGTTGGATGAAGAAGGTAGTGACCTTGGTTACTTTTCTCATTATCCAAGATAATGGTGTAACCCGTATCTCCCCATTTTACAGTCTTTAATGAGTTAAAGAGATCTTGTGTCGCGCGCTCAACAGGGAGACCGATAAAAGAAATTCCTTGGACCTTACCATTTGCATCTTTTAAAGGGGCGTAGTAGGTGATGTAGCGCTCACCATAAAGTTTGATTTGTGCGTAGTAAGGCTGACCACTCATAAGTTTCTGATAGCCCGGGTGATTTTGACCAAGTGTCGTTCCCAGAGCTCGCTTACCTTGAGGATCTTTTAATGATGTTGCAACACGAATGAAATCATTTCCTAGTGGGGCAAATAGCGTTGCGATAGCGCCAGTATCACGCGTAAAGGTATCCACCAATTTGGTATCACCAATCAGGCTTTCGCTGTATTGGGTAATGTTTGGAACCTGATGACCTTGAAAGTCGACAGTGTAATTCTCTACATATACACCAGCTAGATACCCATTACGGAAAGTTGATTCCAGAACTTCTGCCGTGTGTAAATAAGCGTTGAATTGACCGGCAATGGTTTTTGCCATCGATTCAACTTTAGATTGGTGTTCTTTGAGGGTGTTTTCTAAAAGTACGTTAGAAGCGTTTTGATAAACAAGCGCAGCAATGCTTGAAAATGCGATGAGTAGACACAGCGTGATTACCAGCTTTAGCTGAAAACCGACACTTTGGTTTCGATAATTGTCTAGCATGTAGTGTCATTCCTGATATTTTTCGATGTTATAAATCTTGTATCGGCATGCTATCGATTTATATGACGTGTTTTTTTGATTTTTATTAAGTTAGTTGTCAAAAAACCACCGCAACCAATAGCTTAGGCACTAACTGACCGTTAATTAAGCAATTTTCTTTCAAAAAAAGCTCGAAACTTTGATTTTAAGTTGGAGCAATGATGACCAATTTCCTTTCGCTAGATCGAGTTGTCGCCTAGAGATGTAAGATGACAAAACTCATACCTTAGATTTTTGTCACGTTTATCCTTGTTTTTTATAGGTATTGTTAGTGTTTTCTTGCGTGAAATAGATGCTCATATGACAAAGAAAATCATTCTAGACACAGACCCAGGTATCGATGATGCGATGGCTATTCTTTTTGCAGAAGCTCATCCGGATGTCGAGCTTATGGGTATCACTACCGTTTATGGTAATGCGACCATAGACAATGCGACTCACAACGCGCTGTACCTAAAACAGAAGTTTGGTATGAATGCTATCGTTGCCAAGGGGGCGGATAAACCTTTAATAAAAGCACCTGTCGGAGCGACGGTTGTCGTGCATGGCGAAGAAGGCTTTGGCGATGTGAAGGCACCAAGCTCACTGAATGTAACTGCTATTGATAAGCCCGCTTATCAGTACATTATCGATAGCGTTCGTGAGCAGCCGGGAGAGATTACCTTAGTGGCTGTTGGCCCACTTACTAACCTTGCTCTGGCACTGGAAGCGGACCCTGAAATTGTTCACTTAGTTAAGGAAGTGGTTGTGATGGGTGGCGCTTTTGGTGAGAACGACCATAGAGGCAATGTCACGCCATACGCAGAAGCAAATATTCATGATGATCCTCATGCCGCAGACAAGGTATTTACTGCATCATGGCCGGTGGTGATTATTGGATTAGATGTCACAGAGGAGAGCTTCTTTACTGGTCAATACCTTGATCAACTTCGAGATGATGCAGGGGAAGTGGGGCAGTTTATTTGGGATGTGAGCCGTTATTACCTGAAGTTTTATTCGGAAAAGGTAGGGATGGATGGATGTCATGTTCACGATCCTTCCGCTATTGCCTATGTGATTGACCCAACACTCTTCAATCTGCGTTGTGGGGCTGTAAGAGTGGTTACTGATGGACCGGCAGAAGGTATGACGATCCAGAAAGCCGATCAGCGCAAATATATGAATGATGAATGGAGCGTATTCTCTGCGCAAAATGTCGGGGTAGGAGTGAAGAATGAGGCACTACTTTCGCTTTATCGAGAATCGATTATTCGTTATGGCACGCAATAACACAGATGAGTTTATCGGTAATAGTCGATGACTTGGACTGATTTCCACTGGTTGTCTGACTCGACGGGACGTATGAAAGCATTCAACTTTGAAGCTTGATTGTCGAAGGTTAGCCCTTCAATTTTCTTAGACGGTTTGTTGGTCTCGTAGAACCTTTCGAAGGTTACTTGGGTATACATCCAAATAAAAGGGTAGCGAACAGTGGTATCAAGAAAACAGCGTGTTTCATCATATGTGCCTTTTTTAGACGAATGTGTTTTTGTTTCGATGCTTGTACTTTAAAGTATGGCACTGGCTACCAAACCTTGTACCTGCTGGTGGTAAAAAGGTCGGTTGAACCGACCTTTGAGTAGTGTTAATGGGCAGAAATCACAGTAATAAGCTCGTGAGTCTCGCCTGGCTGCAAGGTTTTGCCTTGCTTGATACTTGGTGCATGTACCGTGGACTCAACACACAGCATGGTCTCGTAACCATTGTCTGCCATATCACCCATACCTTGTGCGCCTGTAGCCCAAGGGTTCCACAATACCGCAGAGTTATGACCTTGGTTTTCTACACTTAGTGTGCGATTCAGTACCGCGTCTTTCACCAAGATTTGTGCTTCTGGTTGAGTGTAAACACGGTCAATCGTATCAGTCAGTTGAAGGACATCACCGCCTTGGCAGATTTCACCTTCTTTTAAGCTGTCGATGTATTCAGGTCCCATGCCTGTTGTTTGTGCTTGCTTGATATCACCAACGTTTAAGTAGGTATGCAGTGCACCAGAGAATGTCCACTCTGCATCATCGATGTTGGTGACTTTTAATGTCACTTTCAATTGGTCGCTGATTTCAACCATCAAGCGAGCATCAAACATGTGTGGCCAGATGTCGTGAGTTTCTTCAGTTGGGAATAGAGCGAGTTCAACGATCACGCCATTATCATTTTCGCGGTGTTCAACTAGTTCCCATTCCGCCGTGCGAGCAAAGCCATGAGCCGGTGCCGCAATGCGACCAAACCAAGGCCAACAGACAGGAATACCACCGCGAAGTGCTGCTTTACCATCAAAAATTGCTTTCTCACTCATCCAGATGAGGTCTTCTTTACCCGCTGGTGTAAATGACACAACGTGACCGCCATGTAGCGCGATGCCTGCCGTTGCTTTCTCATGAATAACGCGGACGACTTTAACCTGATCAACTTCAATGATAGTGACGTTGTCAGATAACACAGTGAGTGCTGGGAGAGTTTTTAAATCCATGTGTTATTTCCTATAGCTGGGGGAGAGCGTTGTCGATACTTGCAGAACAGATGTTATATCGATTTTATATTCTCTCAAATTCCAGATACAAAAAAGGCGACTCTAGAGCCGCCTTTTCTTTAACGAAGTTATTCGCTAATTGCTAACTGTCTAATTACTTAGAGATGTGAGCGATTAGGTCTAGAACTTTGTTTGAGTAACCGATTTCGTTGTCGTACCAAGATACAACTTTAACGAAGTTATCAGTTAGAGCGATACCAGCTTTAGCATCGAATACTGAAGTTTGAACTTCGCCGATGAAGTCTTGAGAAACAACTTGGTCTTCAGTGTAGCCTAGTACGCCAGCTAGTTCGCCTTCAGAAGCTTCTTTCATTGCTGCACAGATAGCTTCGTAAGATGCGCCTTCTTTTAGGTTAACTGTTAGGTCAACTACAGAAACGTTAGCTGTTGGTACGCGGAAAGCCATACCAGTTAGTTTGCCGTTTAGTTCTGGAAGAACAACGCCTACAGCTTTAGCAGCACCAGTTGATGATGGGATGATGTTTTGAGAAGCACCACGACCACCGCGCCAGTCTTTAGCAGAAGGACCGTCTACAGTTTTTTGAGTTGCTGTAGTAGCGTGAACTGTAGTCATAAGACCAGATTCGATACCGAACTTGTCGTTAAGAACTTTAGCGATAGGCGCTAGACAGTTAGTAGTACAAGAAGCGTTAGAAACGATGTCTTGACCAGCGTAAGTAGCGTGGTTAACGCCCATTACGAACATTGGAGTAGCGTCTTTTGAAGGACCAGTTAGAACAACTTTCTTCGCGCCAGCAGTGATGTGCTTACGTGCAGTCTCGTCAGTTAGGAAAAGACCAGTTGCTTCAGCTACTACGTCAACACCGATTGCGTCCCATTTTAGGTCTTCTGGGTTGCGCTCTGCAGTTACACGTACAGTTTTACCGTTAACGATTAGGTTACCGCCTTCAACTTCAACAGTACCGTTGAAACGGCCGTGAGTTGAGTCGTACTTAAGCATGTATGCCATGTAATCTACGTCGATAAGGTCGTTAATACCTACAACTTCGATGTCGTTGCGCTCTTGCGCTGCACGGAATACGAAACGACCGATACGGCCAAAACCGTTAATACCTACTTTGATAGTCATTATAGTTGCTCCACAACTTAATTTCTGATTAAAGATAACTGGTAGTAAAATTACAAAATCCAGTAAACATCTGCAACAGATAATCGGACTTAACTTGTTTAAAGTCAAAAAAAAGCGACGCTTTTTTTAACAATTCTTCGCAAATGCTCGTTTTTTAAACTTTTAACTGGTTATTCTACATTCCAGTTGGCGTAATATAACTTTCGAGATAAGAACTCGTATCAAATTAATTACACATGGTGTCCTGGTGAGAAAGTATGTGCTACAACTGTTACGAGAAGCAAGTTTTTTGCTAAAAAAGTCATTGCCAAAAATAAGAAATAAGGAACAGAAATTGGTAGAACAAAGCGGAAGAAAAGTAACGAAGTCCGATGAACAGTGGCGTGAGCAGCTTTCAGAGGAAGAGTTTCGCGTGTGTCGTGAGCATGGTACAGAGGCTCCGTTCAGCGGTAAACTGCTTCACAATAAAGACACAGGTGTGTATACCTGCACATGTTGTGATGCCCCTCTATTTATCTCCGATAACAAGTACGATTCAGGGTGTGGATGGCCAAGTTTTGATGCACCAATTAATGATACCGCGGTGCGCTATCTAAAAGATCTAAGTCACGGAATGGTTCGTACAGAGATCCGATGTGCGGCTTGTGACAGCCATTTAGGTCACGTTTTTGAAGATGGACCGCAAACAACAGGCGAACGCTATTGTGTAAACTCAGTGTCGTTAATTTTCAACAAATCCGACCAATAACGCCATTTTGGACTGAAAGAATGTTTCATCCTTTCAATTAATATAAGACAAACGATTACTCTACAAATAAAAAAACTCCCTATATGAATGGGAGTTTTTTTATTTTATAAATCGCTTGGAATCATCCTTGGTGAATAATTTCCTTTCTCTATTGCCTTAGATATTGATTTAGCAAGATCGTCTAATTGTTCATATTTCTCTGGCTGTGCAAAGTTGAACATGCGTTTTAACTGCTGCTCATCTGCAAGGGGAACATCGAAGCGTTTAGCCACCATTGCCCACAAGTACGCTTGTGCTTTGTTTCCCTGACCTTGATTGATGCTTGCTAAGGATTTTAAAATCTCAGGGTTTAAGTTGTCCTCATTCGACATCGATAGTGAATTGTGAAGTAATGTTAATGTTTTTTGCTGATCGCGGTTGGTATAGAACGTTGCCAAGGCGTATTGCATTTCTGCTGTATTCAGTTCTGGCGAACCTTCCATTTGTAAAAACTGTCGGCGAGCTTGTGTGTCACCTGTTTGCGACCATAAAAAATAGAGAGTGGCAGGGTCTTTTGTACCTTTGAGTTCATTCACAATGCGATCTAGTTCATCAATGCTGTGCACCAAGGCATCAAAGCGTTTACGTTTTAACGCACTTTGATCGATAGGCGTGATTTGCGAAGCGAGTTCTAGACACTTGCGGTACTCTGCCACCAAGCCATATTCGATCACTTGATTGGCTTCGGTCGGGCTCTTGAGCAATTCAAAACGATGCCAGACAAGATTCGTTCGCGGAATTCGACATTGACCATCGTCCATATTTAACTTCTCGCAGCGAAGTTTGGGGTTGTTTTGACACAATTCTTCCGTTGTGACATTGCCTTCAAAGCAGCCAGTTAATGTTAGGCTGAAAAGGCTTGCTAGTAACCAGTATGTTCGTTTCATGGTTTTGCTTGTGATCCGTTACACCAATTCATTTTCAGGTTCTTGACTCTGTTTTCTATACCGTTATGTTCTGTAAATAGAATGTAATAAGAAGGTACATTATGGACGCAGAACAATTATTAGATGCGATAACTCCAGAAGTCTATGATCGATTGGTTTACGCAGTAGAAACAGGTAGATGGCCCGAGGGTACACCACTTTCTCAAGAGCAGCGAGACTCATGTATGCAAGCTGTGATGTTGTATCAATCAAAACATAATACTGAAGCTCAACATATGACGGTTGCCGCTGGTGGTGAAATCAGCTTTAAGTCCAAGCAAGAATTGAAAAAACAGTTTAAACAAGAAGAGAGTGACATCGTTCGAGTTAATCCAAACCTCAACTGATTCACCTTTTAGATGTAAAAAGCCCAATCATTTCGATTGGGCTTTTTCGTGTTCGGTGGAGTCATTAACGTGTTATAGACTCATTTCACCTCGAAGCACTTCTTGCATCTTCAGTTTGATCTCTTCATACGACAAGTTTTGGCTTAGAAGATAGTGAAGTTTCGCAAGTGCCGCTTCTGGTGTCATATCAAAGCCGCTGATCACGCCAGAATCTGCCAGGGCACAACCTGTCGCATAGCCGCCCATGTTCACTTTACCTGCCAAACATTGAGTCAGGTTTACGACGATCACTCCACGTTCTGAGGCTTCTTTTAAATGGCCAAGTAGCTCAGGGTTTTGTGGTGCGTTACCTACACCGAACGTCAACAGGATCATAGCGTTAACTGGTTGGCGTAGCGTGTTGCGGATTACTTCGTGTGAAATGCCAGGGTACATGGTGATCACACCAATTGGCTGTGGCGTGATGTTGTGTACTTTGAACTCACCTTCTGGTTTTGCACCAACCGTAACATTGTTACTGATTTGGATATTGATCCCTGCTTCCAAAAGCGGTGGCAGGTTAGGTGAAGTAAAGGCATTGAATCCATCTGCGTGAGATTTGGTACTACGGTTACCACGCATCAACTGGTTGTTGAAGAACAGTGTTACTTCGTTGATTGGGTAGTTGGCCGCAATGTGCAGGGCATTAAGGAGGTTTGCTTGTCCGTCTGAGCGTAGCTCAGCCAACGGAATCTGTGAGCCTGTCACGATAACGGGCTTACCTAAATTTTCCAACATGAAAGACAAGGCTGAAGCGGTGTATGCCATGGTGTCAGTACCATGCAAAATCACAAAACCATCATATTTTTCGTAGTTGTCACGGATGTCGTCTGCGATTTGCTGCCAGTCAGCAGGCGTCATATCTGAAGAGTCGATCAGTGGTTCGTACTCGTGGATAGTGTATTCCGGCATTTCTGGACGGTGGAACTCGGGCATACTGGCTAGTTGCTTTTCCATAAAGCCAGCCACAGGCACGTAGCCGTGATCCGATTTTTGCATACCGATGGTGCCACCGGTGTAAGCGATGTAGATATGTTTTCTAGTCATCGTTCTACTTTACTTCATGTAGGGGAACAGTGGCGGGGATTATAGCGAAATGAAACCTAATAAAAAGGGGCATCTCGCACAGAGACGCCCCTTTTTGGCTAAGCTAGGAAAGCTATTGCACTTGGCAGTTCAAACAGAACGCATATTGACCTTTTGGATCGTTAAAGCTTTGCAGCATGCTTGCGTCTTGCTCAAATTGTTGAGCGACAGGTTGAAGGCTCTTTGGTAAAAACGCAGTCGCGTCGATACCGAGAGATACTTTGACCTGATTCATAAACTCTTGGATCAGTTGTTCTGTTGGCGATAGTGGCTCTTCGACCCAGTAGATATCGTAGTTGTCGACTTCTGCTAATTTCGCAGCCAGTTCTACCGCATCATCGAAGTCACCCATTTGGTCCACCAAGCCGAATGACATTGCGTCTTGACCTGTCCAAACTCGACCTTGCGCCACTTTGTCGACGTCTTCCACAGACATATCACGGTTGGACCCCACCAGTGAAATAAAGCGCTTGTAACCGTGCTCAATGCCAAGCTGGAATGCTTGAGACGCACCTTCAGACAATCCCGTTGTGATACCGTCACCTGAGAATGGTGAAGTGCCTACGCCATCGGTGCTGATACCAAGTTTAGTGAAGCCTTTTTCAAATGTAGTGATCACACTGAAGATACCAATTGAGCCTGTCAGTGTTGTTGGCTGAGCAACGATCTTGTCTGCGCTCATTGAGATCCAGTAACCACCTGAAGCAGCAAGGCTAGACATAGATACGACCACAGGTTTACCTGCTTCTTTAAGCGCTTCCACTTCATTACGGATCACTTCTGAAGCAAATGCACTACCGCCAGGGCTGTCCACTCGAAGTACGACTGCTTTTACCTTGTCGTCATTACGAGCTTGGCGCAGTAGGCTTGCGACCGTATCGCCACCAACAGTGCCACGTGGTTGCTGACCATCCATAATCGCACCGCTCGCGACGACAACAGCAATGTCATTTTCAGACGGTATTAAGTTAGGGCGCATGGTCGCTAGGTAATCGTAGTAACCAATTGCGTTGTAACTGTCCTTGCCATCACTACCAAATTCTTTTGCGAATAACTTTCGAACGTCTTGACGCGTTGCAAGTTCATCTACTAGACCCATTTTTACAGCAAGTTGTGCAAGATCACCATCAACGGATTTCATTTCAGCAAGGAGCTCATCCATTGTTGGGTTTAGTACTTTTGCATCAATGTTACGGTTAGTCGCAACGTCATCGACAAAGGCACTCCAAAGTTGGGTTATCCAGCGTGTTGCTGATTCTTTCGCTGCATCAGACATATCGTCACGGATGAAGGGCTCAATTGCGGATTTGTAGGTACCAACACGGAATACGTGTGTTGATACGTCCAGCTTCTCTAACAAGGTTTTGTAGTACATTGAGTAAGAGCTGTAACCCTTGATCAACACGCCACCATCAGGTGCTAGGAACACTTTATCTGCATAACTTGCCAGGTAGTATTGGCTCTGGTTGTAGAAGTCCCCGACGGCATAGACAGGCTTGCCTGACGTTTTAAATTCGTTCAACGCTTTGGCGATGTAGCGAAGCTTGGTCAGGTTGGTTTCCGGCATATCGCGTAAAGCTAGGACTAAGCCAGAAACTTTCGGATCGTCTTTGGCGTAACGAATGGTATCGACGATATCGAAGAGTACGTTTTCTTTCGGAATTTCGTTACCTAGGATTGAACCTGCGACGGAGTCCATCGGATTAACATAACGGCGCTGCTCGACGATAGGACCAGAAAGGTTCATCACAAGAGCCGATTCTTTTTCAACAGTAGGTTGACCTTCACCAGTGTATGTAAAAGCAAAGTAAAAGACGGCAATCATCACTAGGAAGATCAAATTTGCCAGAGCAAGTCTGACAAAGGTAATGGCTTTCCATATTCCCTTAAATATCAGACCAATAAATTGGAAGATTTTTTTCATCTTGTCTCCATAACGAGATAGTCATTCCCTAATAGTACAAAGTATGGGGTCTTATCTCTAAGATCTCAAAAGATAACAATTTTTTTAGCTTATCACGCTCATTCAACAATTGGCATAGTTTAGCGCGAGATTGACGTGTGTTGCAAAAATGTAAACGCTTGTTTGATTTTTTGGTTTTTGCGGCGTACTGTGGTCAGACCACAACAATAAAAATGGATGTTTAGTGATGTCTGCCATGTACCCAAATTTGTTAAAACCATTGGACTTAGGTTTTACACAGCTACGAAACCGCGTCTTGATGGGATCAATGCACACCGGTTTAGAAGAACACAAAGAAGGACTACAAAAGCTTGCGGCGTTCTATGAAGAGCGTGCGAAGGGCGGTGTAGGTCTTATCGTGACGGGTGGTTTTTCTCCAAACTTACGTGGTCGACTACACCCTTTGAGTGCCGAGTTTAGTAAGCCGAAACACGCTAAGGCACACCAGGTTGTGACAGAAGCCGTACATAAACATGGTGGCAAAATCGCTTTGCAAATTCTTCATGCCGGACGTTATGCGATGCACCCATTCGCGCAAAGTGCGTCGGGAATCAAAGCTCCGATCGCAAAATTTGCACCTAATGAAATGAGCGAACGTCAGATCAAAAAGACCATCGACGCTTTTGCTAACAGTGCTGAATTGGCACAGCTTGCGGGTTACGATGGCGTGGAGCTGATGGGCTCTGAAGGTTATTTGATTAACCAGTTTTTATGTAAGCGCACCAACATGCGTTATGACGAGTGGGGCGGCAGCTACAAAAAACGCATGCGTTTCCCGGTTGAAATTGTCAAAGCGGTGCGCAAAGCGGTTGGTGAAAAGTTCATTATTATTTTCCGACTCTCTATGCTTGATTTGGTTGAGCAAGGCAGCACCTTTGATGATGTGATTGAACTGGCAAAGGCACTAGAAGAAGCGGGTGTAACCATCATCAATACGGGTATCGGTTGGCACGAGGCTCGTATCCCAACGATTGCGACTCAAGTTCCGCGAGGTGCGTTTACTTGGGTTACTGAAAAAGTCAAACCTCACGTTTCGGTTCCTATTATTACTTGTAACCGAATTAATACCCCTGACGAAGCTGAACGTATTCTCTCTTCTGGACACGCTGATATGGTATCAATGGCGCGACCTTTCTTAGCTGATCCTTACTTTGTCGCTAAGGCTGAACAAGAGAAGTCCCAATTGATTAATACTTGCATTGGTTGCAACCAAGCGTGTCTGGATAACGTATTTAAAGGCAAGCGAGCGAGCTGTTTGGTCAATCCGCTCGCCTGTTATGAAACAGAAATTGTCGTAGAACCCGCATTCAAGAAGAAAAACATTGCCGTTATTGGGGCGGGTCCCGCCGGTCTTGCGTGTGCTACTACATTGGCTG
>NZ_BCUF01000045.1 GCF_001591145.1 Vibrio harveyi NBRC 15634 = ATCC 14126 = KCTC 12724 | reverse complement strand
AATCAATGACAACGCTCTGAATCCTACATCTTGAAGTCACTTGGGTATATAACCCGTTATCCATTCTTATTTTAAAACTATTTACTTTGTATTTTTATGTATTTATTTGTACGTGAATACATACAAAAAAACACTGTTCAATAATGAATTATCTATAAATTCCTTGGTCACATATTACCGAAAACATTATTTAGAATGATAGGAATTGGATGGATGAGTTTAAAAGCGAATATTAAGTTTATAGCGCTTGCTACTGCTGGTTTTTCAATAAGTTCACAAGCTGCACTATATCAAGTAGTGCAAGTCGTTCCTGATAACACTAATTTATCTTCATTTGGTTCCGCGATTCAAAGTGGAGACATTAATGATCCAATTACTGGACAACCTTACTCACTCGGTTGCTTTGAAAAAGAAGCGAATTGTGATGCCAGTAAATTCAAAATAGCACTCGATGTTCGCTCAACGGCTATGCTAGAGGGGAAACCTATTGATGTATCTGAACTGAGAGAAGAAGTACCTTTTGCAATGGATTCTAGCTTTGCATATCGAGGTAGTGAATCTGGTTTTAAACGATACTGTGACAACGAAAAAAAATACAAGATTTGTTCAGCGTGGGCGAGCACACTCTGGCAAGCATGGTCATTGGGTCACAATGAAGCATCTGAGCCAACAGTAACCGCATACGTAGAAGGTGACCACAACACAGCCTTCCCTCTCTTTAACCCAAATACCAAAAACAGCGTGGTTAATGCTTTAACAAAAGACGCAAAGTCAATTGGGACGGTGGCGACTGGATTAGACTCTAAAGACACCATTTCACCAGTTAAACCAAACTTTACTACTGCAGGCGATCAAGCAGCCATAGTCGCAACCCGTGCATGGGCGACAGATGGCGCTATCACTGTTGGCAGCGTGGCGAGAAAATCAGGGTCAAACCACAGTTCTAAAGCTGCAATATGGGATGACAAAGGAAATGCGCTAGAACTCGAATGGCAAAGCAAACGACTCAAAGGCGGCAAAAGACTTGCCCAAGGTAGCATGCGAGACTTTGTTACTGATGGTAGTACTGTCTATGGCGTCGGCTACAACTCGTATCAGAAAGACAACTACATGGACGCCACCGTCTTTGTTGGCGACCTAAATAAAAAAGAAGATTGGGTCAACAAACCCGTGGACGGGGCACAGCAACGAATTAAAAACAAAACACTGCATAGCAATTCAAGGTTAACCGGCGTTAACTCTAACTTCGTTGCGATTGGTGAAGCGAAACGTTCAGGGCAGTATTTAATGCCAACAGGTTCTGCGCCCAACCGTTTATTCGTCGTCAATGATGTAAGAGCAAAAACATTGCGAGCCAACTATTTGCAATCCAGGATTTTCTTTGACGGTGCGAGTGGAAAAATGGGTGCAATCAATACATACAATGAAATTGTCGGCAGAGTGGATGCAGAAAAGGTACGCGCATCGAAAGGCAAACCACGTAGACAACGAGCGTTTATCTTGCCTTATGCAAAAAATAGTAAAGTCAGTGAAAGAGCAAAAACGCTGTTTGATGGAAAAGCGTGGTATTTGGATGATTTAACAAACGGTTCAGATTCAAGCGATACTTCGTCCACCTCTTACTCCCAAGAAAATAACCGATTCAGAATTATCGATGCGAGCGACATTAATGATGCGGGCATTATTTCTGCAACAGCGCTGAAGTGTCATTCTGGATATAAAACCACCGCCAATAATGCGACTTGTTCAGATAAGGAAGAAGTCGTTGCGGTTAAATTAATTCCAATTAAAGGAAAAACAGCGAAGAATATTGTACCTAGGGATGTTGAAAAAACACCAACGAAACGTAATGGCGCGGGTTTGGGGCTATTTACCGCATTCGGGTTGATTATTCTTTCAATTACGAGAAACGTTAAGACAAGAAAAATAAACATTAAATAGGAAAATATTGGATCAAGTTAAAAACGTGAAAGCACGTTTTTTATCTCCTCGCTAAAAACACATCGTAGATGACAATGGTGACTCCCCTGTTTCTGAACAACCAATTAAAACAGAAATGGGGGCGTTCATGAGCTTAAAACTCTATTTGAAGTTGAGAACAGGCAAGGCTAATGAGATTTACGCCCTAGCTTTGAGCTTTTGATGAAGACTCAAAACTGACGTCCCTTTCCTTTTACAAAGTCGGAAGTACACTAAGGTTACTTTGGAGGTGTTCAAGTTAAAATCCCCTTAAAACCACCTGATTCTATTCATAATCTAAACAATTTTTTTATTTCTTACCTATTATTGACATAACCCCTCGCTATTTTGAGCGATGTCGTTGTAAAATCGCGCTAATTACCGACACGTTTTCCCTCAGCAAAGTGGATTCATTCTGCTTGCCGGGACTCGCGTCTATCAATTTTCCTATTGCATGTTAATTTCATGACTGAAGTCCATGGACCAAGATAAGTTTACTAACATCTATCGCTTGCCAGGTTCGCTACAAATTCGAATCGCTAAGTGGCAAAAGACCTTCCGCGGCACATCTGATTTGGTTCTTCATCAGGTGCTAATGGAACGTAATAAGCAATTTAAGAAACCAAGCTTTTTACCAAAGAGTTGGTGCATCACGCCTATCGATGAGAATGACATCACCATTACTCATCACGGTAAATACATTCAAACCGTCATGCGTACCATGCTGGACAGAAAGGTTTCTTACAAACGCCTATTCTTATCTCGAATGGATGCGGACAAGGGTGAGAAGGTATTACGCGAGTACAAGCTTGAGTGGGTAAGAAAGCACAATCAGATTGCTAAAAAGTACAACCAAATCAAGAAAAAACAGTACATGAACTTTGCAAGAGAAGAGGAAGAAACGCTCTACCCTTCAATCCCAAAAGGCGAGTTCGATAAAGCGTTATGGAATAAATTGGTGGTTTCTACCTTTGGTCCCGAGAAAAAGTACAAAAACCCTCATTACGTGCGCAAAGCTGATTTCTAAAAAATCCCCCGATAATTCGGGGGATTTTTGTTTCACACTAATATTTACCAATCGTAGGTTAAGCTCGCGATGACATTACGACGGTCGCCGTACCAACAAAAGCCATCACATGTCGCGACATACTCTTTATCTGCTAGGTTCTTAGCTGCAACTTGCAACTTGTAATCACCAATACGGTAGCTCACCGTCGCATCCATCAAGAAGTAGCCCGGCACTTTAATTGTTTCAGTGTTATCGCCGTATGATTCGCCGGTGTAACGCACCCCAAGCCCAACAGCTAAGCCATCAAGTGTCCCTTCTAGGAAACGGTAATGCGCCCAAGCGGATGATACCGTGTTCGCCACTTGAGATGGAGAATTGCCCACCCATGCTGCGTTCACATCTTCTTTGATTTCAGAATCCACATAAGCAATGTTACCAAGTAATGTCAGTGACGGGGTCACATTTGCTACTGCTTCAAATTCAATACCCTTATTTTCTACTTTACCAATTTGAGTTAACTGATTGAGGTGGATTCGAGCAAGGTTCTCTTTCGTTGCTTGGTAAGCTGCAATATTAAAGTAGCCATCGAACGTACGAGGTTGGTATTTCACACCGATTTCAAACTGGTCTCCACTTTCTGGCTTCGCAGGCTTGCCTGCACTGTCTTGCTGAATAATAGGATCAAAATACTGCGAATAACTAAAGTATGGCGTAAAACCAGCCTCTGAAATGTATGCAGTACCTACGCTAAACGTCCACTCTTCATTATCAACTTTAGTTCGAGAGCCTGTCGTTACATTGTGAACTTCATTGCTCGTATCATCATAACGTGCGCCAAGAAGAACCGCCCACTTGTCATTGACCAGAATGTGGTCTTGTAGATAGATACCAAGCTGCTCGTTATCAACCTTTGTTCGCTGCTTGTCGGCGTCAGTCAAAGGCTGAAGCGTTGTTGGGTCTAGCAACCAAACATTGTTCGAATAACTTGGGTTGAAAACATCAAAACGCGGATCTGGCAAGATTCCAATAGGCGTGGTTAAGAGTGAATTTCCATCAGCCACCAATGGGTCGCTTGCAAAGTCTTTACCATCAATACTGACCATCTGATAGTCAATACCAACCATGAGGTTATGTTCAACACTTCCCCATTGCATGTTGTGCATCAAGCGGTTATCAATATTGAAAGCATCAGAAGAGCCCTCTTCTGTACTGGCCGCACGCAGGATGCTTTTGCGCTCATTCAAAGGATCAAGCAGCGGACCTAATCCTGGGACGTCAGCAGCATAGACGTACGAATACATTTGTCGAAGGTTGACGTCCATTTGGCTATAACGAGTCGACTGAACAAAAGAAGTCGTGTCATTGAACATATGTGCAAACTCATAACCAACAGAAAGCTGTTCGCGTTCAAACGTTTCCCAATCCGTGTTCCCGACCGCAAGACTATCGCTTATCTTACCGTTTTTGTTTGGCTTCAATGTTCCCTCTACAGGTAAGAACTGCAGGTATGGGTCAGAATCATCTTTTTGGTAACTGGTCAGCAAAGTAATTTCTGACGTATCAGTGAACTTGTAAGTCAGTGAAGGAGCAATAAGGAAACGCTCGGCCTCAACGCCATCAACACGTGTGCCGTTCTTTCGCGCCAAACCTTGCACACGAACAGCAAGCTTCTCATTCACTTCTGAGTTCACATCCAGAGAAATCTGTTTGCGATCTTCAGAACCATACTCCACCGACACCTGACCAGAGCCACCATCAAACTGAGGGCGTTTGCTCACTAAATTGATAACACCACCTGGAGGGTTTTGACCATAAAGCACAGAGGCCGCGCCACGAAGCACTTCCACTCGCTCTAATGCAAACGGGTCAATCTGCCAACTGTAAAATCCAGATGAATACAGACGAGTTCCATCTTGATATAAGCCACTATTCGCCTGCTTAAAACCACGGATAATAAACCAATCTTGCTTGTTATCTTCACCAAAGTAATTGGTTTGAATGCTTGGTGTATATTGCAGTGCATCTGAGACACTGATTGATGCGCGGTCATCCATTTGCTCACGAGTCACAACGGAAACAGCGCGTGGCGTTTCGTTGATCGCTAAATCCATCTTCGTTGCAGTACGACTCTTCGCACCAAGGTAGCTAAAGTCAGGACCAACGGCACTGTCTTCTTGTAGACCAATTACAACAATGTTTTCATCTTCTTGAGCAAGCACTTGAGGGGTTACTAGCACCATCGCAATAGCCACTGCTGCGGGTGTTAGCATAAACTGCCGATTCATCATTTTTCTCCTTTTTTGTCGGCAACCTTTCCAACCTTTTATGCATTGAGCGAATAGACAAGCCCACACGGGTTGGTTCCGGCATAACCACTGATTTTCCTTAAATGCAAAAACACAGGACGTGCTTTGCTAGCATCACAAACTGGGTGATGAGAGCGATCACCCAGTTCTAGATTTTTATTGTTTTGATATGTGAGGAATGAAGCCAAATCGTCGTTACAGTCGACGTAGTCCCCACATCAGATACAAACCACCAATAAGAGATGCCACCAATCCTGCAGGGATCTCTTGCGGATAAAGTACCTGTCTGCCCATCCAGTCAGCCAATAGCATCACGCCTGCACCAAGCAAGGCGGCACATAGCATGTGTTGCGATGCTTTATTAAAGCCAAACAAACGTGCCAAATGTGGCGCAAGCAAACCGACGAAGCTAATAGGGCCAACAACCAAAGTCGCGCTGACAGTAAGACAAGCCACAAGCAATAGTAAAATGGCACGAGAACGGTCAACTTTGAGACCGAGAGCTTTAGAAGAAGAAGCCCCGATCGGCAAAATATCTAACCAGCGAACACAAACAAAACTCAAACCAATAAACACAATGGCAGAAAGAGCGAGCGGGAGCAGCGTGTCCATTGACACGTAATACGTCGAGCCTGAAAGCCAAGCCAATGCTTGATAACTGCGTGGGTCACCTGTTGCCAAAATAAAACTCTGGATGGCATTCATGAGTGCAGTAATGGCAATACCTGTCAGCAAGATTCGTTCTGGTTGGAAGCCAGATTTTCTATTCAATAAGACAATGATTAGTACCGTCAACAAGGCACCAATCAAGCCACCAATAGACAAAGTCACAACCGATGCACCAACGCCAGTAAACATAGCAATGATCAAGCCCATTGCTGTTCCTGAGCTGATACCAATCACTTCCGGGCTAGCCATCGGGTTACCGCTTAATCGCTGAATCATGGTTCCTGCAATCGCCAACATAGCCCCGGCCATCGCCGCGGCTAAAAGCCTAGGTGTGCGCCATTCCAAAAATAGCCATTCATGGGTAGAGAAAAGCGATGTCCAGCCGTCGTTCTGAACTGAAACGGTGCTGAAGAGCACGATGCCCGCCAAGATGATCAACAAAGTAAATGCGATAGCGTGTTTGTTAAGTTTGTTGACGCGCTCCGAGTGACGAGTGAGCACGGTTTGCGTATGCCCTTGCGTCTTTTGTGATAATCGAGGTAGTAACCAAAGTAAAAGTGGTGCGCCTAAAGCGGCAGTGGCAGCTCCTGTTGGAATAAAGCTCGCCTTCAAACCCGGTAATTGTTGAATGACTAAATCGGTGAGGGTCAAAAGCATTGCACCAATCAACATTGAGATCCAAAGTTTGTGCTGAATCTTATGCACACCAATCAAGCGTGTAATAGCTGGCGCAGCAAGACCGATAAAACCGATGATACCCACCGTCGCCACAACCCAAGAAGTAATAAGCACCGCTAAACCAAGGCAAACAAAGCGCAGCTTCGCTAGCGACACACCTAAGCTCTTTGCTCCTTGCTCTGATAGCTCCAAAAGGCTCAAAGGTTTAGCAAACAAAAATGCCACTAGTGCAGCAATGGCGACTCTTGGTGCAAGATAGCTGAAATCATCCCAACCACTTTGAACTAAGGAGCCTGCTCCCCAGATCATGAGTCCATTGAGCTTCTCCGTATTCATCATCAAAATGACCGTACTCAGAGAAGCAAAATACAAGTTGATCACCAAGCCAGAAACAACAACAACGGTCGGAGAAAGAGCCCGTCGCCAAGACAACAACACCACTAGCCCCATTGAAGTGACACCACCAACCAAAGCAACTAAATTGGCAGAAAAGTCCAGCATCCAAGGTGTGAATAACGTGGCAAGCATGAGCGTAAAGTTCGCCCCACTCGCAACGCCTAAAGTCGTAGGAGATGCCAACGGATTACGTAGAACCTGTTGCATCAACACACCAGCAACTGCCAAGCCCGCTCCGGAAATCACCGTCGTAAACACGCGTGGCCACCAGCTAAAATGAAGAAGAACGGAATTTATCGACTGGAAATCAGGCTGCCAAAGGCTTGCTAAACCATTGGAAAAGGCGGTGGTTTGACTCAGATGTAACGCTCCAACCGACACCGTAAACATAGAAAGTAAGATCACTAAGGATAAAGGAAAAGCTCTCATTAGAAGTGCTCCTTCTCTTTTGCCGCAGCGACTAAATGAGCAAAGCGAACCGCAGAGGGCATGGCACCAAAGCTCCAAACAGGATCAACGCGCATAACAGGGTGACCTGATTGTTCTACGATATATTGCCAAAATTGGTCTTGTGCCAACTGTTGCTCTCCACCATGAGGAAGCGGATCCACAATAACGATCTGCGCTTTTATTCCCGCGAGTTTGTCGATACCGACCATACTAAAACCCCAGCTATTGGTTTTTTCCGTCCACGCATTAGAGAGACCAAGCTGGTTTATTGCTTGTGAATACAAACTGTTCTCGCCAAAGACACGCACGTGTTTAGTGTCCATAAACTGGACCATTAATAATGGCGCTGAATTTTGGTCGACTTTTTCTTTGAGTGAGGCAAGCTGTGCCTCTGACTGTTCAATAAACGTTTCTGCTTCTACCTCTCGTCCCAATTCTTTGCCGAAAGTACGAGTGAATTGAGTCAATACCGACCAATCCGTGATTCCCTGCCCGTAAAGATCTATCGTTGTAACAGGCGCAATTTCCGCTAATCGGCTTTCCATCGCAGAAAAATAAGGGGCAATAAAAATACGGTCGGGTTTGAGCTCGTAGATACGCTCAATGTTGGGTTGCGTTCTTAAACCCACATCTTTTGTTTGTTTTGGTAATATTGGGGCTTTCACCCATGCGTCATAATCTTGCCCTTGTGCGACGCCAACCGGAACAACACCGAGTGCAAGCATGGTTTCGGTCTGTGTCCAATCCACCGACATCACTCGTGGTGATGGCGTCTTATCAACTGCATGAGCAAACAGAGGAAAAGCAAGACTTGTCGTCCAAACAAGTCGCTTCAGCAATGAAATAAGCGGCTTACAATCCATTGTTGACCCCACTTAGCTTGGCATCGCTACTGGATACCCAGCAGGATGGTCAGAAATACGCATTTCAATGCCATAGATTTGTCGTAACTTAGGCTCGGTAAATACTTGTTGAACGTCACCTTGCGCTATCAAGTCGCCTTGGTGCAGTGCGACAATCTCATCACAAAAGCGTGCAGCTAAGTTAATGTCATGCAATACGATGATGACCCCTAAACCTAGGTCCTTACTAAGTTTAGAGATCAAAGAAAGCATATCGACCTGATGACTAATATCGAGCGCAGACAAGGGCTCATCAAGCAACAGGTATTCGGTTTTCTGTGCGAGTAACATCGCAAGCCACACTCGTTGGCGCTCACCACCCGAAAGCGTGTCAACAAGGCGATCGGCATATTTGGATGTTCCTGTCATTTCCATCGCCTCTTCCACGATGGTTTTATCTTTTGTACTCAACCGTCCTAATAAACCATGCCAAGGGTAACGACCAAAGCTCACTAAATCTCGACCGAGAATGCTGTCGGTCATGGGTAAGTGCTGAGGAAGGTAAGCGATGTGCTGGGCGAATTTCTTTGCCGATAAACGGTTGATGTTGTCACCATGCAGCAAAATATCGCCATCACTGTATGGTTGTTGCTGAGCGAGCAGCTTGAGAAGTGTGGATTTGCCAGAACCATTGTGTCCGACAAGCGCGTACGTTTTTCCAGTTTCAAACGTCAAATCAAATGCTTTCAACAAAGACTTACCGTCAATATCGAATTGGAGTGCTTTGGCTTCTAACATCCCTACTTCACCTAATCCTATTTACGTCTCGGGGCTGGTGAAACTTCGCTTTGCCGTCTACCTTCCCGTTACGTTTTATAATTTTATTCAACAAAACGATTAATAAGCTTGGCTTTATATAACAGCAAAGATACAAATGCAAACCATTGTCATTATCATTAATAAATAATTTTATAAATCTTATTGGGAGCACATTCTCGCTACAAAAAGCACGTCAGAAGCAAGGGGAAAAGCAATTTAAAACGAAATGAAATAGGGATTGGAAATGAGGACTATCGGCGGCGAGCATCGCCATTCGCAATGCTCGCTCAAGGAATAAGTTAAGCTGCGACGATAAGAAAAGTTGGATGAGAGCCGCAGCGTTGTTGAACCAGTTAATGACGAGCGTCAGCGCCAAACTCTACTTCTTTATAGATATCGGCCAGCGACTTCTTACCTTGTTTGTCTTTGGCTGAACGCTTTCTTGGTTGGTAGTGATACTCTTGGTCATGCAAAGCTTCTTCATGTTCCTTTGCCGACTCTACGAATTCAGCATTCGCAAGTGCTTGTTGGCGTAAGCGGTTTACTCTTTCTAGGGTTTCCCACAACATACTTCACCTCCAAACGAGTTACTGTATACATATACAGTATTATTTATTCCGACCTCCTAGTCAATATTTTGATTCCCTTCATGGTTTGCTCCTCTACTTTCACATTAACCCCATACCAGCATAATGCTCTGGGTACTTATGAATAATTTGTTTTAAGTAGCCTTGATGTTCGCGCAAAGCATTCACGCATTCTCGGGATAACAAGCCTTGGTAAACGCGTTTTTCAAGCTCTAACAAGGCATACGGGATTGACCACGCTTGACGATATGGATGATGGGTGGTCATGACATCAAACACATTAGCAACTGCCGCGATTTGAGCGGCGATAGGAATCCCTGAACGATCTAACCCATGCGGATAGCCAGACCCATCGAGGTTTTCATATTGGTAAGACGTAATTTGCTGAAATAAAGTGACACTCGGATGAACTGGATTACCAATTCTCGCCACAATGTTATCTGCTGACTCAACACATTGTTCAATATGCTCAGATAGCAGCGCTTCTTGCTCTGCATTCACACATCGGCGATTACATACCACATCAGCAGGGAGTTTTATTTCACTCAAAGCATGATAACGAGTGAACATTCCAATTTGCTCGACAACTTCATCACTAAATTGATAAGCATCGGCAAGCTCTGTCGCAATTAATTGGGCGTACATACCAATACGCTTAGTGTGCGAGTAAACTTCCGGCGAATACCCTGGCATCAAGCACTGCATTCTTTCTGCCAAGATTTCAATCGCATTGACAACGTGGTCTTCAGATTCAACGGCAAATTGCACCATCTCAAAATAGGGTCTTAGCCCATTTAAAGCCTCGACGCTAAACGCATTGGGTTGAATCGAATTGAGAAACACAAACCCAGTAAAAGTTTGACGGTCATAACAAGGAATAGCGACAGACGAGTGGTAGCCTTGTTTCAACAAGGTTTGAATACGTGGACAGTGGTTGATGTCGTAAAGATCGTTAACAAGACGAGGGGTGGCATTGTCTGCAGCAATGCTCAGGTTGTGCAGTTTTCGAAGTGGCGCTTCGTGATGAGCCAAACACCAAGTGTCGAACTCACTTTCGGCAAAAGATTTAAGCATGCCTTGTTTAGGGTGATACTTAGCAAAAGACACCCTATCGACACACGGTAAATGTGCCTGCATCCTATTCTTCAACGTTTGCATTTGCTCATTGAGCGGTTTTGCAAACGGGTAAAAACTCCGGTGCGCCATACTTCACCTCCACACCAAGTAGAGAAACCAGAAGAAAAGGCTCATGAAAGTCAGCGTATTTGATGTGATTAGAGCGGCTTTTCTCCACCTAAATTATCGACATACCACAACTTAAGTGTACGAAATAAAAACAGTTTTTCGCCAATCTTTTCACCGAAAATTCTACGGTAATTTAATCCAGATCAAAAAAAACCAGTGCTATTTTGAGCACTGGCTGTTTTATGCAAATTGAGTTTTCCGATATCAATCCGTTTGGTGATTAACCCAACGCAGGAAGAACACCCAAAGTAATGAGTAGCTGCGCCATCACAATACCAGTACCAGCGATACCTGTTACTAATAGTGCTCCTTGTCCACCTGCCACACGGTATTCACCCGTAAACTCATCAGAGCGACGCACCTTTACCACCATCACTAGCGGTAGGAAGATAGCAAGAATAGCTAAAGCGATTGCAGCATAACCTAGCGCCATGATGAAACCTTGCGGGTAAAACAATGCAAAGCCTAGTGGTGGTGTAAATGTGATCACTGCTGCAACCAAACGGTTTGGCTTTTCACTGTCGCCTTTGATCGTGTCACCCAAGAATTCAAACAGACCCAAACTCACACCTAGGAAAGACGTCAGAAGTGCAAGGTCAGCAAATACGCCTACCACACTACCAAGATTTGACTGGTGAACAGTTTGCGACAGTTGACCAATCAATGCGCTCAAACCACCGTTTTCAATCAAGGTATCTTGGCTTACTACACCAAGCGTTACAATTTGCCAGAAAATGTAGATCACGAGCGGAATTGTAGAGCCAACGATGATCGCTTTACGCAGAGACGACGTGTCACCGTCGAGGTAGTTAACAATAGCCGGGATACTGCCGTGGAAACCAAAAGAGGTAAAGATTACTGGAATAGCGGCAACGACAAGCCCTTGCTCTATTGGCATACTTAGCAAGTAAGATTCGGTCACGTTTGGCGCAAGAAATGACAAGACTGCAATCATGGTCACCATTTTAAGACCAAACAGCACGCGGTTTACTTTGTCTACAGTGCCAGTGCCCACTGTCACAACCATGGTCACGATAAGGGTAAAGATGATGGTTGAAGTCGAGCCAGAAATATCCAGACCAAACCACTCTGTCAAACGGTCACCAAACTGAGCACCACCACCCGCAATGTAAGCAGCACACAATGAGTAGAACAAGAAGAGCATGGCAAAACTTGCAACCCATTTGCCCTTCTGACCAAGAATTTGTTTCGCTAGAGTATGAAGAGTTGCACTGCTGTCCGCATATTGGTGAAGCTCCAGCATCAACAACGCAGTAAACGCCATTAACGCCCATAACCCCAGCATAATAATTAAAGAGGTAGAAAAACCAATGCCAGCAGAGGCAAGAGGAAGCGCCAGCATGCCAGCACCAATCGTAGTCCCAGCAATAATCAGGGTGCTACCAAACACTTTAGATCGACTCATTGTATATTTATCTTTACAGCTATATAAGATTTATCAGCATCAGATCGGGCAACGGCATACCAAACCTAACACCATATTTGGAATGATGACGATTCTGTAGGATCTTTCTAATAAGATCAAGCAAAGTGTAAGGATAAAAATCCACACACGTAAACTTAAGTGTACATGACTTTCTAAACTCTAATTTCTGCAAGCAATTGGGCGCACTCCTCTTCATTCATAAATTTAGGAACAGGATAATTCCAGTGCGCTTCTTTAAGGATCAAACTCACTAACTCTCCAGTATCAGAGGATTGCAACAGTGGCGATGTTTGTTCGATACCAATTGCGTTATACAAATCTTCTAGCCTATGAATGAAATCTTGTGCACTCGCTCTATCCTCACCTTGCGTTCTGCTCAAGGCTTCACTTAGGGTTGTCAGTTGTGGCTCAATCTCAGAGAAAGAAAATCGAAGGACAGGGAGCAAAGCAAGACCATTCGCCATTCCGTGAGGTATGCCATACTTGGCACCCAAGTTATGCGCGAATGCGTGAACGTAACCAAGACTCGCTTTGGTGAAGGCTAACCCAGCATAGTAAGACGCCATTGCCATTTTGTTTCGAGCCTCAATATTACTCCCGTCTTCTACGGCTTGAGGTAAGTACTTGAAGATAAGTTTAATAGCCGCAATCGAATAGGCTTTAGTATCAACCGTCGCATTACGGGAAATGAAAGCTTCTACCGCGTGTGTCAACGCATCAATACCCGTATCAGCCGTTATCTTTGCTGGTAAACCAACCAGTAAATTCGCATCCAATGCGGCCATTAAAGGCACCAATTTCGGATCCATTAATGGGGTTTTGTGGTGGGTGTCTGGTTCAGAAACAACAGCGGCAATCGTCACCTCAGATCCAGTACCAGACGTTGTCGGAATCACAAATAAAGGCGCAGGAGTTCTCCACACGCGAAACAAACCAGCAAGCTTCTTAATGGATTTCCTGTTTGTCACCCGGGCTGCGATAACTTTGGCACAATCCATGGCAGAACCACCGCCAAGCGCTAAAATCGCGTCACATCCTGAGTCGAAATACATCGTTAATCCAGTCTCTACTTGATCGTATGTGGGATCTGGTTTTACTTCAGAAAACAGCACAACGTCTAAACCTCTGGCTTTCGCGCTTTCTGTTACCTGCTCCGCCATACCAATTTTTACTAAGCCGCCATCAGTCACAAGAAGCAACTTTTTAAAACCAAGATCAGCAATCGCCTCCGTCAATTCATGGAGGCTGCCAGCACCAGAGAATAATGTCGGTTTAGGGAGTGGGAGTACATAGGCGGCGGCTTTCAAACCATTGGTATAACCGCGATAAAGCAGGTGTTTTAACATAACAAGTCCTTTTGTTTTGAGCTTTTATTCTAGTTGTTTTTCTACTCAATTCGAGTGAGGAGTTCACAGAATTTTGTATTGATGTGTCTCAGTTTTTAACCCATCAAAACCAATTTTTATCTACTACTCTATAACTTAAGTACTAATGAATAAGGGCGAGCTATGGAATATAAGCTGTTTGTTTTGCTTGCTTTTTCAAGCTCTGCTTTCGGAAACTCGTTAGCGAGCTTCCCTAACAACTTTGAGCAACTAGTACTGGTAAAACAAAGTGTTATACCAGGAAGAAATGTCGTTTTGCCGCCAAGTACACCAACCTTCATTCAAGAAACAGTGAAAATGTACAACTGGACCAATCAAGGCAAAGGTACCAACTTGAATATTTATGTTCCTAGACACAAAGTCGAAGCCTATAAAAACCATGGTCCTTACTCCGACGGTCTAACCGCTGTCGCAATTTACGAAGAGGAGGACATTATTTTTGTCACCGAGCATCTGGCTGGTGAGGCACTTTATGGGAGTTATGATCGACGAGGCAATGACATATCAGATCGCCATCCATCATTAAGGGTCGAAGCTTGCTATCGATGTCATAACGGATATAAGGACATTTGCATCAACGGAACTTGTGCCGTTCCGATTATTGATGTGTTTAATGAGTAATTCATCACGTGGGAACTTCAATAAGAATAAAGATATTCCTATCACATTTTGTTCTCGTCATTCTCATGATCGGCGGTTTGGGTTACTACAATTTTCATAACTCAATGGACACGATCGTAAAGACGACGATTACCTCTCGCGAACAAAGCGCAAGTGCACTTGTTCACCATGTGAGTGACGCGGTGCACGGGGGTAACTATGCCAACCTAATGCTGCCTAGCTTTAAAAACCAATTAAAAATGCATACTGATCTCCGTTATTTTTACGTCAATGGTTATTCCTCTGTAACTAATACTCCCATGTCTGTTACCTATAATCGCAACGCAGACGAAATCTGGCGGACTGACTACCCTCCCACGTTTGAGCAAGACTTGGAGCAACGCATTGCTAGATTAACCTCCGTTAAAAATGCTGGCTCAAAGTCCAGTATTAAAGTGAACTATCTGCTCGCGCGCCTTAATGACGCTCAAAACCAATTCCACCTCAGTCAGGAGTTGAAAAAGAACTACACGCTAGACCTAGCACCCTGTCGTATCGTTGGAGAAAGCCATCTCAGTTTCGACAAGAATATTCTCTACATAACTTTGCCATTAACAGGGAATAATCAAGGTAATATCGAACTGCTTTATGACATCGAATTGGTTAGTGACATACGTGATGCATTTTTGATGGACTCTATTCGCGAACTTGTTCTGGGCATGATGATTTCATATCCTCTCTTGTTCTTATTGTCTTACCATATTTCCTCTCCTATTAAGAACTTATCGACCTTTATGCGTCAGAACTTTGAGGCTATAAGCCTATTGCAAGTACCTAACATGAAGAGAAAAGACGAAATAGGCGATCTTGCTCGTGCATTTAGCCTTCTTGTAGATAAAGTAGTAAGAAAAAACAGAGAGTTAGATAAAATGGTTAAGCACGATCCTCTTACCGGCTTGTACAATCGGCGTTCACTTGAAGCCTCGTTCCGCTCTCTGTGCTATCAAGCTAATAAAACGTTTATCGCCTGTTTTTTTATCGATATAGACCACTTTAAAGAGTTTAATGACCATAGAGGGCATTTAGAGGGAGACAAAGCGCTTAAGCGCGTCGCCGACGCCTTGGAATCTTTTGCCGCTCAAAGCCATGGTTATGCATTGAGACTGGGTGGTGAAGAGTTCGTTGTATTAGCGCCAGTACATGATGCCAGAGAAGCGATCGCAAAAGGCAATCAGTTACGAGGAAGAATAAAGCAGCTCAAGATTATTCATCAAGATGAACCGGAACCTAAATATCTGACAGTCTCTATAGGAGTTAGCCTTTCTGAACGAACTCAAGCTGATGCGATCAACCCAAACGGGCTGCTAGATGAATCCGATGAGGCACTGTATGCTGCTAAAAATTTAGGGCGAGACCAAGTCGCATTGTATTCAAATGAAAACAGGGACAGCGCCTAAACACTCTCCCTGTTTTTGATTCATTCGATTAGCACATTTAGTACGTTAATTCTGGATCGACACAATGGAAGATCTCTCCGCTTCCTCTGCCGTCTTCAAGCATGTCAAAAATCAAACGAGCAACTTCTTGACGATATACCAATCCGTGCACTTCTTTCGGCTCGACCAAAACACCGTTGCCTGTCACATCACCATCTTTAAGGCCACCTGGGCGAATAATGGTGTAATCCAAATCACTAGTCTGTAACCATGCTTCTGCTAATGACTTCTCCCGGACGACACCGCCGAAGCCCGCTTTAGAGCGTTCAGAGAGATACTGCCAGCTGTCACCACAACCGAGAGACGTCACCAATACAAAACGTTTCAGTGAAGCGTGGCAAGCAGCGTCGATAAGATGGCGATGACCAAGATAATCCACCGGAATATCCGCACGAAAGCTGCCCATAGTACTGATGATGATGTCATCTTGATTAAGCTGCTCGACAACCGCATTCACCTCAGTCGCTACCGTTGCATCACACGTAAAGGTCGAGTGGCATATCGCCTTCAATTCCGGATTCTTATCTGGATTTCTTGCTACGCCAATCACTTGAGTACCCTTATCAGCAAAATACTGCGCAATTGCCAAACCAAGACCACTGCTCGCGCCCCATATAACGACTCTTTTCATAATTTACCTTTCACAATACACATGATAATGAGAATACTTTACATCACTATTTGTGTGGTTTTCAAAGGAAGTCAATCGAACAAGGAGAAATCTTTCGAAATCAATACGTAGTTCAAAGAAATGACCAAGAGTTCTGGGCTTCGGATGAATTTTACGTGCGACAAGCAGTATTATTCTCGGCATAACTATAACTAAGCCATGTGCACCCTTTTTAGGTATCAGTTCGCTGTCGCATTCCCCTAAAAAATCAAAATAAAATAAGCACAGGCGAGTAAAAACGTCGGTAATTACAATGAAGCAATCTTCCCACTCCATCTCGGGGTTTGAAGTCGATCTAAAACAAGCCCTGATCTGGGTAGCGCGTGCGTTAGATTACGTAGGCGTAGACGATACACACCATAGCCATCGAGTCGCCTATATTGCCTATCAATGTGCGATCACCTTAGGTTGGGACATCAAAAAAGCAGAGTTCTGTTACTTTGCTGGCATGATCCACGACTGCGGAGTTTCTGAGACCCGCGAGCACATGATGCTGCTTGAACAGCTTGTTCCTCAAGACGCCAAAGCGCACTGCATCCGTGGCTACCACACGCTTAAGCAATGTCGGTTGCTCACTCAATTCGCAACGCCAATTCTTTATCATCATACGCACTGGAAAGAACTCGAACAGATCGATCTTCCGACATTTGAAAAAGACGTCGCTGCACTGCTTTACCTTTCTGATCGTCTCGATTTTATGCGTGCGTATTACGTATCTAACTGCCATAGCGACCTTGTCACCTTACATGAGGAACTGATTGCCGAGTGTGTAATAGCAAATGCGGGCACGCTGTTTAACCCAAACATGTGCGACGCGATGGTTCAATTGATCATGACAGATGCGTTTTGGTTTGCGATGGAGTCAGAGCATATCGAAACGATTGGACTTCAATTTGAGAATATAGACTGGCTGCAAAAACAACTAACCATAGAAGACATGAACAGCTTGGGTTTGTTCTTAGCTCGTATTGTTGATGCCAAGAGCCCTTTTACTTATCAACATTCACAAAAGGTCGCTGAACTGTCTCGTTACTTGGCGAAGAAAATGGGGTTGGATGAGCACGAACAAGAGATGATTTTTATTGCTGGACTCGTTCACGATATTGGTAAACTCAAAACTCCGGATGAGATCCTTCATAAGGAAGGACCGCTGGACAAACACGAATACACTCGAATTAAACGTCACACCGTGGACACAGAGTTAGCACTGCTTAAAGTGTTTCCTAACGCCAAAATTGCTGAATGGGCTTCCAATCATCACGAGCGCTTAGACGGCTCAGGTTATCCCTACCATAAAACAGGTGAAGCCTTGGACGTTCCATCGCGCATTATTGCGGTCGCGGATGTCTTTCAAGCACTTTCTCAAGATCGTCCCTACCGTGGACGCATGACGCAACAAGAAATCGCCATCATCATGGATGAGCAGATCAAATCGGGTAAGTTCTGTGCTGATGTATATCGAGTTTTGTCATCACACATGCAAACGTGTTATGAGCTCTCCACTCAAGCTTAACGCCGAGCCGTAAACAGAATAAAACAAAGGGACACCAGATTGGCGTCCCTTTGTTATTTCAAACGTATTTCAACGCGACCACAATAATAAGGTCTAGTGAGCGATGTCGAGCTGGTTATCTTTGACACCGTTAATACGGAACCAACCTGCAATACTGAATCGCTCAGCGTTTGTCGGCAACACTTCGTGTGGGAATTGCTCAGATAGGAATACGAACAGACGACCAGAACGCGGTGGAATAGTCGCAATTTTGTTGTCATTCAAATCGTACACCACCAACTCACCTGCATCTTCTTCGCTCCACGACTCATTCATGTAGAACACCGTGGTTAGGCGGCGGTTTTCATTGCCCTTAAAGCAGTCGAGGTGTTTTTGGTAGAAGTCACCTTTCTCGTATTTCGCGAAGTGCGCTTCGTACTCAAACAAGCCTAGAAAGAAATGACGGTTTGCTTCCAAACGGATCTCTTCCATCTTATCTAAGAAAGACGCCACTGGTGCACCCATGTCGCGTTTCAACCATTGGATCTTGTCACTGCGAATGGTTTCAATACGAGTCACGTCGTCGTTACGACCAATA
Source organism: Vibrio harveyi NBRC 15634 = ATCC 14126 = KCTC 12724 (assembly GCF_001591145.1). Classification (GTDB taxonomy): domain Bacteria; phylum Pseudomonadota; class Gammaproteobacteria; order Enterobacterales; family Vibrionaceae; genus Vibrio; species Vibrio harveyi. The sequence continues at coordinate 30,140 of NZ_BCUF01000045.1, read as the reverse complement.
CGTGCTTTCTTCCAATCATCAGGAATACAGTCACGCAGCTCAGCCACTTCCTCTTGAGAAATAAAATCATCCCAGATGTAGTATCCGTGCGTCGATAACGCGTCGATCAGTTTGTTCATTCTATTTTGTTCACTCGTATAGGTTTGGGCGGTCTATATAAGAAATCCGTGCTACAACAACAAATTCCATTTTCTATCGACACGACAAATCCACACAGTTCACAGAATACAGACGTAAAAAAGCCGCTCTCAAGAGCGGCTCAGTTTGGTTCAGTTGCTACGTTTCAATTATCGAGTTTGAAGCGCAACAGAACGAGGCCGGATTGGACGAATTCGCTGAATCACTGGGCGTTGTTTTTTCTTTAGCTGGATATGACACATTTCCAACACTAGACCAAACGCCATCGCGAAATACACGTAACCTTTGTTGATGTGAATAGCAAAACCTTCTGCCATCAACAGACCACCTAGCAATACTAGAAACAGTAGAGCAAGTGTCTTAAAGCCCGGGTAACGCGTCACTAGATTGTTGATTTTCTCCGCCGTTAATACCATTACAATTGCTGACGAGATGATTGCCGCCACCATAATAGGTACCTCGCTCGTTAAACCAACTGCGGTGATCACCGAGTCCATTGAGAACACAGCGTCAACTGCAACGATCTGCAGTAAAACCACGGCAAGACCAGTACGAACATGAGTCGAGTGACCGTGTTCTGTATGCGTTAACCAACTCCACAACTCTTTCAAGCTTTTCGCCAATAGGAACGCACCACCCGCAATCATAATTAAATCACGGCCAGTAAATGCGTAGTCGCTAAAGCTGATTAACGGCTGAGTAAGCTGCATGATCCAAGAGATCGAGAACACCAAAACAATGCGAGCCATAACGGCAAGACCGATACCTAGGTTTCGGGCAAGTTTACGCTGGTGTTGTGGTAATCGTTCACACAGAACGGAGATGAATACGACGTTATCAACGCCTAAGACAACTTCAAGAGCAAACAAGGTAGCGAAGATAGCCCACGCTTCTGGTTGCATAAAAAGTTCTAACATGAGTACGCCTCCGATGATTGGAAGCCATACAGTGAATTGTTCAGTCGACTAAAGGGGTCGTCCATTAAGTTTATTTAAACCTCTGTTACTTAGGAAAGTTGAGTAAATCACCTCTCCTATTTGTTCGCAATCCCCTATTTTGTCAGGCTTATGTCAACCATCTTTCGTCCTCTAAGGGTTATTGCCACTACTCACCCCTATAAAGTGCCCAGTTGAGCCAAATCTTTATATAGAACACGAAAAGAAACACCTCTTTTTGCGTGCTTCAACAATCGTAAAAAAATGTTTCACAATAATATTTTGATATACTGAGAAAAATCACACTAGTTAGTCTTACGAATGGATTACATAACACTCTCACGCATTAGCCTTAAACACCTCACCGTATTGCACATGTTGCTCACAACACACAGTGTGACTCAAGCAGCAGAACAGCTTTGCGTGACCCCTTCTAGCGTGAGTAAAACGCTAAGCCAATTGCGCGACATTCTTAAAGATGACCTTTTTTACCGCGATGGCACTCGCTTAGTCCCAACGCCGTTTGCTTTAAACATCGGTCCTTCGGTACACGGCATTCTTTCCAGTATGAACGGTTTGCTTTATCAAGGCTTATTCAATCCTGCGTATTACGAAGGTCGCTTCTCTTTGGCGATGCGTGAAAGTACCTTTGAAATTTTCGCACCAATGCTACAAAACCTATCTCAACAAATGGGCAGTCGAGCACAATTGAACGTCTACGCGAAAGAGCAGATGAGTTTTGATTCTTTAATCCGTGGACAAGTGGACTTTATGATTCTGCCGCACGATATCAGCCAACCACCTACGCATAATAAAGACTTGGTTTGGCAAACGATTTTGGAAGATGAGATGATCTGTTTGATGGGCAGTAACAACCCATTGTCAAAAGAAGATCTCTCGGTAGAAAACTACTTGTGTGCTAGGCACATTGGCATTCACGATAAAGACTTATCTCAACCTTACTTTGAGCAGAACTTAACTCAGCGCTACGCCAAACGCAGTATCGCGATGCACGTGGCGGACTTTGGGTCCGCAGCTGTGATGTGTCACCACTCAGACTATCTGTTCACTTGTTCAAAGCTTTGGGCACAAATGGCACTACAAGCGAAAGGATTAGTAGAAAGACCATTGCCGTTCGAATATGGACAAGTGGCGTATAGCTTGGTGTGGAACAAAGCGAGCCTCAACGATCCCGCTTTAAGATGGCTACAACAACAAGTGCTTAAGGCGTGTGAAACCTTGGGAGGATGCAGCAAACCAAGAGTGAATAAACTTTAAAGTTATCCCTCCTGCGTTACACATAGACCGATGGCATGGTCATTGGTCTGCTAACGAATTGGCTCAATTGAGCGTGGAAGCGCTCCATTTCATCCTGAGAGCATTTCTCCCAGCCAAGGGCTTCGCCTGTTACACCATGATGCTGAAACGCGTTCAAACGAATGTTGACTGATTCAGGTAACGCTTGCAGATAGTGCCCAACAGTTGCGACTTCCGTATCGAGATCGCTCTTACCTGGAATATGCAGTAAACGCACTTCATACAACTTGCTTGCTTCGGCTAAATACTGAATTGCTTGAAATACACGGTGATTATCCCGCCCTACTAACCAGTGATGCGTTTCACTTTGCCACGATTTTAGGTCGATCATCGCCCCATCCATATACGGTAGGACTTTTTTCCAACCTGCGGTAGATAAAGAGCCATTGCTATCAATGAAGCAAGTAAGATGTTGCAATTCAGGGTCCTGTTTAATCCCTCTAAACAGCGCAATAATGAAAGGAAGCTGTAAGGTAGATTCCCCACCGGATACCGTCACACCGCTAATAAAAAAGCGCTGTTTTCGTATCAAATCGAGCATTGCTTCCACAGAGTAGTCAGTAATTTTTGGATTAGATTGGTGCTGACATATCTCTATACAACGGTCGCAGTGGGTGCACTCCTCTTTAAGCCAAACAACGTTGTTGCTTTTGTCGAACTTCAGTGCGCCAACAGGACACTCGCTCACACAATCCCCACATTGGTTGCAGTGATTGATTGTGTGCGGATTGTGGCAGTTGATGCACTGATAGTTACAACCCTGTAGAAAGATGACTAGACGGTTTCCAGGTCCATCAACACAAGAGAACGGAAGGATACGAGTTACCTTAGCCAAGAGGTGTTCCGATCGTCTAGCCATCTTATTCTTATCCGTCACCAATTACTTAGCGTAAATCGGTGACATTTCATGACTCACCACACGTGGAGAACGCTCCAAAATACCAGTGTTCTTCGCCGCTTCTGCGCCTAGGAATGTAGTATTAGTACGTGAACCTTCTGCATCGTATTTCGCGATATCAGACAGCTTCACCATGTAACCCGTCACGCGAACCAAGTCGTTCGATGCTACGTTTGCCGTAAACTCGCGGTAACCAGCATTCAATGCGCCTTTACATAGGTTGAACATCGCTTCTGGGTTCGATTTCACGGTTTCGTCGATAGTCAGAATGTCACTGATGCCAGAACGGTAGTATTGGTGATGACCTGCCGTCGCTTGCACGTAAGACACTGGATCTGGTTCGTTGCCGTAAGGAATGCGCACACCCGGCGTCACATCCAAATCTAAGCTGATGCCACCTTGCGCGTGCAGTAGCGCTTTGCCTTCCAAACCAAATTTCACTGATGTGCTTTCTACCAATTCAGCCAATTTCGCAGAGATCTTATGACCTAGCTCATTTGCCGCTGTGTCTTGACCATAACGGCTCGCATTGCCCTCTTTCTCTAGCAATACGTTTACCGCTTCTGCCATGCCATAAATGCCATACATTGGCGCAAAACGAGACTCTTCGATCAGACCTTCTTGCGTTAGAAAGCCTTTAAAGAATCCAGATTTCTCATGCAAATGTGAAGCTCGAGCATCCATCAACTCAACCATCAAACCGTGGTATTCTGGCAGAACGTTGTTGAAGAAATCTTTACAGTTATCTGCACGATTCGCTGCTTCTTTTAGATTCATACGCACTAACGTGTTTGAACCACCAGCCAATGGCAGAGAGTTGTAGCAACTCACGATACCAAAGCGACCACCTTCGTACGCGCTCACATGCATTGGGTAGTTTGCGATGTGCGGCTTGCTGCACTCACAAATGTTTTGTGTTGCTTGTTTTAACAGGTCGTCTGGTGTAACTGCTTCGTCGTACATGAACGTTAAGTTTGGCGCGATCTGTTTTAGCTCTGCGTCAACTTTCAAAATCGTACGACAAATGATGTTGTCCGTAGGACCAATATTCACGTGCATGAATGCGTCTGGCAATGTGCGATCAAGCATGACCCAGAAGTGTTTCAGTTTTTTGTATATTTGCTCGTCAGTTAGGTCACCCACGTAAGGCATTAGCACGTCATCAAGTTGACCAAGGTAAACGGGAATGTTGGTTACCGAAGGCACGTGATGATAAATGATGGTCAACATGTTGATCGCATCATCAAAATCTTCTGCTGGAGCTAACTCCAAGTATTCAGAACCTTGAGAAAGAAATTTTGCGTAATCTGGCAAAACATAGCGCGGCTTAAATGGCGCGTGACCTTCAAACATGTCACATATGACGCCTTGCTGCATCGCTTGGCTTACCTCGTCAGAGACGGTCATATATGGAATTGTGGCTTCGGCTTCCAAAGCAAGAAAGTTTGATTTCTGTTTTGGAGATAAGTTGCTATCGGTCGCGATAGCAAGGAAACGCTGCTGAAGATCAGAAAGGCTTTGAGTCATCTAAGATGTTCCTGGAGAAAATACAACGAATACGTCCTTTCAAATCGTTTGCTCACTTTTGAGCATTGGTTGAAAGGACGCGTTGAATTCTACGCCTTGAGAGTCTTTGCCACTAATGAAAAAAACCAAAAAGTTGATTTCCATTTTGGAAATAAGATTTTGCTAATTTAGCCTAAGTTTTAATAACTTAGCGAAATAATTATCAATTCAGCTACGATGCGCAGTCGACAACATAACGCCCGCGCTAATGAATACACCGCCCGTTAAACGATTGAATAACTTCGCTCGTCCTTTCGCAAATAACCAATCCGATGTTTTCACTCCCAGCAAACCATAGAAGGTCAGCCAGCTCAGTTCAAACACCACAAAGGTACTAGCAAAGACAATATATTGAGTGAATAACGATGCAGATGGGTCAATAAATTGAGGAAACAGCGCGGTAAAGAACACAATGGCTTTCGGGTTACTCGAACCCACAATAAAACCACTGGTAAATGCGCTTAAATAATTCGAAGAAGATTGCTCCGGTTGCGCTTGTGAGAAATCCGTTTGTTTAGAGCGTAATGCTTGAATACCAAGCCAAATAAGATACGCAGCACCACACCATTTAATGATGTTAAACACCAGTTCTGAAGAGGCGATAACGACGCCAAGCCCAGTAAAAGATAAGGTAAGAATTATGGTAATTGCCGTCAGACTGCCAAGGGCGGTCGCAAAGGCATGGCGAAATCCATTACTGACGCCCTTACTCAAACAAAGCAGCGAGCTAGGACCAGGAGAGGCAGTCAGAACAAGTATCGCAAGGGTGTAGTAGATCCAAGTATCGAGTTGCATTGGCGCTCCTTTCCAATGTGTTGATGGGGGTACAGATCGTGTAGCCTACTTGCCTTTCTCGACGTTTCTATCCATGAAACGTAACGCGGAAAGACACCACATAGCTTTTATGAAAGCTGAACGACGATAACTGAACAGGCTCAAAACCAACCTAGCTTTTAGTAAAGCCTATGAGTAAGCAAGCTAAGTAGAAAAACTCAGTTTGCCTCGCTTCTAGTCCACTTTGAGCTGTTTAGTTATGCAATCAACATACTGGTAATATGCAACCCTGTAAAGCGATTCGTTACTCGACAGATATTGTGAATAACCCATCTTAATTGCGCTTAATCGTAGAAAGGTTTTGGATCCACTTCTAACGATGATGGCGCTACTGCTTTCTCAACCGAATGTGAGCTGTTTTTTAAATCTACCATAGCAACATCGATGTAACGCTTGTACTTACGTGAGTAGAAACACTTCACGATGGGTTTAAGTGGCTGAGAATCGTTGGATGTCCACACAATGCCAACTCGGCCATCACTCAATTGTACTATCGAGCCCACAGGGTACACACCTATGCAGTTGATGAACTTGTACACCAAGTCGGGATCAAGGTGGAATGGCGTCAAACTCAATAAGATTTTAAACGCTTCTGCCGAGCTCATGCCCTTTTTGTAGACGCGATCCGCCGTCAATGCATCATAGATATCAACGATACAGCTCATGCGCCCATGCATCGGGATTTGCTCACCCGATAAGCCCAGTGGGTAACCAGTACCATCAAGTTTCTCGTGGTGCATCAAGCACACATCACGACTCACGCTACTCAACCCTTTAACGCCAACAATGATCTCACCTGCGAACACTTGGTGGAGTTTCATGTGTTCAAATTCTTCCGGTGTTAAGCGAGCAGGTTTATGCAAGATCTCATCATCAACTTTGATTTTACCAACATCATGAATGATGCCGCCGATCGCAAGTTGTTTCAGCGTCTCTTTGTCTAGCCCTAAATGCTTACCGAAAGAAACCAACAAACAGGCGACATTCACTGAGTGCTCCAAAAGGTAACTGTCTTTTTGGCGCAGCGCTGATACACATTGGAGTGCATCAGAATCGATGAATACGCTGTCAATCATGTCATCGGCCCACGATTCAATCTCGTTGACCTCAATGATTTTTCCTTCAAAGGTTTGGTTCAGCAGCTTTTGCGCTAAACACTTCGCTTCCGCAATCAGTTTTTTGGCACGCTTGTGCTGCGCCTCGCGGGAACGGAACGCTCGCTGGATTTGAGGGGTGGTCGTGATTTCAGAAGCTGACAACGTAATGTCATGCTCTTCCTCAACAGGCTTAAAGACGCACTGCTGCGCTGAGAGTTTCTGATCGACCCAAACGTACTTTACGCCGCTCGCATGCAGTTTTTTGATGCCCTGCTCCGTAGAGACACGACCAGCATTCGCGAGGTTGACACGTTTGTTCTGTTCAATCGCAGTAACGAACATACCGATACTGACGTCTGCGATCGCTATTTTTATTGAGTCTTCTGGTTTGTACTGCATACGCGCAACTTGTTAACACTTATTATTTAGCAAACGCATTATAAGAGATCTGACCATTCACTGTTATAAGAATTCACTATCATTTAGAATTAATGAGCTTTTGGTCAATATATGAGACAACATCTCCACAATAAACCACTTTTATTTTATGGACTTAGGTCAAGATTTCATCACAGATGCTGACAATTTCGATAATTTGGGTGCTGAATCAATAACTTCTCAATACAAATGGTATTTACTGTTGACTAAGTTTTATAAATACCGATTATTAGTCGCATTACTCTAATAATTATTCTACTTACACATAAACACCGTAAGCTCATTAACATAACAGACTGTCAATCTGGACCGACTTCTTTCGTTTGCAGTGTAAAAGGACAAACTTCAAAAATATGTCATTTGCGTGTAGCTCGACTTATATACTTATCTCCAAGACGGCTTGGGTTATGGGGGAAGTATCTTGACCAACAAGGTTGATCAAACTATTTCAGAACACGATCGTGATTTTTTACAGAGCGTTGAACAACGCTTCATTCATATCTTCGATGTGTTTAATGAAGGACTCTTCTACATGGATGAGTTCGGCAGCATGGTTTTTTATAACCAGCGTTTTTATGAGCAGTTCGGCATCAACGCTGGGCGTATCAACCTCGATAGATGGTTAGAGTTGGTGCACCCGTTAGATCGAGAACGCTTATCTAAACGTGTCGATGAACACATCACGACCGACAACACTCGCGTCACGACCACCTACCGCCTTCGTAAACCCAACGGACAATATGTTTGGATCGAAGGCGTTGCAATGACCAAAGAAACCGAACTGGGTCATTATATGGTTGGCAGCCATCGCGATATTTCTGAACGTAAGTTGATGGAGAGTTACATTCATCAAGTCGCTTTCCATGACAACGCATCCGGTATGGCCAACCGCGCTCACTTACTGCTTAACATCAGTGAATGCGTAAAATCCAACGGTGCTCATGCGTCGATTTTTTACATCCAGATCGAAGAGATCAAGTCGTACCTAAACCAATACGGTAGCGAACTTGTTGATGGTTTAGTAGAAAAGCTATTGCAAACGCTTAGTCACTTACCTTCACCAAACTGCACGGTTTATCGTGTTCACGATGACGACTTCGCGATTTTGGTACTTGACGACGTGCCGCTCGAACAGTTGCAAGAATACGCACAGACCATCAAGCAAAATTATCACGATGCCGTTGTCGAACAAGGGCAATATCTTGGCAGTAACATCAGTATCGGTTTATACCCTTCCATCGATCCGGAACACTCTGCTGAAGAAATTTTGCGTAAAGCCGCACGCACTTGCCAATACGCCAATGAGAAGAACAAAGATCGTATTGCCGTATACAGCCAGAAAACGCAGTATGCGGTAGATCGCTATTTCTTTATTGAGCAAGGCTTAAAAAACGCACTTGAAGAGCGAACACTGAGTGTAAAATTCCAACCAATCGTCAGTGCATCCGATCTGCAAGTCGTGAGTTTCGAGTCTTTGGTACGTTGGCGCAGTAAAGAGTTCGGTGAGATCTATCCAGACGAGTTCATTCCCGTCGCAGAAAACAAAGGCTTGATCGTTGAGCTTGGCTATCAAGTATTCGAGAAAGCGTGTCAGTTCATAAAGAGCTATCGTGAGCGCTATCAAAACCAAGTAAGGGTGAACGTAAACGTATCAGTATTACAGCTTCTCAATAGCGAATTTCCAAACAAAATTAAAGCAATGGCTGACGAAGTAGGAGTCGAGCCACAAGCAATTGTTTTGGAGCTTACTGAAACCTTTATATTGGACAATAACCAGGCAGCTATTGCTCCTTTGAACACCTTGAGTGAGTTGGGCTTCGCTCTCTCTTTGGATGACTTCGGTGCTGGTTACAGCTCATTAAACTGCTTCTTCGATCTGCCAATGACACAGATTAAGATTGATAAGTCGATGGCTTGGAAGACATTAACCAACCGCTCCTCTCATGAGTACCTGAAGTTCTTGATCACTATGTGTCGCGAACAAAATATAGAAGTGGTTATCGAAGGGATTGAAGACGCAAAAATGCGCGACTTCTTTACCAGTATGGGCGTGGACTACCTACAAGGCTATTGGTTCTCGAAACCGCTTTCAGTGGCGAGCGCAAGCCGATATACCTTAAGTCAATAAAGGCGCTCACTAAGAATCGGTCCTCATCATTGAACTTCCCTGAGCTGGAGGCACTCCAGCTCAGGCTTTTCATTTTGTTTGCGATTTATCTCAAGCGATCAAACACAACATTTTGATCTAAGTGCTCATGATATTCGGTGTAGTCTAATCCCATATCAAAGATGTATTTAGTCACCAGATTTCTGACACATTCGACCAATTGCTCCGCTTGCCATGGCTTTTCAAAGTAACGGTCAATACCTGCCGAGTTAATCGCATTAATCGTATCCGTATGGGTTGCTTGTCCTGTCAGCAGTACTTTTCGCGTATGGATAAAACGACTGTCTTTGGAAATTTCCGTTAACAGTTCTACACCTGTTTTCCCTGGCATGACGTGATCTGAAATAATGAGAGCGATCATCTCACCTTCCGCATCCAATTCGTCCATCAGCTCAAGAACTTCATCGGCAGACTCGCAATCTTCAATGTTGAGCCATTGGCTTAACGACTGTAAGTCTTGCAGAACCGCGCTTAACACCTCTCGCTGGTCATCAACGCAAATTAAATTAAGCTTGTCCATGTTCATCCTCTACCGGTAATTTAATTCTAAATATGGTTTTCTCACTGTCGCTTTTCACCGCAATTGAGCCGTTATAGCCAGCCACAATACGTTTCACTATCGACAGCCCCAACCCTAAGCCAAACGACAACCCACCTTTTTTCGTGGTGAAGTTTGGTCGAAAAATCTTTCTGCGTGTCGCTTCATCAATCTCTGGACCATTATTCGCGATGGTCACAAGTATCTTGCTTTTACTCACACGAGTTTGGATCTCAATCGCAGGTGATTCTGTCTCTCTCATCGCATCACATGCGTTCTTTAGGATGTTGACCCAGATCTGCACCAATTCCGTTTGGGAACCAACAAACAAAGGCAAGTCAACAGGACTAAAGCGCACGCTTACGCGTCGTAAATCGCTTTGTAACAAAGCAAGCGCTTGGTTTATCGAGTCATTGACTCTAAGCCCTTCTTCTTTATCGATGTCCGTGCGACCAAGCTGTTTCACCGATTTCACGATGCCAACAGTGTGCTTGGAGGCAATGCGTAAGTCGTGTAAATCACGCCCCATTTGCCAGTAACGAATGGCTTCTTCTGGTCGCTTTAACCAATGTTCATTTAGGTAATCAGTCGGCACTGCACGGGCGAGTTCACGAGCCAATTCTTTGGGTAAACCGTAATATTTTTCGAAATGGCGTCCCCGCTTTCTTGCCTCACTGGAAGAAACTTTTTGCCCTTGCATCAAACCAAAATCAAAGAACTGACTTGCTTCCGGATGAACTTCTTCAAGTAATTCCATGATCACGGATTCCAAACGCTCCGACTTACTACTCACCACCCCAATGGCATTATTAAGCTCATGCGCAATGCCTGCAGCAAGTTGACCTAACGTCGTCATTTGCTCTGCGGTGTGCAGCTTTTGCAGTGCTTTCTCTTTGGCTAAGGCTTCTTGCATCGCTCGACGTTGACGGCGCGACAGCTCATTGACCATGACAGGCATAAACTGCGCCGTTAATGGTCCGTATTTGCCCGCTTCCACAGCCGGAGTATTGCGCTCTATCCACGCTAGCTCAACATCCGTTTGCGCTATCACCGTTGACGACGCGGTCCACGTTCCTGAAAAGAAACTGTGCACACCGATAAATGCCCCTTTCGATGCAGAAAACACTTCGGTTTGCTTTTTACCGTCTTCGGAAAAGTAGCCAGCAAGCTCGCCTGATAACACGTAATAGAGTCGCTCGTTGTAACCGTCTTGTTCAATCAATACCGAACCTGCCGCTACGGTAATGCGACGCTCGATATGATTGAAGTAACGCTCGACCAGCGTATCTAATTTACTTTCGTACATGGCTTAACCAATGTGTCCAACCGTGTGAAGAATCCACACCATCAAGAAGCTCAACAACACACCAACCACACCGAGCACAACGCCGACACGAGCCATTTGATTGCTTTGTACATGCCCAGTTGCATGAGCCAATGCGTTTGGTGGTGTACTGATTGGGAGAGACATTCCTAATGACGCTGCGAAAGTCACTACTAGAATTAATGTCACTTCACCGCCCAACGGAGTCAAGGACGCCATAGATGTACCAAGCGCAGCCATAATAGGCATCAGCAAGTTAGCCGTCGCCGTGTGGGACATAAAGTTCGCCATCACCAAACATAAGAACGCCGCACCAAACAACACAACATAAGGTGAGAATTCATCAAACGGAATGCTATGCACCACCAGCTTAGCTAGACCCGTTTTATCCAGAGCAAGCCCAAGCGCAATACCACCAGACACGAGCCAAAGCACATCCCAAGAGATTTTTTTCAAGTCTTCTTTGTTGATGATGCCAGTTAGCGAGAATACCGCGACAGGAATTAAAGCGACGGTGTACGAGTTCATGCCATGAGCAGAACCCATCAACCAAAGTAAAATGGTGCCTACAAAGGTGATATAAACAATCATCGCTTTCGGTGTTTTTAGGAATTTGCTCTTAATATTGAGGTCAATCGTGGTTTGTTCCGCTTTATACATAAAGCCGATTAAGAACCAAGCAAGAGCCATCATCACAACCACAAAAGGAACACCGAAGACCATCCACTCACCGAAGGTAATTAAGTTATCACCAACGAGATACTTCAAGGCAATCGCATTTGGAGGCGTACCAATTGGCGTGCCGATGCCACCAATGTTTGCAGCAACAGGAATACACAAAGCAAACGCGATACGCCCAGGGTCTTTGGGGCCAAACACCGCAATCACTGGCGTTAGAATCGACAACATCATTGCGGTTGTCGCGGTGTTCGACATAAACATCGAAAAAATCGCCGTGATCAGCATTAAACCTAACATCACGTATTTAGGATTTTGCCCAAAAGGCTTGAGTAGCACACGCGCCAAGTTCACATCCAAGCGATATTTAGTTGCGGCCATCGCAAGAAAGAAACCGCCCAAAAACAGCATAATGATTGGGCTAGCAAAGGTCGCCATGATGTCGTTGTATTGCAATAGCTCGCCAAAATGAGGCTGCCCTTCATCAAACCTAAAGAAAATGATGCTCTTGTTGGATACGAGCAACAGCTCAAGCACGATGATCACCACCGACGTGGCATAAATTGGAATCGGTTCAAATACCCAGCAAAGCGCTGCGAGCAAGAAGATTGCAATCACTCGTTGCTGAATAATCGTGATTCCTTCGAATGGAAAGGCTGACAATGGCATCAGCAAAACGAGCAAAGGGATCACCGTTGGGATGATGTATTTGAGATAAGGGCGCATAGTACTACTTCTCTTCCTGAGATGGTTTACCGTGAGATAACAAGCGTAAGAAGCTGTTTTTATTGGCTTCCTTTCGCCACTCCGAGAAGAAATTATGCGCGCCCTTTAGAGGAGGGTTTCTGGTGTTAGATCAATGAACTCTTATTCACGACGGAAAACATGCGGTATCTGTGTTCAAGCTCACTAATTGAGCGAAATATATTTATCGATCACACAGCGTTTCAATCATACGCTCGCTCCATAACATAGTTCGTCAGTATCGCTCCACGCACCTCAACTTGTTGTTCCTTAAGCACAGAGAATCCCATGTACTCAAAGAAAGGACGAGCGGTAATACTCACCTCCGAATAGAGCCGTGTCAGCCCTTTTTCTTTAGCTTGCTTGAATACATGCGCCATTAGTGTACGTCCAACGCCCTGCCCTTGATATGCGTGATGACAGAAAAAGTGGTCGACAAGCCCGCTTGATTGAACATCACTATAGCCCACAATGACCCCATCTAACTCTGCGACAAAGGGTTGAATGTCCATCATTTTCTGCAGCCAGATTTCTGAATCAAACTCGTCTGGCGCCCACGCTTTCAGTTGCTGTTCGTTGTAGTCTCGACGGTTAACATTACGTACCGTGTTATAGAAAAGTGCCCAGAGTATTGGTGCATCTTGCTCACGAAAATCACGAATAACAATCATAGTTTTTCTATTAAATCGAACTGCATTAATTGGCCTCGCACACCTGGCTCACCTACTGGGTACCAACCATGCTTGAGGTAGAAACGTTCTCCCGCATCATTACCCGGAATATAACGCAATCTTGCATATACGCAGCCCTCTTCAACAAAGCGTTTGAATAGGAAATCTTGCAATTGCTTACCCAGCCCTTGATGACGAAACTCCGGCAGCAAATAAAACAGGTTGATGTATCCGAATCTATGACCCTCTTCATCGGCTACCGGATACCGACACTCTAATTGCCCGATAATTTGGTCATCTTTGATCACATGAAAAAAACCCGCTTCGGGATCTTCCACTATCGACTTGAACCACAAGGTGATTTCTTGAGTATCGAACCCATTTTGATGACCAAAACTCACCTCATACGCGTCTTGTCGAAATGCAATGCACAAATCCAAATGACGAGATAAATCGACGGGAACAAATTCCATTTAAGCCTTTCCTTTTCTTGCTTAGCTTGCCTATATAGACATTAGTTATTTTATATAACCATAAATTCAAGAATTTTATAATTCAACCGTCGGTCATTTGAAATCATGCTTTTATAGGAGAAGTTATTATGCATGCATCATCTGTTACCCAAAAACCGACTCAATTTGGCTACTACCTAGGCGTATTTGGCGTTGCCTTGGTTCTTATCTGGCTAGGTATTTATAAGTTCACCCCTACAGAAGCCAAGCTAATTGAACCTTTGGTGCTTAATCACCCAGCAATGTCTTGGCTGTACAGCATCATCTCAGTTCAAGCAGTTTCTAATATCATTGGTCTGACAGAAATCATTGTCGCACTTGGATTGATCATCGGTTTGAAAAAACCAACCGTTGCCTACTGGTCTGGTATTGCGGCTAGTGTCATCTTTCTTGCTACACTGAGCTTCTTAGTTACGACACCAAACACATGGAAAGTTTCCGACGGTGTTCTAATCGCGAACTTTTTCCTAGTGAAAGATATTTTGTTCCTAGCAATTTCAATCAGTGTGATTGAGAAGAATAAACCGAGCTCGTTTACAAAGGCAGCCACTTAAGTAACAGGCACTTTTAAAGTGAATGAAGAGGAGCGCCATTTGATAGTGGCGCTTTTAATCAGGCGTAATACAACGCAGTGTTTTTCCATGTCAGCTCCCTTTTTAATCCTTTAAAATCGAACTTGTTAAAGTGCAAATAAAAGTACGCTTTGAAGTCCTTGAAGTTCCCAACTTAAATATCATCTATAAGAATCATACCTCCCCTATCACGCTGATTTAAATAAACATTTAATCTTGGCTCATACATAACTACTGATAAATAGTTACTTCGCTTCGAAAATTTTCATTGGGCAGCTTTTCTGTGATTGGTGCGTCTGAAATTTAGCTTGTAATCGAATACACTCCATATGCACCCCGTGCAATAAAAAAGGAATTATATGAAAACGCTAATTTTTGACACGCTTGTCAACCTTGCTAACCAAGAACCTGAACACCACGCAAAGATCCGCCAAAACTTGTATGAGCAACTCGATCTGCCATTTGATAAGCAACTTGCATTGTATGCATGCGCTCTTGGTCCAGCGAGTTCAGGGAAACTGGAAAGCCGTGAAGGAATAGACAACGCAGTAGACAGCGCGATTAGACTGTTAACGACTCCTGAGCGTTAATTTGCTTTTTGTTCTGTGACGGCCCTACTCCCCTAAGGGCCGTTTTTCTTTCCGAGATTTAATCATAAGTCGTGAGTCGCTGGACTTGTTCTGAGTGTGAGAAGTCGATGCAATAAGCGAGCTCTACCGTCCCTCCTCTTTTCGCTTGATACTGTTCTACCGCCTTACGGTCAATGAGTTCATGAATACCTGCAAACACTTCTATCGATAGATCTGAAAACTCTACGTACCCCTGCATTGCCACTCTCGCGTCTTTTGCCACTTCTGTTTTTGGATAAAACGTGGCGATGCACGAAGCAAGAGCAAAGTTCGTCAACAACTGCTCGTTACTGTGATTTTCAAGCGGACTTGCTCCTACCAATAAACTGTAAAACCAACCGACACATCCTAACCAGACGCTATTTTTCAATGTCTTCATCCTTGAGTCTCATCCAAAAAGTTTAAACTTTAAGCTAGATGCAACCTAACGCACCTTTACGTCTCATTGCACCCAGCATTTGGAATTTGCGACACATTCGAGGAAAGTGATTGTTCATTGGGAGTGAGGACGTCATATGTAATCAAGCCAGCAACGACCTTGCTGGCTTAAGGTTAACGTTTAAGGAATTCGTTCAAGGAGAATGAGTTGAAACCCTATTCAAGAGCGAGCGTGACACCATCTGTTGTTGATGCCATCTTTGTGGTCACTTGGTAGTTTTTATCTTTAACACTAGAAAGCATGTACCAAGTAGATTGCGCTTTTTCCGGTGTAAAGGTTACACGCATAAAGCCACGCTGTTTAATGTCTGTCCATTGCAACTCAGAAACCAAATGCGGCAATGTGTACTCCATTTGTGCGATGGCAACGGGCTCTAACGCTAAATATTCTTCTAAACCCGGAGAGCTAACCGAACTTGTCGCAAACTCGACACCAACAGGGTTATTAGATACATCCTTTAACTCACTGGTCCATGCATTGTGCGTATCACCAGCTAAGCAAACAAAATGACCTTCACTCGCTTTTGCAATCTCATACACTCGCTCTCGCTCAACATAGTACCCATCCCAAGCATCGAGGTTATATGGCAGCTTAATCGTATCTGAGCTTGGATCAGCGAGGTAATTTGAAATCGCACTGTTCACCGCGAGAAGAGCATCCATTTTCTGCTCATCTGTGGCATTGAATAACTGAAACATTGCTAACATAACCGAGCTCGGAAGCTCCATACGCGACATAAGAACTTGCTGCCCAAGAACATTCCATTTGGCGTCTTGGCTATTAAACGCATTCATTAACCAAGCCAGTTGTTCAGTACCAAGTAGCTCCCTATCAGCACTGCGTGATTGCGCTACGAGTCCACCAATCGAATCCATTGTCGGTGCATTAAGCGAAAAGTAGTCCAACGGCTGATCTCGCCCAACTAAGCGAGTATCGAGCATCATTAGGTTGATCAAATCACCAAACGAGAACTGACGATAAATCAACATATTCGAAAAGGTATTCTCGCGAACAGGCAACCACTCAGTCCATGCTGCGGCAGCGGCGGCGCGTCTGTCGACAAAACTGCCTTCATTATCTTGATGGTTTTCTGCACCATTTTTCCATGCGTCATTTGCAAGCTCATGATCATCCCAAACCGCAATCATTGGCAATGCAGCATGCAAAGCTTGGAGATCTTGATCTTGACGGTATTGAGCATAGCGCTTTCGATAGTCATCTAAAGTAATGCATTCGGTACCTTTACTTGGCTCACGCCCCAACCTAGCTGCATCTTCACTGGCATAACCACCAGCGCCATATTCGTAGATGTAATCACCAAGGTGCAAAACTACATCGAACGACTCTGTTTGATGCTGTTTGAGAATCTCCTTATAAACGTTGAAATAACCCGCGGGATAATTTGCGCAAGACACGACAGCCATGGATGCTTTATCTACGCTGCCTTCAGGTAGAGTTTGTGTCATCCCAACGATGCTAGTGGTCTCGCCCACCATGAAGCGGTAGTAATACTGAGTACTCGGGTTGAGGTTTTGCACATCCACCTTAACCGTAAAGTCTCGACTGGTGTCCGTGGTGAAAGTACCGCTTTGCTCAACGGTTGAAAAATCTTCTGATCTTGAGACCTGCCATGTTAC
The DNA here is from genome assembly GCF_001591145.1 of Vibrio harveyi NBRC 15634 = ATCC 14126 = KCTC 12724. Classification (GTDB taxonomy): domain Bacteria; phylum Pseudomonadota; class Gammaproteobacteria; order Enterobacterales; family Vibrionaceae; genus Vibrio; species Vibrio harveyi. Next base: position 13,006 of record NZ_BCUF01000045.1, on the reverse strand, counting down.
ATCCACATAACTGGCGGCGGTGGTCACTCGAGTCCAGATAATCACTTGAGTTTGGGTCGGGTCGCCGCTGGCCACACCGTATTCGAATGATCCCGTGGGAGTCGCATCGCTATCATCGCTACCACAGGCGGTAAGTGTTGTTGCAACGGCTCCTGAAGAGACGGCTTTTATGAAATCTCGACGAGACAATGACATAGTAACTTCCTTTGTTATTGTGTTTTATTAACGCGCTCGTTCCTGCACGATTTAACCAGCCAATAGACGCATTATGCTTCTTTGGCTAATTACTCTAAAAAACATTAAGTTAGAAGGTAGTTATGACAATTGCATTTCTTGATGTTACATTTTTGTTAATTTAAGTGTAAATACTCTATATTCATCACACTTCCAACAAATCATGAAGGTATTTATAAATCTGATAGGTAAAACAAAAAAAGCGACCTTTTGACAGGTCGCTTTTGTGTTTGGGGATCGTTCCTTGGGTGTTAGAGCCTCAAATTCAGCACATCTTGCTCGGCAGTTTCTACTTTTAGTTTGCTTCGAGATTCAATGTACTCAATCTGCTTTGAGTCTAACGAATAAGGCATAACCACACGTAATTCATGGATCCCTTCATGTTTTGCTAGCTTCACCAACATCACTAGATTGGATTCATCACTCTGACGTGAAGACATCGATTTTAAGGCAGCATCCCAAAGGCGATCCTCTGGTAAGCTCAACTCCGCGATGTTCTGTTTCCACATCAAGCCAAAAATGGGAGCGATGGTGGCGAATGCCTCCAAGAAGGTCCACTTCTTACTTCCCGTTGCCCCTAGGAAGCTTGTGTAGTCGAATTCAATGCATGTCTTTCCTTGTTGCTCCATCCTATGCCTCGACACTCTGAAATGAGATATACAAAATATCGTTCAATTACTTTGATATAGCAATAGGATATAAAACAATGGTCTTTTATGCCCTAATTTAACCTCAAAAGGAAATATTAAAACCAGCTTTGTAACAAATGGAGTACAGCTTCGCCATATATAAGCATTCAATTGATTAATATTTTAAACGACGAACTAAAACTACGGTATGCCAAGGCATGCCAGTGGATGACGATTATAAGTTCAAAAGACAAATATCAAGTCCTACTTGCGTTTGTGATTAATCATAATCTATCAAGGTTTCTCAGTAGTCGTGATACCCCTGCACATACAGACCTAAGATGTCATTAAAGTACGAGGTGTCGCTTAGTTCGATTCCGCCTTTACTGTTCCGGTTTAGGTTATTTTACATCGAGCACTCGGCTGGCTTTCTTATATTGCACTTTCCAGCCTGACCATCGTGGCAACTCCCAGCGTTTTGGGTCACCTTTCCGGTTACCTTCTGTGTAGATGACATGAACCAATTTACGTGACACAAAGTACTCTACGTCGAGTTTTAGTTCAGCTAACACCAGCTTAAGTGGAAACTGTTCTGCAAAATCTTGATATTCCCAATCTGGAATACCTTCGAAAGGGATATCATCCGCGTCAAACAGTTCGATGTCTTCTACACTTTCGACACCAAGCGTTTCCAGCTGTTCGACCAGCCAAGTAGAAAAAGACAAATCATCAAGCATGCTTTTATCAACAGGAGTTTGGTTTAACCCGAGAGCGTTATAGATCTTCCAATGCTGAATTTGTTGCTTTCTTAGTGGCGCAAATCCCGGCAATAGCGCTTGTTCATCAATCATCTCAACAATAGACTGAACCGCCACTTCTCCTTGAAGTGCTTGGTATTCAGTACAAATGGTTCGCCCTGCATAGATCAAATGCATGGTCGCGCGCGGGACTTCTTCTTCATAATTGGTTTCGCCTTGCTGCCATTCGCCAAGTTCTAATTCACGTAGCAGCGCCAAGGAAACAGGTAACATCACAGATGCAAGGTTAAGCGTCTGCTTTACGCCTCTTCCGGGAACACTATGGCTATCGAGCACCAATGCTGCCTCACTTTTATCAGAGAAGCGGCTATTGCGACCGACCACCATTTCCATCAAGCCATTGCCCAAAGCGTCACGGCGTCGTTCTCGACGAACAAAGACCAGTTCAGGATGCAACTTGGCGATTGCTTTAGTCAGTTCATCACGTTTGTATCGCGATGCTACGTCAAGTTCTGGCAATTCAAACACTTCTCGCATCTGTTTCGCCAAGCCTTGTGCTTCTTCAAGTACGCTCACATCAACATTAACGCCGGGAAGTTGCTCTCCTCTCACCAAGCGAATCATCAGCGATGCATCACAACCAAATGGTTCTTCTTGCGCTAGGGCTTCGGCAGACTCACCGCCTTGCAATTGATGCAACTGAGCTGGAACAGAGAGTGCGGCAGCTAAGTCGATCATCGCTTCTTTTTCTGATTTGGTTTGCATACGAGTGACTAAATCAGCAAACAATGCGTCAATAGGTAAGGGGTAAACTTTTTTACCATGCTCGGTGACATCACCTTGTTGGTCTATCGCTTCCATACCTCGCAAGGTTTGGCTCGCGGAGAGCAGCGATTTTTCAGGTAACGCATCAAGAAATTGAAGTTCGGAAAGTCTATAGCCGCAACAAGCAGCCGCAAGCATAGGCTCCACAAGTTCTTCACGATGTAATTCGGGTGGGGTAACCAATTCTAATGGCGCATGTTCACCAAACAGACGAATACACGCCCCTTCTGCAACACGACCAGCACGCCCCATTCGCTGAGCGGCACTGGCTTTGGAGATATGAGTTAATGTCAGAGCTGTGCGTCCGTTTCGTTGCACCGTTCTGCGTTCCAAACCACTGTCGATCACCACGCGGATATTGGGAATGGTCAGCGAGGTTTCCGCCACGTTGGTCGCTAAAACCACTTTGCGTTGATTTTGTACCGTTAACGCATGGTGTCGCTCTTCATCACTCACCGAAGCATGCAGCTTCACAATCATTACGTCATTGATGTTTTGCAGCATTTGTGCGCATTGAGTAATTTCTTTGCGACCCGGTAAGAAAACGAGAATATCGCCCTCTTCGTCTTCCAGCGCCTCCTTCACTGTTCGAACGACATCATTCTCGCAACCTTTTTTGTTCGGCAAGTAACGGCTATCCAGTGAACGATGGGTAACGGTAACAGGAAAACAACGACCTTCCGATCGCAGCCGTTTGGCATCCAAATAGTTCGCCAGTTTTTCACCTTCTAAGGTTGCTGACGTCACGATCAAGCGGTGTTGCTTTTCTTGCTTTAAAATCGCCGTAAGGAGATCAATGTCCCAGCGACGCTCATGAAATTCGTCCACCATCACGATATCGAAGCTAGCAAGCTTGTCTTCTGCGAACCAACGTAGTGCAACACCAGGCGTCACAAACACGACTTTGGTGTTTTCATCATAGTGAGCGTGAAGCTTAATCGCGTAACCAATCTGCTTCCCTAACGGTTGACCAGATTGATCAGCAAGAAATTCTGCCAATGACGTACATGCGATTCGACGCGGCTCAATGACCAATACTCGACCATGATTAGCAGACCAAAGCGGTAAACGCGTAGATTTACCAGAGCCCGTTTCGGCTTCTACCACCAAATGGTGGTGATTCACGAGTTGGTCAAATTCAGCTTGTAAGCTATCGATAGGCAATTGAGACATAACAAATAAGAACGTGATAATGGATTGCGGGGCATTATACCTGAGTGAGAAATTCCTGCTTTAGGAATCGATTTCATGGTTATGTTTTCTTTCCAGTGACGATATTTTCGTCGGGAACTGAATTTTTTTGCGACATTACGTTGATGTACATCAACGAATGTTTACAACTAAATAGTGAACCCGTTAGAATTTTGCACGCATCCTTCAACCCTACATTTAAGGCACCCAATGAACAACGACAAGCGCCCACTCTATATCCCATATGCGGGTCCGGCTCTTTTAGCGACTCCTCTATTGAACAAGGGCAGTGCGTTCTCTGCAGAAGAACGTAGTTCATTTAACTTGGAAGGTCTTCTACCAGAGACAACTGAAACGATCCAAGAACAGGTAGAGCGTGCGTACCAACAGTACAAAAGCTTTGAAAGCGACATGGATAAGCACATTTACCTGCGCAACATCCAAGATACAAACGAAACGCTATACTACCGACTAGTTCAAAACCACATTTCAGAGATGATGCCTATCATCTACACACCAACTGTTGGTGCAGCGTGTGAGAACTTCTCAAATATCTACCGTCGTGGTCGTGGTCTATTTATCTCATACCCGAACCGCGATCGTATCGATGATCTGCTAAACAACGCAGCCAACCACAACGTTAAAGTTATCGTAGTGACTGATGGCGAACGAATCTTGGGCTTGGGTGACCAAGGTATCGGCGGCATGGGCATTCCAATCGGTAAACTTTCTTTATACACGGCGTGTGGTGGTATCAGCCCTGCGTACACGCTACCAATCGTACTGGATGTAGGTACTAACAACCCGCAACGTCTAGCAGACCCAATGTACATGGGCTGGCGTCATCCTCGTATCACGGGTCCAGATTACGATGCGTTTGTTGAAGAGTTTATCCAAGCAGTACAACGTCGTTGGCCTGATGCGCTAATCCAGTTCGAAGACTTTGCACAGAAAAACGCAATGCCGCTTCTAGAGCGCTACAAAGATCGCATCTGTTGTTTCAACGATGACATTCAAGGTACAGCTGCGGTAACGGTAGGCTCTCTACTAGCAGCATGTAAAGCGGCAGGCACTAAGCTTTCAGATCAACGTATTACTTTCTTGGGTGCAGGTTCAGCAGGTTGTGGTATCGCCGAAGCGATCATCGCACAAATGGTGTCGGAAGGGATTTCTGATAAGAAAGCGCGTTCACAAGTTTACATGGTTGACCGTTGGGGTCTATTGCAAGAGGGTATGCCTAACCTTCTTGATTTCCAGCAACGCTTGGTTCAGAAGTTCGACAACACAAAAGAGTGGGAAAATGAAGGAAATGGCTTCTCACTTCTTGATGTGATGCACAACGCGAAACCAACAGTGCTGATCGGTGTATCGGGTGCTCCGGGTCTGTTCAGTGAAGAAGTAATCAAAGAGATGCACAAACACTGTAAGCGTCCGATCGTGTTCCCATTGTCGAACCCAACTAGCCGTGTAGAAGCAACGCCAAACGACATCATTCGTTGGACAAACGGCGAAGCATTGGTTGCAACAGGTAGCCCATTCGAGCCAGTGGTTCATGAAGGTCGTTCTTACCCTATCGCACAATGTAACAACAGCTACATTTTCCCAGGTATTGGCCTTGGTGTTCTGGCGGTGAATGCGAAGCGTGTAACCGATGAAATGCTGATGGAATCAAGCCGAGCGTTGGCAACATGTTCGCCATTAGCTATCAACGGCAACGGTGCCCTACTTCCACCACTAGAAGAAATTCATTTGGTATCGAAGAAGATTGCATTCGCTGTTGCGAAGAAAGCAATTGAGCAAGGCGTTGCGCTAGAAATCACCGATGAAGCGTTAAACGACGCCATTGACCAAGCGTTCTGGCAGCCTGTTTATCGCCGTTACAAACGCACAGCATTCTAAATTTTGCTACGCTTTGTATAATAATTAGCCCTCGCATTGCGGGGGCTTTTGTTTTTTATGCTTTTTTTTCTCATCCTAACCGTATTTTGGCATAAATGGGCTTCTCTCTTTTCATTTCTATCAGATATGATGAGGGATACACATTGAAATAAGGACATCGAACGTTTTGCTGTTTTCCCGCATAAAGTCAAAGTGGAAGCTTAAATTCTCATGGAAGCGTCTGGCTTTGGTTTTGTCGATCTCTTTAATCGGTCTCCTCGTCACCGTTATCGCCATAGACCGTTGGGTTGTGCTACAAGCACAAGAACAAATTTTTACCGACTACGAGCAAGTACCCGAGCATGAAGTCGCCGTTGTTCTTGGTACCAGTAAATACATTGGTAAGGTGCTCAACACCTATTACACACACCGAATCAATGCTGCTATTGAGTTGTACAAACAAGGCAAAGTGAAGCAATTTTTGTTGAGTGGGGATAACGCTCACCGCTCTTACAATGAACCTTGGACGATGAAACGAGACTTACTGAAAGCCGGTGTGCCGGAGGAGGTCATCCATCTCGATTACGCAGGATTTCGTACTTTGGATTCGATTGTTCGAGCAAAGAAGATTTTTGCCTCTGAGCGCTTCCTAATTGTCACACAGCGGTTCCACTGTGAGCGTGCTCTTTTCATTGCCGATGCATACAATATCGACGCACAATGTTTGGCAGTAGCAGGTCCAACGGCAAGCAAGCAAAAACTCAACATGCGCACTCGTGAACTTATGGCTCGTGTAAAAGCATTCTTAGATCTGTACGTAATGCATACTCAACCGCGCTTTCTTGGTCCTCAAGAGCCAATCGTTGCCGTGGAAGAGGTACCAGAAACCATCGATAACGAACGTAATATCCCTGTGCAGTAAACCTTATGAGATGTCGTTTATTTCAACCACTCAGCCATGCATTACACACCGATAACAATTCATTAAAAGTAAATGGGTAGCTTTCTACCCATTTCTAATTCCCAACCTCACACTTTCTTGCTCGACCGTCGATTCAGACAAAATTACCTTTCGCATTCGCAGTAACATTTAATCAATAAATAACTACAAGTCAGTTACTTTGCCATAAAAAACCAACACTAAGGCAATGCAAAAGGAGCACAACCATGACCGCACTCGCTGTGACATTGAAGAACTGGTTCTTCACTCGCAACAGCATGATATTAACGTCTAATGTCCTGCTATTCGCTATATTGTTCAACACCCTACCCTTTGATCCTCAAGTCGTAACTGGCTTGTGTATTTTGATTTTCGTAGCTGTACTTTGGTTAACGGAAGCAATCCATGTGAGCATCACGGCTCTTTTGATCCCGCTACTCGCGGTATTTTTGGGGGTCTTTAATACGCAAGCCGCACTGAACAACTTCTCTAACTCGATCATCTTCTTGTTCTTGGGTGGATTTGCTCTTGCCGCTGCACTTCATAAACAAAAGCTCGATCAAGCCATCGCCGATAAAGTGTTGCTCATCGCACGCGGTAAGATGTCAGTTGCTGTGTTCATGTTGTTTGGTGTTAGCGCGGGTCTTTCAATGTGGATTTCAAACACTGCAACCACAGCCATGATGTTGCCATTGGTTCTAGGTGTAATGAGCAAACTGGATGCGAAGAAAAGTCACAGTACCTACTTGTTCGTTCTACTGGGCATTGCTTACAGCGCCTCTATTGGTGGCATTGCAACGCTAGTTGGTAGCCCACCGAACGCTATCGCAGCGGCAGAAGTCGGTTTGAGTTTTACAGAGTGGATGGAACTAGGTTTACCAATTTCATTGATTCTCATGCCTATCGCTATCTTGGTCCTTTACACCATGACTAAGCCTGATTTGAGCCACAAGTTCGAACTTGACCACCAGCCTGTTGAGTGGACAAACGGCAAAATGATCACGCTAGCAATCTTCCTATTGACGGTTACTTTGTGGATTTTCAGCAAACCAATCAACGCGATGCTAGGTGGCTTTGCTAAATTCGATACCTTAGTGGCAATCGGTGCAATTCTTTTGCTTGGTGCGTCACGAGCAGTGGAATGGAAAGATATTGAGAAAACCACCGATTGGGGCGTACTGATCTTGTTCGGCGGTGGTATCTGTCTGAGCAATGTGCTTAAAGCGACAGGAACAAGCGTATTCCTAGCAAATGGTCTAGCTGGGTTCCTAGAGCAAGCAGGCGTGCTACTGACTATCTTAGCCGTTGTCGCATTCGTCGTTTTCTTAACTGAGTTTGCAAGTAACACGGCGAGTGCTGCACTGTTGGTGCCCGTATTTGCAACCATTGCTGAGGCTCTTGGTCTATCGCCAGTGATTCTATCTGCGCTAATCGCTGTTGCTGCGTCTTGTGCCTTCATGCTTCCAGTAGCAACACCACCAAATGCTATTGTTTTTGCGACGGGTCATATTAAACAGAAAGAAATGATGCGAATTGGTATGGTTCTGAACATCGCATGTATTGGTGCACTAACGCTGTTCGCTTGGTTGTTCTGGTAACAACGAGGTTCTGGAAAAACGCAGAGAGCTACATCATGCGCAGCTCTCTGTCGTCAAAGTCTAGCACTACAGCTGCTGTTCTCGGTAATCATATGAATACCTAGCTACTACCCCATAGTCATGTTCAGCAGTTTCCCTTTTGGTGGTCGGTCGGCCACCTTTTTTCTTCTCTGTATTTCTCTGTCTAAGGCTGGATTTAAGACGCCACATCTGACTTCATTTGCATGCCGTAATTCACTTCGATTCGGTTGCGACCATTGCGCTTAGCTAAGTAGAGCACTTCGTCTGCACGAGCCATCGTCTCAGAGACTCGTTCATTTTGCATCTGAGCGACACCGATACTGCACGTCAAAGGTTCACCATGAACCCACAAGTGACTTTCAACATTCTGTCTTATGAGTTCTGCTTTTTTCACCGCTTGTTCCACATTGGTGTCTGGGCAAAAAACCACAAACTCTTCCCCACCCCATCGAACCAGGCGATCTTCGGGTTGAATCGAACTTGAGATTACCATGACGAACTCACGCAGAATATCATCACCCATCTGGTGACCGTACTTGTCGTTCACACGTTTGAATTTATCTAAGTCCATATACAAAATGGAAAATGAGTCGTGCCCCCATCGAACCTGTCGAGCTTGCTGTTCTAGCCAACTTTGTACCGCATGACGGTTCATCGCTCCAGTCAATGCATCACGGTGCGCCAGTTCAGCGAATTCATAATTTTGCGCACGTAACGTGTTGTTAACTTTCTCTAGATGACGATGACGTTTTTTCGCTTTGTTGTAAGCCATTTTGTTCTTTCGCATCTCGTGCAGTGAAAATGCCAAACCTAATGCCATCCAGGAGAACAATAAAACAAACAACAGCGTTGATTGCTGGACGTACGCACCTTCAAACTCAATTTTGTCGATCACGATCTTATGTTTACCAAGCGCCGCACCTGCACCTGTCGCTAAATCAATGCGTGTAATGTTAGAAAACTCCGGAGCAGAGTGCTCAATAGCAACATCATTGTCATTCAACCACCATGTCATGACTTGAAGGTTCTTAATTGGAATCTCAATAATCTCACTGAAATCGGAAGGAGAAAACTGCATACCATTGTATTTAATGGTGTATTCATCCGTTGGTATTGAGTAGGCAGAGTTAAAGTTTCTTAAATACAAACGTAGATTTTTGCTTGGGCTTTGCCCATCACCTGCAGCCTCGTAACGGATCTTCAAACGGACCGTGTGGTAACTAGAAAGATCCAACCCCTTGGTTGCTTCTTTTACATCGGTGTACACGGAAATTCCACAGTATGGCCATGCGTACTTACTCTCTTTGAGATCACAATTTAAAGTCAAACTGTGGTTTTGATAGGCAATATCTGACTCACTCAGACCGCCCGCAATAGCGTCATTGGTTACATGGATATTGAACTTATCTGGTGTAACTTCAAGTTTGCGGGTATCACCAAGCAAGCTATATAACGCCACCAAACTGATGGTGCATATCGATAATGCAAAAATTAATCTATGTATCCATTTCATCACGACCAACCTAGTTACTGAGTATCATTCTGTTTATATCGACCAATGTACTGAATGTTATTTCACTTTTCAAATAAAGTTATTTATCAAGCCAAAAAGTGATTTTTAACTCAAATTCTCACTATTGATACATTACATATGGTTATACAACATGATCTTGCTCCAAAGTAGCCTGTGTATTTTCATTTAAGTGCTTGTGCGAAGCACTTCAAACCTTAATAGAGTACATCGATTAAAAAACCAACAAAGAACACTCAAATCCCGCAACTTCGCTCCCTCTTCCTGCCTATCGAGCCCGGTTCGGTATATACTGTGCAAAAACACAATAATGAGTAATGTCATGTCAATAATTGCTACTGGTACGCTAAGTAAGATGCGTGCTTCTCTAGACGGTGCCGTAAGTTACCGTTTACCTGTCGGTGATGAAGAAGTGGATCTAAGTCCGTTTCTTGGTCAAACACTTACCTTGACTCACACTGGCAACATTTACTGCTGCTCTTGCGGTAAGAAAACTAAAAAAAGCTATTCTCAAGGCCACTGTTTCGTTTGTATGAAAAAGTTAGCGAGTTGCGACATGTGCATCATGAAGCCAGAAACTTGTCACTACGAGCAAGGTACCTGCCGTGAACCTCAATGGGGGGAAGAGAATTGCATGGTAGACCACTTCGTTTACCTGTCGAATACGTCAAGCTTGAAAGTTGGTATCACACGTCATACTCAAATCCCAACCCGCTGGATCGATCAGGGTGCGACGCAAGGCCTACCGATCTTCAAGGTGAAAACCCGCCATATCTCTGGTCTGATTGAAGTAGAGTTAGCGAAACACATTGCCGATAAGACGAATTGGCGTACTCTATTAAAAGGTGATGGAGAACCAATTGAGCTACAAGAGCGTTTCGCTGAGCTGCTGCCATTGGTGGAAGATAAAATTGCTGAGATTAAGCAACAATACGGTGATGATGCTATTGAAGTATTAAGTGAGAACATCACTTTCCTGAGCTACCCAGTTCAGCAACATCCAACAAAAATCACCTCACACAACTTTGATAAGAACCCTGTCGTCACTGGCACACTGCAAGGCATTAAAGGTCAATACCTAATCTTTGATACTGGAGTGATTAACGTACGTAAATTTACTTCGTATGAGATTGAAGTGAGCGAATAAGCCTCGATTAATTGAATTTAGAGAAACGAAAAAGCTCGAGCCAAGTGCCCGAGCTTTTTGTTCTTTGAGTTTTCGATTCTTACGCGTCCAGTATGCTCTCTAACACATCAAATAACATATCGATCTCAGCTGTGGTGTTGTAGTGCATACAACCAATTCGCACCACGCCACCAGATTCTTCGAGCCCCAATTGGCGAACCAACCCGAGTGCGTAGAAGTGCCCGTTCCAAACGCAGATATTGTGTTCCCCCAACGTTTTAGCAATGAACTCTGGAGCGTATTTATCAAACGTAAGAGCAAACGTGGGTGTCCTCAGTTGGCTACTTTCATCGTTAATACCAAACAGATTCACCCCATCAAGCGCACCCAGACGCTGTAAGAAATGCGCACTTAATTGCTGTTCATGCTGATTATATAACGCATAGCTCTGCTCTAAACGCTGACGAAGTGATGCACCTTCATCACCAAATTGCGCTAAGTATTCGATAGCAGCAGTCACGCCTGCTAAACCTTCAAAACTCTGCGTTCCTGTTTCGAAGCGCCCTGGTCCAATATTCGTTGCGGGTTCCACTTTATACGGTTTGATACTGTGCAACCATTGGTCAGCAATGTAAGCAATACCGACATGTGGTCCAAAAAACTTATATGCTGAACACGCCAAGAAATCACACCCTACTGCTTGCACATCGACTAAGTGGTGCGGCGCATAATGAACAGCATCCACATAAACCTGAGCACCAATGCGATGCGCCAGTTCTACCACTTGATGAATGTCGACAATTGAGCCGGTGGTATTCGATGCGTAAGTCACAGCGACTAAGCGAGTTTTTTCGCTCAGCAGACTTTGCAGATGTTCTAGATCTAACGTACAGTCATGTTCGTTGATTCTCACTTGGTGAACAATGACGCCTTTGTCTTCTGCGGCTTGCTGCCAGCTCGATACATTGGAGTAGTGATCTAATGCCGAGACAATGATTTCATCTCCCTCTTTCCAGTCGCGACTGATCGCACGACTTAATTGGAAAGTCAGTGACGTCATATTGGCACCAAAAACGATATTACCGGATGAAGGTGCATTGAGCAGTGCTTGCGCAGACTCACGAGCGGATTGCATAACGTCAACCGTCGCTTGACTCGAGAAATAGTGCCCACCGAGATTAGAGTTAAAATGCCCAAGGTAACTCACCATACTGTCTAACACCGACTGCGGTACCTGTGAACCGCCAGGACCATCAAAAAACGTTACTGGACGGTCGTTATGGTATTGCGCCAATGCCGGAAACTGCTCTCGAATTTGATTAAGATTGAAGTTCATTTCGTTTGTCCGTCGCTGTCAGTACAAATACATCCATGTGACCTTCTTGATCATTAATCACTGAGCGAATTGGAACGGCGTTGTGCCACAGTTTGCTGTCTGCCAGCATTGCAACTTCCCCATTCTCCAGCACTTTACGGAAGAAAGGCGCTTGATTGTGGCTGCTGTAAAGCATGATGTCCCCGCCCATGATGTTGTGACGTCCCACGCCGACAAGCGCGATATGGTCAAAGCCATCTTGGTGCACGCCTTCGGGAGCAACTTGAGTTTCATCATAAATCGCTGTGATTCGAATCTGGTGAATTTCGATTTCCTGACCTTCTGGTAGGTGATTAGCATTAACAAACAACGCGCACATTTCACGGAAGCCGTCACTTGAAAGAATACCTTTCTCAATCGGCTCAAATTGACGAACGACATCACCTTGAAAGCGGTTGATATCCGATGACTGAACAAAGCTGTTCTTGTTTAAATCAATCACTTGACCATTTTCAAACCCCACGACGGAGTAGCGGCGTAAACGATACTGACCATCGGCATGTTCTGTCCGAGGTAGTCCTTCAAAGGAAGGAGAAAGTTGCTCAATCGCGGCCATGCTGAGCTGAGTTAAATGTAGGGTGTTCTCACGTGAATGTAACATCATTGGCTCCTTTAATGAGGCACATCTAGTTTGTTTTAGTTAACATTTAATTTACATTCTAGGATACGCAAATATTCTGCAATTACCAGAATTTGACGTTGATAGCTTCAACAAAAACGAAAAAACAACATACATATCTAATATTTTGTTAAATATCAGTCTAAACATTCATGACGGAGCATTCACAACATTTGAAACTAGAACTCTCCACTATGAATAGAATTTTATTCTGGAATGGCACATTCGATGATATACCCAAGTGACTTCAAGATGCAGGATTCAGAGCGTTGTCATTGATT
>NZ_BCUF01000044.1 GCF_001591145.1 Vibrio harveyi NBRC 15634 = ATCC 14126 = KCTC 12724 | reverse complement strand
ATTAACAGACCCTAGGTATTACCCCACCACAGACACATTATCAGCCACCCATTTAAGAAGCTGTTTTGCGGCTTTGGACAGCACTTGGTTTTGGCGCACTATGTAGCCAAAATCTGTGTTGGGGAAACTAGGTAATGGCGTGACTTCTCGCGAGAGTTTCAACCTTGGGTCGAGGGAGAAGTCAGGTACAATCGCAGTTCCAAATCCGGCTTCAGCCCAATCTATTTGAGCTTCAACACTGCCAACTTCCATGACCCTATGCCTAGGAAGATTTAGCTCTGGTAGAGACGCGTCAATCAACTCGCGCGTTCGGGTGTCGTGACCGAGCAAGATCAATGTTTGGTTCTCTTCACTGTTTTCTCGCCAATCAAAGATGTTATCGCCGAAAGCACACCAATGAATTTGAGTAAGTGACGTAAAGTGCAATGGTTGGCTCTCTTTCTGCGCAATAACAAAGCCGATGTCTGCACGAGCACTTTTTACCAAATCTACCGCTTGTGATGATGTAGTGTTGAACAGCGCCAAATCAATTCCAGGATATTCACTTTTAAACTGTTGAAAAGGCTTGATAAGTAATAGGCGCGAGACAATATCACTCGCTGCAATCGAGAGCGTTCCTTGCGTTAAGTCATTGATGGCATTGAGGTCGGATTGGCAGATTTGCAGCTCATTCAGCATGTGTTCGGCAGTGTCTAACAAACGCTTTCCGGCTTGGGTCAATTGCACAGGGTTGCGTTCAATCAACTTAGTGCGAGTGGCTTGTTCTAGCTGTTTGATATGAAGACTCACATTTGGCTGCGTCATGTGCAGTTCAATCGCTGTTTTTCCGAAATGTTTCACTTCTGCCAAGGTGACAAACGTGCGTAACCAGTTCAAATCCAACATAGAAAATTACCCGATATGAGTTTCTTATCAAGTTAATGAGTATAATTAATTTCTCTTATTCATGCGAGCATCCTAAGATTTTCCGGTCTGTTTTTGGAGAATGAATTATGTCGTCTATCGTTGTTGTGGGTGCAAACTGGGGTGATGAAGGCAAAGGCCGCATCGTTGACTTTTTGGCAGAGCAAGCTTCTGCAAGCATTCGTTTCCAAGGTGGTAACAACGCGGGTCATACCGTAGTTAACGACCTAGGTACGTTTAAGCTACACCAGCTACCAAGTGGCGTTTTCAACCCTGACTGTTTAGCAGTATTAGGTCCGGGTATGGTAATCAGCCCAGCGTCGCTGTCTCAGGAGATTGCGGAAGTTGAAGAAACGGGCGTTAAAGTGAACATGTGCATCTCTGATCGCGCAACACTGTGTCTACCTCTACACGCACTAGAAGATACGCTAGAAGAACAACGCTTAGGCGACAAAGCATACGGTTCAACTCGTCAAGGTATTGCACCTGCATACGGCGACCGTGTGATGAAAAAAGGCATCCTAGTTGGTTGGTTGAAGCAGCCAGAAGTCCTAGTAGAGCGCATCAAATTCTGGATGGAGTGGAAACTTCCTCAACTACGTGCGCTTTACCCAACGTTCGAGTTTGAACAAACCGCTGAAGAGATGGCGAGCTGGTTGTTAGAAGTAACTGCACCTTGGCGTGACGCTATCTGCAACGTAACGCTACCGTTAAAAGAACTGCAAGCGAAAGACCAAACTCTACTGTTCGAAGCGCAGCTAGGTGCAGGTCGTGACCTTGTTTACGGTGAGTACCCATGGACAACATCTTCAAACGTTGTGTCTATGTATGCAGGTATCGGTAGTGGTCTTCCTGCTCTTCGTCCAGAGCGTGTTATTGCGGTAGCAAAAGCGTTCAGCTCATCGGTAGGTACCGGCACACTAATTACTGCAATGGAAGAGCAAGATGCATTCCGTGAACTAGCGGGTGAGTTCGGTGCAACAACAGGTCGTCCACGTGACATGGGTTACTTTGATGCAGTAGCAACGAAGAACGGTGTTGAGCTTCAAGCAGCGACTGAAATCGCACTGACAAAAGTGGACTGTCTGACTGGTCTTAAAGATCTAAAAATCTGTGTTGGTTACGAAGGCGAGCACAGCGAAAACCCAATTTGGCCTCAAACGGCTGCACTAGCACCAATCTACGAGAAGATGGAAAGCTGGAGCGAAGACATTACTGGTTGTCGTAAATTCGAAGAGCTACCAGTCGCGGCACAAAAATACGTTCTACGTATTGAAGAGCTGATGGGTGTACCTGTGAAGATGGTATCGGTTGGTCCTGGTCGTGAACAAATGATTATGCGCTAAGACGTGAATTAACACGTCTATTGGCAAGCGGCTTTTATCTTTTCCGGGGTAAAGCCGCTTTTTTTTAGTTCTAGCCCGTCATTGTGCGCTTCCAGCACAGTATGCTGTCATTCAGTCATCATCGACAAACTATACGCCCACACAAAGTTACAAATAAAGCTCAAAAGAGAAATAAAAGCTCAGCAAAAAACACCAAAAACACTCGTATTCATGACTATCTCATCATCAAAAACCTGCATTTTCATCGTTCATAAATCCAGTATTTAATCTCAAAAACTTCACTCCCAGAAATAAATAAAATCACATCAAAATCACCCTAAGATAATGCAAAAAAATCGTCTTTATCTCAGCCAATTTCTACTCGAACAGGCACGACCAGTTGCCTAAATAGCAACTAAAATTGAATAAACTCGCTTTATGGTCGCCTTATATTTAGATAAGGAAACCCATACTTTTTATTTTAAAATAGTAGTTTATAGATAATTTATAAGATCTAACTCACACTTTGAAATGTTCAATTCCTAAAAATGAGACACTTGTTATAGTTTTACGCAATTACTTGCTGGTAGCACCGATAACTGTGAACAATAAATTCTTTAAAAATCCGTCCAAGAGTTGGAGTGACAACATTGCATTAATAGTTGTTGGTGTACTCTCTTTTAGCATCACTATGCTGGCTTTTATCCCTTTTGCACACCAATATCATAAAAAGCTCACAGAAGAAGCTATCTTGACGATTGAGTCTGAATTTCACGATAACGTGGAGCAGTTAACACACCTGTTAGACGATAACTTTTTTCTTAAGTCGTGCGACGAGCTTATCCATGATCTCAGGACAAGCATTTTTGGTCTGGGCATGGCAAAAGACATTGCCACCTTCGATCAAAACGGAAAAGTGTTGTGCACGAGTAGCGAACGCCACCCGTCTTTCAGTATCTATTCGTCAATATTGACGCGTCTTGGTGACAGTGATGTGCATGCAACATTGGCTTTTACTAAGCGAGCGCTCACCAACAACCAAGCTCTGATTCTCTTTTTCACCAAACAACAAGGACGAGGAATCAGTGTTGTTTTCCCGAAAGAGGTTTTGGAAGTTCTCGTTAGCGATATATTTCGTTTTGGTGATATGGATTACCGAATCGACATCACAGACAAAACCGCTATAGATTCTATTGCACTCAACCCACTTAGAATGGAACAAGCCAGTTCCGAGATTTTGCCTTTTACCGTCTACTCTGCAATCAGCTATCCATTCTATTTTCAGTTCTTAGGTAGCAAGCTTTGGATTGGGTTATTGGGAATGGCATGTGCGTTGATTGTTCACCTATTTTTCTCTTCCAAGAAGTTCGCCAAAAATAGCTTAGAATTCTCTCTTGCTCTTGCCATTAAAGGGCGTAACTTAACCGTTCATTATCAACCCATTGTCGATCAACGTGATGGCAGCGTTATTGGTGGAGAGTCACTTGTTCGCTGGAACGATCCAGTACAAGGGTTTATTTCACCAAGTATCTTTATCCCTCTGGCAGAAAAGGTGGGGTTGATCGATCAGATCACTTACCTTGTGCTAGATAAAGTGATCAGCATGATAAGCAGTAACAAGCTTGCGTTCCATGACCGCTACATTAGCGTCAACGTGAGCCGCTCATTGATCCTCAGAGAAGACTTTATTCAAGAGGTTGAATCGCGTCTTAAATATCATTATTTCATTAGTGAGCGTTTGGTGTTTGAAATCACCGAAGAAGCCATCTTCAGCGCGAGTGAACTGGCTGTACTTCGAAAGCACTTGGACCGATTAACCGCACTTGGTATCCGAATTGCGGTGGATGATTTTGGTACCGGATATTCGGGTTTAGATTTTATCGGTCAATATTCATTCGATATCATCAAAATCGACCGCGTATTCGTTAACAACCTTGGTAATGGCCAGACGATCCAACCTTTGTTGGAAGCAATCCTCACCCTGACAAGAAACCTAAGCATGTCAGTGATTGTCGAAGGAGTAGAAGAGCGAGCGCAATTGCAAGTCTTGCACGATCTCGGTTTTTACAACATTCAAGGGTTCTACTTTTCAAAACCACTACCTAAACCTCTCTTTCTCGATTATTTAGAAGTAAAGCCAACCGTCGCTTTTCAAAAATTCGCACCTGCCGTCAGTTAAGCAGCGATCATCAACCAGCAGTTGAACAAGCAGATTGGAGCTCGTATGGCTAACCAAAGGTAACTCAAGTGAACTGTCACTCCGAGTTCTCTCGCAGGGTCTTTACTTACAAATCAATTAATTACAATTAATCAAATGTTGTCCAGATTACCGGAACATCTCACTTGTTAATGAAGCACGCCAATTAGGTTAAACACTTGATTTAATGTTCTTTAAGTGATTAGTTGATCACGATTTTCATCTGTAAATTGGTGAAGTTGTACTCAAAAAATCTACTGTTCTGTTTTTAGGATAGATAACGTTTCCCCCAACATCTAACCCAAAAACAGGTGATTCCTATGACCAAAAAGTTTCTCCGCCTCAGTTCGATCACGCTTGGTTTGTGCATGAGCTCATTTGCTTTTGCCAATGCCGATTTACCAAACATCAAAATTCTGGCGACTGGCGGCACTATCGCTGGCGCAGGTCAATCTGCGACAGAATCAAATTACACCGCAGGTAAAGTCGGTGTTGATTCGTTGATCGCCGCCGTACCCAGTATGACGAAGATCGCCGACATTTCTGGCGAGCAAGTGGTCAGCATCGGCTCTCAAGATATGAATGACGAGGTCTGGCTTAAGTTGGCTAAACGAGTGAATGAGTTACTCGCCCAAGATGACGTGGATGGCATTGTGATTACTCATGGCACTGATACATTAGAAGAGACAGCCTACTTCCTCGATTTAACGGTAAAAAGCGATAAACCAGTGGTTATCGTTGGTGCAATGCGCCCTTCTACGGCAATGAGTGCTGACGGTCCGGTTAATCTCTACAATGCGGTTGTCACAGCAACAGACGAAGATTCTCAAGGTCGTGGTGTACTGGTTGCGATGAATGACACCATCTTTGATGCGCGTGACGTAACAAAAACTAACACAACATCAGTCAGCACTTTCCAATCTCCTAACTTTGGTCCGCTAGGTTATATCCACAACAGTGATGCGAAATATCAAAGAAGCCCGGAACGTAAACACACTACTGAAACAACCTTCGATGTTTCCAAGCTCGATAAGTTGCCACAAGTCGGAATCGTTTATAACTATGCAAATGCGTCGAGCTTACCTGTTAAAGCATTCGTCGATGCGAAGTTTGATGGCATCGTCAGCGCAGGTGTCGGCAATGGTAACTTGTACCACACGGTATTTGATGAGTTAGAAAAAGCAAGCAAAGACGGCATTCTGGTTGTTCGTAGTTCTCGTACGCCTACCGGCTCTACCACTTTAGATGCAGAGGTTGATGATGATAAGTACGGTTTCGTGGCATCAGGTACACTGAATCCACAAAAAGCACGTATTTTGCTGATGCTATCACTGACACAAACCAAAAATTACCAAGATATTCAGAAGATGTTTCAGCATTACTAGGGTCTATTGACCTTTTGAGGTTAAATTTAAGAGGAGGCACAGGTGCCTCCTCTTTTTTTGATTTATTACCGGAAACTTAGCCGAACAAGCGGCGCTTCATCCCTGCTCTTTCAAGAATCCGCGTAGTGATCTCTTCTACAGACAAAGAAGACGTATTGATATATGGAATTGCTTCTCTTCTAAACAACGCTTCTACCGTATCTAGTTCCAGTTTGCATTGTTCCGTACTCGCGTATTCGCTGCCTGATAAGCGGTTCTCGCGAATCTCATTCAAACGTTCTGGATTGATGGTTAAGCCAAACAGTTTGTGTCGATGAATTTCGAACTCCGGCAACAAACGCATCATCTTGACGTCTTCAGCGATAAACGGGTAGTTCACCACACGTAAACCAAACTGCATCGCCATGTAAAGACTGGTTGGGGTTTTGCCACTGCGTGAGACGCCAAGCAGAATAATGTCAGCCTCCTCCAAGCCTTTGAGCGTAATACCATCATCATGAGCAAGTGTGTACTCAATCGCCGCGATACGGTCAAAGTAAGTATCGGAATCTTTGCTCACGCTTCTTGAACGCTGCATCTTAGGCTGAGGAGCCATCTGAATGTCGTCTTGTACCTTTTGCACAATGCTTTCTAGCACGTCATAGCTGTAAGCGGGAGCTTTGAGCAACACTTCACGAATTTCTGGCACAACAATCGAAAAGAAAACCAGCGGTTTCACGCCATCACGTTGGTAGGAAATCTCGATTTCTTTGATGACATCGGCAACTTTGTCTTCACTTTCAACAAAAGGAAAGGTTTTTTCATTAGGAATAAAGGGAAACTGACCCAGAACAACATGTCCTAATGTCTCACATGTTATGGCCGTTCCGTCAGAAACATAGAATACATCACGACTTTGGTTATTTATTTGCATTTTAGTTTAATTTTTCAAATTCATTTGAGTAGGATGGTTTACATAATATTAATAAATGAGTTTGGCTTGCAATTACGTTCCCCACAGCTTTGAAAATTCTTCGGAGTTTTTTTCAGCAAATACGTAATCGTTTGCCTTTCATATCAACCAAGAAAAGTGTTGATACATGTTTGCGTCGGAAAATTCGTTTAAGCCCTAGTTGGGAAGTTGTAGTTAACGCCCCTTATCTACAATGGCTGCTATCAGCTCGAAACTGCGTCTTCAATGACATTGACCTGCAAGGATGCATAACCACTGTTCGAGGTTGGTATTAATCCCTACAAAGCTGCAATGTTTCTGGAGAAAGACATGCAAAAGAACACCCTCTGGTTCAATGGACTATCCATGGATGATGTCGACAAAGTCGGCGGTAAAAATGCTTCACTTGGCGAGATGGTTTCTAACCTAGCCAATGTTGGTGTATCGGTACCAAACGGTTTTGCGACAACCTCGTATGCGTTTAACCAATTCCTTGACCACGAAGGTTTGGATGAGCGTATTCACCAACTACTTGATGAACTGGACGTTGAGGATGTAGAAGCCCTCCGCAAGACAGGTGCCACCATTCGTCAATGGGTATTAGAAGCCCCGTTCCCAGCGGATCTTGAACAAGACATCCGCGATAACTACAAAGAACTGACAGATAATCACCCTGAGATTTCTGTTGCTGTTCGCTCTTCTGCAACTGCAGAGGATCTGCCGGACGCGTCATTTGCTGGTCAGCAGGAGACGTTCCTAAACGTAAAAGGCATTGATGCAGTCTTAGAAGCGACTAAGCACGTTTACGCTTCTCTGTTCAATGACCGTGCAATTTCATACCGCGTACACCAAGGCTTTAACCACCGAGGCATCTCGCTATCGGCAGGCATTCAACGCATGGTGCGCTCGGACAAAGCCTCTTCTGGCGTTATGTTTACCCTAGATACAGAATCTGGCTTCGATCAGGTCGTATTCATCACCTCTTCTTGGGGCTTGGGTGAAATGGTAGTTCAGGGTGCAGTTAACCCTGATGAATTCTACGTTCACAAGCCAATGCTAGAAGCGGGTCAATACCCTATCGTTAAGAAGACGTTTGGCTCTAAGCAGATCAAGATGATCTACTCAAATAGCCAAGAGATCGGTAAGCAAGTTGAGATCATCGATACCTCTGTAGAAGAGCGCAATGCCTTCTCTCTGAACGATGAAGAGATCAAAGAGCTGGCAAAACAGGCGATGATCATCGAGAAGCACTACCAGCGTCCTATGGATATTGAGTGGGCAAAAGATGGTATCGACGGCAAACTTTACATCGTTCAAGCACGCCCTGAAACCGTATGTTCTCAAAGCGAGCAAAACGTAATTGAACGTTACGAGCTGAGCAACAAAGCAGACGTTTTGGTTGAAGGTCGTGCAATTGGTCAACGTATCGGTAAAGGTCCAGTACGTTTGGTTGACTCCCTAGACCAAATGTCATTGGTCCAAGACGGTGATGTACTGGTTACAGACATGACTGACCCAGATTGGGAACCAGTGATGAAGAAAGCCTCTGCGATTGTTACAAACCGTGGCGGTCGTACTTGTCACGCGGCCATCATCGCACGTGAACTTGGTATTCCGGCTATCGTTGGTTGTGGTGACGCCACCAGCAAACTGACTGACGGTGAGACCGTAACAGTATCTTGTGCTGAAGGCGAAACGGGTTACGTTTACCAAGGCGAGTTGGACTTCGAAGTGAAACGTTCTGCGGTTGATGAGCTTCCACTGCTACCAACCAAAGTCATGATGAATGTGGGTAACCCAGACCGTGCATTCGACTTCGCTCAGATTCCAAACGAAGGTGTCGGTCTTGCGCGTCTTGAATTCATCATCAATAAGATGATTGGTATTCACCCGAAAGCGCTGCTGAACTTCGACGCGCAAAGCGATGAGCTAAAAGCCGAAATCACTGAACGTATCCGTGGTTACAAAGATCCAATCGACTTCTACGTTAGTAAGCTAACAGAAGGCATTGCGACCATCGCGTCAGCATTCTGGCCAAAGCGCGTCATCGTACGTATGTCTGACTTCAAATCCAACGAGTACAGCAACTTGGTTGGCGGTAAAGGTTACGAACCACATGAAGAAAACCCTATGCTGGGCTTCCGTGGTGCATCTCGCTACATTTCTCCAGTGTTTGAAGACTGCTTTGAGCTAGAAACTCAGGCAATCAAGCGCGTTCGTAACGAGATGGGTCTGAAAAACGTTGAAATCATGATCCCGTTCGTTCGTACACCGAGCGAAGCGGCATCGGTTATCGACTTACTTGCTAAGTTCGACCTACGCCGTGGCGACCAAGGTCTAAAAGTCATCATGATGTGTGAACTGCCATCAAATGCGGTACTTGCTGACGAATTTTTGAAGTACTTCGATGGCTTCTCTATCGGTTCAAACGACATGACTCAGCTTACACTTGGTCTTGACCGTGACTCTGGCGATGTTGCACACCTATTCGATGAGCGTAACCCAGCGGTGAAAGCCATGCTACAAATGGCGATCGATGCGGCCACTAAAGCAGGCAAATACGTTGGTATCTGTGGTCAAGGTCCATCAGACCACGATGACCTTGCAGAATGGTTAATGGAACAAGGCATCAGCTCTGTGTCATTGAACCCAGATACGGTTATCGATACCTGGTTGAAGCTAGGTAAAGTGAGCAAATAAGCCACTCTACTCTGTCGATAATATAGCCCTCAAGCTCCTGAGTTTGAGGGCTTTTTACTGTGTCTTAATTATGTCAAACCTACGTGAGTTCGTGACAGCAATCCCAACCCAATAAGCTGATCAATTCTCCCTGTTAAAATTTTCACCTAGAATAAAAGGATATGATTTCATAAAAGAACGGACCTATGAAAAAGCCTCTTGCTCTCATCACCGCATTAACGCTTCTTGCTTCTCCCGCTTATGCAGACTGGGATGACATTTCCAACAGCCTTTCAGACCTAGGAGATGCCGTCTCTGACACCGCTAAAGAAACTTGGGACAGCACCAAAGCCTTCTCCAAACAAGCTTGGGAGGACTTCACCAATTGGTCAGAAGATGCGATTAACACCGCTGGCGAGTGGACCGACGCAAGCATTGAAACCAGTAAAGGTTGGATCGATGAAGCGGACAAGAAGATCACCGAACTGATGGAAGGCGATACACCTCAAGAAGCACGCCAAGCGATTGATCTTATGGCGGATAGCACACTTCTCAAACTGTTCAATGAAGAGCCTAAAGCCAAAGCACTGTACGACAAGGCATACGGCTACGCGGTTTTTGATTCACGCAAACTATCGCTGATGTTCCATACCAACTCTGGCTCTGGGGTTGCGGTCAACAAGTCCACAGATCAACGTACTTATATGAATATGTTTGGTGCGGGCGTCGCTCTTGGCGTTGGTGGTAAGTTCTACCAACAGGTCGTACTGTTTGAAAAAGAAAAAGACTTTAACACCTTTGTCGAAGAAGGTTGGGAAGCATCAAGCGAAGCTTCTTTAGTCGCTGGTGAGGACGGCGAAGAAATGACAGCGCAATTCAACAGCGGCGTAGCAGTATATCAGCTAAACACCACAGGGTTATTAGTTGATGCAAACGTTTCTGGCTCAAAATACTGGGTGAATAAAGAGCTAACCGATTCCCAGTAATCTCTTAGTGACAATGATTTATTGAGGGGGAGCACAACGCTCCCCTTTCTGATCACTTTGGGATATCAGCCTATTGCGTTATGCTTACCCCAACCTTTATCGAACTCCCGAATCACCATGCCCAGCGACGCATTCAACACTCAGCTTGCAGAAACAATATCTGCCCTTAACTCACCAAGCTTTACGCCTAAACTCATGCGCGTGATAGCTTCACTACTGAGTTTTGATTGCGCAGTGATCCTCGGCTACCGCGAAGGCAAACACCCTATCTATCTGTATGATTCGATTGAAAATGAACGCGAGCTACTGTTCCAGCGTTATCTCACGACTTCTTTTCAAAATGACCCGTTTTATCAAAAACTTAACGCTAACAAAGAACAAGGTATCTTTACGCTCAAAGACGTGGTGAGAAAAGATGTCGCGCGCAACGATCTCGATTATCAAGCCTACTGCGAGCAGTTCTACCATCAAACTGGCTGGAAAGATGAACTCAGCATGTTGGTCGAAATCGAACCGACACGTTGGGTGATGTTCTACTTCGGTTTTATGCAGGACGATAAGCGCTTCACCAAGCCTCAAGTAGCCAAGCTCAAATCTTACTTTGCCATTATTCAGTCTTTGTGCCGACAGCACTGGAAACAAACCGAGTTTACACTCGCCGAGCCAGTTTTCAGTCCTACCACCTACTCGGGACAAATGCGTACTGCAATTGAATCCGCTCTGGCATCTTTTGGCGAAACTGTCCTCACTAATCGAGAACAAGAAATTGCCGCATTAATCGCGCAAGGCTATGACAGCAAAGAGATTGCAGCGCAGCTAGATGTCGTAGAAGGCACAGTCAAGAATCACCGTAAACGCATCTACGCACAACTGAATGTGGCGTCTTTAAGCGAGTTCTTTCAGTTGTTTCTCAACCACCTGATCACTCAATCAAGATAACAAACTGTCCCTTTAGGGATATATCTCGATTCCGCATCGCCTTTTAATCTGAATACAACCGAACCAGATAAAGATAAGACGATGACACTGATTGAAGATTTACAAGCTCGCGGTTTGATTGCCCAAGCGAGCGATTTAGACCAAGTTCAACAACTGCTTTCTGAGCCACAAACCTTGTACTGCGGCTTCGATCCAACCGCAGGTAGCTTACACATCGGTCACCTTGTTCCACTTATTATGCTCAAACGCTTTCAAGATGCAGGACACCAAGCCATCGCCCTGATTGGTGGGGCAACGGGTATGATCGGCGATCCAAGTTTTAAAGCTACAGAGCGCAGCTTAAACTCAGAAGAAACCGTAACAGGCTGGGTAAAAGATCTGTCGAACCAAATTCAACAATTGATGAATAACCAAGTCAGCAAGCCAATGATCATGGTAAACAACGCAGATTGGGTGAAGCAAATTAACGTGATCGACTTCTTCCGCGATGTGGGTAAACACTTCTCCGTGAATACCATGATCAGCCGAGAGTCGGTTAAGCAACGCTTACAACGCCCAGACCAAGGGATTTCATTCACCGAGTTCAGTTACGCACTGCTGCAATCTTACGACTTTGCAGAATTAAACCGTCAGTACGGCTGTCGCTTACAAATCGGTGGTAACGACCAGTGGGGCAACATTGTTAGCGGCATTGACCTTACTCGCCGTCAAAATGGTGAACAAGTATTTGGCTTAACCTTACCTTTGATCACCAAATCCGATGGCACTAAATTTGGTAAAACCGAAGGAGGTGCAGTGTGGCTGGATCCAAGTAAAACCTCGCCTTACGCCTTCTACCAATTCTGGTTATCCGCGGAAGATGCCGATGTTTACCACTTCCTACGCTACTACACCTTCTTGAGTTGCGATGAGATTGCAGCAATTGAAACACAAGACAAAGAGAGTAAAGGCAAACCGCAAGCACAGCGTATCTTAGCGGAACAAATGACAAGCTTTGTTCATGGCGAAAAAGGATTAGCAAGTGCAGAGCGAATCACTCAAGCGCTATTTAGCGGTGATGTCCAGCAATTGAGCTTGAGCGAGCTAAAACAGTTGGAACTCGATGGCTTACCGAGCATGCAAAGTGCTGAGCAAGACTTGGTTGAGCTTCTGGTTGAATCCGGTCTAGCCAGCTCAAAACGCGTTGCTCGTGAGCTAATTGGCAACAACGCCATCAGTGTGAACGGCGAAAAAATCGATACAGAAAAACCAAGCTTGAACTTCCCACTGTTCGACCAGTACTGGTTGCTTCAACGCGGTAAAAAGCACTTCTGCTTGGTGAAGCGTCTCGAAGGTTAATCGCTCACACTAACTACCGATAATCTAGCTAACTTAACTAAAGCACGAGCCACTGTGCTCGTGTTTTAGTTTTCCTATTTTGTGAAGCTAAGAGCTAACTTGAGCGCAGATGCCCGCTATAGTGTTGTTCTTCAAAAACAACAACATGACCAAAACCATGATCAGACACATTCTACTCATCAAATTTAAAGCTTCTGCCACCAGCGAAAAAATTCAGCAATTACGAGAGCTATTCGAAACCATGCCAACGAAAGTAGAAGGCGTAACCGACGTTGAGTGGGGCTTAAACAACAGCCCAGAAGGAAAGAACAAAGACTACACGCACGCCGTGATGATGACATTTTCTGATGAAGCAGGTCGTCAGAATTATCTGCCTCACCCTGAGCACGACGCCTTGAAAGAAGTATTTAGACCTCTGCTTGAAGACATCATCGTATTCGATTACGAGATTTAGTATCGGCTATTCATTCCAAATCGGTGGGACATATCATCATCCATACGTCCTCCCTTCCAGCCGCCAGAGCCCAATAAATTCACCACATCTTGCGCGTTGTAGTCACCACCTTCGAAAAAATCATTGGCGACATCAGTGCGTAGAGACTGAATTTCAGCAGCTTCTTCTGAGTTAAGCGCTTCAGGGTTAGCATAAAGCGCCAAAGCAATGTGTTGTTGGCGCTTGCTTAACTCAGTTGTACTGCTCTGAACTTGACCAATAGAAAAGTAGTCACGACTACCATAGCCCTTTATTAGCCTTGCAGACAGTAATTTAATGACCTTTTTGATTCGACGGCGTTGGATAACTCTCAGCACATTAATTCCCTATTTCTATTTGATGACAAGTGACGGTTATCAAAAGTCGCGTTATGTTTTGTGCATAACCTTGTGATGCTTTAGAGTGTCACGGTTTAATACAGTGTTCAATAAGCATGGAGCGCCAGAGTGAAAATTGACGATCTCAAACTGTTCATTAAGGTGGTGGATTTAGGTAGCTTTACCGCCGCAGCCAATGCGCTGGACTTACCACGTGCGAATGTAAGCCGGCGAATTGGAGAGTTAGAACAATCTCTTGGAGCACAGCTATTCCATCGAACAACACGCAGTTTATCGCTCACCAACAACGGCGAGGCGTATTACGAGAATCTGCAAAAAGCACTCACTATGCTCGACTCTGCAAATGAGCAAGTCAGCAACGATACCAATGAGGTCCGCGGTCGAATCAAGCTCGGTTTATTACCTGAAACCGATGAACTAGTGCGCCCTATTCTGTTCGACTTTCACGATCAATACCCTCATGTTGAGTTAGATATTCGTAATATCAACAACGGCTTCCATGATATGTTCCAACAAGGCTTGGATATTGCGTTTCACGGTGGTGCATTATTCGATTCTGATATTGTGGCACGCAAACTGCTGACGCTCGACCGATGCTTGGTCGCCTCCCCGAGCTACCTACAAACCCACGGAACGCCGGAAACGCTAGAGCAATTAAAAACGCATCAATGCGTGTGCTTCCGTTGGCCAAATGGCGACATTGATAATGTCTGGCATTTTCAAGAACAAAGCGTACAACTCAGTCCCAAGCTTATCTCGAATAACATCGGTTTTATTAAAAACGCCACCATCTTAGATCGCGGCATTACTTTTATGCCCAAACTACTCGTAAAACGTGAATTAGAATCGGGCACTTTGGTCCAGTTATTGTCACAGTATTCGGTAACAGAAGAGTCTGGCTGGCTACTCTACCCTCAACCTAAAACCCTAAGCCAAGCGAGTCGATTACTTATTGAGCATCTAATTAAAGAAATCCCCAAATTGGTTTAGATACATTATTGTCTCATTTTTTGAGACAGTGAGTCTCAGAGTCGAGTAATTATCTGAACAGCGTTCGATTGTATGATGGCACCAAAATTAGGGAGCCATCTTATGAACCGTCTATTCAAAACCACAGCGTTAAGTGCAGCGACACTCGCGCTGCTTGGTTGTAACCAAAACCAAACCACATTCGCCGAACCTGAATCTCCTCGACCAATACAAGTCGTCGAAGTAAAGGACAGCAACTCCGCCTCAAGCAAATCATTTAGCGGCATTGTTCACGCCAAAGAAAGTGCTTCTCTTTCTTTTCGTGTACCAGGCACGGTAGAAAGCGTTTTGGTGAAGAAAGGCGATCATGTCGAGAAAGGGCAAGTCATTGCTACGCTTGACCCACACGATTATCAAGTCTCATTAGAAGAGCTACAAGCTCGTATGCTGGAGGCAAAGTCCGCACATAAACTGGCGAAAGCGGAGCTTAAGCGCGTTAAGCAAGCAACTGACGATAATGCCATTGCTAGCGTTAATTTAGACCGTGCCATCAGCGGTTATGAACGTAGTCTATCCGCTGTCAAAGTGGTAGAAAAAAACATCCAGCGAGCGGAAGACGCACTGACTTACACCACATTACGCGCACCATTTTCTGGCAACATTGGTGAAGTCCGTATTGATGCTTTCGAACAAACCCTGCCTGGCGTGAGCGTGGCTACGATTCAGCAAGATGGGCAATGGGAAGTGGATATCGATGTGCCAGAAAATATGGTTCGACAGTTTAACCTTGGTCA
Organism: Vibrio harveyi NBRC 15634 = ATCC 14126 = KCTC 12724; assembly: GCF_001591145.1. GTDB lineage: Bacteria > Pseudomonadota > Gammaproteobacteria > Enterobacterales > Vibrionaceae > Vibrio > Vibrio harveyi. The sequence continues at coordinate 35,001 of NZ_BCUF01000044.1, read as the reverse complement.
ATCTGCAGCACTTTCTTGGTACGGTGCTGAGCAAACCTACAGTGCAAAAGTCGCCGAGATTGCTCCGAAGAAGCATTTAATCAAGCAAACTTATCCTGTCACGCTAGCGATCGATTCTATTTCTAAAAACTTGTTCAATGGTAAAGCGGTTACGGTAACGACTTCGTTCCAGCCGAATCAATCAAGCCACTGCTTCCCATACTCTGCCATTTTGGGCGAAAAGAAGACCCTACACGTCAACGTGGTGCGAGATGCTGTCGTACACAGTGAACCCGTTAACTTGCAATCCATCGATTCTCATCAAGCTTGTGTTTCCGGCGATTTCCAACAAGGTGACTATGTCGTTATCAGCGGAACTCACTATCTCAAACCAGGCGATAACACGCCAAACCTAACCATCAAAACGCTATAGGTTCAAACCATGATCAATTTAGCCGAATTCGCGATAAGACAGCGTACTTTCGTGTTGTTCTTCATCGCCTTAAGTGTGGTGGCGGGTATTTACTCCTACTTCGACCTAGGGAAATTAGAAGACCCAAGCTTTACCGTTAAAACCGCTGTCGTGGTGACCTTGTATCCGGGAGCATCGGCTCAAGAAGTCGAACAGCAAGTGACCGATACTATTGAGACTAAGCTGCAGGAAATGGCAGAACTGAACCGATTACGTTCATTGTCTCGTCCTGGAATGTCGATGGTATTTGTCGATTTGAAAGAGAGTCTCAATTCAAAAGCGTTGCCTCAGCAATGGGACTTACTGCGACGTAAAGTGAACGACGTGAAGCTACAACTGCCTTCTACGGCACAAATCAGCATAGTTCAAGATGAGTTTTCTGAAGTGTACGGCATGCTTTTCTCGATCCACAGTGAAGACGCAGTACCAGAAGAATTACGTCGTTATGCAGAAGAGCTTCAGCGCCAAATTAAGGCAGTAAAAGGCATCAAAAAGATCGAACTTCACGGCGTACAGCCGCGTGTCGTGCACATCGATATGCCTGATGAACGTTTAGCACAATACGGCTTATCTGTTGCGCAAGTGTGGAACCAGCTCAGCACACAAAACATGACCTTTGAAGCGGGGAAATTCGATGCAGGAACCGAGCGTATTCGCATCACGCAAACCAGCGAGTTTCAATCACTAGACGATATTCGCAACTTGGTGATCAAAGGTGGCGTAAGTGAACTAGGCACAGGTCTAATTCGCTTAGGTGACATCGCCGAAGTGAGTATGGGATACCAAACTCCCGCGCTGACAGAAAGTCGATTTAATGGTCAACCTGCCGTGACTTTGGCGGTGAGTCCTGTTGAAGGCATTAACGTTGTGTCACTGGGCGATACCATTCGTGACATTATCCATAACTACGAGCAAACATTGCCGCTCGGCGTCGATATTTCTACCGTCGCTTATCAGCCAGAGGAAGTACAAAAAGCCATTGATGACTTCGTGGGCAACCTACTGGAAAGTGTCGGTATCGTATTCGTGGTGCTGCTGGTCTTCATGGGTTTTAAAAGCGCAACGATTGTTGGCTCAAGCTTGTTGCTAACAATCTTGCTCACGTTGATTTACATGAACATCGCGGGAATTGATTTGCATCGTGTCTCGCTAGGTACCTTCATCCTTGCGCTAGGCATGTTGGTAGATAATGCCATCGTGATCACTGACATGATGATCGTGAAGCTGAGCAAAGGCATTGAGCGCACTCGTGCTGCTATTGATTCAGTCAAGGAAACGGCGGTACCACTACTTGGTGCCACCATCATCGCCATCATGGGTGCAAGCCCAGTATTGTTTTCGAAAACCGACTCGGCTGAATTTGCTGGTTCAGTATTCTACATTGTTGCTTCATCGCTGCTACTGTCTTGGCTGGTAGCCATGACCTTCACCGTATTGATGTGTTGGATGTTCATCAAACCAACACCCGCGGATGAAGATGCCAAACCAAGCCGATACAAGCAATTAGTGTTTTGGACAGTCGACAATCCGATGAAAGCACTGACGGCATTGATTCCGCTGATTTTAGTGACTGCATTTGCCGTGCCCTATGTAGCGGTAAACTTCATCCCACAATCGGATCGCCCTATCGTGTTCCTAGATTACTGGCTACCAAATGGCGCCAAGATTGAGCAAACCTCAGCAGACATGCGCAAAGTCGAACAGTGGCTGCTCAAGCAACCTGAAGTAGAAAGTATTTCTAGCTACATGGGCGCAAGTGCACCTCGATTCTCTGTGACTGTAGAACCCGAACCGTTTGATCCCGCATATGGTCAGATTTTAATTAATACCAAGGATTACGCAGGCATCAGCCAACTTGTTGAACGTGGTGATAAATGGCTGCAGAACACATTCCCGGACGCAGAGCCCCGCTTTAGAGCGCTGAAGCTCGCAACCTCGGACAAATACGCAGTCGAAGCTCGCTTCTCTGGTCCAGATGAAGTAGTACTGCATCAGCTAGCGGATCAAGCAAAAGCCATTTTTGCTACTCATCCTGATGCAAAATACGTTCGTGATGACTGGCGCCAAGAGAGCAAGGTTCTCAAACCCATCATCAATCAAGACAAAATGCGTCAAGCTGGTATCAACCGTGCGGACATCGCCTTTGCTTTGAAACGTGCTTCTGACGGCATGCCTTTGGGACAGATGAATCTCAATGATGAGCTCATTCCAATTCAACTGCGTGGCACTTCTCAAAACATGGCGTCACTGGAAACATTACCTGTACGTTCACTACTGGGCATGCACAGCGTACCTCTTGGTCAGGTGGTTGATGGCTTTGAGTTAGTACCAGAAGAGAGCATGATTTGGCGTCGTAACCGAGTAAAAACCATCACTGCGCAAGCGGGTGTCGCACGTCACTCGACACCTGCGACAGTAAGAAATGCTGTGAAAGATCAGATTGAAGCCATTCACCTTCCTGCGGGCTACAGCTTGGAATGGGGTGGAGAGTTCTACGACGAGCACAAAGCTGTTACGGATATCTTCAAGCAATTACCGAAAGCGATGTTAATTATGGTGATCATTTTGGTCGCGATGTTTAACGGCTTTAAACAACCAATCATCATTTTTGCGACTTTGCCATTGGCCGCAACGGGCGCAACCTTTGCTTTGCTTGGCTTTGATAAACCATTCGGTTTTATGGCATTGATTGGTGCGGTAACGCTGACTGGGATGATCATTAAAAATGGCATTGTATTGATGGATCAAATCGAACTAGAGCGAGCAAATGGACGCGCATTAGTCGATGCCATTAAGGAGGCTACCGTCAACCGAACGATGGCGATTTCTATGGGTGCATTAACAACAGCCCTTGGAATGATTCCGCTGCTGTCAGACCTATTGTTCGACCAAATGGCAGCAACCATTATCGGTGGCTTGGCAGCAGCGACAGTATTGTCATTGTTCATCATGCCGGCACTGTATCGCTTGGCATACAAAGAAAAGCCACAAACAACCCACACTGACGCCAAACTGAAGGAGGCGTAATCATGAAAAAGTTCGTTCTTGCGCCACTTGTATTGGCAATGAGTTTATCCGGTTGCGCTGTTGGTCCCGACTACCAAGCGCCAACCACAAGTATGGCTGAAACCTATCTTCATGCTGAGCAAAGCAACGTCAGCCAGGTTAGCGAAAAAGAAGCCTTTTGGTGGACGGAATTTAATGATCCGACGCTGAACGATTTAGTCCTTGATATGCAAAGCCAAAACATCCCGTTACGAGTGGCAGCAGAGCGCATCAAGATGGCTGAGAACTACAAAACCGTTGTAGAGTCATTCAAAGTACCAACCGTCAATATTGGCGCGGGTTACTTCAACTACCAACTGAGCAAAAATGATTCTCTGCTGGGTCCTGCACTCAATCCGATTGGTGATTCAGCAGCAGGTTTACCGCCACAGATTGGCAACACGACACTATTAGATAATCAACATGATGGCGTTTTTGCTGGTGCAAGCATCGCATGGGAAGTGGACTTATTTGGGCGTCTTGAGCGTCAATCTAATGCGGCAAAGATTCGTGTAGAACAAGCTGAAATCTATCAGAGTGGGCTCACCACATTGCTCACCGCTGATTTGATCCACAACTACTTACAATATCAAGGTGCAACAGAACGTCTCGCGTTGGCAACATCCAACCTAGAGGACCAACAAAAAACCATGGATTTGGTCGAAAAGGTGGTTCGCAGTGGTTACGGTTCCGAGCTCGATTTAGCCCAAGCTAAAGCAACATTGGCAGCAATGGAATCCATCATCCCTCAATTGGAAATCGCACAACAAGTGCACAAGCATCGCATTGCGGTACTACTTGGTGAGCCTTTATCGAAAGTCGAGATACGACTCGCTCAGACACAAACAGTACCTACCATGCAAAATGTGGTACCGATTGGGCTGCCTTCTGACCTGTTGCAGCGTCGACCAGATATCCGCATTGCGGAACGTGAAATGGCTGCCATCAATGAAGAACTCGCAGCCAGTGTGGCCAATCAATATCCGAAGTTCTTCCTAACAGGGGCGCCAGGTGTTTCAGCGTCTAGCTTTGATGACTTATTCAGTAGTGATTCATTTGGCTGGGTAGGCTCAGCAGGTATCAGTTGGAATGTATTTGACGGAGGTCGTGGTGAAGCGTTAGAGAAAATCAACCAAGCTCGTTTTGAATCCGCCACCTTGGCTTACCAACACGCCGTTGATTCCGCATTTACAGAAGTAGACTCGACCCTATTTGCTTACGGAAGAAGCCAAGAGAACCAACGCCGAATTGAAGAAGCGCTGGAGGCAACGGACAACGCGGTCAGCAAAGCGAAATCACTCTATCGCGCAGGTTTAATCGATCACTTATCCGTCCTTGATGCACAGCGACAAAAACGCATGATGCAAGACCGTCAGCTTGCTGCCAAATTGCAAACGGCACAAGTTACCGTCGCACTCTATAAATCATTAGGCGGTGACTGGGCGTTGGAACAACCACCAAAACAAGACGGTAAGTAACGCGTTTTTGTAAAAACGGTTTTGGGGAGAGGATCAGATTCATCTGGGACCTCGAATCTGCCCTCTCCTCTTTTTTTATATAAAGTCGCGCATTGATACGCATTTCCTATAGTTAAAAGGATTGAAATCAGAGAGTAAGGAAGGAACTCCCTCATGATGACACTAATTTTTGTACTATTGTTAATCGCGATGCTCAGTGCATTTTTAGGCAAGAAAGCGATGGGTTATGCCTTCTTTGCTTCCTCCGTGATCATTGGGCTGTATTGGTTCAACCACCATGCAACCGACCCTCTAGCTATTTTGTTGTAGGGGGCGTTGATATGAATCGCAACTATTTGGCTTTACTCAATACCCTCGGATTACTCGGCATGACCGCCGTGTTGTTAATTGGTTTTGTTCTGCAATTTGTACTCAATGAACTGCCTTGCCCATTGTGTCTGTTACAACGCATTGGCTTTGTCATGATCATGTTCGGCTTTCTATTGAATGTGGTTTACGGTCCGCACGCTCGACATTATGGCGTGGTTCTAATTGGCGCACTTTATGGCGTAGCCACATCGCTAAGACAAGTCTCACTGCATGTCATTCCGGGAACGCCTGGTTATGGTAGCCCTATCTTAGGTATGCATTATTACACTTGGGCGTTTGTCTTGTTCGTCGCGACTATATTTGCGGTGGCGGTCATCCTTATGCTCACCAGTAAAGAAGAGTCACCGGAACCTTACCAAATGAGCAACCTTGGTCGAATTGCTTGCCTGTTGGCTATCTCCGTTGTCGCACTTAATGCCATCGGTACATTTGCCGAGTGTGGTCCATACCAATGCCCTGATAACCCAGAAAGCTACTGGCTATTTAATTAGGGGCTTTTTGAGCTGATTCGACGAGGAGTCATGCATAGGTTAACGCAGCCTTGTATCACTCCTCTTTTCTATCTGTCATGGGAATACCATGCTCAGAGTAATCCGACTTGGTTCAAATTCATTAGTATGCAACTGGATGTCATTCAAACATGTCAGTATGTTTAGAGGTAAACGTACCGATTAATTCTCTCATCATGTTTTATTAGAACAGGAGTGGTTATGAACTTTGTCGACGGTGTATTACAAGTCGAATCCTTTCTCGCGGTGACTCTTGGAATCATCGTTTTATTCTTAGGTAGGCGATTAACGCAAGCGAGCACTTTCCTCAAAGAGTTCAGTATTCCAGAACCGGTTTCTGGCGGTATTTTGGTGTCCGTACTGTTTGCGGTGATTCATTACGTTACCCAAATTGATGTCCAATTCGATCTCGCGACTCGTGACCTACTCTTAGTGTATTTCTTTACCACCATCGGCATTAACGCAAGCTTGCAAGATCTGTTTAAAGGGGGAAAGCCTTTATTAATTCTGCTTTCGGTCACCATCGGCTATATGTTGATTCAAAACCTTACTGGTATCGGAATCGCCACCATGCTCGGTCAACCAGAAGCGGTTGGCTTGCTAAGTGGCACAGTCTCATTAATTGGTGGGCATGGCACTGCTATCGCTTGGTCACCAAGAATTGCTGAAATTTTTGACCTAAATACCGCCATGGAAATCGGTATCGCTAGTGCGACATTCGGTTTGATCTTAGCAAGCTTGATGGGAGGACCTATTGCTAAGTACCTGATCAACAAACACAACCTCAAACCCGCGAAAGTTGAAGAGATGGATGTCGGTACCGCGCAAGATGAGCCTCAACCCTCGATCAATGCCTATGACTTTTTAGACGCGATGTTAGCGATTCATGTATGTATTATCTTAGGTGCAATCTTGAATGAAGGCGTCAGCAGTTTAGGGTTAGAGCTGCCATTGTTCGTAACTTGTCTGTTTGCTGGTATTCTGATTTCTAACCTGATTCCTGCTTCTTACCCGCGCCTAACAGGAACGCGCTGGCCGGCTAGAAAACCCGCGGTTGCATTGATCGCAGATATGGCGTTAGGAGCATTTTTGGCGATGTCACTGATGAGTATGCAACTATGGGCTTTGGTGGATTTGGCAGGACCGATTTTCATCATTCTTGGCGCACAGTTTCTTGTCGCTATTTGTATCGCGATTTTTGTCGTTTTCCCTTTGATGGGAAAAAACTACGATGCGGCGGTGGTTTGTTCTGGTTTTGGTGGAATTTCTCTTGGTTCCACTCCAACGGCGATGGCAAATATGTCGGCAGTCGCACAGAAGTACGGTAACTCTCACCAAGCGTTTATCATCGTGCCTTTAGTCTGTGCGTTTTTTATCGACTTAGCCAACGCACTGATCATTCCATACTTCATCAATTGGATTGGATAATTAAAACGCCATCTGGTTAAAAAGAGGACACTTCGGTGTTCTCTTGCTTTATTCAAGCAAATATTGCTACCACTTCCCCCCTCACTAAGTTGTATAATGTTGACCTTGAAATATTTTGTTACGAACTCTGTAACTCTTGAGATGAACATGAACAGCAGCAGATGGGTTGGCCTTTCAATTGGCACCCTCTTTTTAATCGGAACCCTTATTCTTTTTGGTTCGACCGTACACGCCTCTTGGTACAAGATCCCAATGGAAGCCGTGAATGGCATTGCTTTTACCCTGTCATTCGGCTTAGGGCTGAATCACTTGTTTGCCTACATTTCTGCGTTTATTACCCTTGCAGCCTTATTCTATCTTGGTTATGCAATAGGTTACCGTATCCACCAAAAACTCAAGTAGACATCTCAAACTTAAGACTCATTTTCATCACCCCGCATAGTACTTAAGTACTAGTTTTTCCTCAATAATTTACCGGTTAACGCACTTTTTACGCGGACATATTGAGATCGGAGCATTTTCCCGAAAACCGTATAGTTTTATGCAACCCCGCCTCATAGAATAGTTTATAAAAACGGCAGTAGGTATCGAGCAACTATATGAAATGCAGTGTCGCTTGCAGACGAGAAAAACGCCCGAAAAAGCATATGCGCCTCGCATTTCCTTATTTATGCGGGGCTGGTTCTATGTTTCTCTCGTCCTCCATCCACACTCAACCCATACAGAATCCTCTCTCTGACTGCCCATTATTTGCTGTTCCTTTGAGACATAACTATGGACAGAACGCAGTTCACCAAAATTTTTACGCGCTACTATATGCGCTCCACAAGTCTTGGGATTCTTATCACCTTAGTCGCTTGTGCAATCAGAGGGGTTGATTATGTTGTATACCTTCCTTATATATTTTCCGCGATGGTCTGTTTTGCCTACCTTTGGGTGGGCAAATCATTTGCACTCGAGCAAAAGCATCAGTCTGTTGTCATCGCTCTGATCCTCGGCTACACCCTCACTTTTTACCTGTATTACTTCTTAGGCGGGCACTTTCTCTTCTCTTCGTTAGTCACCGTGAATCTCCTTTTAACCCTGATTGAGTTTGGCGTATTTTGGTCGGCACTCACATATGTCTTATCAATGGCAATCTGCTTTAACATTGATTTGATAACCGCAGGTAATTACCTGTTTAAACTACAGGGTTTAAGTGAGTTCTCCATTCGGAGCACGTTTCTTTACTTGTTCAATCTCTTTATTTACCAAGGCTTGCGCTCCATCGAGTGCTATTGGTTTAGCGCCTGGCAAACGCAATATGAACAAGTTGAAAAACTAGAAAGACTGCTCGAGATTGACGAGCTAACAGGGTGTTATTCCCGATTCAAAGGCAATCAGTTGATCGAACAACAGATACAACGAGCTCAACCGTTTACTCTGTTATATATCGACTTAGATGGCTTTAAATCGGTGAATGACGAATTCGGTCATGACGCCGGAGACAAAGTACTACAAATCACCGCCCAGCGTATTTTAAACCTACTCAGTGGTGGTCAGTTCGCAACAAGGATAGGTGGTGATGAGTTTATTGTTTGCCTCCCTGAGCTAGAAAGTACAAAGGACTTAGAACAATTTCAGTCTTCGCTGCACCAAGCGTGTAGCGCACCTATTTTTATCCATTTTCAAAACGTTCACATCGGTTTGAGTGTTGGTATTGCACGTTTCCCTTATGAGGGCAATAGCAGCGATTCCTTAATCCAGCACGCAGACCAAATGATGTATCTCACTAAAAGATCAAGAACATAGATTTGCGACTCATACCGAGTCGTTTCAAGCAATCAAAAATATAATGAGTTCAGGACGTAGATATATGGTTAGCAAGTTAGAATTTTCGCATGCTGTTGCAACAATTCGAAAGGAGAGAGGTTTAACTCAAGGTCAGTTGGCAGACGAGTTAGCACGGAGTTACAGTGCTTTTGAAAGCTTAAATCAACCTACATTAAGTCAATGGGAAAGCGGAAAAGTCACACCGAGTTTATTAAAAAGGCTCGCCTTCTCTCATTATATTGGTGAGCAATATCAATATACCTCAAGCGAGTATAAGCGCGTTAAAGCCTCGCAAAGTAAAAACATTTATTTAAGCTTTAAAGACATTGTTTATGAGTATCAAGTCACCGATGTAAAGAGTTGCTCACTCAATCAAATAAGCGCGTCGGAGTATCAACAAATTGATGCAGTCCACAAGCAGTTAATCACCCCAGGCGGTATGGCAGATACGCTCAATCAATTTGATGAATCTTCAAGTAAGGTACGCCTGTATTACTGTAAAGGCATGTTAGTCGGACACCTTATTTATCAAGAGCTGAGGTCTGAATTTAGGATTCTAAGCTTATGGCATTTGGGGCGCTCTATCCTGAAGTTTTTAGTCACCGATATCATCCAAGTCATGGGGAATGCGGTTGTCCACTTTCCGGTTCATGAACCCGTGGTAAAGCAACTTTTATTCGACATTTTTATACGGGATTTCTATCACCATCGGCGAGTCACGTACTTCAAAGCACCCGCCACTCAAATATTTGAAAACCCAATGGTTAAACACTGCTTCGATGGATTCTTAGATCTTGTTTTGTATCGCTTCCATCAAGTAGGAAATGAATTTATGCAGTCTCGACAGGAGGCCCACTAATGATGAATAACAATCCAACCACCAACACCATCTTATTATTCACTTGCAACAACATTCAAGGAAGAGGCTTACAGACGACAATCGAACAACAGCTTGGTCAACCAGTCCTCTTGGCGAAAGGATCAAGTACTGATCTTCCTGTTTATCGCGATGAACACTATGTTGCTATTGTCGACAGTTCACTGCCAGATCTCTCTGGGGTTAAAGTCGTGCTCAACGAGCTCGATCACGTTGATGCGACCGTTTTGGTTAATGCCGAACCTAATTTGGGCATCGAGAGTCTGCTCTCTTGGTCGAACTTAAAAGGTCTGTTTTACTTCGATGAAGATTTTGACAAAGTGATTCGAGGATTAAAAGGTGTTGTGAATGGTGAAAACTGGCTCTCACGCGACATACTCAATCGTTTAGTGAGCTATCTTGTAAACTTAAATCACTCGGTTTCTGAGCTCGACACGAAACTCGAAATTGAGCTAACTCGACGTGAAATGCAAGTACTTACAGCGCTTTGCCAAGGAGGTTCTAACCTCGATATCGCCGACTCGTTGTTTGTAAGTGAGCACACTGTGAAGTCGCACCTCTACAGTATCTTTCGCAAACTTGAAGTGAAGAATCGAATGCAGGCGATCACTTGGGCAAAACGAAACCTGTTCTAAATCAAGCCATTCTCAGGCTGAGAAATCAAAAGGGAGCACGGAAGCCCCCTTTCAAAAGTGCTTTCCGTTATTGCATCAAGTGGTAAACACGCAGAGACTCTGCCATTGCCGCCCAATCGTCACCCAAGAATGTTAACGTAACGGGCTGGTTTGCCAATAAAGTGATGCTTGAATCTTCAAAGCGCCCAGCCGTATCACACTCCAAATGAACAAAAAACGCCGCTTTATTTGCCCGTAGGGTCACTTGGTTTGCTTCAATCGTTACTTCAATATTTGCTTTAACCATAGGTAGCGTCTTCAGTTCATGAGTGCTAAACCAGGTATTGTTGATTCGTTCATCACCCACCTGCGCTTCCACATACAAGAACCCTGATTTCAGGTCGCCCAAACCAACTAGGTCAACCTGCTCATCTAAAGACCAAATGACAGTATTGCTATCATTCGTCACCGTTTTCTCTATCTGCCAAGTTTTCTCAATTTCGCCTTGCCAATTAACCCAATGAAGTTGAATATCCGCACTAACTGGTATTTTGGCATCGTTGAGCAGATGCAGACTCAAGTTGCCTGTGTGTTCCGAGAACACGAAATACTGAGGTGCAAAGAAGCGTTTCGCATGGTAATGCAACTGCTTCCAACGACCACTGTATTCGAGGCTAGACCATGAACTCACAGGCCAGTTGTCATTAAGTTGCCAATACAACATGCCACGACATATCGGTGTGATGGCTCGCCAATGGTCACACGCAGTTTTGATAGCCATCGCTTGCTGCACTTGGCTAAGGTACAACATTTGCTCAAAGCCGCTAGGAAAACGGAAATATCGGGTGAACATCTCAGTAATGATGCTGTTACCACGTGGGTTCTTTTGGTGCTGCTCAAAGGTAGGTGACGTAACGTTCCAGTCTTGTTCCGGTACAAACTGTTTTGCTTCCGCAAACGAAGGCCAAGATTGGAAACCAAATTCTGAGCAAAAGCGAGGATTAATGTTTAGGTAGGCATTAAATGATTTTCCTGAATGCCACACATCCCAAAAATGCATGTCACCTTTACTGTCATCATGCCAAGCATCTCCGAAGTCCAGTTCACCATTACAAGGAGAGCTAGGCCAAAAACGACGAGATTCGTCTAACTGTCCGATCACCTGCTCTATCATGCGGTTGAGACGGTCATAGTTCACCGTATATTTCACTTTGTTATGCTTGGATTCGTCATACCAGCCAATAGCTCCAATAACTTCATTGTCGCCACACCATAACGCAATAGATGGGTGTTCTTTTAAGCGTGGAATTTGGAAACGCAGTTCTTGTTCAACTTCTTTTAAGAAGTCATCGCTAGAAGGGTAAAGCGAACAAGCAAACATCATGTCTTGCCAAACTAACAGCCCCAGTTCATCACACAAGTCATAGAAGGTTTCACTCTCATACTGCCCACCACCCCAGACACGAATCATGTTCATGTTGGCATCAACGGCACTTTGTAAAAGCGTTCGGTAGCGGGTTTCGCACTCACGCCCCGGCATGGCATCGATCGGAATCCAGTTCGCCCCCTTAGCATTAATCGGAGTGCCATTAATGATGAATTCCATCGCCGATCCATGTTCATCAGCTTGATTATTTAAGCTCAACTCTCGTAAACCAATCTTACGGACTAGAGTTTGTTCACCAGAAGTGACTGAAATGGAATAGAGGTGCGCTTCACCATAACCTGCCGGCCACCAAAGCTTAGGTTCGCTTACAAGGAACTCACAGTGATAGTGACCACTTCCTTCGGTTTGGAGCACTTGTCGTTCACCATTAAAATTAACAATGATTTCATGACATTGATTGCCAGCCTCTACCTCTATAAGAACGTCAACCAATACACTTCCATCTGTCTGCCATTGCTGGTTTGTGGAGAAGCTTTTTAACCACACGTCCTCGACAACATCGATTTGAATCGGGTCATAGATACCCGAGACCATTAAACAAATACCCCAATCCCATCCCGAATGACATTGAGTTTTGCGAATCAAGTTCATGTGCGGGATCTGGTTGTTCCCCATTGCAGAAGGAATAGGAAACGGCAGTTTCTTTGCTCGCTCTGCGCCTTCTAAATCTACGCGAGCAAACTCAACTCGAATCGTGTTAGTGCCTTGTTTTAAGTAAGGTTTAATATCAAGACGTTGTTGGGCAAACATGTTGCTGCAAGTTAGTACTTGCTCACCATTAATGTAAAACGTCGCTAAAGTATCAACGCGAGTAAGTGTCATCCAAACTTGTTTGGCAAAGAGCACTGCGTCATCCACATCAAACTGACGTGAAATATGCCAATCACACGTTTCAATCCAACGAACTTTCGCTTCGTTATCCGCAAAATAAGGATTAGGGATGAGCTCTGCTTGTAACAACGCAGAAACGTTGTCTCCAGGCAAAGTCATTGGAATATCGATATCTGGGTGCTGTGGTGAAGTTAACTGCCACATTCCATTGAGTTCAACATGAGCCATAGGATAAGACCTTCAATTTTTATTAGAACAGGTTGGCTCAATGTAATCCTGAGATGTCCTTGCAAGAATAAGGGAAATGTCATTTACGTATGAAATGCGGCGCACTTCACGCAAAAGATCTCTACCCCAAAATCAGTAATTTGCTTCAGATTTCCATAATTAATCTGGCTCTACGGTTATATTGGTGTGCTCAACGTGCTAGTATCAGCGGCTTTTTGATCATCCTCACACTTTTCGAGCTATTCGTGTGAGGGAAATGCACGGCTTCCGAGCCCTAAAAAGCGAAGTAATTATGTCAAATATGACGAACGCCGCCTCTCATGCTCCTATTCAGGAGGCAGACTATTCTGCGATTCATCCTCCTTCCCTTCTCAAGCGTCTTGAACTCACTAACCCTGTTTTCTGGTTAAGTGGTAGCTTCCTCACTGTGTTTGTTTTGCTAGCTCTAACGAATACAGACTCTCTGACCGCAATGGTTAATGCAGGCTTTGGCTTTGCAACTCAATACTTCGGTGCCTTCTGGCAAGTATTACTCCTTCTGAATTTCCTTATTGGTTTGGCTATTGCGCTAGGTCGTACGGGTTACGTACGCTTAGGTGGTTTAGCGAGACCAGATATCGATACCTTTAAATGGCTATCAATCGTACTTTGCACCCTACTTGCTGGTGGCGGTGTATTCTGGGCTGCAGCTGAGCCTATTGCTCACTTTGTTTCTGCACCACCTTTATATGGTGAAGCCTCACCAAAAGCCTCTGCAATCAATGCGCTTTCTCAGTCTTTCATGCATTGGGGCTTCCTTGCTTGGGCTATCTTAGGTTGTCTTTCTTCTGTGGTGTTAATGCACCTTCACTACGACAAAGGTTTACCGCTTAAACCACGCACTTTGCTGTACCCTGTGTTTGGCGACAAAGCGATTCACGGTCGAATTGGTGATGTCGCAGACGCGTGCAGCATCATTGCTGTAGCCGCTGGTACTATTGGTCCTATCGGCTTCTTAGGTCTACAAATCAGCTACGCATTGAACTCTCTGTTTGGTTTGCCAGATACCTTCATTACTCAAAGCCTGGTGATTGTCGCTGCGATTCTCATGTACACTTTGTCAGCGCTAAGCGGCGTGAGCAAGGGCATTCAACTTGTTAGCCGTTACAACATTGTGTTGTCTGTAGCATTGATTGGTTACATTCTGTTCTTCGGACCAACTAGCTTTATTGTGGATGGTTACGTACAAGGCATTGGTCGCATGGTTGATAACTTCTTCCCAATGGCGCTTTATCGTGGTGACACAGAATGGTTAAGTTGGTGGACGGTTTTCTTCTGGGGTTGGTTTATTGGTTACGGACCAATGATGGCGATTTTCATTGCTCGTATTTCACGAGGCAGAACCATTCGTCAGTTGATCCTCTCTATCAGCATCGCTGCGCCTTTGATCACCTGCTTCTGGTTCAGCATTGTTGGCGGCAGCGGCTTGGCCTTCGAGCTAGCAAACCCAGGTTTGATTTCATCAGCATTCGAAGGCTTTAACCTTCCCGCAGTTCTACTTGCCATTACCTCTGAATTGCCATTCCCAATGGTGATTTCAGTATTGTTTTTGATCCTGACTACGACTTTTATCGTAACGACTGGTGATTCAATGACTTACACCATTAGTGTCGTGATGACGGGTTCTACCGAGCCAAATGCCGTTATTCGTTCATTTTGGGGCTTGATGATGGGGGTGGTGGCAATCGCACTTATTTCTATGGGCTCAGGTGGTATCTCTGCACTGCAGTCTTTCATCGTCATTACGGCAGTACCCGTGTCTTTTATTCTGCTGCCAAGCATTTGGAAAGCACCAAGCATCGCGAACCACATGGCGAAAGAGCAAGGTTTGATTTAGTACGTTACTGAGTACGCAGCCTTAACTAAATGAAAATCGGCCCCGATAGATAACCTGTGTCGGGGCCGAATATTATGGTTTGGATTCAAAAAGTTTCACTACTTACAGATGAAGTTTACGCAGTTCTTTCTTATCCACTTTACCAACGCTGGTCTTAGCAATCTCGTCCACTATCTTCACTTTAAGTAGTAATGCTTCTCTAGCAAGAATCCCTTTATTGATGAAGTCTTTCGCAAAACCTAACAGTTCCTTTTCTGTGACTTGAGCGTCTTCTTTCAAAGTCACCAAAGCTAACGGCACTTCACCCCACTTGTTGTGCGGCATACCAATCACCGCAACTTCGGAAACACTCTGATGCTGGTGGAGAATGTCTTCAAGCTCTAAAGAACTTACCCACTCACCAGATATCTTAATCATATCTTTTACGCGGTCAGTGATCTTGATAAAGCCTTCGTCATCAATATGCGCCACATCACCTGTGTGCAGGTAACCGCCACGCCATAGTGCTTTAGAGTTTTTGTTGTCTTTGTAGTAGTTAGGCGTTAACCAAGGTGCACGAACAACAATTTCACCAGCGGTTTCGCCATCATGAGGCAGTTTGTTCATATCCTCATCCACAATATACGCTTCTACAAGCGCAACTTTCTTACCTGTCTTCGAGCGATATTCCGCTTGTTGGTCGACATCTAACTCTAATTGCTCAGGCGTCAATTGGACGATAGAAAGAATAGGTCCAGTCTCACTCATGCCGTAACCAGCAAATACGTCGATATCACGTTCTAGAGCTGATTTACATAATGCTTTTGGTAGCGCAGCACCACCAATGACGACTTTCCACCCAGAAAAGTCCATCGCTTTCGACTTTGGAGAGCTCAGAAGTAGATGCAAAATAGTCGGCACACAGTGTGAGAACGTCACCTTCTCTTGCTCAATCAGGTTAAGCAAAACATCTGGAACATACTTACCCGGGTAGACTTGCTTAACACCAAGCATGGTTGCCATATATGGAAGCCCCCAAGCATGGACATGAAACATCGGCGTAATCGGCATGTAGATGTCACCTTGATGCAATCGACCTTGTGAAGCGTTGGTACCGATTGTGCTTAATATACCCATAGTATGAAGAACAAGTTGACGATGCGTGAAGAAAACGCCTTTTGGAAATCCTGTAGTACCCGTGGTGTAGAAAGTTGTCGCCACCGTGTTTTCATCGAAATCAGGGAAATTGTATTCCGTGCTTTCCTGTTCAAGAAGGCGTTCATACTCACACTCTTCATCATCACGTAACACAACGTAGCGAGTGACCGTATCAATGCGCCCTTTGATCTGGTCTAAGATTGGTAGAAACTCTTCATGAATAAGAATGATGTCATCTTCGGCATGATCAATGGTGTAAAGGATCTGTTCTGGAGACAAACGAACGTTAATCATGTGCAGCTTGGCACCAATCATTGGGATAGCAAAGTAACACTCAAGGTAACGGTGGGAGTCGTAATCCATCACAGCAACCGTATCGCCTTTTTTCACGCCCATTTTGGTAAGCGCGTTGGCAAACTGTCTTACACGGTCATGAAACGTTTTGTAGCTATGACGACGGTGATTAGCGTAGACGATTTCTTGCTCTGGGTTGAAAGCAACTGGGGAAAACAGCAAGTTTTTAATTAGTAACTGATAATTGGATGGATCATTTACATACTGGTTCATATCGGGGGTTCTTTTTGTATTTTTCTTAATGTTCGCTTTGCGAGTGAGTCTATTATCGCTCAAAAGCGTGACTGTATTCAGTACACAAGAATAAGATTAGATTCGAAAGTTCTATTGTAGCTCTCTAACGCCAACTCAGAAATGCTTCATCCCTAATCATTGAAACTAAGTTTTGTGATAGTCCGGAGAAAGTGCAACGAAACCGTCACAGTTTGTCGTTAGCATACCTCACACACTCATAAGCCTCGCTCTGTACTGAGCGACAAGTTACATCGTCCTCAACCCAACCAGTGAGAACCGAACTATGTCCAAACCTTTGTATGTATTTGATATGGATGAGACCTTAATCAACGCTGATTGTGCAATGATTTGGAATGAGTTTTTGGTGGAGAAAGGCATCGCAACTGAGCCTAACTTTATTGAGGAAGATCTTCGCCTAATGAGCTTGTACGCAGAAGGGAAAATGGAGATGGAAGATTACCTAGCGTTTTCCATGAAGCCAATAGAAAACATGCCGATTAAAGAAGTCAACGCCTTGGTTGAAGAGTGCGTTGAAAAGCATATTCTGGCTAGACAGTACCCTCAAGCCAAAACGCTCATTGAGCAACTGTCTGGTGATGATATTGATATGGTCATCATCTCAGCAAGTGTCACTTTTTTAGTGACAGCTGTTGGACGACATCTGGGTATTCCGACTGCTCTTGGAATTGACTTGGTGGTGGCTGATAACCGCTATACCGCAGAAATCGATGGAATCCCAAGTTACCGAGAAGGCAAAGTTACCCGATTAAAACAGTGGTTGGCGACGCAGGCAAAGTCCTATTCGGAAATCCACTTCTATACTGATTCAATCAACGACTTGCCACTGTGTGAATACGCAAATTACGTCTACCTTGTGAATCCATGCCCTCGCTTAAAAGTGCACGCTGATAGACCGAATTGGACCTTGTTGAATTGGGGTTAGTGGTTCAACACTAACTGCTAATAGGTAGATAAAAAATCATGCTCTGATGAAACCTAGCCTACTTCAGCAAGTGCTCAGAAGAGCCTTCTTCAATATATTTAGAAACATGTAATGAAGACACTATAATCTCTTCTGCCTGTTTCGAATTTTCGAAGCAGACACCCATATATTTATCATTCCATCCATCATGGTGGACTTCCAAATTAATATATCCATATTCATTGAGGATATAGAAATACTGATTCTTTAGATTTGATTCTGAACGAACCTCTTCATACATTATATAATTATCCCTAAAAACAAATTCAGGATTTTTTATTAAAACTTCTTGAATTCGTTTATTTATAAGGCTTTCCTTAAGTCTCAAATCACCAATAATGTAATTTTCGTTGAAATGTTTATTAATTAGCTTAATTTTAAATTTATTATACCCTCTTCCTGTTTCATGATCATATTCCTCTGCGTTATAGAATGTTTCATATCTTTGTTCAATATCTCTTTTTATACAATCCATGTCTATTTCTTTTTTATGTTTAAAAAGAAAAGGGATCAATTGAATTTTAACGGTCAATTTACCATAGTAACTATAATTCATAGGATATGGAATTAACGTATGGTAAAACCAATCTAAACGTGATATTTCAATAATATCGTTATGATATTTAGTTTTTGAATTATTAAGATAGTATTCAAAATCCACTTCTGGCAAATTACCACTTAGACTACTTTCGTTAAACCCTTCAGGAACAGTCAAGTCACAAATTAAACTACCAAACCGATAGAGTCTTTGTTGCGTTTGAGCAAGCTTAGCTCCTGCCCGAAACTTAAGATTAAAAAATGAAGAAATGTACATCAGTGCTTTCCTATTTTCGCATATTTTCCTACCACCCTCGCCTTTTGCTTTGCACTGTTCTCTCGCAACTGTTCCTCAGCAGAATTTAAACAAGAGTCAATATAATTAGACAATTCCAATCGTTCTAACATTTCTTTTTCGAATTTTGCATCGGCATTACTCACCCAATTTAACAATTTTTTATTTGTATAACTAGAGTCTAATTTATACCAAAACTCTACACTAAGATAAAATCCACCACTAATTATTATGTTATATACTCGCTTTAGATCATATTTATAATAAACGTTTCCTTCTTCATATTTAACACATCGATGATTACCTATATTTACCTCTTTACATTTAATAGGTGGATACCCCAAAAAGAAACTATGTATAAGATATTTTTCTTTTTTCTTTATTTTATCTTCATCGTCAGGATTAACTCCCCAACGCTGATCTGCAATTATTCTGGCATCATTCATTAAGTCTGTATGATAACCACGCATAGAATCACTGCATGGATTAGGATCATGATAATAGTCGTTATATTCTCTTTCTATAAAATTTGATAATTCATTTTCAGTTTCAATAGTGGCATTTGATTTTTTAATTCTTAAATTAATATACAGTTTACCTAAAGTGTTCACAGGAAAAATATAATTTGTTACTATCTTCCTGAAAGAATAACCAACATAGAATAGATTGACATATTTCTGGTGTATATACTCAGTAGATTTAATATTAAAGTCTTCAAAAAGAAAGCTATCTTCGTAATGACGCTTTTCCAATGTATCTTTCGGGAATTCAAATTTAATCAAGTAATCGTCGACTCTAAAAATATCGATGGACATTTCAGATAAGTCAAGCTTCCCTTTGAAACCATCTAGGAGCAATTTAAATATTTTCAAATTTCCATCCTATTTAATCCAATAATTAATTTACATAAAATTCACTGATAAAAATATGATATTTAGCTAATGTTTAAGCTTTAATGTTATAAACCATTGAGGAATCAATACAATTTGAAATTTCCAATCGTTCTAACACTTCTTTTTCAAATGTTTCGTCAGCTCTTTCAATCCATTTCAAAAACTTTTTCTTAGGATAGCCATATTGAGTTACATACCAAAACTCAATACTTAAGCAGAATCCATCTTTAATGATTAAATTATATACTCGACTGAACTCCCCTTTATACTTTAAACTTCCTTCCAAATACTTAGAAAACGTATATTTACCTATTTTTTCATTTTCACACTTTATTGGTGGATAGCTATAGTAAAAACTATCGATAAGATATTTTTCTTTTTCCAATATCATTTCTTCACGCTCTGGGTTTTCTCCCCATTGACGATTTGCTCTTTCAGTAAAATCTCTCATTGACTCTGTATGCTCTCCACGCGTAGAGTCTGAACATGGATTCGGATCATGATAATATTCCAAATATTCATTTTCTAAGTAGCTTGAGAGCTGATTACTTGTTTTTATATTTCTGTCTATCGACTTTATTTTTATTTTAATAAAAAGATCTCCTTGCTTATTAACCGGGGCAATAGGATTAAAAATCACTCGACTAAAAAGAAAGTTTACAGAAGCCAATTCAATTATTTTTTCATGACCTTCATGAAACGAATTATCATCAAACTTGTCTAGATCAACTACATCATCATATATTGAATATTCATACATATTGTCTGGACATAAGAATAAAACAATGAAATCATCAACTTTAAATATATGATGAAACAAACTAGAAAACTCTGGCTTTTCTTTGAAACCATCTTTTAACTGTTCTAAAAATTTCAATTTTATACTCATTTATCAAAAACACTTTTTTAAAAATTCAACTCTATAAAATATAATCATTCAAAACATTATTCAATCCTCCAATTCTTGCCTAGATATGAATCGATAAAAGGTGATATTTCTAATCGTTTCAGCACTTCTTTTTCAAATGTTTCGTCAGCTCTTTCAATCCATTTCAAAAATTTTTTCTTAGGATAGCCATATTGAGTTGCGTACCAAAACTCAATACGTAGACAGAACCCATCTCTGATGATTACATTATATACTCGACTAAACTCCCCTTTATACTTTAAACTTCCTTCCAAATACTTAGAAAACGTATATTTGCCTATTTTTACATTTTTACACTTTATTGGGGGATAGCCGCGGTAAAAGCCATCGATAAGGTATTGTCTTTTTTCTGATATCATTTCTTCAGATTCTGGGTATTCTCCCCATTGACGATTAGCTCTTTTTATAAATTTTTTCATTAACTCCGTATGATATCCACGTTTAGAATCCGAACTTGGATTTGGGTCATGATAAAAATCAAAATACTCTTTTTCTAAATAATCTGATAGTTGTTCTGTTGTTTTCACATGACTATCTATTGATTTTATTCCTAACCTAACGAAAAGATCACCTTGTTTATTTACAGGTGCTATAGGGTTAAAAATAACTCTACTAAAAGAAAAATTAACATAAGCCAGCTTAATTATACTATCATGATCTCCGTTAACTGAATTGATATTAAAATTCTTTAGTTCAATCTTGTTCTCGTATACTGCACCTTCAAATATGTTATCTGGGCATTCAAATAAAATAACGAGATCATCAACCTGAAACGCATGATAAAACAAATTAGAAAATTCTGGCTTTCCTCTAAAACCATCTTTTAATTGATCTAAAAATTTTAGTTTCATACTCATTTTATAATAAATACTCGTTGTAAAATGTCAGTCATATAAAAGAAAACTAATCAAAATAACTGAATGACTACAATTAATTTTATCCATATTTTCAACTAAATATGAATCGATGAAAGACGATATTTTCAATCGTTTCAACATTTCTCACTTACTAGGACACGTTAAATCTGATTATAGAAAGACCACACGAACGAAGGGTCGGTAGAGACTCTTTGATGATTACTAATTTTTCCGCGCTTAGTTAGTGTTTTATGTATCATCTTCATCTCACACAATAAGCATCATTAACGCAGCATGGTAATTGAAAACAGATTCAGTTCGAGATGGTTATGAAGAGGAAATACTGATTTTTCGATTGACTAGAGAATTATATCTTATTGAGAAACATATCGTTTTCATTGATGTTAGCTTACTCATAATGCGAGTCGTACTGCTCCTCTCGTTGCTCGAAGTCGCCTTCATCACAAATTAATCAATTGATTAAATAGCGATGAATTTTTCGTATGTCGTATGACGAATCGCCGTCTTATAATTAATCAAATGTTTAATATTTTGAGAGGCGACGGTGACAAAAGCTCAAAGAAAGGCAGGAAGACCCACAGACCAAATTGATGCTCGTGAAAAGTTAATACTCCACGCACGCGAGCTCTTCACCATCATGGCCTACGACAAAGTATCCACTCGTTTGGTCGCACAAAAGGCTGGAGTGAATGTCGCGATGATTCGTTACTACTTTGGAAATAAGGAAGGGCTATTTGAAACGATGCTGCGCGAGACACTGTCACCCATGCAGAAGCAATTGCAAGCTCTCGTATCAGACAGCAGTGAGCAAAATTTTCTCGACTTAATGCGTACCTATTACCGAGAAATGATCAAAGTGCCGCAGTTTCCTCGCTTAATAGCTCAAGTCATGCACATGCCTCCTTCCGAAACTCAACGAAAGTTACTTGAAAAAGTATTTGCCGACATCAGCCAACCAATGCAAGGGGTTATCTTCGATAAGTTGGTCGACAGTGGTGTTCTGCGAAAGGGAGCTGACCCGCAACTTTGTCGTGTCTCTTATATCAGCTTAATGGTTTTCCCTTTTATGGCACCACCAGCGCTGCTCGCCATACACGGTATTGAACTCTCAGAAGCATTCTTGAACCGATTGTTCGAACACAACATACAACTGATGAAACATGGACTCTTAGACTCGGGCAACCAATATGAAAATGAATAAAAAACTGCTGTTCTTTCCTGCCCTTGCTACCGGGATCGTCATTCTGCTTTTGGCAATTAACCTCAAACCAGATTTGCCAGTAAAACCTGCGGGGGATCGCGCAAGGTTAGTCGAAACTGTTCCTCTTGAACTGAAAGCCATTGCTCCTATCGCTATTGGGTTCGGAAAAATTACACCCAAAATTGAGTGGAAGGCTATCGCCGAAGTCACTGGAAAAGTAGTTTATCGCCACCCACAATTGGAAAAAGGGCAAGTACTACAAGCAGGAACGGAGATCTTAAGGATCGATCCACTCGATTACGAATTAAAACTGGTTCAAGCTCAAGCCGACCTTAAGTCTGCACAAACCTCTCTGGCTAAGCTAAACCAAGAAGAAGCGAACTTAAAAAGCACACTAAAAATTGAAGCGAATCGTTTAGTGATCGCCAACAAGGAACTTGCTCGTAAACAAAACCTACGCAAGAAAGGCTTAACATCACAATCTGATGTGGATCAACAAGAGCAAAGTGCGCTTTCTCAGCGTAAGTTGGTGCTTGATATTGAAAATCAGATAGGTTTGATGCCAGATGAGAAGCGTGTCGCTGAGGCGTTAGTTAAGGTCAACGCTTCCAAAGTGGATGAGGCGAAACGTTCACTTGATAAAACCATCATCACGCTCCCATATGATCTGCGCATTGCTCAGGTGGATATCGAACAAAATCAAGTAGTGAACCTTCAACAAACTATGGTCACAGGGCATGGCATTGATGTGATGGAAGTTGAAGCCCAGCTATCGATACATGATATGCAAACCCTTGCTTCAAGCATTGGTGAGTTTGTACGTGATGAGTCTGGTATCCCACAACCTGATATGAATGCTATCCACGCCATTATTGAGCTTAATAGCGGCAACCTATCTGCGTCTTGGTCTGCTAAAGTCGCGCGTATCAGTGAGACGGTGGATCCAAGCCAAGCCACCGCTGGGGTGATATTGGAGATTGAGCAAGACTATCGAGCATTGAAACCAACGTCTGTACCACCTCTCGTGAACGGTATGTTTGTACGTGCATTGATTGAAGGACAACAGAATCCAAGCTGGGTTATTCCTGAACGCGCGCTCCATGGAGACAAGATCTACCTGATGGGTGAAGATAACCGCCTTCAAATCGTGACTGTTGAGGTACTCTATCGACGCGACAACCAAGTCGTTGTCGAAGGAGCCTTGGAACAAGGTCAAAAGTTGATCATTAATGACCTGTTGCCTGCTATCAACGGCATGTTGTTGAAGGAAACATCAGAGCAGAGCCAAACGGTGACTGAGGGGTCCGACTCATGATCCGATTCTTTGCAAAACACCCAACCGCAGCCAATTTGTTGATGTTGACGTTGCTTATCTTGGGTATTTCTTCCCTCTCTGGCATCAAGCGAGAAACCTTTCCGGAATTCGATCCCCCTTATATTCTTGCTGGCGTGGTTTATCCAGGAGCATCCCCTCAAGAAGTGGAAGAGAGTATCTGTGTTCGTATGGAAGACGCCGTAGATGGACTCGCTAATATTGAAGAAACTCAGTGTGAAGCTATTGAAGGGTCAGCTCGTCTCATCTTAAAGTTAAATGAGGACGCCGATATCGGTCGCATGCTCGTTGACGTTCAAACTCAAATTAACTCGATCAATGACTTCCCACAAGAAATTGAGTCGCCCGTAGTTCAAGAACTGGACTGGAACGAGCCTGTCGTTGATGTGGCAATCACTGCAGATACGACTTGGCCGGAATTAAAAGGGTATGCCGAACAACTTAAACGCACACTAAAACTCGATTACGGCGTGTCTTTGGTCGATGTGGCAGGCTTCTCGGATCATCAATACAGGGTAGAGCTTGATACACAAGCGATTCGACAATTAGGTCTGAGTGTGGGTGATATTGCGGAGCAAATTGGTCGTCAAAACGTTAAGTTACCAAGTGGTAATGTTGAAACACCAGACAAAAATTTCCTGATTCGTTTTGACGAACGCCGCGTTACGCCAGAAGAACTAGAAACTATTGTTGTTGGCTCAGGTCCGAATGGCTCAATCATTCGCTTAAAAGACATCGCTACGATTACAGATCGCTTTGAATTAGATGAGCAGAAAGTACTCTTCGATGGTCACCCTTCTGCCCTTCTAAAGATCAGTAAAAACAAAGAAGACGATGCTCTCAGAATCAAAGAACGTGTCGCTCAATTTGTGGAAGAACAGCAAGCCATTGCGCCAGACGGAGTCATGCTACAAATGACCAATGATCTCTCGTCAGTGCTTTGGGATCGTCTTACTATGATGGTCAAAAATGGCTGGCAAGGTATCATTTTGGTCTTCGCTACGATGTGGTTGTTTTTTAGCTTTCGCTATTCATTTTGGGTTGCCGCCGGTTTACCTGTTGCATTTTTAGGTGGCTTGTTTTTGATGGCACAGCTTGGACTATCCATCAACATTATGTCCTTAGTCGGCTTGCTAATGGCGATCGGTATCATGATGGATGACGCAATCGTTATAGCAGAGTCCATTGCCGCTCACCTTGACCGAGGCGAAGAGATTGATGACGCCGTTATCAAAGGCGTTAAGAAAGTTTTACCGGGTGTAATTTCTTCCTTCTTAACCACCGTTTGCATCTTTGGTAGCCTGCTGTTTCTACAAGGTGAAATGGGTGCAGTGCTAAAGGCGGTTCCGCAAGTACTTATCTTGGTATTAAGCTTGAGCTTAGTGGAAGCATTTTTGATTCTACCCAACCACTTATCTCATTCACTGCATAAACAAAAACAGGAAAAGACCACACCAAAGTTCAAACAAAAGCTACTGGCATCTTTTGAGAACTTCCGTAATACCACGCTGGTTAATGCCGTAGATAAAGTGGTTGAGTATCGCTACGCTTTCATGGGCAGTGTCATTACTTTGCTGCTGATTTCTGCCGCAACGTTAATTGGCGGTTTGCTTAAGTTCCAGCCCTTCCCTGAGCTAGACGGTGATATTGCCGAAGCTCGTATCATTCTTCCTCCTGGGTCTTCGCTATCCCAAACAGAGGCAGTGGTAGATAAGATCGTCGCATCAGCGCAAAAGCTCGATAAAGAATGGACTGAAAAAGTTGAAGGCGGTAATCCGCTCGTACTACACATAACCAGTCAATTCAACGCGAATGCCGATGCCAACGAATCAGGTCCCCATATCGCAACAGTTAGATTGGACTTGTTAGGGGCAGAAAGCCGCAACACTCTCATTGATGACTTTATCGCAGCATGGCGTGAAGATATTGGAGAACTCGCAGACCCCATCTCTCTGGTATTCAAACAGCCCACGATGGGACCGGGTGGTCGAGCGATAGAAATTCGTGCAAAACATGATGATCTTGATGCATTGAAAGCGGCTTCGATTGATATTCAACAGTATCTTAATCAATTTGACGGTGTTCATGGCGTGCTTGATGACATGCGCATGGGTAAAGAGGAAGTTCTGGTTAAATTGCGTCCCGGCGCAGAAGCTTATGGCATCAATGGTCAGCTTGTTGCAAACCAACTGCGTGCGGCATTTTTTGGTCAAACCGCTGACGAAATCCAAGTCGGCGTTGAGAATATTTCGATAGAAGTTCGACTAGATAAAACGCAAGCAGGCGACTTACAGCAGTTGGCGAACTTTCCGATTATCTTGCCAGACGGTAGCCAAATTCCGCTCGCGACCATTGCAACATTGAATTTCCAGCGCAACTACGTACGCATCCAACGTATTGATGGATTGCGCACGGTGAGCGTATTTGGTGATACCGACAACACCAAGGCAAACTCAACCGCTATCATTCGCCAATTCCAACAAGATGAAGCGCCAAAATTGATGCAGAAGTACCCTGGGTTACGTTTCGACTTTGAAGGTGAAGCTAAAGACACCGCCGAGACCGGAGCCTCTATGGGCAAAGGCTTCTTGCTTGGGTTATTTGGCGTGTTTGCCATCCTAAGTTACCAATTCCGCAGTTACTTGGAACCGTTTGTAGTCATGCTCGCGATCCCACTTGCTTTTATCGGGGTAGTATGGGGGCATATTGTGCTTGGGCATTCCTTAAGTATGCCGAGCATGATGGGCTTTGTCTCATTGGCTGGTATCGTAGTAAACGACTCAATCCTGCTAGTACAGTACATACGCCATCATGTAGATGAAGGTGACAATGTTCATGATTCTGTCGTTAAAGCGAGTAGAGAACGTTTCCGTGCCGTATTCCTAACCTCGATGACAACCGCTGCAGGTTTGCTACCGTTGCTAACGGAAACCAGTTTGCAAGCCCAAGTTATCCAACCTCTGGTTATCTCTATCGTGTTTGGTATTTTCGCCTCGACGTTGTTGGTACTGTTTATGATTCCTGCCGCTTATGCCATTTTGGCTGACTTCGGTCTAGTTCATAAGCACGAAGAGATCTAAAACAATCCGATAAGTTTCCTTATCAAAACAAACAAGAGCGGCTTAGGTCGCTCTTTTTGTTTTCAGTGAAAAACGTTAAAAGCCACACAAACACGTAACAATTAAAAGGTTATTATGAGGCATTAAGTGCAAATATGAACAATTGAGAATGCGATATGTTGACTTTTATATAACTAATTCAAATGACAGGTACCGTGTTTATGATAAGTTTTATTATCAAAAACGACATTTAGCACAGTAAAAACACACACAGACAACACATTCACAATTTGAACTAACGATAATGAAATCATTGATTGAAGAATTAACATTTTAACAATGATTACAACAATGTTAACTTTAGCCCCGTTGGTCGCACTGGTGGTAAGCCTCTCACCAAGCCTATTGTCAGTATGATATGGACGTTCGACCATCTCCAAAATGAATAGACACCCAAATTGGTGCCCTTTTTTCGCCCGCGAAGGTATTCTTCGCGGGCTTTTTTCTTTCTAACTATTTCAACTCACTACTGTTGTCTATCATGTCGCCAGATATATCGTTCGTTTTCACTAACTCGTAAACACAAAAAAAGCCAACCTAGTTAAATAGATTGGCAAACAGAGCAACAAGATTGACGCCGATAATTCATCACGTCGCCCTTGTATCGGATGTACTTTGGTTAATCACGCTTCCTTGTGACTAACACGGAATCTTTAACGTCAGAGCTTAAGATTTGGTTGCCTCTATCTTCTGGCACTTGATCTTTACCAACTGCGCTTGTTGTTCTTTGATGTGTTTAACAATGCGCTCATCACGTTCATCAATGGCGTCCATGTTCATTTGTTGGATGTCCGCAACTGCCTCATGCTTCATTGTTGTAAATTCTTGACGTAGATCTGCACTCCACTCATCTTTGTCTAGAGTGTTAGCAGTAGCGATTGGTGATGACATTACAGCAATAAGACCTAGAGTAGATAGAAATACGCTTTGCATAATAAGCTCCTTAGGGATTAGCAGTTCATTGGGTTGCATCCTATACATTGCACATAGAATGCCAACTTTTTAAACCTTTAATATCAATAACTTAAAATAAACATCATTTTTCTACCATCTGCTCGGTGGCGAATTTCACACACTCAGTGTTAAATTAACCAAGAAAATTTATGAATATTTAACCATTCACTCAATTTATAGCATAGGAAGTTCATTTCAGTTCGCTTAAGGTACAAAAAAAGCAGCCCGAAGACTGCTTTGTAATTTCGTTCTAGGTGAAACTAGCTTTGCATACTTTCTCTACCAGTTGTATTCGCTGACGGCTTCTTGAACTTACTCATCACACGCCCGAAAAAGCGTTTGATTGCTCGGAAGATGTTTTTAATGTCTTCAAGCATCAGGTACAAACAAGGCACCAAAATCAAGGTAAGTACAGTAGCAAACAGCACTGCGAAACCAAGGGCTACTGCCATAGGGATAACGAATCGAGCCTGCAAGCTGGTTTCAAACATGATGGGTAAAACACCAGCAAACGTCGTGATCGATGTCAGCGTGATCGCTCGGAAACGTGCACACCCAGCCTCGACGACTGCTTGCTTGATGCTCATGCCTTTTTCACGCACCTGGTTGACGTAATCTGTCATCACCAAGGAATCATTGATAACCACACCCGCTGCCGCGATCAAACCAAACGTCGACATCATGCTGATGTCCATATCCAGCCAGAAGTGTCCCCAAATCGCACCTGTTAAGCTAAACGGAATCACCGACATGACGATCAGCGGTTGGGTATAGCTCTTCAACGGCACAGCCAGCAAGATGTATACGATGATCATGCCTGCAATGAAGAACATGATTTGCTCGTTACGCTGCGCAGCTTGCTCTTCAATATCACCGCCCAATTCCGTTTTCACACTCGGGAAAGCTTGCTTCATGTCCGGTAAGATGTTGTCGTCAATTACCTTCACAACTTCTTGAGGTTCAACCAACTCTTCATCAATAGAACCATAAACGTAAACGGTTTGGTAACCACCTTCTCGTCGAATGCTACTCACACCCGGTTGTTCGTTGATCTTAACCACATCACCCAGCATGACCTTTTTCCCTGCTGGCGTCGTGATCACTGCATAGCGTAAAGAAGAAAACGCTTCACGAGTCAATTGCGGGTAACGCACCATGACTTTGATTTCTTCACCATCACGAATGATGCGTTGCGCTTCACCACCATAGAAACTGCCACCAACTTGTTCTGCAATCATCGTCAGATCCAAACCAAGGTCGTAAGCAACTGGAGCAAGTGATAGTAGAACTTCTTTGCTACCGGAATCGATAGACGAAGATACGTCATACAAACCTTCTTCTTGCTGCAGTCGACCAATCAAGTAACGACCAGCTTCATTCAGCTCGTTAATATCCGAACCAAACAATAAGTAACCAAACTCATCACGATCACCACCGCCTGCACTTTGCTCACGGATCTTAAAGCTCTTCATTCCCGGAATCACAGGCATAGCTTCACGCCAACGACGCGCAAGCTCAAAGGTATTAAATGGACGTAATTCTTCATCGACAAGTGGCACAAGAATGCGACCTTCAGTACGACTGCGGTTGTAAGACAGCACGTCACGAATCATACCTTGACCGTATTCATCGATGATCTGATCTTCGATTTCTTGCATCACACCTTCAATGGTTTTTAGCGCATTAATGGTTTGCTCACTCGATACCGTGTCATTCATTTCAATCGTAATCGCAGGATAATCCGTTGGTACCTTTGGATTCGGAATCACACGCACATAGTTAGAACTCACCAAGGCTGCACTAATAAGAAGCAAGCCACAGAAGAAGGCAAATACAGTCCAGCGCCAATGCGTACAAGCTTTAACAAAACTACGGTAAGGACCATTCACAAAACCAAAGAAACGCTTGTTAAAGCTATCACGCCATCCATCTGGTTTGATTGGTTTGAAGTTCGTATGCGCCAAGTGAGCCGGAAGAATCAACTTAGATTCAATCAAACTAAAGGTAAGACACAGGATCACAACACCAGCAATGCCATAAAAGAAAGCACTATCAATACCACTAGAAAGCAGGAAAGGTGCAAATACCGCAATCGTAGTCAACACACCAAAGGTAGCTGGGGTAGCAACACGTTTAACGCCAGTGACAACATTTTCGACACCACCGCCCTTCTCTTCGATTTCACTATAAGCACTTTCCCCAGTCACGATAGCGTCATCGACAACGATACCGAGTACCATAATAAAGGCAAATAAAGAAACGATATTTACAGTGATACCAAGCATGGGCATCATCATCACTGCGCCTAAGAAACACACTGGCAGCCCTAACATTACCCACATCGCCAAGCGGAAACGCAAGAACACGCTCAGCATGATCGCTACAAGCGCCGCACCTTGAAGCAAGTTTTTCAGCATCATATCGAGACGACCATTGAGGTAATAGGTCATATCAACCAGTACTTTTAACTGAATATCGCTAGGTAACGTTTTGTTCTTTGCTTCAATATAGTTACGAACAGACTCTGCAACAGGAATGATGTTTTGGTCGCGCGTGGCTTGAACCGCCATGTAAATTGCATTTTGACCTGAATATTCAAAGTAACGATCTTCTTCTGTGAAGCCATCTTTGATGGTTGCAATGTCTTGCAGTAACACCTTGGCGCCATTTGCGCCGAGTTTAACGGGGATATTTCGAAATTCATCGCCATGGTAATACTGGTTCTCAATACGAACCGCAATCATACCTGCGTTGGTTTTCACCTCACCTGCGGAGAAGTTAGCAGAATAGCGACGAATCGCATTACTCACGTCATTCAGTGTTAGATCATACTTACGCAAAACAAGTGGGTCGACTTCAATCGCAATCTCTTCCTCTGGCGCACTGAGATCCACTAACATAACGTTTTGTAGTTGCAGAAGCTCATCTTCGACTTGTTTAGCAATAGGTTTGAGCTCTTCAAGAGGTCGGTCCCCGACTAACCCCATCTCAATAACTTCTTGTCGCCACTCCACTTGATAAACGTTAATCGGCTCCATGCCCGCAGGCAAATTGGATAAGGTGTCCACTCTTTGCTTTACATCGTTCAACACACGTTTGATGTCCGCGTTCACATCCACTTCAATCGACACATGCGCACTGCCTCGGGATGCGCGTGCGACCGTCTTTTTGATGCCGGTGACGTCTTTAATCGACTCTTCCACTTTCACCAAAATACTCTCTTCAATTTCTTGTGGAGAAGCACCTGGATAAGCAGCACGAATATTGATGTAGTTAACCTCAACATTCGGGAACATTTGGCGTTGAATGAATAAGAAACTCACGATGCCCATTACGATGATGAACACCATCATTAAGTTTGCAGCGACAGAGTTATTGGCAAAATAGGCAATAATGCCTTTTTGTTGATTCTCTTCCATGATTGACTCCTACTTACTGTACGACGGTTTCGGAGTCGTCATTCTTTTTTGCGACTTGGACTGCCATGCCTTTTTGCGGGTACTCAGGCAAAGTCAGAACAAGCATGTCTGATTGCTCTAAGCCTTCCCCAACAAGCAAAAACTCACCTTCTGCACGAAGCACGTTTACTGTTCTTGGTTGCAGTTCATTTTCACCATTCACTACCCAAACCGTTCGGTTTTTCACTAACTCTTGTGGTAAGCGATAAATGTGCTTTAGTTCTTTACCTGTGAAACTCACTTCGACATACGAGCCAAACTTAATCGGTGGCTGCTTGTTATCTAAGCCATAAGGATCTTTCACCTGAATGACCATGTTGATCATACGTGTCGCGCTGTCGATCATTCCTAAATCTCGAACGACCTTACCTTCTCTCGTTGTTGAAAGAATACCTTGTTGGGTCACCGTTGCTCGCAGTTCTTTTAAGGAGTCAGGGAGGAACGCACTGTCAAAGCCTGCGATCGGAACATGGATCTCTGCCACTTCAATGTTATTTAACGTAGCCACGCGAGAACCAGAAGAAACAAATTGACCGACACCGATGTCGCGTTCAACAACGAGAGCATCGTAAGGTGCTACCACTTTGCAGTTTTCTAGGTCACGCTTTGCTCGTTTCAGGGCTGCTTGCGCTGACTTCACTTGCGCTTGAGCACTTAACACCTGTGGTTTGCGTAAATAGAGGTCTGTAATTTGTTTATCGCTTAACTTCTTCGCTTGACGTTTCGCTACCTCAGCTTTTGCTTGCTCTTCAATTAGAGCTGCACGAGCGCTTGCTAAACCGGCTTCAGCTTGGAGTACTGCCGCTTCGTAATTATCACTTTCAATCGTGAATAGCACTTCACCACGTTTAACGATGCCACCAGTGACAAAGTTTGGATGCCAACTCACGACCTCACCGCTGACTTGTGCAGCGAGGTGGGTTTTCTCAAAAGGGACCATCTCACCATGACTGGTGATTACGACTTTATGATCGGTTGGAAAAAGTGAAGAAGTTTGTACTGTAGGTTCAGTAACGGTGTCTTTGGTTGACTCTTTTTCTGGTGCGGTCGCAGCGATAGCGGCATAGCCCGCATAAGCCCCCCCCATCACGACGAAGGGTAAAAGCCAACGTAATACTGGTTTTGCTAACATCAAAAATCCTTTTTTATTTTTGTATTCTCCTATTCATCCCCATCAGGCATTCGCCTTAAGACCACGTTAAAAATCCGAGATTTTGTAACTGGACCTTACACTCCCCGCGGACAAACAGTGAGATATTTGCATCTGAAATAGACAACTTTATAAAAGAGCCGTGCTTCCGCTGTTTTTGTGACTATCGATCACAAAAGAACTATCCATGGCAAGTTAATAAAATTAACAAAAACTTAACCACTTTCGCAAGTTACGGCCTCTCACACTCACCGTTTATACGCAATAGGTGTGCCAATCGTTTACTTTTTAAATATCAATAAGTTAAATTAATCTAGCTATTTTTTGTAGTTCAGTGTTGGTAATTACCACCAGATATTAGTGATATTAACCATTTACCAACAAAACATAAGTTAAAAACATGATATTGTCCGCCTGAATAATATTCCATTTTCATGCATTAAATGTGGTTTCGCGCTCTTTGCCTTGAATGTGAAAACTGCGACTTAACCTAACCCGCTCGCATTACCAGTTACCAACGCTTGATATATAATCAAAAGGTTATGATAAACAAGGAAGTGTGCATTGCGACGTTCTCTCTCAAAAGCCCTCTTGGGCTCTATGCTCTTACTGGTCTCAGCGTGTTCATCCATTCAACCCAGAGATCCAAGTGAGAAATCCACCAGCTTTCAATTTGGCTATCAAAATGATTCTGCTTTGGCTGATTTTTTTGAAAGCTACGACAAAGATCCAGACTCTGATACCGGTTTTTATCCACTAAACCAAGGCAATGACGCACTTCTTGCTCGAATAGCTCTGATTGAATCCGCCGAGAAAAGTTTGGATTTGCAGTACTACATTTACCGTAGCGACGAAACTAGCCAACTGATGACATGGCGATTGTATGAAGCCGCTCAACGCGGTGTACGTGTTCGCCTATTGCTGGATGACATGCAAAAACGCAATGATGAAGGTATGGCGCAACTGAATGCTCACCCTAACATCGAAATTCGTTTGTTCAATCCTCATCAATACCGAGACGCGCGCGTATTTGCTCTTGCGAGTGACTTTGACCGCCTTAATCGTCGTATGCACAACAAGTCACTAATATCAGATAGTGTCTCCGCGATTGTTGGTGGCAGAAACATTGGTAATGAATACTTCTCTTTTGAATCTAATGTCGAATTCGGCGATTTCGATGTCATGCTTTATGGCGAGGCTGTGACACAAACCGCGGATCAATTCGACCTTTACTGGAACAGCTTGTATGCGATTCCAATGGAATGGATTGTGCCTGAATCAGAAAGAGTTGCCGATGATGCCATTCAAACTCAAGTTAAGAGCTTGAAATTAGAAGAAAAGTTCTCTACTGGTCCCTATAATTTTAAAGAACTCGATCTTTACGAAGAACTGCAACAGGGCAAGTTGAATTTATACTGGGGACAAGGTGAAGTTTGGTTCGACTTGCCCGATAAGATTGCAACTCAAGAAAGCCAACTTGTTGCCAACCTCAGTGAACTGTTAGCAAACGTAGATAACTCTTTTGTACTGATATCCCCGTACTTTGTGCCAACAAAATCTGGGACAAAAGCACTGACGGACGCGGCAAAGCGAGGTATCGACATCACAATAGTCACAAACAGCTTGGCATCGAACGATGTGTTTGCCGTTCATGGTTGGTATGCGAAATACCGAGAAGACTTGGTTAAAGCTGGGATCAAGCTTTGGGAAGTGAAAGCCAGCGCAAAAATCAAAAGTAAATGGAGTCTCACGGGCAGTAGCAGAGCAAGTTTGCATGCCAAAGCCATGATGATCGATGGTAAAACTCTGTTTGTTGGTTCCATGAATTGGGATCCACGTTCCGCTGAACTCAATACCGAAATGGCAGTCGTCATCGAACAACCTGAATACGTGCAAAAATCCTTAGCGCAGTTGCCCAAACAGCTCAGAGAAAATGCCTATAAAATCGTAATCAAAGATGGCGACATAGCGTGGGTTGATATGGAGACTGGTGAAGAATTCGATTCTGAGCCAGAAGCCAGTGTATGGAGAAAAATGGGCGCTTGGTTCTCGGGCATACTTCCAATTGAAGATCAGCTATAACTCTCGTTACGCGCCTGCTAAACACCAGAAACCAGAGAGAATAGCCCACCGCTCAGAACATAAGGGAGTCGTGTTCTATTGAAACGTAATACGACAAAAATAGAAGAGTGAGAAAGGAATCACGATGTCAGTAAAATGGAACGAATATTATCAAAAGGTCGCGCAGCAGCCGCACCGTCCCAACGTCGAGCGCGCAGCGAATTTACTTACTCTCGATAATAAAACCGCTATAGATGCGGGATGTGGAACTGGAAGAGACTCTCAGTATCTTCTTAGTCGAGGCTACACCGTTCATGCTTTCGATGCGCATCAAGACGCCGTCGAAACCTGCTTAACTCGCTTTGAAGGCAACCCTCACTATTCCATATCCCATTCTTGTTTTAGTGATTTTACGTATCCTGCTTGCAGTTTATTTATCGCCAGCGCTAGTTTGTTCTTTTGCCCTAGCGAACACTTCGCCAAGGTCTGGCAAAAAATCAACAAAGCATTAGGGTCTGTTGA
>NZ_BCUF01000043.1 GCF_001591145.1 Vibrio harveyi NBRC 15634 = ATCC 14126 = KCTC 12724 | reverse complement strand
ATTTGATAGCCCTCATTGTGCTTAACAGTGACATTGCGACACTAGCTCAGTTGGTAGAGCGCAACCTTGCCAAGGTTGAGGTCACGAGTTCGAACCTCGTGTGTCGCTCCAGCTTTATAGCTTTCATTGTGCTTAACAGTGAATTGCGACACTCGCTCGTTTATAGAGTAAAAACTTGCCAAGGTTGAGGTCACGCCTTTCTATTATGAATAGGGAACCTCGTGTGTCGCTCCAGCTTTATAGCTTTCATTGTGCTTAACAATGAATTGCGACACTCGCTCGTTTATAGAGCAAAAACTTGTCAAGGTTGAGGTCACGCCTTTCTGTTATAGATAGGGCAACCTCGTGTGTCGCTCCAATTCTTATTACTGCAAAAGCAGTGATACACGGACGCGGGATGGAGCAGCTTGGTAGCTCGTCGGGCTCATAACCCGAAGGTCGTCGGTTCAAATCCGGCTCCCGCAACCAATTCACATCGCTCTTTTCATAATGCTGCGAAGCATGAACCCCTGAAAAACAATATTTAATCCGCATCACTCGATGTCGGACGATTTCGTTTGTGTTTTAAACATGAGACGACTTGTCTGAACAGCGAATAATCTGGTGTTCGGGCCCCTTTCTGCTCTTTAATTAACAGAGTTATCCACATATGTCATTCTGTGGATAAGTTGGTTGATAAAGTGTTCTCAGCTTCAATTTGAAGGACTGTAAAGAAAGATCTTTTCTTTGTTAGGGCACAATAAAAGTTTTCTGTAACTGCGTAAATGCTTGTTTTGTATAGTAAAACTTGCTTTTATTGCGGATCGGATGCGTTAAATTAGGATCATTAATTTGTGTTTTTTTGATCCTAGTCATTTCTTCAGGTTGTGTTTAACTTTTTTATCTTCCCCGAATTCCTTCGACTCTATAATTTTTTTCCACATTACAGAATTGAGAACAAGGTCATGAATTGATCGTGCAAAAAGAGTTTTCAATCTCTTGCATATGAGCTACGCATTATGCGTCTCTTGGAAGTCCTTTTTCTACGATTCTGATTAAACGCTTTTTCTTGGTCTCAATAGAATCCGATTTATTTGCTGGAAGTTGGTTGAATTGTTGTGCAAGAGCCCATTCAATGTGTTCATCGAGCAGTTCACTTTCACCGCGTCTTGCTTCTAGGGCATCAATTGTTCTTTGGCTGTATTCTGCATTGCCAAGTGCGACAGAAATATTACGTAGCCATTGCAGGTGTCCAATTCTACGAATTGCTGACCCTTCCATTTGTTTTAGGAAGGTTGCCTCATCCCAATTGAACATGGTAACGAGATCTGGGTCTTCAAAACTCTCGCGGCGATGAAAATCCTCTTGCTCAGTGATTTCTGCATATCGATTCCAAGGGCAAACTAATTGGCAATCGTCGCATCCATAGATACGGTTTCCCATCGGTTTGCGGAACTCTTCTGGGATCACACCATCAAACTCAATCGTGAGATATGAGATACAGCGTCTCGCATCCACGACTTTTTCATCGACAATCGCTTGTGTCGGACAAGATGTGATGCAAGCTTTACATTTGTCACATTGATCAACGCTTGGTTCATCAACAGGCAAAGGTAAGTCGATAAGCAGCTCACCAAGGAAAAACCAAGAGCCGCAATCTTTATCCAAAATCAGAGAGTGTTTGCCAGTCCAGCCTAATCCGGCTTTTTGCGCCAATGGACGTTCAAGGATCGGGGCTGAGTCGACAAAAGGGCGATAGCCAAATTGTCCGACTTCTTGCTCAATAAGTTTGCCAAGTTTATTAAGCTGTTTTCTCACCAATTTGTGATAGTCACGCCCGAGCGCGTAACGGCTGATATAAGCGTGGTTTTTGTTTGCCAGATTGGAAGCAAACTTTGCTTCTGGTGGCAAGTAATCCATACGTACGCTAATCACTCGCACGGTTCCCGGCAAAAGTTCATTTGGTCTGGCGCGCATCATGCCGTGACGAGCCATCCAGTCCATTGAACCGTGGTAGCCTTGATCAAGCCATTTTTGCAGAGCCGCTTCATGTTCACTAAGATCAACATCGCAGATACCGACTTTCTGAAAGCCGATCTCTTTACCCCAAATTTTGATTTGTTGAGCGAGTTGTTCGAAGTTCATGTTTTATCACCGAGATAAAGGGGGGCGGATCTTACCGGATCTTATGAATTGGTGCTACCAGAAAGTCTAGACATAAAGCCGGGAAATAGATTTTGAAACAAAGTCATCAAAAGTTGACGCAGGCATGAGCAATTTTGTTTATGCATTCAATAGAATCAGGTAATTAGGTTTTGCCTTATTGGCTACTTTTTTCGCACATATGACATTTGAAAGCTTGTCTCTCAAAACCAACACAGTTTACTATTCCTGTTCTTTTGATTTTTATATAGTCAACGATCATTAGTTAGAGAAACATCAATGAGCACGAAACAATTTAACCTGAAAGGTGAGCATGAAACGGTAGCACTAGGTACCGCGTTGGCTCAACTTTGTTCCCAACAAACCACTATTTATCTGCATGGCGATCTGGGTGCGGGTAAAACAACCTTTAGTCGTGGTTTTGTCCGTGCTCTTGGCCATCAAGGAAACGTAAAAAGCCCGACCTATACTTTGGTTGAACCTTATCAGCTGGATAAGTGGCAAGTTTACCACTTTGATCTATACCGACTGGCAGATCCTGAAGAGTTAGAATTCATGGGGATTCGCGATTACTTCACGGATGATGCGATTTGTTTGGTTGAATGGCCAGAAAAAGGGCAAGGAATGCTGCCACAACCGGATCTTGATGTGGATATTCGCTACCAAGGCGAGCAGCGCGTAGCCGAACTTACGGCAAATAATGAATATGGTGTGCAGTTACTCAGTCGATTGGAGCTATGTTGAGTCTTTCAAAATTTAGAGTAGTGGCGGCATTTGTCGCCACTTTTCTCCTTATCATCCCCAATTTAGCATTTGCTAACGTCGTTAAAAGTTTCCGAGTTTGGCCTTCACCAGATGAGACTCGTGTTGTCATCGATTTAAGCGCGGAAGCTGACTATTCCTATTTCTCTTTATCTGGACCGGATCGCTTGGTCGTGGATATTAAAAACACGTCTATGCAAGCTAAGTTGCCTGTTACGGTAACGGACAGTCCTGTGTTGAAGCGTGTTCGTAAAAGCTCTCCGCCAAACAAAAGCACATACCGTTTGGTTTTTGAGTTGAAGAAGAGCGTCAAAGCTGAACTGTTTACGCTAAAACCAACGCCAGGTGGTCAGTATGGTCATCGTTTGGTGATTGATTTGCCACATGGGGCGAAAACATCAGCGGCGGCGAGTAATACTTCTAAGCCGAGCAAACCGGCAAAACCAAGCAAAGACATGAGTACGGTCCAACGTGCACAAGAGATTCTGATCGTGATCGACCCAGGCCACGGTGGTGAAGATCCTGGTTCAATTGGTCCATCACGTCGAAAGTATGAAAAAGACGCGGTATTGAGCATCTCTCGTAAGCTTTCAGCCCAGCTAAATGCAGTACCTGGCATCAAAACTCGCATGACTCGTACTGGTGACTACTTCGTCAACTTGAATCGCCGTGTTGCGATTGCTCGTGAACATGACGCACACTTATTAATTTCGATTCACGCCGATGCGTTTACCTCTCCTAAACCTCGTGGTGGTTCGGTGTTCGTGTTAAATACTCGTCGTGCCAATACCGAAATTGCACGTTGGGTAGAGAATCACGAGAAACAATCTGAGCTACTTGGTGGCTCTGGAACGGCATTTGTGAGCAATTCAAATGACCGTAACGTCAACCAAACTTTGTTAGATCTTCAGTTCAGTCATTCGCAAAAAGAAGGTTATAAGTTAGCGACAAACATTTTAGGTGAGATGGGCAAAGTTGCTCGCCTGCATAACTCGAAACCAATCAATACCAGCTTGGCAGTTTTGCGTTCTCCGCAGATTCCTTCTGTTTTGGTTGAAACGGGCTTTATCTCGAACCCAACGGAAGAGAAGTTACTATTCCAACGCTCTCACCAAGATAAGCTAGCGCGTGCGATTACTAAAGCTGTCGTACAGTACTTGAAAGATAATCCACCAGAAGGCACGGTGTTCTCGTCTTCTGCGAAACCTGTTGTGCATACCGTGAAGCGTGGTGAATCGCTTTCTGTGATTGCACAGAAATATGGCTCGTCGACCAAAGCGATCATGAGTGCGAACAAACTCAAATCAAGCGGTTTAGCCGTCGGTCAGAAGCTGAAAATCCCGGGTACAGGTGCCGTTTCAGTATCCATCCCGAATAAACCTAACACGGTAGAAACTGAGACAATTACGCACACTGTTAAATCTGGCGAGTTCCTCGGTAAGATCGCAAGTCACTACAAAGTGAGGATTGCTGATATCCGCCGTGAAAATAATTTAAAATCAGATACGCTTTGGGTCGGTCAGAAGTTGAAGATCACCGTTGCGGTGAAAGACAAACCAATTCGCAAACACAAGGTTGCTCGTGGAGAATACCTAGGCAAGATTGCGTCGAAATATGGTGTCAGTGTCTCTAGCATTCGCAAAGCGAACAACTTGCGCTCTGATGAGCTTGCCGTCGGGCAGGTACTGATTATTCCAAACAAGTAAGTGAACTGATAACTCATCATGACCATTAAGATTTTGCCAGCACGATTGGCAAACCAAATCGCGGCAGGGGAGGTAGTTGAAAGACCTGCCTCTGCCGTGAAAGAACTGGTAGAAAACAGTCTCGACTCTGGTGCAACCCGTATCGATATTGATATCGAGAAAGGTGGCGCTAAGCTAATTCGTGTGCGCGATAACGGCAAAGGGATTGTGAAAGATGAGTTAGGTTTGGCGCTAAGTCGCCATGCTACGTCTAAGATCCATACATTGGACGATCTCGAAGCCATCATGAGTTTGGGGTTCCGCGGTGAGGCGTTAGCGAGTATTAGCTCGGTGTCGCGCTTGACCATGACTTCTCGTCCAGCCGCACAGGAACAAGCGTGGAGTGCCTATTCTGAAGGGCGTGACATGAAGGTCAAACTCCAACCGACGGCGCATCCAATTGGTACCTCAGTTGAAGTCTTAGACCTGTTCTTTAATACGCCTGCGCGCCGTAAATTCCTCCGCACGGAAAAAACCGAATTTGCTCACATCGATGAGCTGCTAAAGCGTATTGCGTTAAGTCGCTTTGATGTCACTATCAATGTTCGCCACAACGGCAAAATGATTCGCCAATACCGCGCGGCAAAAAATCAGCTTCAAACAGAAAAACGCATTGCAGCGGTATGTGGTAATGCTTTTGTGCGTAATATGCTGCGCATCGAACTGGAACATCAAGGGCTCAAGCTTCATGGTTGGATTACAACGCCAGAAGGGGCTAGGCAGCAAAGTGATCTACAGTATTGCTACGTGAATGGCCGCATGATGCGTGACAAATTGATCAATCACGCGATTCGTCAAAGTTACGAAACCAGCCTCAAACCTGATCAATTCGCGGCATATGTATTGTTTATTGAGCTCGATCCGCACCAAGTGGATGTTAACGTGCACCCTGCAAAGCATGAAGTGCGTTTCCATCAAGCACGTCTGGTGCATGATTTCATCTATCAAGCGTTGGCAGATGCCCTTGCGCAAAGTTCAGTGATTGATAAACCACATGTGAATGAATCTGCATTCCACCACGCAGATCCTGTTGAGGCAGCAGAGTCACTTGAGGCAATGACGTCTCTCCCTGAACCAGAAAGTTCACCTGAGGCAACTAGCACTCCAGAACTAACTGGTGCTCCAGAGCATATCGCTTCCCCAGTGCCAGAACGCGTGTATCAAGCGATTGATAATACCCCAGCCTATCCGGGGCGCTCAGACTACGAAACGAAACCTCGCGATCGTATGCCAAGCGATTCCTCTGTGCGAGAAGCGCGCGTAGCGGACTCGTTCAAGAGAACAGATTGGATTGAATCAAAACCTGCGCCTAAACCGAGTGCACACAAAGAACAGCGTCATGCTGAGCCAGCACCAAGCAAACAAGAGGTGCGTGCGTATCATGAATTGCTACAGACACCTGATTTTGAACCTCGAAGCGAAACCAGTGCGGCTGCGATCACTAATCAAGCAGAGACAGCTTTAACCCCAGTGATGGCGCTGAGCAAAGCTTTAGCTGTGGTCGATGAGCAGTACGTATTAATGAGCAGCGACAGTGGTGTGGCTTTGGTTGCGTTACCAAGAGCTGAGTTCTATCGAACCAAAGGGCAACTCACACCAAGTGATGGTGCATTAAAAGCGCAACCACTACTGGTACCATTATCGGTGAAATTGGAACCGGAGTTGGTTCAACTTGCGCAGGATTACCAACAAGATTTTGCTCAGTTAGGCATTCAGCTAAAAGCTCGAAATGATAAAGCCTTGATGGTCATGGGCGTACCTTCACCATTGCGTCAACAAAACTTACAAAATTTGATACCAGATCTGTTATCTTACGCGCAAACTCGCGTGACGAGGGAAGTGGCAACGGCTCAGTTATTATCTGAGCTGATAGATTGGCTTGCTTTGCAGGTCACCACAGTTAAGAGCCACTATACTCTTTCCGAAGCCATCCAAATTATTGCGGAACTTGAACAGCTAAGACATGGTCAATTGCCATTAGAAGACACGAAATTTGTGTCTGCTGTTGATTTCTCTGCCACGATTGCCAAATTAAGACCATGACAGACAAACTACCTTTGGCGCTATTTTTAATGGGGCCAACTGCATCAGGTAAAACAGAGCTAGCGATTCGTCTTCGCCAGAAATATCCGGTTGAGATCATCAGCGTGGATTCGGCGTTGATCTACAAAGACATGAACATTGGTACGGCGAAACCTGATGAGCGCGAGCTGAGTCTAGCGCCGCATCGTCTCATCGATATTCTTGACCCGAGCGAATCGTACTCTGCGGCGGACTTCCGTCGTGATGCACTACAAGCAATGGATGACATTGTTGCAGAAGGAAAAATTCCGCTCTTGGTTGGCGGTACAATGCTGTATTACAAAGCGTTACTTGAAGGCTTATCACCTCTTCCTGCTGCAAATCCTGAAATTCGTCAGCAAATTGAGCAAGAGGCATTGACTAAAGGTTGGTCGGTGTTGCACGATGAGCTGAAAGAGATTGATCCTGTATCAGCTGCGAGAATTCATCCAAACGATCCTCAACGTTTATCGAGAGCGTTGGAAGTCTTCCGTATTTCAGGTAAAACTCTTACTGAGTTGACTCAAACTAAAGGCGACAGCTTGCCTTACCGAGTCAAACAGTTTGCAATAGCTCCCAAGGACAGGGCAGAACTTCACCGTCGAATTGAACTGCGTTTCGATAAGATGATGGAAGCGGGTTTTGAAGAGGAAATGAAAGCGTTGTATGCGCGCAAGGATCTTCACCCTGATCTTCCTTCTATCCGTTGCGTTGGCTACAGACAGATGTGGGAGTACTTAGATGGGGACTGCACACGCGACGAAGCCGTTTTTCGTGGCATTTGTGCAACTCGTCAATTGGCCAAGCGTCAAATCACCTGGTTACGCAGCTGGAATGATTTAACTTGGTTGGATAGCGATAACATTGAACAGGCACTTGAAACCATGTCAGAAGCAATAGCATCTGATTGAGATAGCTGTGTATAATGTGATCGTTTTTGCGTGAACGCACTCTCAAAGGATCTGTTATTGGCGGTTTTTATACTATGCTGCTAATTACTTAGGGTGCATTTTTGATTCGTTTAGCTCAGATGCAAAAAGCAGTACCTTTTGCATTGCACCACTAGCTAAATAATTACAACTACAAATTAAATAAGGAAAATAAAATGGCTAAGGGGCAATCTCTACAAGACCCATTCCTAAATGCGCTACGTCGTGAGCGTATCCCGGTATCTATCTACCTTGTGAACGGTATCAAACTGCAAGGTCAGATCGAATCTTTCGATCAATTCGTGATCCTATTGAAGAACACTGTTAACCAAATGGTGTACAAGCACGCAATCTCTACAGTTGTGCCGGCTCGTCCAGTAAGCCACCACAGCGGTGCTCGTGCTCAAGGTGATCGTCCACAAGAGAAATCTGAAGATTAATTCTTCATTTAGTATTTTTACAATAAGGAGTTGATTGCTTGTTTGACCGTTATGAATCCGGTGAGCGAGCCGTACTTGTTCATATCAACTTC
The DNA here is from genome assembly GCF_001591145.1 of Vibrio harveyi NBRC 15634 = ATCC 14126 = KCTC 12724. Classification (GTDB taxonomy): domain Bacteria; phylum Pseudomonadota; class Gammaproteobacteria; order Enterobacterales; family Vibrionaceae; genus Vibrio; species Vibrio harveyi. The sequence continues at coordinate 42,670 of NZ_BCUF01000043.1, read as the reverse complement.
ACGCAAGAAGGTGAATGGGAAGATCTAGCTGAATTCGAAATGCTGGTTTCTTCCGCTGGGGTAGAGACGCTACAAGTTGTGACTGGTAGTCGTCAATCCCCACACCCGAAATACTATGTCGGAGAGGGTAAGGCACAAGAAATTGCTACTGCGGTGCAATTAACTGGCGCTGAAATTGTGATTTTTAATCACTCCCTCTCTCCTGCCCAAGAACGTAACCTCGAAGCACTGTGCAAATGTCGAGTTCTCGACCGCACCGGTCTCATCCTCGATATCTTTGCTCAACGAGCACGAACACACGAAGGTAAGCTACAAGTTGAGCTAGCCCAACTTCGCCATATTTCTACTCGTTTGATTCGCGGTTGGACGCACCTTGAAAGGCAGAAAGGCGGTATCGGTCTACGTGGTCCAGGTGAAACCCAATTAGAAACCGACCGCCGTTTATTGCGTGACAGAATCAAAGCTATCTTGCGTCGACTTGAAAAAGTGGCCAAGCAGCGTGAACAAGGACGCCGTGCCCGAAACCGAGCTGAAATACCAACCATTTCTCTCGTGGGCTACACCAACGCGGGTAAGTCGACACTCTTCAACCGTATTACAGAAGCTGGCGTTTACGCGGCAGATCAACTGTTTGCTACTCTTGACCCAACTTTACGTAAGATAGAGTTAGCAGATGTAGGACCTGCAATACTTGCAGATACTGTTGGTTTTATCCGACACCTGCCTCACGATTTGGTTGCTGCCTTCAAAGCAACCTTGCAGGAAACGCAAGAAGCTGACATTTTGTTACATGTTGTTGATGCCAGTGACGAGCGTTTTCGTGAGAATATTCAAGCTGTTCATGAAGTCTTAGAAGAGATCGATGCACATGAAGTGCCGACGCTCGTAGTAATGAACAAGATTGACAATCTAGAAGAGCAGAAACCACGTATAGAACGAGATGAGGAAGGCGTGCCTCGCGCGGTCTGGGTTTCTGCAATGGATGGATTAGGCATTGATCTTCTGTTTGACGCGCTGACCGAGCGTTTAGCGTCGCAAATGGTTGAGCATCAGTTGCGAATTCCTCCACAGTATCAAGGACGATTCCGTAGTACATTCTTCCAAATGAAGTGTATTCAACGTGAGGAATATGACCAGGAAGGTAACTTGTTGATCGATATTCGAATGCAACAGGTAGATTGGTCTAGACTTGAAAAAAGAGAAGGGGCAGTTTTAGTCGACTTTATAGTCACTTAAAGGACTGCTACAGTATAACGTCATATCAAATGATGGAGCTTTCTAATGGCGTGGAATGAGCCTGGAAATAACAACGGCAACAATGGCCGCGATAATGACCCTTGGGGTAATAATAATCGTGGTGGCCAGCGTCCTGGTGGCCGAGATCAAGGTCCGCCAGATTTAGATGAAGTGTTCAGCAAACTGAGTCAAAAGCTGGGTGGCAAGTTTGGTAAAAAAGGCGGCGGTGGTTCTTCTATCGGCGGTGGCGGTGGTGCAATTGGCTTCGGCGTAATTGCGGTTATTGCGATTGCGGTGTGGTTCTTCGCTGGTTTTTACACCATCGGTGAAGCAGAACGTGGTGTTGTGCTGCGTTTAGGTAAATACGACCGTATCGTAGACCCAGGTCTGAACTGGCGTCCTCGTTTTATCGACGAATACGAAGCGGTTAACGTGCAAGCGATTCGTTCGCTACGTGCATCTGGTCTAATGCTGACAAAAGATGAAAACGTAGTAACAGTAGCAATGGACGTTCAATACCGTGTTGCTGACCCATACAAATATCTATACCGCGTAACCAATGCAGACGACAGCTTGCGTCAAGCAACAGATTCGGCGCTACGTGCGGTAATTGGTGACTCACTGATGGATAGCATCCTAACAAGTGGTCGTCAGCAAATCCGTCAAACGACACAAGAAACGCTAAATCAAATCATCGATAGCTACGATATGGGTATCGTGATTGTTGATGTGAACTTCCAGTCTGCGCGTCCGCCAGAGCAAGTTAAAGATGCGTTTGATGATGCAATCGCTGCGCGTGAGGATGAAGAGCGTTTCATCCGTGAAGCAGAAGCTTACAAGAACGAAATCTTGCCGAAAGCAACAGGTCGTGCAGAGCGTTTGAAGAAAGAAGCGCAAGGTTACAACGAGCGTGTAACCAACGAAGCTCTTGGTCAAGTAGCTCAGTTTGAAAAACTACTGCCTGAATACCAAGCGGCACCTGGTGTAACTCGTGACCGTCTGTACCTAGACGCGATGGAAGAGGTTTACTCAAGCACATCGAAAGTGTTGATTGACTCTGAATCTAGCGGCAACCTTCTTTACCTTCCAATCGATAAACTGGCTGGTCAAGATGGTCAAACAGACACTAAACGTAAATCGAAATCGACTTCAACGTACGATCACATCCAATTGGAATCTGAGCGTTCGCAAGAAGACACTTCGAACACGCAGTCTCGTTCAACTGGTACACGTCAAGGGAGATACTAAGAATGCGTAAGTTAATGATCCCTGTACTGGTCATCGCACTGGCATTGATGCTGATGTCACTGTTTGTGATTCCTGAAGGCGACCGCGGTATTGTGGTTCGATTTGGTCGTGTCTTGAAAGACAACAACGACATTACTCGTATTTACGAGCCGGGTCTGCATTTCAAAATGCCTTTGTTTGACCGCGTGAAAACACTAGATGCGCGTATCCAAACAATGGATGGTCGTGCTGACCGTTTCGTAACGTCTGAGAAAAAAGACGTAATCATCGATACCTACGTGAAGTGGCGTATTGAGGATTTCGGTCGTTACTACCTAGCAACTGGCGGTGGTAACACGCTGACTGCTGAAGCGCTTCTTGAGCGTAAAGTAACAGACGTTCTACGTGCAGAAATCGGTTCTCGTGAAATCAAGCAAATCGTATCTGGCCCACGTAATAACGACGTACTTCCAGAAGACGCAAGCAGTGATGAAGTGAGCACTGAGGCGGCTCGTGAAGCATTAGAAATCGATGGCGAACGTGACCTAATCATGTCTGAAGTGTTGAAAGACACGCGTGACAGCGCAATGAAAGACTTGGGTGTTCGTATCGTCGACTTCCGTATGAAGAAGATCAACCTACCAGATGAGATCAGTGAATCTATCTACCGTCGTATGCGCGCAGAGCGTGAGTCGGTAGCTCGTAAACACCGTTCTCAAGGTCGTGAGAAAGCAGAAGTAATCCGCGCACAAGCTGAGCTTGAAGTAGCGACGATTCTTGCTGAAGCAGACAAAACAGCTCGTGTAACACGAGGTGAAGCGGATGCAGAAGCGGCGAAGATCTACGCAAATGCGTACAACAAAGATCCTGAGTTCTTCAGCTTCCTACGTTCTCTAAAAGCTTACGAGAAATCGTTCAGCTCTAAGAGTGACATCCTTGTTCTGGATCCGAAGAGTGAATTCTTCCAATACATGAACAACGCGAAAGGCGCAGAAGCGAAATAACCTAAGCGTTACCGCAAATTGAAAAGGCTCCGTTATGGAGCCTTTTTTGTATCTTTTGTTTCTAACGGTATCTGCTAGACAAATTCAAGATAGAGTCAGAAGCGTGATTAACTCATCATGATAGCGATGACAGCCCCTGCTACCACTAAGCAACCACCAATGCGACGTAATTGGTTATCTGGCTGCTCACTCAACTGAGCCACCATGTTGCGCCAGCCATTTGGGGCGACCAATGGTCCCATACCTTCAACAATCAATACTAGCCCTATCGCTAGCCAAATAGACTCAGACATCATGATTCCTAGTTGAATTCTGAAAAGTAAATATTATCAGCGATGTAGTGATTTCGAAATGAGCAGGGGTGGCGAGTTTGCATTCTAGTATCAACTCTGTGAACAAAAAATGACTGCAAGAAGAGTGATTCAGTGCTAGAATCCATTTTTAACTAGCAATCAGACTTGGAAAGATGGGAAATAACGTAGTCGTTCTAGGCACCCAATGGGGTGACGAAGGTAAAGGTAAAATCGTAGACCTTTTAACTGAAGATGCAAAATACGTGGTACGCTACCAAGGCGGTCACAACGCAGGTCACACACTTGTAATTGACGGTGAAAAAACCGTTCTTCACTTAATTCCATCAGGTATCCTTCGCGATAACGTAAAATGCGTTATCGGTAACGGTGTTGTACTATCGCCTGAAGCTCTAATTAAAGAAATGAAACCTCTTGAAGAGCGCGGCATTCCAGTACGCGAACGTCTTTTCATTTCTGAAGCATGTCCTCTAATTCTTCCTTACCACGTTGCAATGGACCAAGCTCGCGAAATCGCTCGCGGTAAAAAAGCTATCGGTACAACGGGTCGTGGTATCGGTCCAGCATACGAAGATAAAGTTGCTCGTCGCGGTCTACGCGTTGGCGACCTATTCGATATGGCTACTTTTGCAGAGAAACTAAAAGAAGTAATGGAATTCCATAACTTCCAACTAGTTAACTTCTACAAAGCTGAGCCAGTAAGCTACGAAGAAGTACTTGAGCAAGCGAAAGGCTACGCTGAACTACTAACTTCAATGGTTATCGACGTAACTGACGAACTAGACGCAGCACGTAAGCGCGGCGACAAGATCATGTTCGAAGGTGCACAAGGTACTCTACTTGATATCGACCACGGTACTTACCCGTACGTAACTTCTTCTAACACGACTGCTGGTGGTGTTGCTGCAGGTTCTGGTTTCGGTCCTCGTCACATCGGTTACATCCTTGGTATCGCGAAAGCTTACTGTACTCGCGTTGGTGCAGGTCCATTCCCGACTGAGCTATACGACGGTCTAGACAAGCAAGATCCAGTAGGTAAACACCTAGGTGAAGTTGGTCACGAGTTTGGTGCGACAACAGGTCGTTTACGCCGTACTGGTTGGTTCGATGCTGTTGCTATGCGTCGTGCAATCCAAATCAACTCTGTATCTGGTTTCTGTCTAACTAAACTAGACGTACTAGATGGTCTAGAAGAGCTAAAAATCTGTACTGGTTACAAGATGGAAGATGGCTCTACGCTAGAAGTTTCTCCGATGGCTGCTGAAGCATTCGAAAAAGCAACGCCTATCTACGAAACAATGCCAGGTTGGTCTGAGAACACATTCGGTGCGAAATCAATCGAAGAGCTACCACAAGCTGCTCTAGATTACATCAAGCGTATCGAAGAGCTAACTGGCGTGCCAGTAGACATCATCTCTACAGGTCCTGACCGTAACGAAACTATCATTAAGGTTCACCCATTCGAAGCTTAATCGATACTCGTTAGAGATTATAAAAACCGGCTTTTATAGCCGGTTTTTTTGTATCTGTGAGTTGGGTTCACTGCCGAAAAATGCGACTCGCCGTGGCAAATATTTGCCGTTAAGCTTAAGTAGGAGGCAAAAATTGCCTAAAGCTTAACTGACCTTTGCCGATAAGGTTATCAAGCAGAGGAGATCCTTGGCTGATCTTTGGTTTCTTAGATACCTTAAAGAGTACATTTATGAAGTTACGAACAGTGGCTGCTTCACTGTTATTGATGCTGAGTGCGACATCGGCTTGGGCAGATGTTGCCGATGTAGGGGCGCCTGTCCCCATCTACACCGAAGCAGAGCTTATTAAGCTTATTGAGCAGAATAAGCACTTAGAACGCGTGCGCGCTGATAACTGCCAGCTAGTGGAAGATATCGTGGCACGTGCGACGCGCATTAACTTGCCGTCTTATGAATTCCTTTATGGCGATATGTTGGCGTGGGGCGTATGTGTAGAGCAAGACGTAGAGCTCGGTCTTTACTACATGGAAAATGCAGCCCACCAAGGCTTGCCAGCTGCACTAGAGCAGCTAGGTCGCTATTACTCTCGCGGTACTTTAGTCCAACAAGATAAAGAACGTGCAATCCCATACCTGCGAGAAGCGGCGGCAATGGGCAACTTAAATGCGCGTATTCATCTTGCTGAGCTATTGCTGCGTGATTACGGTAGTCCGTTGGATTACGAAGATGCCTACCGTTGGCTTTATAATTCGGTGACTGCCGATCAAAGAAAGCACAAACGTATTGCGATGCTGAGAAACGGTCTTGAGCAACGCATGCCACAAAACATTATTGCGCGCGCTAAGCGCCGCGACACTTTCTGGTAGGTGTACTCTTAAAACACCAGTAACTTCATAAAGCTCTGCCAATACATACAACAAAGCCCACATCATGTGGGCTTTGTTGTTTTTCCCGAAGCGTAATTGCAGGCGATTAAACGACTTTGTGTGGACCAAAGCACTCGTAATGGAACTGCTCTTGCGCTACGCCAAGCTCAAGTAATTGTTTCGCGACGTGCTGCATAAAGCCAACAGGACCACAGAAGTAGACTTGTACGTTGTCTTGCTTAAGGGCTGCTTCAATTTCAGTTAAGTTGACGAAACCGGTGAAGTGGAAGTCTTCACCAATCTTGTCTTCTGCTGTTGGTTGGTTGTACCAAACCAACGAGTTCATGTTCTCTTTAGCATTTACGAGCTGGTTTACGTGCTGTTTGAATGCGTGTTGTTGACCGTTTTCTGTAGCATGTACCCATGTGACTGGTGCTTGGTGCTCAGAAAGGCTCTCAAGCATTGATAGAGTCGGAGTTAGACCAACGCCCGCTGATACCAAAACAACCGGTGTAGCCGCGTCCACATCCATAAAGAAATCACCCGCAGGTGCCGCAAGTTGCACCTTATCGCCGATGCTCAACTCATCGTGAAGGAAGTTCGATACTTTACCGCCTTCTTCACGTTTTACCGAGATACGGTAAGTGTTCTCTTGAACCGCAGAGGATAGGCTGTATTGGCGAATCTCTTGGTTTTCGAACTTATCACTGTTGATGTAGATACCTAGGTATTGACCAGGTTTGTACTCAGAAACCACTTCACCATCGGTTGGTTTGAAAACAAAGCTACAGATGTTTTCGCTCTCAAGCTGCTTGCCCACCAACTCAAATTCACGCAGGCCACGCCAGCCACCTTGCAGTGCTGCATTCTCTTGGTAGATTTGCTCTTCACGCTGAATAAATACATTGGCCAGCACGTCATAAGCTTCTGCCCATGCATCAATCACTTCCTGACCCGGAGAGAACAACTCGTCGATCGTCGCAAGTAGATGTGTACCAACGATTTGGTACTGATCTTTGGTGATCATAAAACTGGTGTGTTTATGGGCGATTTTTTCTACTGCACCAAGCAGTGCTGGTAGGTTATCGATGTTGGTTGCGTAAGCGCAGATTGCATTAAATAGAGCTTCACGTTGGTCACCATTACGCTGATTACTCATGTTGAAAATGTCTTTCAACTCAGGGTTATGGGTGAACATACGATCGTAAAAGTGTGCCGTTAACTTCGGACCGGTTTCAGCAAGAAGTGGTGCGGTTGCTTTCACGATATCAATGGTTTGGTTGCTGAGCATAATGGCTTCCTATTTAAAGTTGTATTTGTAATGCATGTTTAAAGTTGTATCTCAAATGTATCTTTCGATCAAGAAAAGAATTACAATTTTGCTACTACAGAGGATAGCAACATGCAGTTAACTAGCTTTACCGATTATGCGCTCAGAACCTTGATTTACTTGGCTTCATTGCCAAAAGATGAGCTGACAAATATTACCGAAGTGACTGATTTATTTGGTGTATCACGTAACCATATGGTGAAAGTGATTAACCGTCTTGGTCAGCTTGGTTATGTGCATACGGTGCGCGGTAAAAATGGTGGTATTCGTTTGATGAAAGCGCCGCAAGACATCACTGTCGGTGGTGTGGTGCGTGATTTAGAGCCATTAGATTTGGTGAATTGTTCTGTGGAATTTTGCCATATCACGCCGGCATGTCGTCTAAAAGAAAAGCTAGCGAAAGCGAAAATGGCGTTTTTGGCTGAATTAGATGGCTGCACGATTGAAGAGCTATTAAGTGATAATTCTGAACTGCTGATCTTACTTACCCGTCCTTAGCCTTCTTAACGTTCTATAAATCTTCTCACTGACACTCTTTTTTAAAGCAATTTCTGTAGCTTATCGAGAGACTCGGATATACTAGCTCTATACCTTCCTTGCTAGATAGGCGTGCCTATGTCAGACAATATTCCAAACGATCCTTTCGCAGATCGTGAATCCAAAAATTACGAAAATCCAATCCCAAGCCGAGAGTTCATTCTTGAGTTTCTAGAAGAAGCGGGCGTACCGATGAATCGCAATGATTTGTTTGAAGCGCTAAAACTTGAAGGTGAAGAGCATTACGAAGGTTTACGCCGTCGACTGCGCGCAATGGAGCGTGATGGTCAGCTCGTATTTACGCGCCGTCAGTGTTATGCGTTGCCAGAAAAACTTGAGATGGTGAAAGGTTACGTAATTGGTCACAAAGATGGTCATGGTTGGGTTCGTCCAGAAGGCAGTGTCGGCAAGGATAATGACATTGTACTGCCGCATCACCAGATGAAGCACATCATCCACGGTGACTACGTGTTGGTGCAACCAACTGACAATAGCAAGCGTGGTCGTCGTGAAGGTCGTCTTGTTCGTGTTTTAGAAGAGCGTAACACGCAGATCGTGGGGCGTTTCTTCCTTGAATACGGCTACTCATACGTTGTGCCAGATGACTCTCGCATCAGCCAAGATATTCTGATCCCAAATGAGCACAAAGCAGGTGCTCGTATGGGTAACGTGGTCGTTATTGAGATTACTGATCGCGGCTCTCGCTCACGTGGCATGATGGGTAAAGTGGTTGAAGTTCTTGGTGAGAACATGGCGCCGGGCATGGAAACGCAAATAGCAATCCGTACCCACCAAATTCCACACGATTGGCCAGCAGCCGTCGATAAACAGATCGAAAATCTGGGCGAAGAAGTTCCAGAAGAAGCAAAAGAAGGTCGTGTCGATCTACGTGACTTGCCGCTAGTAACCATTGATGGCGAAGACGCTCGTGACTTTGATGATGCGGTTTACTGTGAGAAGAAAAAGAGTGGCGGTTGGCGCCTATGGGTCGCAATTGCTGACGTAAGTTACTACGTGCGTACAGACTCTGCGCTGGACAAAGAAGCCATCAACCGTGGTAACTCGGTATACTTTCCATCGCAAGTTGTGCCAATGCTACCTGAAGTGCTATCAAACGGTTTGTGTTCACTTAACCCTCAGGTTGATCGCTTGTGTATGGTATGTGAGATGACCATCTCTGACACCGGTAAGCTATCAGGCTATAAACACTACGAAGCTGTGATGAACTCGCATGCGCGTCTGACTTACAACAAAGTGGGTGCGATTCTAGAAGGGGATGAAGAGCTGCGCATGCGTTATCACGCTGTCGTTCCTCACCTTGAAGAGCTGCACGCGATGTACAAAGTACTTAAAGAAGCGCGTGATAACCGTGGTGCGATTGAATTCGAAACCGTTGAAGCTAAATTTATCTTCAATGCGGATCGTAAGATTGAAAGCATCGAGCCGGTAATTCGTAACGACGCACATAAGATCATCGAAGAATGTATGATCCTAGCGAACATCGCTTCAGCGTCTTACGTTGAGAAAGCAAAAGAGCCAGCGTTGTACCGTGTTCACGAATCTCCGGGTGAACTGCGCCTGCAGGGGTTCCGTGATTTCCTCAGTGAGCTAGGTCTGGATCTGAAAGGTGGTTTAGAGCCATCACCAACCGATTATGCAGATTTGGTAAAACAAATTGCAGAACGTCAGGACAAAGAACTGATTCAAACCATGTTACTGCGCTCAATGAAGCAAGCGGTATACAACGCAGACAATGCCGGTCACTTTGGTCTAGCGCTGAAACGTTACGCGCACTTCACGTCGCCAATTCGTCGTTACCCTGACCTGTTGCTGCACCGCGCAATCAAGTACCTGATTGCTAAAGAAGAAGGTCGCAACCAAGATCGTTGGACACCAACTGGCGGTTACCATTACTCGTTTGACGACATGGACTTCTACGGTGAGCAATGTTCGATGACAGAGCGGCGTGCAGACGACGCAACTCGTGAAGTGGCAGATTGGTTGAAGTGTGAATACATGCAAGACCATGTTGGCGACGAGCTGGATGGTGTTATTGCCAATGTAACCAGCTTTGGTTTCTTTGTTCGTCTGACGGAACTGCATATCGATGGTTTGGTGCATATTTCAACGCTAGCGAACGACTACTACCAATTTGATCCTATTGGTCAAAGACTTATCGGCGAAAGCTTCGGTAACATCTATCGCCTAGGCGATGCGGTAAAAGTGAAAGTGCTTGCGGTTAACTTAAATGACAAGCAAATTGACTTTGAATTAATCGAAACAAGCCGTAAGCTACGCGGCAAAGGTAAGACTGCGAAGAAACGCGCAGCGGATGCCAAACGCAAAGCGAAAGAGAAAAAACGTGCGGCAACGAAAGGCGGCACTCGTGCAATACCTGCGATTGAACCAACCAAGCGACCAGAATCTGCTGAAGCAGAAAAACCTCGCAAAAATGGAGCAAAACGCAGTGACACTGAAGGTGCTAAAAAGCCGAAGAAAGCACGCAAGAAAAAGCCACACAGTAAGCCGAGAAAGACTAAGCGTACTAAGAGCGACGCTGAGTAGGCTGAATCGCCAATCTAGTCTGGATTTAAAGGGGTAGATTGGCGCAGGCAATACGACCAGAACAACAGGTTAAACAATGAGTAACGAATTTATCTACGGCATTCACGCAGTGAAGGCGGTATTGGAGCGCGAACCAGAGCGTTTTATCGAAGCATTTGTGCTAAAAGGTCGTCAAGACGATCGCCTAATGCCAATTTTAAATGACCTTCAGGTATGTGGTGTTTCGATTCAGCAAATGACGCGTAAAACCTTGGATGACAAAGCGCGTGGCGCAAACCACCAAGGCATCATCGCTCGCGTGAAGCCAGCGAAACAGCTGAACGAAAACGACATCGATGGCATCCTAGCGCAGCACGAGTCACCGCTACTATTGGTGTTGGATGGCGTGACGGATCCGCATAACCTAGGGGCTTGTCTACGTAATGCCGACGCAGCTGGCGTAGCAGCGATCATCGTACCGAAAGATCGCTCTGCACCGATGAACGCAACTGTAAGCAAAGTAGCTTGTGGTGCAGCAGAAGTCGTGCCATTGATCCGAGTGACCAACTTGGCTCGTACTATGCGTACACTGCAAGAGCAAGGCATCTGGTTTGTTGGTACGGCGGGCGAAGCGACGCACGATATTTACCAAGCAAAACTAACGGGTCCTCTTGCTATCGTAATGGGTGCAGAAGGTGACGGCATGCGTCGTCTGACTCGCGAAACCTGTGATGATTTGATTAAGATCCCAATGGCAGGTAGCGTTTCAAGCTTGAACGTATCTGTGGCATCTGGCATTTGTTTGTTTGAAGCGGTTCGTCAGCGTATTGCTGCAAAGTAATTGCTAAATAAATTTCTAATAAACAAATAGTTACTACAAAGTCAGACACAATGATAAAAACAAAGGATGGGGTGCCATCCTTTGTCGTTTTCACCGATTTATAAATAAAAATCTTCAGGGAAGTTATGACTCAACAAGACATTAAATTCATTGCCTTTGACCTAGACGGTACTTTGCTTGATAGCGTGCCGGATCTAGCGGTTGCGGCAGACCAAGCCGTTCAAGCTCTTGGTTTTCCTTCTGTTTCAGAAGAGCAGGTTCGTGACTATGTTGGTAACGGTGCAGACGTGCTGATTGGACGCTCACTAAGCCAAAGCCTGACCATCAACCCAGAGTTGAGTGAAGAGCTTCGTGCAAAAGCGCGTGTACTGTTTGATGACTACTATGATCAAAGCGGTCACAAATTAAGCCACCTTTACCCGACGGTAAAAGAGACACTGGAAGAGTTACACAAAGCCGGCTTTGTTATGGCATTGGTAACCAACAAGCCTTCGAAGTTTGTGCCTGATGTTTTAGAAAAGCACGACATCGCAAAATACTTTGTTGATGTGCTAGGTGGCGATGCATTTCCAGAGAAAAAACCAAACCCAGTAGCACTGAACTGGCTGATGGAAAAACACCAAATCCAACCAAGTGAAATGTTGATGGTCGGCGACTCGAAGAACGACATTCTCGCGGCAAAGAATGCAGGCTGTGCCTCATTTGGTCTGACTTATGGTTACAACCACGGTGAGTCTATCTCAGCATCAAATCCAGATTTTGTCGCTGACAGTTTGGCAGAATTATTGGACGTTGTAGCGGTTTCTGCATAACGGCTACAAAAGAGCTTCCAAAATACTCGTTAATGAGTACACTGAGTAAACCGTGCACCTATTACTGCACGGTTTTTTTCATTTAATTAGATTAAGAAGTCAAAGGAATCATTCTAATGAGCAAACCCATTGTATTGAGTGGTGTTCAACCTTCAGGTGAACTAAGTATCGGTAACTACTTGGGTGCTCTACGTCAATGGCAGCAGATGCAAGACGATTATGATTGCCAATACTGTGTGGTAGACCTTCACGCGATTACGGTTCGTCAGGACCCTAAAGCGCTGCATGAAGCGACTCTAGACGCACTGGCGATCTGTCTGGCAGTTGGTGTTGACCCGAAGAAGAGCACGTTATTTGTTCAGTCACACGTACCAGAGCATGCTCAACTTGGTTGGCTTCTTAACTGTTACACCCAAATGGGTGAACTGGGTCGTATGACGCAGTTTAAAGACAAATCTGCACGTTACTCAAACGACAGTTCGAGCCAGTTTGGTGATGTAAACGTTGGTCTGTTTGACTACCCAGTACTGATGGCGGCAGACATCCTGCTGTACGGCGCACACCAAGTGCCTGTAGGTAGCGACCAGAAGCAACACCTAGAGCTAGCGCGTGATATTGCTAACCGCTTTAACAACATCTACTCACCAGAGCAGCCAATCTTCCAAGTGCCAGAGCCTTACATTCCGACGGTAAATGCGCGTGTAATGAGCCTTCAAGACGCAACCAAGAAGATGTCTAAATCTGATGACAACCGTAAGAACGTTATCACGCTGTTGGAAGAGCCTAAGTCGATCATTAAGAAGATCAACAAAGCGCAAACCGACACAGAAACGCCACCGCGTATCGCTCACGACTGGGACAACAAGGCAGGTATCTCTAACCTAATGGGGCTGTACTCTGCGGCAACAGGCATGAGCTTTGAAGAGATTGAAGCGAAATACCAAGGCGTTGAAATGTACGGTCCATTCAAGAAAGACGTTGGTGAAGCTCTAGTTACTATGCTTGAGCCAATTCAGGCTGAATACCACCGCATTCGTGCTGACCGCGCTTACATGAACGAAGTAATGAAGCAAGGCGCTGAGAAAGCATCGGCACGTGCGGCTGAAACGTTGAAGAAAGCGTACGAAGCTGTAGGTTTTGTCGCTCGCCCATAGGTAAAATTCGAATACAAAAAAGCTCCACCATTGGTGGAGCTTTTTTTATGCTTATTTTCTGGAAGAGGCTTCTTCCTCGCAACGTGCCATATTGTAGTACTCGGCACGTCCTCGTGGTCCTGCAAACCATGCTTTTATAACAAAACCGCGTTCCGTGAAGTAACGCAGATCCTCGCATGCGATTTGATAGCTTGATTCGGTAATCGAAACTGGATCCCAAGCGTAACGCGAGAATCGCGGCAACTGAGCGGTGAAAGTAATCATCCCCTCATCACTTACATCAAAGTGTTCATACTGGTTAAGCTCGGCTTTAGCGTTCTCAATTAAGTGTTGGGTTGTGTTCGGCTTTAATGGTTGGCTTGTCTTGAGTTCGTCTGGGATGGCTTGGCATCCAGCAAGAAATACCGAGCAAGCGAGAGTTAGCGCAACTGGTTGAAATCGTCTCATTTTCAGTCCTGTTTTTAATATGAGTTTTTATGGATATCCTGCTGCGTTGTTATAACCCCTGATTATCAAATTGACTAGGTGTTAGTGTCGAAAATAATGATTAATTTATAAAATCAGCCATTAAAAGGAGAATGATTCGCAATAAAATAAAGAAAATGAACCACTAAATTAGCAAGTGTTGATGTTTATTGCTCGGAAAATGACCTAAGTAATATACGAAACAGCCTTGTTAAAACCATTATTAATATTTTGCTTAACATTATGGGAAATATAAAACTGAGTAATTGATCTAATTTTACATATTTAAAGTTATTGTTAATTCTGTTAACAACAAAATCTGTTGAATGTATAAAACACCTCATAATAATAACTAAATATTTGTGAAACATTTCTCAATTAGCATGCCTTTTACTTTTCTTTTTGCATAAAAAAGAGAGATTTATCTAGTTAATAAATGAATCAAGTTGAACTGTGATCTTCCTCACAAGGAATAGGTCAGGAGACTTTTCGCGCTCAAAACTTACCGATTAAACACTCAATAGTATTGGTTAAATAAACGCCAGAGCCCAGTTTGACATATAGAACGAAATTCCATTTGAAATTAAATACAACAAGGAAATAGGCATGCTGAAAAGAAATGCAGTGGCTATAGCGATCTCTTCGCTATTTATGGCGACAGCGGTCAATGCTGCGACCATATATGAAGATGACAACGGAGACTTTCTAAAACTGTATGGCGAAGTGGGTGTTGGCGGACATGTTGGCGCAAACTACGAATACGGTGAATTTTACACTGATGAAAAAAGCTACATCGATGACTCTTTCGCTACGTTAGGCGTCAAAGGTAAGCGAGACAAAATGCACTACCGTCTAGAGCTAGATTATGAACGTGAGAATTGGAAGCACGGTTCTGGCGATCTAGTTCTAACCATCGATAAATTATTTGTTGGCTACGATGTGTGGGAAAACCAGTACATTGAAGCCGGCCTGACGGATACAGCATTTGATGATTACGATAAGTGGGGTGACTTCACTTTTGATACAACTGTAGAAACTGGTGAAGCTGGTGACCAAGACGTAACAATCAAATACGAAGGTCGTTACTTTGATGATGTAAAAGTCGGTGCTTCATACACTTACGGTGGTAAGTCTTCATCTGGTTCTGAGCTGGGTGACATTGTGAACGGCTACATTGGCTACTTTGGCGATAGCTTCTCAGCTGTTGTTGGTTTAGAAGGTCGCGGTGGTTCTGATGGTAAGTCGAAGTACGGTGAACAACGTTTGATTGGTTTTGGTATGCGTTACGCAGTTAACGACACCATTCACTTAGGCTTCAACGCGTTCTACGAAGAAGAAGATATTGCTCGCAAAGAAACGGTTATCGATAACACCGATAAAGAGAACAAGCAAAGCATCTTCAATGATTACCAGACCCAAGAAAACCAAGGTGCTTTGGTTTCTGCGAAATACATTTTCACCAAGCAGTGGGAGCTCGTGGGCTCTTACAACTACGAAGAATATGAAGCGTGGGATCCAAGCAGTGATGTTTGGGATGGTAAGCGATACAGCTGGGGTACAAGCCGCACATGGGGCACGCTAGGCGTGAACTACAAACCAACCAGCTCAAGCATTATTGCGCTTGAAATGAACGCTGGTGATGCTGCTCAAGACGCTTACGCTTATGCGCGCGTTTACTTCTAACCCACGATAGAGAGATTTCCCATGAATAAAAAAATGACCCTACTCGCGGGTGCGATTAGTAGTGTGCTAAGTGGCGCAGCATTTGCGGATATTAACGACATCATTATTTCTGAGTATGTTGAAGGCTCGGCATCAAATAAAGCCGTCGAAATTACCAACATAGGCTCTGCAGCACATACCTTTGACGGTACACTGTCGCTGTACTACTCGTCTTACAAAAACCAGATTAAAGATAAAGATGGTAACAACGTACTGAAAGGTAAGGATGGTAGAACTTTACAACCTGGTAAGAGCATCGTTGTTATTAATGGTGACGCGGGTGCTGAAATGCGAGCGTTCATTGAACGTTTGGGCGGTAAGGACGTGACAGTTGTTGCTGGTACTTACGATGAAGTAAAACACTCAGCAATGAACTTCAACGGTGATGACGCAGTGTGGTTGGGTACAAGCTCAGCGGAAGCGGACATTAAGGATATCTTTGGTACTTACGGTTACAAGGGCGATAAGCTTTGGGATGACCGAACCATGCGCCGTAAAGCAGGTTCAACACAAGCGACGACATATGATGAATCTCAGTGGGACAAGTTTGCAAAAGACGACTTCGGTGGTCTTGGTGATCCTACTGCAGTAAATAACGATCCAATTACACCACCAGAAAACACGCCATGTGCTGATGCTGCAGGCAGTCTTTCTTACAAAACCATTGGTGAAGTGCAAGGTGAAGGTTATTCATCGCCTCTGATTGAGTCTGGTTACGAGTCGGCAGATGAGTACTTAGTGACAGGTGTTGTGAGTGCGGTAACTACGAATCTAGTGAAGGGTTTCTTCCTTTACGACAACAATGCTGATGGTAATGTTAAGACATCAGACGGTGTGTTCGTTCAGACGAAAGGCGAGCTGTCTCAAGACATGGTTGGTCAACAAATCTGTGTTCGTGCCAAAGTAAAAGAGAACTATGGTGTAACAACACTGATTCCAACGAATGACATTTGGGAAGTAGAAAACGCTTCTCAGGTACCACCAACACCAGTTGATATGGTTCGTATCGATAGCGATGATGAAAACTTCCGTTCGACACTGGAACGTCTAGAAGGCATGCCTGTTCGATTGGTGAAAGATATGGATGCAGCTGAAGATGGCGAGCAGAACATGCGTGTTTCTCGTTCGTTCAGCTTTGATTTTGATAGCTTCCGTAACAACATGGTATTGGCATACAAGCGTCCAAATCCACAGCCAAACCAAGATCATGTAGCAGGCAGCGCAGAATCTCTGGCACAAAAAGCAGAAAACAAAGACTTCCGTGTTTATGTTGATACCGATGCTAAAGCACCAAATGGTCAAATTCCTTACTACCCAGATTTCTTTGCTGATCCAAAGAAAAACTACATCCGCATCAACGACTCTGTCGTTGGTTTAGAAGGTGTTCTGCATTACTCGTACAACGAGTTCCGTTTGATCCCAACGAATACGGTTGATAGCAAAGCGTTCATCCACAATACCGATCGAACTAAAGCGCCTTCGATCAAGGAAACAAACGATGCGTACTCTGCGGCTGATTCATTCAACATTCGTATCGCAACACAAAACGTACTGAACTACTTCAACTCACCATATGGCGGTTCTGATAACAGCTTTGGTGACAACCGTGGTGCTGAATCACAGCTGGACTTTGATCGTCAACAAGCCAAGATTGTAGAAGCAATTTACGGTCTAGATGCGGATATCGTTGGTTTGATGGAAATCGAGAACAACGGTTTCGGTGACTTTGGTGCAATCAATGAATTGCTTGCCGCAATCAATGCGAAGTACGACGATGAAGATTACGGTGACCGTAATAAGTCAAACTCTATCCACAACCGTTACGTGTTCGTTGGTTTTGATAAAAACGGCGACACCATTCTGGATGACCAAGATACGGTCGGCTCTGATGCGATTACTACAGGTATTATTTACCGCCCATCAAAAGTCTCTGTGATCTCTGGTCAAGTTATCCCGATGCCAAGTCAACATGCACCAATGATCGTCGATGAAAACGGTGCTCCAATCACAGACAGCAAAGGTGAAATCCGTGAGAGCGGTGATAACTACCAACGTAATACGGTAGCGGCTACTTTCCAAGTCTTGAACACAGGTAAGCGTCTAACGGTTTCGGTAAACCACTTGAAATCTAAAGGTTCGACTTGTTACGAAGATTGGAAAGGTTGGGAAACATGGGAAAAATTCGATCCTTCAAAAGATAATGTGAAGAGCGATGATGACTTCCAGGGTTCTTGTGAGAACTTCCGTGTTGCTGCGGCTTACCACCTAGGTGAAGAGATGGCGAAGATCGAAGGTGACAAAGTAGTTCTTGGTGACATGAACTCTTACGCACACGAAGATCCAATGCTGGTTCTAACGTCTAACCCAACAGGTAAAACTCTGACTGCAGCGGGTTACACCTTCATTGGTAAACTGCCTCAATTTGGTCCAGAAGGCAAAGTCATTACTAAGACTTACGGTTACATCAACGCGGTTGATCGAATGATGCCTGCAGGCGAAACGGCTTGGAGTTACTCATACAATGATGAAGTGGGCTCGTTGGATCACCTATTGATCTCTGGTTCACTAGATAAGCGCTTAATTGATGCTGTTGATTGGCACATTAATGCGCCAGAGTCGTCACTGTACGATTACAACAGCAAGTACAAGGGCGGTGATACGAATGAACCAAACCCATTCTACTCACAAGACCCATACCGTTCGTCTGACCACGATTCTGCTCTCGTTACACTAGGCTACAAGTACGGTGAGGCTGGTGAGCGACTTGTGACAATCGCAACGAAGAGCGGTCGCGCAGATATCGGTTACGCAGTTCCAGCGACGGCTCAAAAGGGTGATGTAGCAACCTTGTCTATTTCTCCTGTTCCGGCTGATGCTCCAGCACTACCAAAAGTGACACTGGATAAAGATGGTGCGCAAATGGTGATGTTTGATTCAGCAAAACTACCAGTTGGTAAGTATGAGCTGACGATGACTCTGAACAACGAAACTTCAGGTGTTGTTAACCAGAAAGTGACGGATGTGGAGTTTATTAAACGTGATTCAAGCAATGTGAAACCTGTTCACCCAGAAAAAGATGGTTCTGGTGGTTCATTTGGCTTTGGCGCGCTACTTGCGATGCTAGGTCTAGGCTTCCTACGCCGTCGTCGCTAAGCGAATTTATTTCCTGACAAACAGTTTCTAAATAGCTGTAAAGACCAAAGGCCAGCCTATGCTGGCCTTTTTATTCAGCAAAAACTTGCCTTTCTTGCTTGGTATAGCAAAATACCGCCCTTGATTGTCACGAACGTGGCGATTCACCACTTAAGCATTGCCAAAACGGATTGGAGCAACCGACCTTTTATGTTGTTGATCATCGATAACTACGACTCTTTTACCTACAACCTTTACCAATACTTCTGCGAGCTTGGTGCAGACGTAAAGGTGGTGCGTAACGATGAAATCGACATCCAAGGCATTGAGGCGCTCAACCCAACTCATTTGGTGATCTCTCCAGGTCCCTGTACCCCTGACGAAGCGGGTATCTCTCTACAAGCTATCGAATACTTTGCTGGTAAGTTACCAATCTTAGGCGTTTGCCTTGGTCATCAGGCGATTGCGCAGGTGTTTGGAGGGGAAGTGGTACGTGCTCGACAAGTGATGCACGGCAAGACATCACCAATTCGTCACAACGGTCGCAGTGTGTTTAAAAACCTTAATAACCCACTTACGGTAACCCGCTACCACTCTCTCGTGGTGAAAAACGGCACATTACCTGATGTGTTTGAATTGACCGCTTGGACTGAACTGCCTGACGGAGCCATGGACGAAATCATGGGTTATCAGCATAAAACCCTGCCAATTGACGCGGTACAGTTCCATCCTGAGTCGATTAAGACAGAACAAGGTCACGAACTGCTTGCGAACTTTCTTGCGCGCAAAGCGATCTGATCGCGATCACCTTTCTTAACAAATTCTTCATGTTTTTCGCCTGAGAATGGGAATGCAAAACTATGCGTTCTGTCTATTTGGTGGCGGCTATTCATTTTTCTCCTTTCTTTCTAAACCTTGCTATACATAACTTTTATAAAAAATCGCTTCTCTATTTGCGTTTCTTGGTGCATAAATAATCATAGATAGTGAGTATGGGTAGTCGCGCTCGGAAGCGAAAAGAATAAATCACTATTGAAATGGTTAATTAAATGTAAATACAATGCCGCAATAGCTTAAATGCAAAACATTATTTGCTGGCAAAGAGTGCCGGTTAAATTCGCTTATCTGCTAGGCATGCGGTATCAAGAAGGAATGTGCAATGACAACGGAAAACAAAGTAGAGCGCGGTTTATTCGATGAGGTAATGGTACCTTGCTATAACCCGATGGAAATGATCCCTGTAAAAGGTGAAGGTTCACGCATTTGGGATCAGAACGGAAATGAATACATCGACTTTGCTGGTGGTATTGCGGTGAGCTGTCTTGGTCATTGTCATCCAGTTATGGTGAACGCATTGACTGAGCAAGGTAACAAGCTTTGGCACCTAAGTAATGTTATGACTAACGAGCCAGCACTGCGATTGGCGAAGAAGTTAACAGAAGTCAGCTTTGCTGAGCGAGTGTTCTTCGCTAACTCTGGCGCAGAAGCAAACGAAGCGGCACTAAAGCTAGCACGTCGTTACGCAGCAGACGTTCATGGTACAGAGAAATCTGAAATTATCGCATTCAAACAAGGTTTCCACGGTCGTACTTTCTTCACGGTAACAGTAGGCGGTCAAGCGGCTTACTCAGACGGTTTTGGTCCTAAACCTGGCGATGTGACACACCTTCCTTACAACGATATCGAAGCACTTCAAGCACACATGTCGGATCGCACTTGTGCCGTAATGATGGAGCCTCTGCAAGGTGAGGGCGGCATCATTCCACCAACTCCTGAATTCGCTCAAGCGGTTCGCGAGCTGTGCGACAAGCATAACGCACTGTTGATCTTCGATGAAGTGCAAACTGGTAACGGTCGTACGGGTCACTTCTACGCATACCAAGGTCTAGGCATTACGCCAGACATTCTAAGCACAGCGAAATCACTGGGTGGCGGTTTCCCTATCGGTGCCATGTTAACGACGGCAAAATTGGCTGAGCACATGAAAGTGGGCACGCACGGTTCAACTTACGGTGGTAACCCACTAGCGTGTGCAGTTGCAGAAGCGGTTGTTGAAGAAGTGACAAAACCAGAAGTACTGGCTGGCGTACTAGAGCGTGAAGCGATGTTCCGTGAAGGTCTGGAGAAGATCAACGCGAAATACAACATCTTCTCTGAAGTGCGCGGTAAAGGTCTACTGCTTGGTGCTGCACTGAATGAAGAGTGGCAAGGTCGTGCGCGTGACGTACTGGTTGCTGCAGGTAAACAAGGTCTCATGGTATTGGTTGCGGGTGCCAATGTCGTACGTTTCACACCATCACTCGTTATCACACAACAAGAAATCGAAGAAGGTTTGGCGAAGCTGGATAAAGCGATCGCAACGCTGGTTTAAGCGCGATCTCCGCTTATCGTCAACCTAGACACCCCCATCAAGGATCTCTGATGGGGGTATTGTTCCTACAATATAGTTAGGATCTTCTTGCATCTGGAGGGAGTATTGATGCTAGTAGTTCGCCCTATCGCAATGTCGGATTATGACGCGCTGCACACCTGTGCGGTTGAGTCAGGTCATGGATTTACATCTCTACCGGTTAACGAAGAACTGTTAACCAATCGAATCAAACACTCAGAATACAGTTTTGGCAAACCTGACGTTAAGGAAGCCGGTGATGAAGGCTACCTAATGGTGGGTTTTGAATCTGAAACTGGTGAAGTGGCAGGTACCACAGGTATTGAAGCTTCGATCGGCTGGGATGTGCCTTTTTATTCTTACCACATCAGCAAAGTGGTGCACTCGTCACCAAAGCTTGGCGTAAACAACGTGGTGAAGCTGCTGACGTTTGGTAATAACTACACGGGTAACAGTGAAATCTGTACCTTGTTCCTACGTGAGAAATTCCGTGGTGGCTTGAACGGGCGTCTGATGTCCAAGTGCCGTTTCTTAATGATGGCAGAGCACCCAGAACGTTTCTCAGAAACCATCTTTGCTGAAATGCGCGGCGTATCAGACGAGAACGGTAACTCGCCATTCTGGCAGTGGCTTCAAGAGCATTTCTTCTCTATCGATTTTACGCTTGCGGATTACCTTACCGGTATCGGCAAGAAGGGCTTTATCGCCGACTTGATGCCGAAGTTGCCAATCTACATCAACCTACTGAGCCCAGAAGCGCAAGCTGTGATTGGTAAAGTGCACGACAACACACGTCCAGCATTGAAGCTGCTTGAGCGTGAAGGTTTTACCAACCGTGGATACGTCGACATTTTCGATGGTGGTCCAACGGTGGAATGTGACTTACGTAATATCGAATCGGTACGCCACTCATTCCGCGCGCAAGTCAAAATCTCGGAGCACACCAGCACACAAGACTTCTTGATGTGTAACTCATCATTCGAGAACTTCCGTGCAGCCGCAGCAAAAGCAGCGTATGACGCAGAAACGCAAAGCGTAGTGCTTGCACCAGAATTGGCGGATGCACTCTTGGTTGAGGAAGGGGATTTTGTTCGCCTTCTTCCGCAGTAACTGACGACAGAATTTAAGGATAGAAACAATGACACATTGGATTGCAGGTGAATGGGTACAAGGTCAGGGTGAAGCATTTACGTCTCTGTCGCCTTACAACCAAGAAGTGATCTGGCAAGGCAACGGCGCAACAGCAGAGCAGGTTAACCAAGCGGTATCTGCGGCGCGTGAAGCGTTTGTTGATTGGAAGAAGCGTCCATTTGCAGAGCGCGAAGCGATCGTGTTGGCTTTTGCTGAGAAAGTAAAAGAGAACAGCGAAAAAATCGCTGAAGTGATTGCTAAAGAAACCGGCAAGCCAATCTGGGAAACACGCACCGAAGCGGCTGCAATGGCAGGTAAAATCGCGATTTCTATTCGTGCTTACCACGACCGTACGGGCGAAGCGACACGTGAAGCCGCAGGCAACCAAATTGTATTGCGTCATCGCCCACTAGGTGTGATGGCGGTGTTTGGTCCTTATAACTTCCCAGGTCACTTGCCAAATGGTCACATCGTGCCAGCACTATTGGCTGGTAACACCGTGGTCTTCAAACCGTCTGAGCAAACGCCATGGACGGGTGAACTCGCTATGAAGCTGTGGGAAGAGGTCGGTCTACCAAAAGGTGTGATTAACCTAGTCCAAGGCGCGAAAGAAACCGGTATTGCGCTGGCGGATGCGAAAGGTATCGATGGCGTGCTGTTTACTGGTAGTGCAAACACAGGTCATGTTCTACATCGTCAGTTTGCTGGTCAGCCGGGCAAAATGCTGGCGCTTGAAATGGGTGGCAACAACCCGATGGTTATCTCGGATAACTACGGTGACTTAGACGCAACGGTTTACACCATCATCCAATCTGCCTTCATCAGTGCAGGGCAACGCTGTACCTGTGCTCGTCGACTATACATTCCATTTGGCGACAAGGGTGATGCAGTCATTACTAAGCTGGTGGAAGCGACACGCAATATTCGTGTAGGCCAACCATTTGCAGAGCCTGCGCCTTTCATGGGACCGCAAATTTCGGTAGCGGCGGCCAAGTTCATTCTCGATGCACAAGCGAACTTGCAATCACTGGGTGGCGAAAGCTTGATTGAAGCAAAAGCAGGCGAAGCGGCGTTTGTTTCTCCGGGCATCATCGATGTGACGAACATTGCCGAGTTGCCAGATGAAGAGTACTTCGGCCCACTTCTGCAAGTGGTGCGCTATGAAGGGCTAGAGAAAGCAGTAGAGCTGGCGAACGATACGCGCTTTGGTCTATCTGCAGGTCTGGTTTCAACCGATGACCAAGAATGGGAATACTTCGTGGACCACATTCGTGCTGGCATCGTGAACCGCAACCGTCAGCTGACGGGCGCAAGTGGTGATGCGCCATTTGGTGGTCCGGGTGCGTCGGGTAACCTACGCCCTAGTGCTTACTACGCAGCAGACTACTGTGCGTACCCAATGGCATCAATGGAAGGACAAGAGACGGTCTTACCTGCCACATTGAGCCCGGGTGTAAGCCTGTAATAGAGAAACACGAAGTGGTGACAAAGTATCGCCGCTTCTCTCTGTCGGAGCTATTTACCAAGTTAGGATTCTGGTAAGCGCGCTGGCAAACGCCAAAGGCGAGCTTAAGACTCTCCAGAGCGTGTTGACTGACTGGCACTTATGCCACACATACCGTCACAGGTTGATGACCGCTCGTTCGTGATTCTGGACAGCCCACGGGCTGTGAACGAGCGGTCAACTTCCTCTTACCCCTAACTCTACATTTCATAACAAGGAGTCGTTATGACGCCCGATGTGTTATTTGAATCGCTATGGCAAGACTACATTCAACGTCTTTGCCCTTCTGCTGCTAAAGTTCATCAGCTTCTTCAAGAAGATGAGCCTCTGATTAATGACCATATTGCGCTACGTACGTTTAATGTCGCTCCCCTAGGCATTGAAACGTTAGCGAAGCCATTCCTAGCGGTGGGTTACAAAGCCTGTGGTGACTACGTATTTGAAAGCAAAAAGCTGGTGGCAAAACATTTTGAGCACCCAGATCCGAAACAGCCAAAAGTCTTCATCAGTGAATTGAAAGTGGATGAGTGCTCACCAGAGCTACAAGCCATCGTTCATAAACTGGTAGAGCAGGTTGATGCGTCTAAATTGACCAGCAGTGACTTCTTGTACGGCGGACGTTTGTGGGACCTTAGCTATGCTGACTTCCAGATCTTAGCGAAAGAGAGTGAGTACGCTTCTTGGCTTGCTGCGCACGGTTATGGAGCGAACCACTTCACGGTGAGTGTGAATCAACTCAATCAGCATGAAGAAGTGAAGCAAGTGAACGACCACCTACGCACCGTAGGCTTTATCATCAACGAGAATGGCGGTGAAGTAAAAGGCACGCCAGAGGTGTTACTAGAGCAATCATCGACCATGGCAGACAAAGTGCCAGTGACCTTCACTGAAGGCGTTGAGGTGATTCCTGGAGGCTTCTACGAGTTTGCTAAGCGCTACCCAATGGATAACGGTGAGTTGTACCCAGGGTTTGTAGCTGCATCGGCAGATAAGATCTTCGAGAGTACCAACGGTTAATAGATACAAGACGAGAGCCGCTTCGCTTCGAGAGGGTTTTTACTTGGGGCTTCATCTCAAAGGATGAAGTCCGTTGTGAAGTGCAGTGCTCTCGACTCTCAATGTCTAACTCCCAAAAAAGAAAAAGCCACCAAACTTGCATTTGGTGGCTTTTAAATTTTTTAAACGTTAATCGAGATTAACGAGTCCCGTAAACAACGATAGTCTTACCGTGCGCAGAAATTAGGTTCTGCTCTTCTAGCATCTTCAAGATACGACCTACTGTCTCACGAGAACAGCCAACAATTTGACCGATTTCTTGACGAGTGATCTTGATTTGCATGCCGTCTGGGTGCGTCATCGCATCTGGTTGTTTAGCAAGGTTCAGAAGAGTCTGAGCGATACGACCAGTTACGTCTAGGAACGCTAGGTCACCCACTTTTTGGCTAGTAACTTGTAGACGACGAGCCATTTGCGCCGAAAGACGCATTAGGATGTCTGGGTTAACTTGGATAAGTTGACGGAATTTCTTGAAAGAAATCTCTGCCACTTCACAAGGAGATTTAGCGCGAACCCAAGCTGTACGCTCTTGGTCTTCTTCGAATAGACCAAGCTCACCAATGAAGTCGCCTTGGTTTAGGTAAGAAAGGATCATTTCCTTACCTTCTTCGTCTTTGATAAGAACCGCAACAGAACCTTTAACGATGTAGTACAAAGTCTCTGCTTTTTCGCCCGCGTGAATTAGCGTGCTCTTTGATGGGTACTTATGAATATGACAGTGTGAAAGAAACCACTCTAATGTTGGGTCGGTTTGAGGTTTACCTAGAACCATAATATCTCACTTCCTCTGCAGGGTACGCTTGCGCTATCCATATTTTAGCTAAGCCTGAATTGGCTTACTAGAATAAGAGCACTTTTTATATGCTGCAAGCTCTCTTGTGTTTCGGTTAGAAATAGTATCCTTTTTCGGAAACGATTTCTTGATTTTAATCGTGCCATGATTGAGATTTTGTAAGCAAAACTGTGCACATGATCACGGTATGAAAAGTAAACACTCAATTAACGAGGTTTTTAGCCAATTTTCCCGGTTTCGATGAGTTGCTGCAGAATCGGTCTCACTATGAGCTCCATTGCAAAGCTCATCTTACCGCCAGGAACCACAATGGTGTTATGGCGAGACATGAAGGAGCCATCAATCATCGCCAACAAATACGGGAAGTCGACATTCTTGATACCGCGCAGGCGGATCACCACGAAGCTTTCATCCAAGCTAGGGATGCCTTTAGCGTTAAGTGGGTTAGAAGTATCGACGGTTGGTACGCGTTGGAAGTTGATATGTGTGCGAGAAAATTGCGGGGTAATGTAGTTCAGGTAATCGTCCATCGAGCGCACGATCGAATCCATCACCGCTTCTCTTGAATGACCACGATCGCGCGTGTCACGAACAAACTTTTGGATCCATTCCAAGTTCACAATCGGCACCATGCCAATTAGAAAGTCGACGTGACGCGCCACATTGACATCACCATCTACCACGCCACCGTGTAAACCTTCGTAGAACAGCACATCGCTGTTTTCTGGCAGATCTTGCCAAGGCGTAAAGGTGCCCGGCATTTGGTTGTATGGAACGGCTTCATCAAAAGTGTGCAGATAGCGGCGCACGCTGCCAGTGCCATCTTCACCGAACTTACGGAAGAACTCTTCTAGCCCCGGAAAGTCATTGGCTTGTGGACCAAAGTAGCTGATGTGTTTGCCTTGCTCACGCGCTTTGCGGATTTCGACATCCATCTCTGGACGTGTAAAACGGTGGAAGCTGTCACCTTCAACCCACGCTGGTTTGACGTTCATCATATTGAACATCTTGCGGAAGGCTTCAGAAGTGGTGGTAGTGCCGGCACCGGACGAACCAGTAACCGCAATGATTGGGTGTTTCGCTGACATGACAAACCTTGTCGAAAATTACTTACCTGTAAAGTGCAGCACACGTATGCTGCACGGTCGATAACCCACTATAGCACGTAACAAGCCCTTGTCATCGAGTGGGATACGGTAAAATGTGAAGGGTCTAAAACTTTGCTTTTAGTT
This sequence comes from Vibrio harveyi NBRC 15634 = ATCC 14126 = KCTC 12724, assembly GCF_001591145.1. GTDB lineage: Bacteria > Pseudomonadota > Gammaproteobacteria > Enterobacterales > Vibrionaceae > Vibrio > Vibrio harveyi. The sequence goes on along the minus strand of NZ_BCUF01000043.1, from coordinate 15,912 downwards.
GGATATCAACCGTTTCATGAAGCTCAGAAAATACGATGACCGCTTCGCCTTTCTCTAATTGGGTTTTGACCTGATCGATTTTACTCTGCAGTGAAACTTCGACTGAGCCGTAGTCGGTGCCTTCACGTAGCACGAATTCGCGGATCAGGTTTTCTAGTGTCTCTGGCGAAATGTCTTGCCATGGAATGATCATAAATACCTCAAACTTTTATGATGTTTAAGCGCGCCTCTTAGGTTATTGATGTCTGGCGCGCCTAGATAGTTTACTGTGTTCGTGGCACGGATACAGCAGAAAGGTACTCAGCGGCGATACTTTCGTAATAAGCCGGTAATGCTTCTTCTAACCAGAATTTAGGTTTTAATGCCGTGCCCGTCAGGAAGCCAACGTGTCCACCATGTTCATAAAGCCGATAATCAATGTTGTCTGGCAATACGAATTTTGGGATAACCTCTTCGGTCATAAACGGATCGTCTTTGGCGTGGATGATCAAGGTTGGCAAGGTGATCTGTTGCAACTTGCTTAAGCCTGAACATTGATCGTAATAATCTTGCGCGTCTTTAAAACCATGCAGAGGCGCGGTGATCAAGTCATCAAATTCATACAAGCGAGTCACGCGTTTGATCGAGTTATACGACAAGGCGAGTTCACCTTGGATTAAGTCGTGCTTTTGCAGTGCATTGCGTTTGAGTGAAGAGAGCAAGTAACGTCGGTAAACTTTCGAGAAGCCCTGCTCAATACGATTGGCACATGCTGCCAAGTCCAGTGGTGCAGAGACAATGGTTGCGGCACTTAATATTGGGTCGTCTTTATACTCAGCCAAGTAGTTCGCCAGCATGTTACCGCCAAGGGAAATGCCGACCGCAACTTTAGGGTTGTTAGGGAATTGCTGATTGAGTTGCTGAAGAAAGAAACGAGCATCCGTTACTTCGCCAGAATGATAGGCGCGGGCTTTCTTGTTTGGCTTACCGCTGCAACCACGAAAGTGCATCATCACTGACAGCCAACCCGATTTAGAGAAGGCGTTCATCAAACCGTTCGCATACGGACTATAGAAGCATCCTTCTAAGCCATGAAAGAGGACGAAGATTGGTTTGTTGTGAGCGGCTTCAGAATCTGGCTGTTGTGACCACGCCAAATCTAAGAAGTCACCATCCGGTGTATCGAGTGTTTGCCAAATAGGCGTAAACAACGCTTTCTTGCGGATAAAGCGTGGCAATAGCGTCTGAAGATGCGGGTTCTTAATCCCGGCGGCTGCGAAAAATTGTGTCATACCTAACTGCTCTTATATGGTCCTTCAATGTTCGCTGAAGAACTTATTAATATAATCCTTTATAGCTTTAGTATAGATATTTTACTGGTTTATGACTGATTTATGGATATTGAATGTTTGGAACTGGAATGGAGAATGCCTGTTGCAGATGCTCTCCACCTAACTGGCGACAGTATCTCAGCGTCAGTGGTTCGCCATCATTCTTGACTAATTTGAGTGAGTTGACGCAGTCGACGAGGTCGGACTGTTGCTGTTTTTCGAGCTGCAATTCGAACTGCAATGCTTCGCGATAAAGCGCGTCATTAACTTGTGATTTGAGGTGGCGACGAAGTTCACGGTAAGAGTGGAGCAGAGTTTCACTTCGACTAAGACAGCCTTGAACTAAATGCCAGTCTTGCTCTTGGAAAATCACCTGCTGCTCATCGAGCCATCTGAGCAGCAGTAATAGGTTCACATTGCCGTGGTAGTTGTTTTGCAATGATAAGCACGCTTCCTTCACTTCTCGCACACCATAAAATTGCAGACTGAACTGCCAAAGGTGTTCTAGGGTAAGAGTGTATTCTGCGTGCTCGTTTGTCATTGATTAAACTCTAGTTCCATCTGCTCGAGTGTTTCTTGGGCAGACATCCATTCCATTTCTACTTCTTCAAGATCTGCTTTGCTAGAAGCTTGAAGCGCCAACACTTCGTTAAGTTTAGCCTTGTTTTCGGCTTCATACAGCGAGTTATCCGCTAATTGCTCTTCTGCTTTTGCTAGAGCTTCACCTAACTTATCCATTTTGTTTTCTAACTGTGTCAGCGTTTTGCGAATTGGTGCGGTCTGCTTACGAAATTCTGCTTCGCGTCGCTTTTGCTCTTTTTTCGCCGCTGCACTGTTGGCGTTATCTTTAACTGGCTGAGCCGCTTGTGCTTCTTTACGCTCGGCTTTTTGTTGCTCGGTCAACCACTTGTAGTAATCGTTCAAGTCACCGTCGAATGGTGCGACTTGGCGATCGTGCACAAGGTACAAATCATCTGTGGTTGCACGCAATAGGTAGCGATCGTGCGAAACAATCACCATCGCACCTTCGAATGTTTGCAGTGCCATGGTCAGTGCTTGGCGCATGTCCAAGTCCAAGTGGTTGGTCGGTTCATCGAGTAGCAATAGGTTCGGTTTCTGCCACACAATTAATGCCAATACCAAACGTGCTTTCTCACCACCTGAAAACGGTGCGACTTTCTCAAGCGCTTTATCACCTTGGAAACCAAAGCTACCTAGATAATCACGTAGCTGCTGCTCGGTTTGATCTGGTGCGATTTGCATCATGTGCTGCAGCGGTGTTTCTTCTGGGTGCAGTGTTTCTAGTTGGTGCTGAGCGAAGTAACCGATCTTCACGCCTTGTGAATAAGTGAGATCGCCGCCTTGCGCTTTGAGCTCACCAGACAGCAATTTGATCAAGGTTGATTTACCCGCGCCGTTACGACCAAGTAGACCAATACGGCTGCCCGGCACTAAGTTAAGGCGGATCTTCTCTAAGATCAGGTTGTCACCGTAGCCTGCCGATACTTCATCCATCATCATGATTGGGTTTGGTAGGGCTGCAGGATCGCGGAACTGGAAACTAAATGGGTTATCGAACTGCGCTGGCAGTACCTTCTCCATACGCTCCAGCGCTTTAATACGGCTTTGTGCTTGGCGCGCTTTTGATGCTTTGTAACGGAAGCGGTCAATGTAGCTTTGCATGTGCGACATCTGTTTCTGTTGCTTCTCGAACATCGCCTGTTGCAGCACCATTTTTTGTGCGCGTTGGTTTTCGAATGACGAGTAGTTACCCGTGTATTCGTTCAGCTGCTGGTTTTCGATGTGAACGATACGACCAACGATCGGGTCCAAGAAGTCACGGTCGTGCGAGATCAGAATCAGCGTACCAGGGTAGTTTTGTAGCCAGCGCTCTAGCCACATTACCGCGTCCAAATCCAAGTGGTTGGTTGGTTCGTCGAGTAACAGTAGATCAGAACGACACAATAGCGCTTGAGCCAAGTTAAGGCGCATACGCCAACCACCCGAGAACTGAGTCAGGTTCCAACTCATTTGCTCTTGGCTAAAGCCCAGACCATCAAGCAGTTCGGCAGCACGTGCGCGAATGCTGTAACCGCCAATGGTTTCAATTTTGCCGTGGATCTCCGCAACTAAGGTGCCGTTGTCTTTCTCTTCGGCGATCGCCAGTTGAGCTTCAAGATCACGGAACTCACGATCACCATCAATAACGTATTCAATTGCGCTGCGGTCTAGTGCAGGGGTTTCCTGTGCTACCCATGCCAACTCCCAATGTTGAGGTTGGCTAAATGAGCCTGCATCAATCGACAGTTCATCTTTTAGTAGGGCAAACAGAGTTGATTTACCACAGCCATTTTTACCAACCAGACCCACTTTGTCGCCTGGGTGAATGGTTGCAGAAGCTTGGTCTAAAAGAGGTTTACCGCCACGCAGTAACTGAATATCAGAGAAGGTAATCATAGAGTTTTAATTCACTTTGCGCAGTGCGCGTTTCTTGGTCGTTGATCTCGCGGTGAATAGTAGGGGTATTGGCGGGAAAAGTCGATCTCTGCGCTTTAATTGCATTATGCTATACAAAAAAGTATAACAAACTGATAACGATAATTTTCCCTGAGAAATCAACACAAGGACGACCATTTGGCTGTTGCTACGCCCATTCCTCCGAGGGTTCTGGTTATTTATGCTCACCCAGAACCGCAAAACTCCATTGCCAACCAAGTGATGATTAAAAAAATCGAATCACTGGGTCATGTCACCGTGCACGATCTTTATGGCGCGTACCCTGATTTCTTTATTGATGTGAACTACGAACACGATCTGCTGATGTCGCATGATGTGATCGTTTTTCATCATCCTCTCTATATGTATTCCTGTCCTGCACTGTTGAAAGAATGGATGGATCGTGTGTTGGGCAAAGGTTTTGCGTTCGGTGATGGTAGCGCATTAGCGGGTAAGTACTGGCGCAGTGTGATCACTACTGGCGGTAAAGAGGATGCGTTCAGCCCGATGGGTTACAACAAATACCCACTTGAGCAAATTCTACAACCGTTTGAACTGACTGCCGCTTTATGTCAGATGCATTGGATTGAGCCTTTAGTGCTGTACTGGTCGCGCAATGTATCGGACATCGAACGTTATCAGCATGCTGAACAATATCGTCAATGGCTGAACAACCCCCTGAGAGAGTGGGATGAGCAAGGAGGTTACCATGGCGATAACCAGTGAGTTTCTTCAAAGTAGTGTGGTATTCCTTTCTGCTGCCGTTATTGCAGTGCCGATTGCCCAGCGACTTGGTCTGGGCTCTGTGCTTGGCTACCTGATTGCAGGCGTTCTAATTGGTCCTTGGGGGCTGGGGTTAATCAGTGATGTGGACGCGATTCTCCACTTCGCCGAACTCGGGGTGGTGTTGCTGCTGTTCTTAATTGGTTTGGAACTGAACCCCAAAAAGTTATGGCAGATGCGCGGACCAATCCTCGGTCTGGGTGGTGCCCAAGTTATTGTTACCACGGCGGTGATAGGCAGCATCGTCAGCCTGTTTGGATTGAGCATGCAAGTGAGCTTAGTGATCGGTATGGGCTTGGCACTCTCGTCCACCGCGATTGCACTAAAAGTGATCGAAGAACAGGGGCAAGCCGGTACGGAAACCGGACAATCGGGTTTTGCGGTGCTGCTGTTCCAAGATATTGCCGTCATCCCGATGCTCGCCATGCTGCCATTACTCGCCGGTGGTCAAAGCGGCGGTGATTGGTTAGATGCTATTTGGGTGTTAGGCAGTGTGGTTGCGTTATTAGTTGGCGGTCATTTCCTCTTACGTCCTCTGTTCCGTTTTGTGGTGATGAGTGGTGTGCGAGAACTCTTCACCGTTGCCGCCCTCCTAGTCGTACTTGGCATTTCTGTTGCGATGCAAAAGCTGGGGCTGTCGATGGCACTCGGTACTTTCTTAGCGGGTGTGTTACTGGCAGAAAGTGAATACCGTCATGAACTAGAAATCGCGATTGAACCGTTTAAAGGTCTACTGCTTGGCTTGTTCTTTATTGCTGTGGGTATGGCAGTGAATCTTGGTTTATTAGCCTTGCAACCGTTCGCAATTATTGGTGCCGTGATTGCTCTTGTGGTGGTCAAAGGTTTGGTTCTGTATGTTTTGGCTCGCACTGCTCGAGTTCGTGCGAAGTCGCGCAGTCGTATGGCAGCGATTTTGAGCCAAGGTGGTGAGTTTGCGTTTGTGATTTTCACCGCGGCAAGCCAAGAAGGTATCTTAACCAAGGAGCAAGTTGCCTTTTTGTTGGTGGTGGTGAGCTTGTCGATGGTGACCACGCCGCTGCTGCTCATGGGACAGAAAAAATGGTTTGCGCACACGCTTAACCAAGAAGAAGAGAGCGTCACGACCAATGTGGTGGATCGTCGACCACGAGTGATCATCGCAGGCTTTGGTCGTTTTGGTCAGATTGTTGGACGCCTGATGTACGCCAACAAGATCAAAGTAACAGTACTAGAAAGTGACGCGAGCCAAATCCACTTGCTGCGTAAATACGGTTATAAGGTGTTTTATGGTGATGCGACTCAGATTGATTTGTTACGCGCCGCGGGAGCGGATAAAGCAGAAGCCTTAGTGATCTGTACCGACTCACCAGATGAGGTGATGGCGATTGTCGACATTTGCCGTGCGCACTTTCCGAAGTTGAAGATCCTTGCCCGTGCTCGCAGCCGCGTAGAAGCCTACCAGTTAATGAACCACGGCGTGCAAAATTACTCGCGAGAAACCTTTTTAGGCGCATTAGATCTAGGTCGCCAAGCGCTCGTAGAATTAGGCATGCACCCGTATCAAGCAAAGCGGGCAGAAGCACATTTTCGCAAGCTAGATAATGCTATGCTCAAAGACTTATTGCCTCAGCATAATGAGGATAAAGAGCTCGCTCAACGCTCGAAAGAAGCACGTAAAGAACTAGAAGAAATCTTCGGTCGTGAAATGGAAAGCGACCAACAGTCGCCAAATCATTGGAAGTAGTACCCGCGCAGCATTAGGCGGGAAAAGGAACAAAAGTGAAAGCCAAGAAACGTTTTATCGCGGGTGCAAGCTGCCCGCAATGCAGTCAGCAAGATACTCTGCGCTGGTGGATTGATAACAACATTGAGCTGGTTGAGTGTGTCGACTGCGATTATACCGAGCAGCGTAAACCGCAATCTGTAGAAAAAAATAAACACTCAGAACAAGAAATGATCGGGATTTTTAAGCCTGAGTAATTGAACTTCGTTAATTGATCCCCATAATACTATCATCTCGGTACTTAACCCCATTCTGGTTAGGTCAATTAATCTCCCTGGAGTTAGTATGAAAATTGAAAAGAACGTTGTTGCAAGCCTTGCATACAAAGTAATGTTGGAAGACGGTGTTGTTGTTGATCAATCAACTTCTGAAGCACCTCTTGATTACCTTCACGGTCACAACAACCTAATCACTGGTCTTGAGAAAGAACTAGAAGGTAAAGTGGCTGGCGACAAGTTCTCAGTAACAGTAGCTCCTGAAGATGCGTACGGCGACCACAACGATGCACTAGTGCAACGTGTTCCTGCAGACGTATTCCAAGGCGTTGACCAAATCGAAGTTGGCATGCGTTTTCTAGCAGATACTGACCAAGGTCCAATCCCTGTAGAAGTAACTGAAGTAGACGGCGACGAAGTTGTTGTAGACGGCAACCACATGCTAGCTGGTCAAACACTAACTTTCGAAGTAGAAGTTATGGCTACTCGTGAAGCGACAGCTGAAGAGATCGAACACGGTCACATCCACCAAGGTGGTGGCTGTTGTGGCGGTCACGACCACGATCACGAAGGCGGCTGCTGCGGTGGCGAAGAAAAAGCTGACGACCACGAATGTTGTGGCGGCGGCGGTTGCGGTTCTCACTAATCGCACGCTCTTCACTAGATAACGCTATCTAGCAAAGCTTTAAAAAGCGCAAGTTGAGGTTTCAACTTGCGCTTTTTGTCTATCTGGGGTGTAGTGCCAATCATACAAGGAATAACAGTTGGACAAAGCGATGACGAAACCTTTCTCGATTGCCATTCATGGCGGTGCAGGCACTATCTTGCGTGAACAGATGAGTGACGAACTGCAACAATCCATCTTGGCGGATTTAGAAGCTGCGGTAAAAGCGGGGCATCAAATCCTAGCAACAGGTGGTGAAGCCATAGATGCGGTCGTGGCGGCAGTGAAAGTGCTGGAAGACTCTCCTAATTTTAATGCGGGTAAAGGCTCGGTACTGACCCATAACGAGATGGTCGAAATGGATGCCTCTGTGATGGATGGTCGACATCAAGCCGCAGGGGCAGTCGCTGGGGTGCGTCATATCAGAAACCCCATTGAACTCGCTCATGACGTGATGCGAAACAGCAACCATGTATTGTTGGTGGGCGAGGGCGCAGAGAAGTTTGCTTTTGAACAAGGTCATGAGTACACCGAGCAGGATTACTTCTTTACCGATCGCCGCTATGAGCAGTTGCTGTCTATGCGTGAGAAAGGACTGTTTGCTCTGTCGGAATCTCGTTACCCAGATGATCGTAAGCACGGTACGGTTGGTGCGGTGGCTTTGGACCAGCAAGGCAACTTAGCCGCTGCCACCAGTACTGGTGGCGTGACCAACAAGAAATACGGTCGAGTGGGAGACTCCGCTCTGATTGGTTGTGGTACGGTGGCAGAGAATGGTGTCGTCGCGGTTTCCACTACGGGCGTCGGTGAGTTCTTTATTCGTAAACGTGTTGCGGAAGACGTTGCAGCACGCATGCGTTATTTGCAAGAAGACGTTCATACGGCGTGCGAACACATTATTCAGGGTGATTTAAAAGCAATGGGCGGCGAAGGTGGTTTGATTGCAATTGATGCTAAAGGTGAGCTGCACTTTGCGATGAACAGTTCTGGCATGTACCGAGCTGGCATCAATACACAAGGCGAGCTGACCGTTAAAATCTACGCAGACGAATAATTTCGTCCCGCTCATTCCTAAGCAACATTTTTAAGTTGCGAATACAACAAAGCCCAGAACACGTTCTGGGCTTATGCTATTTGAGCTTGCATTTTAATAATGCGGTGGTGGGGTTTCTTCTGACGGATCGGCTAAATTCGACGAGTCCATATTTTTCACTTTACCTACCACATATTTCATCTGATCGAGCATCTTGGTAATTTGCAGTTGTTGCTGCGACAAGGCGCCGTTCAGATCTTCAATAGTCTGTTCTTGGAACGCAAGCTGACATTCTAAGTCATTGATGCGTGCTTCCAATTGCTGAATGATTTTATCTGTCATGATCCGTTCTCTAGCTGCCAAGCTTGGGCAATGCCCGCAGAAGTGGCAGTAATTACACGTTGCTTGGAATCAAAGGCTGCATCATACACGACCGCGCGGGGAGGGCGAGTATCTTTTTTCGGCTCAACTTCAAATCCATCGACGCGTTTGCCGGTCTGGGTATCCCACACCATCACACGACCTGAAGGTGTGCCAGTTACTAACAAGCTGCCATCATCGGAGAAGCGCGCCGTCGAAAAGATTAACTGACGAGACCAACTGCTCAGTTGCGTGACTTCTTCACCCGTCTCTAAATTCCAGATGATGGCTTGGTTGCCACCGTCTGAGGTCATGGCCAGTTTGCCATCTCTCTGTAAAGCGACTCTGACTACGCGTTGGTCGTGCTCAAAGGTACGCAATACCAGCCCTGTTTCGGTATCCCACAGATACGCTTTGTAGTCGTTGCCACCTGTGAGAGCGAAGCGACCGTTGGGCGAGATAGCGACAGAATTGACTTTTTCTTGGTGCGCAAGGAACTCTAGCCGACGACCAGTGACTAAGTTGACGTAAATCGCTTTACCGTTGGACAGTCCAAGTAATACCTGTTCACCGTTACTGGTGATATCAACGTCTCGAATCAGCGCGTCATCGATAGACCACAGCCCTTCAGCTTGAGTCCATCCGAGATCCCACACAGCGAAGTTCATTTGGCTTGCTGTGACTGCATAACGACCATTGTCTGAAATGCGAATATGGGAGACCACGTTGGCGGCTTGATCGAGTTCACCCAGCTTTGCGAGTTGTTTGTTTTGCTCCAAATCCCAAAGAACCAATTGGTGCTCTTTGGAGTACAGCAGCGCAAATCGACCATCTCGGCTGAGCGCAAAGCTGGTGGAACCTTGTGGTTCGAGTGACCAACGTTGAACATCACGATCGGTAAAAAAGCATCCATTTAACGTGGTGATGACAATTAAATATAGGAATAAATGAGAAATTCTTTGCATCACATCTAATAATCCGGTTTGTGTCTTAAGACATATAGCTAGTATATTGGTATAACGATTGTCTTCACTAGTCTCATAGAAGATTTGTGCACAACAACCAGTGGCTAAGCCATTATTGGGAGAATTTAATGAAATCAGTTTTAAAAGTGTCGCTACTTGCTGCAACAGTAATGCTAGCGGTAGGTTGTCAAAAAGAAGAAACAAAACCAGAAGCAGCACCTCAAGCAGAACAAGTTCAAGCAGAGACTGGTAAAGCAGTTCACTTTAAAACAGACGATGACAAAGCGGCTTACGCGATCGGTGTTTCATTTGCTAACTACCTAAGCACTAGCATTGAAAAACCAAGCGAAATTGGCATCAACCTAAACAAAGACCTAGTTCTTAAAGGTATCGAAGACGTATTTAAAGATAAAGCAGCGCTAAACGAAGAAGAAACTCGTGCCGCTCTAGAATCTCTAGACAAGCGTGTTGCAGAAACTATGCAAAAGCAAGCGGCTGAGAAAGCAGCTGAAGCGAAGAAAGCTGGTGATGACTTCCGTGCGGAATTCGAGAAGCAAGAAGGCGTAGTGAAGACAGAATCTGGTCTTCTATACAAAGTTGAAACACCGGCTGAAGGCGAGAAGCCAAAAGACACCGACACAGTTCAAGTACACTACAAAGGTACTCTGATCGACGGTACTCAATTCGACAGCTCTTACGATCGTGGCGAACCAGCAACGTTCCCACTAAACCGCGTAATCCCAGGTTGGACTGAAGGTGTTCAGCTAATGCCTGTAGGTTCTAAGTTCAAATTCGTTATCCCGCCAGAGCTAGCATACGGTGACCAAGACACACCGAGCATTCCTGCTAACTCAACGCTAGTATTCGAAGTTGAGCTACTAAAAATTGAGAACGACAACGCTGCTCAATAATTATCCTTAGCGATAACTCGATGAAAAAAGGTCCGTTTTACGGGCCTTTTTTGTTCTAGGTCACTAGTTGGTGAGTTTGCTAGGTTGCCTTTCAAATTTTCTGATAAACTTACACCAATTTGTTGATTTTTCGCTCGAAGGCTTATGACAACTACAGAAACAATAAATGCGGAAATGTTGCTCGAAATGGAATCTGTCAACGTGATGCCATTTACCGAGCACGATAAAATCATCTTGAGATCTTACGAAGCGGTCGTTGACGGCATTGCCAGTCTTATTGGTCCGTTCTGTGAGATCGTTCTTCACTCACTGGAAGACCTCAATACCTCTGCAATCAAAATCGCTAACGGTGAGAACACCGGTCGTCAGGTAGGTTCTCCTATCACTGACTTAGCACTTAAGATGCTGAAAGACATCGAAGGTTCTGAGCGTAACTTCTCACGTTCGTACTTCACCCGCGCTAAAGGCGGCGTATTAATGAAGTCGATCACCGTTGCTATTCGTAACGGCGAAAACCGTGTGATTGGTTTGCTTTGTATCAACGTCAACCTTGATGCGCCTTTCTCTCAAGTGCTGCAATCTTTCATGCCAACGCAAGAAGCGAAAGAAGCGGCGTCATCCGTTAACTTCGCAAGTGATGTTGAAGAACTCGTAGACCAAACGGTTGAGCGTACGATTGAAGAGATCAACGCCGATAAATCGGTATCGAACAATACCAAGAACCGTCAGATAGTGATGGAACTGTACGACAAAGGTATTTTCGATATCAAAGACGCTATCAACCGTGTCGCAGATCGCCTGAATATCTCTAAACACACCGTTTACCTATACATTCGTCAGCGTAAGACTGAGGACGAATAAGCGTGAGTGGATTAACTTACACGCTGGTAGTGAACGGCCCGGTTTACGGCAGTCAATCGGCGCGCAGCGCATATCAATTCGCACAAGCAGTAATTGAACAAGGACATACTTTGGTGAGTGTGTTCTTTTACCAAGATGGCGTCACCAATGGTACGGCTTTGAGCGTGCCTGCCAACGACGAGTTTGACCTAACCAAAGCATGGCAATCACTCGCACAGCAACACGATGTTCGTCTGGAAACCTGCGTAGCAGCCGCTTTGCGTCGCGGCATCATCAGCGAAGATGAGGCGAATCAACATGGTCTTGAGCAGAACAACCTAGCGACAGGGTTCGAGCAAGCCGGTTTGGGGAGCTTAGCCGAAGCCATGTTAACGCAAGATAGAGTGGTGCAGTTTTGAGTCAGTTAACTTACCTATTTCGTAGCGCGCCTCATGGTAACAATGCAGGGCGTGAAGGTGTGGATGCGCTGTTAGCAGCGTCTGCGTACTGTGAAGACATCACCGTTCTATTTGTTGGGGATGGTGTGTATCAGTTACTGCTTGGACAAGAGCCTAAAGGCATATTAAGCAAAGACTACGCACCAATGCTGAAGTTGTTCGACTTGTACGACATTGAGCAAGTGTTTGTTTGTGCCGATTCGCTTGCCGAGCGTGGCTTGGCTCAAGCCGATTTAGTCATTGATGCAGAGGCGCTAAATACAGAGCAACTAAAAGCTCAACTGCAACAAGCGGGCAAACTGCTGTCATTCTGAGGAAGCCATGTTACATATCATCAAATCCGTAGCTGCATTAGACGATGCAATGGCACTGTACAGTGAGCAAGATGATGTCTTGTTGATTGAAGATGCCGTGTACGCTGCGAACCCTCAGCATAAGGCATTCAGCAAGGTAAAAGGTCCATCAATGTTTGCGCTGCAAAGCGATATTGAAGCCCGCGGCATGAGCAATCGTATCAGCCCATCTATTGAGGTGATTGGCTATGCTGGCTTTGTTGAACTAACAGCAAAACAAGCCAAATCTCTGACTTGGGATTAACCCTTCTTTCCTGTCGATTGAGCTTTACGGATTAATTGCCCTAATTGAACAAAAAAGATCCGTATATTTCTTGACACACCTCTCACTGCTGCATAGAATTTTGCGTCCCTAACTGCCAACCGCTGTTAGGGATAGATTTTTCACAAAGCTTACTTTCAAGTAAATCAGGAGCTAGTTAATGGCAACTATTAACCAGTTGGTACGTAAGCCACGTGCAAAGCAAGTTGTTAAAAGCAACGTGCCTGCACTAGAAGCGTGCCCACAAAAACGTGGTGTATGTACTCGTGTTTACACTACTACACCTAAAAAACCTAACTCAGCACTTCGTAAAGTTTGTCGTGTACGTCTGACAAACGGCTTCGAAGTTACATCGTACATCGGCGGTGAAGGTCACAACCTTCAAGAGCACAGTGTTGTACTAATCCGTGGCGGTCGTGTAAAAGACCTTCCGGGTGTACGTTACCACACTGTTCGCGGTGCACTTGACTGTGCTGGCGTTAACGACCGTAAACAAGGTCGTTCTAAGTACGGTGTGAAGCGTCCTAAGTCTTAATGGATTCCGTTAAGTAAGGCCAAACACTAAATTATTTTTAATTTTTTGAAAAAACTGAAAAGTTTTGGATAAAACCTGAAGAAGACAACGGAGAAAATCCATGCCACGTCGTCGCGTCATTGGTCAGCGTAAGATCCTTCCAGATCCAAAGTTCAAATCTGAACTGCTGGCAAAATTCGTTAACATCCTAATGGTTGACGGTAAAAAATCTACTGCAGAAAAAATCGTTTACACTGCACTAGATTCTATGGCTGAAAAGTCTGGTAAAGACCACTTAGCTATTTTTGAAGAAGCTCTTGAAAATGTTCGCCCAGCGGTAGAAGTTAAATCTCGCCGTGTAGGTGGTTCAACTTACCAAGTACCTGTAGAAGTACGTCCGGTTCGCCGTAACGCACTTGCTATGCGTTGGTTGGTTGAAGCTGCGCGTAAGCGTGGTGAAAAATCTATGGCTCAACGCCTAGCTGCTGAAATGCTAGACGCGTCTGAGAACAAAGGTACTGCGGTTAAGAAACGTGAAGACGTTCACCGCATGGCTGACGCAAACAAAGCGTTCGCTCATTACCGTTGGTAATACCTTTTCAGTGCTGCAAGGTTCCTTGCAGCACTTCTTTAGTTCCTATGCCTATGCTAGGAACTATTGCTATATCTAGGGGATAGCATTTTTTAGTTATAGCAATAGTCCCTATCTCTAAGTTAAGAGGATTCAATCGTGGCTCGCAAAACTCCTATTGAGCGCTACCGTAATATCGGTATCTGTGCTCACGTAGATGCAGGTAAAACAACCACTACTGAACGTATTCTGTTCTACACTGGTCTGTCTCATAAAATCGGTGAAGTTCACGATGGCGCAGCAACCATGGACTGGATGGAGCAGGAGCAAGAACGTGGTATCACAATCACGTCTGCGGCGACTACTACCTTCTGGCGTGGTATGGAAGCACAATTCCAAGAGCACCGCGTTAACATCATCGACACCCCTGGACACGTTGACTTTACTATCGAAGTAGAGCGTTCTCTACGCGTACTTGATGGTGCAGTTGTTGTGTTCTGTGGTTCATCTGGTGTTGAACCTCAGTCTGAAACTGTATGGCGTCAAGCTGACAAGTACCACGTTCCACGTATGGTATTTGTTAACAAGATGGACCGTGCAGGCGCTGACTTCCTACGCGTTGTGGACCAAATTAAAAACCGTCTTGGTGCGAATCCTGTTCCAATCCAACTGAACGTTGGTGCAGAAGATGATTTCCGTGGTGTTATCGACCTTATCAAGATGAAGATGATCAACTGGAATGAAGCTGACCAAGGTATGTCGTTCACATACGACGAAATTCCAGCTGAAATGCAAGAGCTTGCAGAAGAATGGCGCAACAACCTAGTTGAAGCGGCAGCAGAAGCAACTGAAGAGCTAATGGACAAGTACCTTGAAGAAGGTGAACTGTCTGAAGCAGAGATCAAACAAGCTCTACGTACTCGTACACTAAACAACGAAATCGTACTGGCTACTTGTGGTAGTGCGTTCAAAAATAAAGGTGTTCAAGCAGTACTAGACGCAGTGATCGAGTTCTTGCCATCGCCAATCGACGTACCTGCAATTAAAGGTATCGACGAAAGAGAGAACGAAGTTGAGCGTCACGCAGACGACAACGAACCGTTCTCAGCACTAGCATTCAAGATCGCGACTGACCCATTCGTGGGCACACTAACTTTCATGCGCGTTTACTCAGGTGTTGTGAACTCAGGTGATGCTGTTTACAACTCAGTAAAAGACAAGAAAGAGCGTTTCGGTCGTATCGTTCAGATGCATGCGAACAAGCGTGAAGAAGTAAAAGAAGTTCGCGCTGGTGATATCGCAGCTGCTATCGGTCTGAAAGACGTTACAACAGGTGACACACTATGTGACCAGAACCACAAAGTGATTCTAGAACGCATGGAATTCCCTGAACCTGTAATTCAGATCGCTGTAGAACCTCGTTCTAAAGCAGACCAAGAGAAAATGGGTATCGCGCTAGGTAAACTGGCAGCGGAAGACCCATCATTCCGCGTGGAAACGGATGACGAAACAGGTCAGACTCTGATCTCTGGTATGGGTGAGCTTCACCTAGATATCATCGTTGACCGTATGAAGCGTGAATTCAGCGTTGACTGTAACGTTGGTAAACCTCAGGTTGCTTACCGTGAAACCATTCGTGGTAAAGCGGAAGTAGAAGGCAAGTTCGTTCGTCAATCTGGCGGTCGCGGTCAATACGGTCACGTATGGATCAAACTTGAACCTTCAGAGCCTGGTGAAGGTTTCGTATTCGTAGACGAGATTGTGGGTGGTGTGGTTCCTAAGGAATACATCAGCTCGGTATCGAAAGGTATCGAAGAACAAATGAATAGTGGTGTTCTAGCGGGTTACCCTGTTCTAGATATTAAAGCAACACTATTTGACGGTTCTTACCACGATGTTGACTCAAGCGAGATGGCGTTCAAGATCGCTGGCTCGATGGCATTCAAGAAAGGTGCACTAGAAGCACAACCTGTGATTCTAGAACCAATGATGAATGTTGAAGTAACTACGCCGGAAGATTGGATGGGTGACGTTGTTGGTGACCTAAACCGCCGCCGCGGTATGATCGAAGGTATGGATGAAGGTGTGGCTGGTCTTAAGATCATTCGTGCTCAAGTTCCACTATCTGAGATGTTTGGTTACGCAACTGACCTACGTTCTGCAACTCAAGGCCGTGCGTCTTACTCTATGGAGTTTAACGAGTACGCTGAAGTACCGAAAAACTTCGCAGATAAAATCATTGCAGACCGTGGTTACTAATTAAAACGCTTTGAGCTGAAAAAAAGTCCAGCTTTTTTTAAAGATCAATGCGTCCAAATATTGCGCTAACAGGCGTTGGCGCATAAAATAACAATTTCTGGCGCGTCGAGATCAATAATGATCACGGCGAATCATAACTAGGAAGGAACACGATTG